>NZ_JAGSTV010000033.1:0-11427 GCF_018148075.1 Burkholderia sp. AU19243
CAGAAAGAGAGCAGCAAAAGCAGCAGGCAGTGAGGAGTTATCCACACCGGAATAGATGTACTACGCTGTCTCGGGGTGGGTCAGATTTAGATGAAAACGGTGGGTCAAGATTCGGTGGAAATCAACAGACAACGATTCGATCGACCGGATCGGTGACCTGCGGACGGAACACTTCTATCGCGGCGACCACCGCGCGATCTTTGTCGAGATTGTCGACATGATCGCCAACGGCCAAGGGGCGGACATCGTCAGCTTGTTTGAGCGTCTGCGCGGTAAGGGGAAAGCGGACGACGTCGGTGGAATGCCGTACCTCAACGCACTCACGCAGAACGCGCCGAGCGCGGTCTCCATCGCGCGTAACGCCGGCATCGTGCGAGATCGGGCCCAGAAACGCGGACTGCTTGCTGCTGCTGCTGACATCCAGGAATCGGTCGGCGTGACGGCCGACGATGCGGCAACCCTCATAGATCGTGCCGCGACGCGGATCGAGGCGCTCGGCGAAGCGTCCGTGAAGAGCGAACCGAAGCTGGCGGCTGAGGGGCTATGCGCGCACATCAATGTGCTCGAGCGGCGGTCGAGCGGCGTTGAGCGGCGGATCTCGACGGGGTATGACGATCTCGACAAGGCGCTCAACGGTGGCCTTCGCCCCGGTTGGACGGTGATTTTGGCCGGGCGCCCCGGGATGGGTAAAACGGCGCTGTCGATGAACATCGGCACGAATATCGCCCGCGATCACGGGGTGCTGTACCTGTCGATGGAAATGCCGGAATCGGAACTGCACGACCGGAACATCGCGTCGCTCGGCAGCGTCCCTCTGTCGCAGGTCATGGAGGCGCCGGACGACAACGCCTTCTGGGATCGCGTGACGGTTGCTGCTACGAAGATCCGCGACCTGAAGCTGTACGTCGACGACCAGCCGTCCTTGCGCCTGCTAGACGTGCGCTCCAAAGCACGAATGGTCAAGCGCAAATCCGGTCTCGATGTCCTGATCGTCGACTACCTCCAACTCATGCAGGGCGAAGGCGTGAATCGCAACGCCGAGATCGAAGGCATCTCGCGTGGCCTGAAAGCGCTCGCCAAGGAGTTGAACGTAGCAGTGATCGCACTTGCCCAGCTCAACCGCCAGGTCGAGCAGCGCGCGAATCGCACCCCTCAGCTTTCCGATCTGCGCGACTCGGGATCGATCGAGCAGGACGCGGATGCCGTGCTGTTCATCCATCGCGAGGAAATTGCGAACCCGAACTGCGGCGCTCAATGGCACGGCTTCGCACAACTGCGACTTGCCAAGTTCCGTCACGGGCGCACGGGCGATGTCCCGCTCACGTACCGCGGCGAGTTCACTCGGTTCGAGAACCATGCCGGCGTCTGGCCGACTCAAAATGAGCCGGAGAAGCCGAGCCGCAAGGGGTTCCAATAATGCGCTCGACCTTGTGCAAGACCAAGGTGGTCGCGGTTCTTCGTCGGTTGGCTAGCGCGACTACGCGTTGCCGATCCGATATTTTCTCTGCGGGCCGGCGCGTTGCCGGCTCGGATTCAGTTCACTGCAAAACCAGCGGAGCACTCATGCTGAATGCCCTTACGCAACACCACACGAAAGCCGAGTCACAAGCCAGCAACGATTCGATGGCATCGATCGAGGCCGCAATTCAACAGCTGCATTGCGATCTAGACGGTGCCAAGGTACGCTGCGCCGCGGCGAAAGCTGCCGCTGACGCGCTGCGCGCAAACCTCGATGGAGCCGATCCGACGGCACTCCAGGCTGCGCTACTGGAAGAACGGGATGCAATCACGCATCTCGACGCGACGGAGACGAAACACAAGACGATTCCCGACTTGGAGCGAGCAATGCACGAGCAACTGCAGCGGTCTGCGACCGATTTATATCTGGCCGCTGTTCGTCGTTATGCCGCTGCGTGTGCTTGCCTGCCGGCGCTCTCCGAGGAGATCAAGAAGACGGCACTGGCCGCGGGCATTTTGCTGACACCGCTGAATTCTCCGCATCTGATCGGGCGCTCGATTCATATCGGTGGCGCTGTGGTGGATATCCCGCCCCAAACGGAAACGGTATGACTAAGGCCGTGCAGGAGAAGAAGGCGCCGCGCGGCAAGCAGAATATCTTGCGCGTCGACTGTGATCGAGGGATGAGCCCTAAGCAACGGCGTGCAACCATCGCTGGCAGCCCTATCATCCGTGGGGCAGAGACCGGGCGGAACTACGCCGGGCCGATGTTTGGCGCGGACCTCGATCTGACAGCCTACGCGGCCGAACTGCGGAAGCAGGCCGATGCGGTAGTTGCTGGCGACACGACATCGATCGAAACGATGTTGATGACGCAGGCGAACACGCTGGACATGATGTTCAACCACCTCGCGCGCAAGGCTTTCAATGCCGAGTACCTTAGCCAGGCGGATGTGCATCTCCGTCACGCCATGAAGGCCCAGGCTCAATGTCGGGCGACATTGGAGGCTCTGGCTGAGATCAAGAACCCGCGTGCGGTCGCTTTCGTGAAGCAGGCGAACATCGCGCACGGCCATCAACAGGTGAACAACGGAGCTGCGCCAGGCACCGTGGCGGACTCGCGTGCGCGCACGCAAGAAAGCGGAGCATCTCAATCGAACGAACTATTGGAGCACCATCATGGCGAACGGCTGGACATCCGAGCGGCGCGCACGGCAACGGGAGGCGATACGACGGTGGAGGCCGTGGGAGCGATCGACCGGGCCGAAAACTGATGAAGGAAAGGCGGTTGCAGCGCAGAATGCCTGGGTGCACGGTCAGCGCTCGGTCGAGTTTCTCGAGGAGCGCCGCCGCGTAGCTGACTTCCTCCGGGAATGCAGGGAACGGTTGCGGCGCGCCTAGCCTCGCGCCGCTCAGACTGCCGGCAAACCCTGGGCGGCCCACTGGGTCGTCAGGCATGTGATTACCCATGACCGGCGCCCAGTCGCATTCGCAGCGGCTACGGCGAGGCCTCTTACCCCGCCGGCGTCGAGCTCGATCGACTGTGAGAAGTACATAGCTGTCGGCAATTGATGCCGTGTTCCAGACTGGTCTTGAATCGAGCGGAAGAATCTCCTGGCCTCCATTTCCTCATGGAGCCGCTGGTAGTCGGCCTCCGTAGCATCGTGAAGCTCGACGCGTGTAATGAACCAATTCATCGTGGTCTCCTGTTATTGGATCGCGGATTTGCGGAACCTAGTCCTGGGCTAGCTTCATTTCGTCTGCGCGCCCCTCTGAACTATGGCCGCGACTTCGTGCGGAAGGGCCCCCAACCGGAGATTGCACAGTTCGGCGTGCAGCTTGATTGCCTCAATGAGCAGCTTGCTTTCGCCATTCGAGTTGGCGATAAGGTTGTCGAAGCGCTTCCAGATGTCTTGGATCTGCTGAGTCATGGCAACTCCTCGTGGCTGACGGAGCATTCATCGTAGTCAAAATGACTGACCAATAGCTTTCGTCGTGAAGGGAGAGCGCTAATTCCCGCGGGTCGGTCTCAACGCCACGCCGGCCTAAAATCGGTCACCAGCTGCTACAGAAAACTACAGATCCGACTACGTATTAATGCAAAGGTCGATGGGAATTAAGGCGAGCCCAATGCACGCGGCATCCGGGACGGACACAGTGCCGAGCGGATACGAGAACCTGAGAAAACCTGAGGTCGCGGCTTACCTTGCGGAGCGCCAACAAGCGCTGCAGGAACGCACCGAGATCACCCAGGAAATGGCGCAGAAGGACTACGGGGAGAGGGGGCAACTGATCCCAGCACGCGTAGCCCACGCTCAGAAATGCTCAGGTCGACGTCATTCGACGGCCGCCTAGAGAAACAACCCCATGAACGAGGCCGCACATGGCGAAGACATCCAGCGTCGGCTTCGCCGGTGGTCACCGGGAAAGCCGATTGTGCGGTCTGGCTTAAGTAGTGGCTTCTTGCTGTTGCAGGAAGCGTTTGCGAAATTCCATCGGGTCGGAGATGCCCGGGATCGGTGCCTGAGGATTGCCGGCGCCGGCCATCACGATAGACCCGAAGCCGAAGAGGCGCCCCAGGATGCCTTGATGGATCTGGATGCTTTCGATCTTGCGGATTCCGATTTCGACGGTGCTTCGCCGAATGAACCCAAATTTCGCGACGATCCTTTTGTTGGTGATGGCGAGCTCGGTGGACTTGTATTGGATGAAGACGTCGAGCCACAGGAGTAGGCCGATGCCGAACAACGGAAGCAGCAGCAGGCCCGCGACGATCTTCGGAGCAAGGTGCCAGAGGCTGAGCTGCCCTTGGTAGACGATCTGCTCCTCAGGCATGAGGTTTTTTTCTACGTATCTCGCCACGATTTCCCCGGAAGTGAATTTTCTGGTAACGGTGCCAGTTCTCAGATTTATCGGCACGCCCGGTCGCAACTTTAACCGATCGGGCGGTCCTGAATGGCCGGCACCCTCCAAGGTGGTAGTGGCCGATGTCGGGGCCAGAATGTGGACAACTTCCGGTGCCGCTGTTGCCTAAAAAATATGCAAAAGCCGGGCCGGCCCGTGCGCCGCATCGGGCTTGCGTCTCCCGGAATGCGGAGAAAAGTTGTCCACTCCTCGACATTTGATAATTCGACGTTATGTAAAATTGCGGAGAGAATTGGCTTGTTTATCCTCTTTAAGGGATGCGTGCTATGCTAGCGCCACGAACATCCTCGCGCGCGCAAGACACATGACTCCTGACGAGTTTCAGACCGCCCTTGACCAGTTAGGCTGGAAGCAGTCCGACTTCTGCCGCATGGCTGGCGTCGATAAGAACACGCCGAGCCGCTGGCTCAAGGGAACGACACCGATCCCCGGCTGGACTCCGCGGTTTCTGGGGATGGCGCTCGAGATCCGGCGGCTGGCAACTTTGATTGAGCCGCCGAAGCCTGCGTGACGGCCCAACGTCCGGCAGAGTCCGGTCGGCGGAAGATGATGCAGTGGTGGGGCGACTATCTGCAGAAGGCGGGGTTCCGTCGCGTGTCTGCTTGAGTCGCTGCGTAGTCTTGATGGGGGAAGGTCTGCGACCTTGCTGGCAGCGAGCGTGGGATCGTTGTGGGAGGGCGATTCGCCTCATCGTAGCCATGCTCTCAGAATTGCTAGAGGATTGACAGGAAGGGTTTCCCACATCTCTCTCCACAGGGTTATCCACATCACCTGTGGAAAATTTCTTGTACAATTCACTCAGCCAAGGCCGTGCCCTTGGCGAGAGCGCCAAGCATTCCCTGCATGTCGCTTCATTCCACCACCAAAATACCAAGGGGATTCAACGTGTTGACTCGCATGATGGAAGGCTGGGACGGCTGAAATGGAGTGTCAGCAGATCGCGAAGACGGTCGGCTGGCTTGGGGAAACTTGGGGCTTCTGGATCCAGACAGGAGCCTTTTTAATTTCTGCGCTTGCTGGCGTTGCTGTCATTTATTACAACGGTAAACAGGGTCGGACTAGGGCGCTAATTGACCTGATGATTCAGCAGAAGACAGACGCCGAGTTGCTCGCGGCTACATCGCTTGTCTTCAAGCTGCACCGCGAGAACGCCCAGTTTAGCAACTTCGTTCGGGCCGCTGAGCCGAGCCCGGAAAAGAGTGCAATCCTAAAAGTCTTGAACAACCACGAGTTCATCGCGCTCGGTATCCGTCAACGTGCCTTCGATGAGAAGATTTACAAACGGATGCAATGTTCTAACGTTCTGAAGGTCTGGGACTCAGCGCGCGGCTTCATCCACGAAGTCCGCAGAATCGAGGGGCGCGACACATTCTTCCAGGAGCTTGAACACTTGGCGGAGCGGTGGAAGAAGAAGCCCATCCAGCCCAAGAGTTGAGCTATGCCCCGCCCCGAGCGGGGCTTTTCACATCCAACGGGCTGCGCGATGATGACGTCGTTGCGTGACTCGGAGCGCTACATGCCCGCCATCACACTGCGTATCCCGCCAGAAGACGTCTTCGAATTCAACGACTACGTGTCTGCCTGGTCGACCACCAGCGGCATCGATCCCAAACTGGCAGTCGCCCATCAGATGCAGACGACGAATGAATCATCGCCAATTATGTACTCGGCGTTCGTCGACGAGCGCTTCTTCGAGCAATACCCGCGGTGGCGCCAGTTCTTGGAGCACAGACTTTCAGTCGGGCACTACCTCATTCCCGCACGCCTCATCTCCTCGCGCAGCAAATGCATCAAGCGGTGCAGCTGTCCCTGTGCGCCGGCGAGATCTCCCTTATTCGCTACGTTCTTGTTCGTGTAGTCGTACCATTCCTCGATGCGCTCGAGCGACTGCCTGAGCGCTCGGATCTCCAGGATGAGCCATCGCACCTGAAGGTCGGTGTACTGCCGCCATAGCGCGCGCAGCTCATCATCCGTCGGCGCGTCAAATTCCGGTACCGTCGGCCGAAGCTTAAACCGGGGATCCGTGAGGGGAACGCGGTTACGATCGATTCTGGTTGCCTCGATCGGCGTGCAGGCGCCAAGGAACGTCGCCCGCGGGTCCTCATTGATCCAGTGCTCAAATTCACGTTTGGTGAGCTCGATAGGGGTCCTCAGGCGGTTCTTGTCACCCTGAAACCCGTACTCCCAGATGTAGGCCCATTGCGGCTTGATCACGGCAGAAACACTGTATAAAAACACAGTGTATCGCGAGGTATGATGGGCTGGTCAAGAACGAAAGCAGGGGACGGCGATGTGCACGAATTACGTGGCACCGGGCGAAGACCCGGGACTGAGTGAGTTGCGCATCGACAGCTTCGTCGACCTGTATCGCTGGACGCCGTGGAAGCCCGAGATATACCAGGACTACGACGCGCCGATCGTCGCAAGCATCGACGGGGCATTCAAGCCGTTGATCGCCGGATTCGGGTTCTGGCCGCGCGCGCTGCAGAAGGCCAACGTCGAGAAGGCCAAGGAGCAAGGCAAAAAGCCGCCCATTATGCGCAGCACGATGAACGTGCGCGACGACAACCTTGGGAAATCGCCGCTGTACGCGCCAGCCTGGCGCGCTGGGCGCCGCTGCCTGATTCCTGCAAAGTGGATCTACGAGCCCAACTGGGAGACGGGCAAGCACGTGCGGTACCGTATCGGACTGGCCGGCTGGCGGCCGCTGTGCGTAGCTGGCATATGGCGCACGCTGCAGTACCCGGACGGCGTCGAGCGACACGCGATGGCGATGATCACCGTGAACGCCGACGAGCACCCGATCATGAAGCACATGCACCGGCCCGGCGACGAAAAGCGTTCGGTCGTGATCCTGCGACCGGAGGATTGGGAAGAGTGGCTGACGACGTCGAACGTCGAGGCGGCGCGCGCGATGCTCCAGTTGTATCCGGCTGAGGATATGCTGGCAGAACCCGCAACAACTCCTGAGGATCTGTAATGCCTAAGGTCGGAAACGGACGAGATGCAGCACACATTGCTCCGATATTTGGAGCCAATCGAACGGCTATCGATCCGAACGTTCTGAATGAGGCGCGCGGCCTGATCGACAATGCTGGGATGTCGAACTTTGTTCCGAAAGCTCCAGCCCCAGCTAGTAGTGGCGGTATCCTGGTTGCCATCGGCTTGATAGATGCGCCGAAGAGGAGCGCAGGTACTCCAAACTTCAACAAACCCGATCCTGACAGGCCAGGTGTGATTCGAAGCACGAGCATACTAGACGCGGTGAGAGGTGGTATTCCGTTGCCGCCATTGGCGCTGTACCGACAATCGCGAGAATCACGCTACGAATTGCTCGCGGGGTTTCATAGGTACCACTTGTTCGCAGCACTTGGGTATACGCATGTATACGCAGAGGTGACTGACCGGAAGCTCGATCAGTGATTTCATCGCGGCGAGTTGGCTACTCGGAAATCCACTTCGCTCCATGAGACCTCTCGTACTCCTTGACCGCGGCGGCGCGCTGCTTGTCGATGTAGGCTGCTAGGTCCATGATGTGGACGCCCTTAGCGGCCTTCTGTGACTGACTCATCCGCACCACCGGAAGTGCGATCTCGCCCGCTGCGATTTTCTGCAGCAGTTTCGGCAGAGTGAGCGGAGCGAAGTAATCCCTGCAGACTTCCTCGATTGGGACGACTGCGCGGGCGCCGTACTGCGCCATGAGTATGAAGACGGTGTTCATTTGAGGATCGATGGATGTGACGGCTTCTTTGACGATGGCCGAGCCGGTCACCGATCCGAGCTTTCGTTGGACGTCGAGTGCCGGAGCGCAGCAGGCAGATATTTGGTTTTCGGCCGCGGGGATGTCGAGCATCCAGTAATACTCGCTCGAGCGATAATCGGGCGGCCGCGCGCATTTACCCAAAACCGAATCCCGGAGGTGCGCAGCCAAGCGACCTGCAATTCATCTCGCGATTGCCCGCGCCGCCCGTTACGGATGCCGGTGAGTTCGCCGACTTCGTCGGCCGTGAGAAACAAATCACTCTTCGTGTCCATGTTGTAGATCCATCCGTTCATATGAGCGACTACCTTACTGCAGAGGAATTGGCCGATCTTGTCGGGTGCAGGCCCAATCAGCGCAGTGTCATGTCGTCATGGTTGACGAAGAACGCCTGGCCCTTTGTCGTCGATCGAAGCGGTCTGCCAAAGGTCTTGCGAGCATACCGCGATCGACGGCTGGGAATGAGAGTGGATGTGGTAGACGGTAGCTTGGAGTCGACCCCAAACCTCGATGCGTTTCGAGACCAGATACCGACGAGGCGAGCGCGCGCCCGCTCTAAATAGGGGTCAGCGCCCGTCGATCATTCGCTGAATTTCCTCTGCCACTGGGTCGACGTACCGCGCGTCCGGTCTGATGAAATATGATCGCCCGACCTTGACTGGAACGGGGCGGATCTTCCCGTTGGTGACCCAGTTGCGCAGCGTATGACGATGCGGCGCATGGGCGCCGAACGTTTCCATCGCCCACACCTGCAATGGGATCAGTTTCGGCTGCGGTTTCGAATCAGGGATTAGGGGCGCAGCGGTGCGATGGACTTCTCGCTCTCTCAGCGTACTTGGCGCGTGCGACTCTCTGTTCCGGACGTCGCGCATCACCCGCTCCGCCAGTGGCTGCTTGCGCCGCTCTTTGTTGTCGGCAAGCCAGCGTAGGTACTCGAGGACATGAAGCTCGAACTCGCCGTCTCCAACACAGCGGAAATGGCGATCACGCTGGATGCTTCCGTTTCGCATTTGGCTCTTGATTCTCGACACGTTGCGCTTAATCAGCGCCGCGGCTTCGTCGAGAGGAAGCCACCCGTCATTGGTCCGGCTCGACATTGGATTTCTCCATATTTGTGCGCTGATGAATCATGCAACTCGCGGGCCGGCGGCTGTTTGGCGGATCATCACTCCGCCCGGCATCTCAGTCCGACGCGCGAAGTAGCAGATTGCCCGTGCCTTACCCGCCAACTTATCCGCCAAGCGGGAAGGCCCCGCGTCAGCCCGATGCGAATCGATCCGTGAACCGATTGAAATCCGATCACCATTCAATTTCAAACGAAGGACAGACATGGTCACATTTAGGCTGAGAAACGCAACGAAACGATAGCAGACGCCACAACCGCTCAGCCCGCGCCTGCGATCGTGCGGAGCTGGAATTGATTCTGCAAACGCAAGCCGCGCCGCCGGATGTGCCTGATATCCAGGCATTACCCGACGACGCGCTGTTGAAGACGAGTAAAGTGGCGGCACTCTGTGATGTCAACTCGGCGACCATTCGACGGTGGGTTCACGAGAGCCGTTTCCCTGCGCCGGTGAGAGGTGAGGGGCATTGGCGGTTTCGAGTTGCCGACATCCGCACCCAATGCGGAGGTATGGCCTCGTGAGCACCAGACGCTTGAAGGATTTCCCTAGCGCGGCTCAGATCACCGCAACCGATGTCTTCTATGCGTCGCAGAACGGAATTGAAGTCGGGGCCACAGCGGCGCAAATCGCCGCGGCAATGTCCGGGAATGCGACGCGCGAGACTTTCACCGCCGGCCCGGTCTTCACTGGTTCCATCTCCGGCAATACGTTGACCGTTTCGGCAGTCGCCAGCGGCACGCTTGCCGTCGGCCAAACCGTCTTTGGCACAGGTGTCGCGAACGGCACCACGATTTCGGCTCTTGGTACCGGAACGGGCGGCACGGGCACGTACACGCTCAGTGGCGGCGCGCAGACCGTCGCCAGCGAATCGATGGGCGCTGCGAACTCGACGCAGTTCGCACCTGGCTTTTCATCAAGCATTACGCTTCAGGGAACGTATGGATCGATCAACAACTGCCTGATCCTGTTCGATTCGACCGTACAGACCGACTGCACTCTGGTCGGTCAGACGCTCGGCTTCAACCCGAACGTTCCTGCCGGCACGCAACAGGTCGTCGTCGCTGGCTGGCCGTCGCGCTCGATAGGCACGCCGGCCGCGCAATCGGTCACGGATGCCTCGATCGCTATCGGAACGCAGCTGAGCTCCGTCATGGCCGCGAACAAGGTCGCGCGCTATTTCGGCGTCGTCGGCAATGGTTCGCATGACGACACGAACGCGATCGTCAACATGCTGACCGAGCTCGGTCAGCAAGGCATCACCGGGATGGTCGACTTCGACATCCTGCGCCCGGTCATCTCGCAAAGCATCGTCCTGCCGCAAGGCATCTCGTTCGTCGGGCAGAACTGCAACCCGCAACAGGTCATTCCCGGCCAGAGCTACTACAGCCAAGGCGGGACGTTCATCCTGCAAAGCGGTGCGACGATTACGCTGGGGCGTGGCAGCACGCTGCAGCGTCTTGTTGTCATGCAAGGCGGCCTCCTCGCCGCACCGACGACGGATGCGCAATGCGCGACGCTGCTTTCGCAGATGACCGGCACGGGCATCGTGATGCCTAACGGTGACGCGATGTTGCGCGACGTGATGGTCCTGGGATTCAATCTGCCCATCAACGCCCAGCTGAACGATGCGACTGCAGGGCAAGGTCGCGTCATTATGCAGAACGTGAAAGTCGATGGCACCAACGGGGTTTTGTTGGGAGGTGCATATGATATCTGCACCCTCGATATGGTCGAGTGCTGGCCATTCCTGACGGCGCAAGTTCCTGGAGTCTCAAACCCCAACCTGATGCGTTCGGGAACGGCATTTAGTCTTAATACGGTTGATGACTGGTCAGAATTGATCAACTGTATGGCCTACGGCTATATTGCCGGAAATTACTATTTAAACGGCGTTTCGAACGTAGGGCTTTTCGGCTGTCGCTCAGATACGGCCAACAGCAACAATGTTGGTTTCGACATTGAAGGAGCGACAAATTACACCCACATGCACGGGTGTATGGTCAATGGTGCGACGAAGGCTGTCGAGATCAACACTGGAGTTGACCCTGTAATACCGGACACAGCCTCACACTAAGGTTGCTGAATCCATCGAGCGCCGGAACTCGCGAGGCGAGCGGTATTTCAGCGCGCTATGGGGATGCTTCTCGTTGTAATGCTCGA
>NZ_JAGSTV010000034.1:0-6610 GCF_018148075.1 Burkholderia sp. AU19243
GCGCGGCGCCGTGCCGCCCGCGCGCGGCCGCGCCGCTGCTGCGCTGCGTGAACGACCTGGTGTCCCGCGCGCTGGCGGTGACGGCGTCGCTGTGTCTCGCGGCGCTCACGCTGCTGGTGTTCTACGCGGTCGTGATGCGCTACGTGTTCGAGAACGCGCCGGATTTCGTCGAGCCGATCGCGCTGTTGCTCGTGATCGTGATCGCGATGTTCGGTGCGGCGATGAAGGTGCGCGACGGCGGCCACATCGGCCTCGACTCGCTCGTGCGGCGTCTGTCCGCGGGACCGCGAACGGCCGTGATCGCGATCCAGCACGTGAGCCTGATCGCGTTCGCGATCGCGATCATGATCGGCTGCGGCACCATGGCCGCCGAGACGATGGGCGACCGCATTCCGATCATCGGGTTGCCCGAAGGCGTGCGCTACCTGATCACGATTCCGGCGGCGATCGCCATCATTCTTTTCTCGCTCGAGCATCTGCTCGCGCTTCGTCGTTCTTCGTCGGGACAATAACGCCATGGAACTCGCGATCCTGTCCGTCAGTTTTCTGATATTCCTGGTGCTTGGCGTGCCCGTGTCGTTCGGGCTCGGCCTCGCATGCGTGCTGACCTACATGGTCGAAGGGCTGCCGATCGCGACCGCGATGCAGTCGATGATTTCGGGGATGAATGCGTTTTCGTTCCTCGCGGTGCCGTTCTTCATCTTCTCCGGCGAGCTGATGCTGCATGGCGGCATCGCCGACCGGATCCTGCGCTTCGCGCAGGCGACGGTCGGGCACTTCCGCGGCGGCCTCGGAATGGCCAACGTCGTCGCGTGCACGCTGTTCGGCGGCGTGTCGGGCTCGCCGACCGCCGACACGTCGGCGATGGGCGGCGTCGTGATTCCGCTGATGAAGCGCGAAGGCTACAGCGCGGCGTATGCGGTCAACGTGACGACGCACGCGTCGCTCGCCGGTGCGCTGATGCCGACGTCGACCAACATGATCATCTATGCGTTCGCGGCGCAGGGGATCACCGGGATGCTGCACGGGCAGCAGGTGAGCGGCGTGTCGATCGGCGACCTTCTGTTCTCCGGCCTGCTGCCGGTGCTGTGGGTGATGGGCTTCGTGCTCGCCGCCGCGTATTGGCAGGCCGTGCGTCACGGCTATCCGCGCCGCGACGACGGCTCGTCCGCGTTGCCGTCGTTTCCCGGCTGGTATGCGGTGCTGCGCAGCTTCGTCGGCGCGGTGCCGGGCCTGATGGTCATCGCGATCATTCTCGTGTGCGTCGCGAAGGGCATTGCGACCGCGACCGAGGCCGCCGCGATTGCCGTCGTGTATTCGCTCGTGCTGACGGCGATCGTCTACCGCACGCTGACCGTCGAGAAGCTGCGCCGCGCGCTGTCGCATGCGGCGCGAACGACGGGCGTCGTGCTGCTGCTGATCGCGGTGTCGAACATGCTGCGCTTCCAGATGTCGTACCTCGAGATTCCGGATGCGATCGAAGGGCTGCTGAAGCAGTCGACCGCCGCGCCGTGGCTGATGCTGCTGTACATCAACATCATCCAGGTGTTCCTCGGCACGTTCGTCGACATGGCCGCGCATATCCTGATCACGACGCCGCTGTTCCTGCCGATCGCAATGGCGTGCGGCGTCGGGCCGGTGCAGTTCGGGATCATGCTGCTGCTGAACTGCTCGCTCGGGCTCGTGCATCCGCCGATCGGCTCCGTGCAGTTCGTCGGTTGCGCGATCGGCAACGTGTCGATCGGCGAGACGACGAAGATGGCGTGGCCTTACTACCTCGCAATCTTCAGCGCGATCAACGTCGTCACGTACATGCCGTTCTTCTCGACCTGGCTGCCAAGCCTGATCAGCGGGCACGCGGTCTTCTGACCGCACGCGTTGCCCCGCGCGGCGCCGGACGATCGAGGTCGTCCGGCGCCGCGCGCGCTTGAACGCTTCCCGACACGCACGACGAATCCGGTGAACGGGCGCACCGCGTGACGCGGGCTATGGGGAACCGGCACGGCGGAATGACTGCCGTGGCCCGCGCAGTGTCCGGCAACGTACCGGCGCCATATCGCGTCGGCTGGCACGCCTGCGTCGTCGCACTCCGGGATGACGCACAGCACCCGCCGCGCGGCATCTGACTGCGGCTTCACCATGTGCATCGTCATCCCCGATCGCCGAGACTTGTGCGATGATTCGACGCTTCGCGCGCGTCGCAATACGCCGCCGAACATGGCGCCCGCTGGCGGCTGCCATCCATCTTCAAGACATCGACGAACCCGGAGGCGGGATGCCCGCACTGACCATTCAACGCAGCACGCTGCATTATCAGGAACACGGCACCGGCTTTCCGGTGCTGCTCGGACACAGCTATCTGTGGGACGCGGCGATGTGGGCGCCGCAGATTGACGCGCTGTCGAGCCGCTATCGCGTGATCGTGCCGGACCTGTGGGGCCATGGCGCGTCGGGCCCGCTGCCCGACGGCACGCATTCGCTCGACGATCTCGCCGCGCACGCGAGCGCATTGCTCGATGCACTGGAGATCGAGCAGTGCGCGGTCGTCGGCCTGAGCGTCGGCGGGATGTGGGCTGCCCGGCTTGCATTGCGTGAACCGGAGCGTGTGCGCTCGCTGGTGCTGATGGATGCATCGCTCGAGGCCGAACCCGACGCGACGCGGCTGCGCTACTTCGGGATGCTCGATGCGATCGCCGCCGCCGGCTCGATCGTGCCGCCGCTGCTCGATGCGATCGTGCCGCTGTTCTTCCGGCCGGACGTCAACCTGGCCGACCCGGTGCCGAGCGCGTTCCGCGCCGCACTCGCGAGCCTGCCTGCCGACCGGCTGCGGGAATCGATCGTTCCGCTCGGCCGGTTGATCTTCGGGCGGCCCGATACGCTTGCCGCGCTCGCTGAACTCGACGCCGAACGCACGCTGCTGATGTGCGGCGCCGGCGACATGGCGCGCCCGCCGTCGGAGACGGTGAAAATGGCGGGCGTGATCGGCTGCCGGCACGCGCTGGTGCCGGATGCAGGCCATATTTCGAATCTCGAGAATCCCGCATTCGTGACGCGTACGCTGCTCGACTGGTTCGACGCGCAGCAACTCGCGGCGGGCTGACGGTCGCACGGCCGATGCGGGCGGCAAGTGCCCGCGCGGCGTCCTCGATCGTGTGACGGCGCATCGGCTCCCGTTACGCGCGTTCGCCGATCGGCGTGAACTTGCGCTCGCGCACGCAGCCTTCGTCCGTGCCGCGGCGAATCAGGTCCTGCGCTTCTGCGCGGCTCGACACGCACGGTGCGGAGCCGGGCAGCGGCCGCCGTGCGCTCTCGCGCAGCGCAAGCACCGACACGATGCCGATGAACGACGCGCCCATCAAGTAATAGGCGGGCATCATCAGGTCGCCCGTGCGGTCGACGAGCCACGCGGTGACGAGCGGCGTCGTGCCGCCGAACAGCGACACCGACACGTTGAAGCCGATCGCGAGCGCGCCGTAGCGGATGCGCGTGGGGAACAGCGCGGGCAGCGCGGACGGCATCACGCCGGTGAACGTCGACAGCAGCGTGCCGTAAATCAGCATTCCGCCGAACACCGGCAGCATCCCGCCGGTGCGGATCAGCAGCAGCGCGGGCACCGACAACGCGAGCAGGCCGACGCAGCCGAACATCATCACCGGCTTGCGGCCGAGCCTGTCCGACAGATGGCCCGCGTAGAGCGTCATCGGCATCATCAGAACCATCACGAGCAGCACCATGAACAGGCCGTGCGTCTCGTTGAAGTGCAGTGTCGCAGACAGGTAGTTCGGCAGGTACGACAGCGCCATGTAATCGGTCACGTTGAAGATCAGCACGAGGCCGACGCACTGCAGCAGCGGCCTCCACTGTTCGACGAGAAGGGCGCCGAACGACTGCTTCGGCCGCGCCCGTTCGTCCGCTTCGCGTGCTTCGGCTTCCTTCCTGAACGCGGGCGTTTCTTCCAGCTTGAGCCGCACGTACAGGCCGACGAGGCCGAGCGGGCCGGCAATGAAGAACGGTACGCGCCAGCCCCACGACAACAGCGCTTCGTGCGACAACGCGGCCGTCAGGATCGCGACGGTGGCCGCGCCGAGCGTGTAGCCGATCAGCGTGCCGAACTCGAGGAAGCTGCCCATGAAGCCGCGGCGCTTGTCGGTGGAGAACTCGGCGATGAAGGTGGCGGCGCCGCCGTATTCGCCGCCGGTCGAGAAGCCCTGCACGAGGCGGGCGACGAGCAGCAGGATCGGGGCCATGATGCCGATCGACGCGTAGCTTGGGATCAGGCCGATCGCGAACGTGCCGACGGCCATCATGATCATCGTTGCGGCGAGCACGCGCTGGCGGCCGATGCGATCGCCGAGCGGGCCGAACACCATGCCGCCGAGCGGACGCACGAGGAACGCGGCCGCGAACGTGCCGAAGGTCGCGAGCAACTGCGCGGACGGGCTGCTCGACGGGAAGAACACCTTGCCGAGCGTGACGGCGATGTAGCTGTAGACGCCGAAATCGAACCATTCCATCGCGTTGCCGAACGCCATTGCGCCGACCGCGCGTTTCAGCACGGCAGGATCGACGATCGTGACGTCTTCCAACTTCAGGGCCTTGCGGGAAGCACGGACTTTCGCGGGGTGCGCTTGCGATGAACTCAATGAACGCTCCTGGAAGGGCCTTCGCGGCTGGCCGTGCGGATGCGCGGCGGGCTCGGGCGCGTGACCGTCGGGGCGAAGGCGGTTGTCTCTGGATCGCCGGGATGTCGGTGGTGCGGCGCGCGTCACGCAGCATCCGGCGAGTGTGTGTTGGTGTGAAGCAGTGTAGAGAAACGGGCAGAGCGGACTATCGGTCATGCGCCCGGAAACCGGTCGTAAACGACACGGACGGCGCAGGCAGGCAAGCCGCCGCGCAACATGTCGTCGCGTGCCGGGCGGCGTGGCGGTACGGGGTGTGCGTGCGGCGGTCTATACCGGTGGCGACCGGATCGACGCCGTGGCGCATGCGCATCCCGATACGTCGCCGCTCGTGCGCGGGGAAGCGTGCGGAGTAAACGGCGCGTTGCTGGCGAATCCGAACGCGATGAAAGCGCCGCCGAAATCCGGATACATCGTTGCGATCCGGATTCGGCGGAGATTTATTTGGAGCACGAATTAATGGTGCTGGAGATGCGACGCGGCAACCGGCGCCCGCGCATCAGAACATGTGGCGGATCCCGACGTTCGCGCCGACAGTCGTTCCGGTGACCGCATACAGCGCATTGTTGATGCCGAGCCCGGTGTTCATCGCGCCGTGGTTGTTGACCATCGCGACCTGCGCATACAGCGCGGTCGCCTTCGACAGGCTGTACGTCGCGCCGAGCGCCGCGAGCAGCGAGTGGTTGGCCGTGTCGTTGCGATCGCTGGTGAACCAGACGCCGCCGTTCAGATCGACGGCCGGCGTTGCCTGATAGTCGAGACCGCCGCCGTACACGTTGTTGCTGAACGATCCGCCGACCTTGTAACTGGCGAACGACGCCTTCGCGGTGACCGGTCCGAACCGGTAAGCGGCACCGATCGTGCGCCCGACGAACGCGACGGTGCTCGGCGCCGGTGTCGGGTTGGTGCCGTCGTTGCCGTCGTAGAATGCGGCGTCGATCATGAAGCCGTCGTGCTCGTACTTGACGCTCGCCGAATATTGGCGACCGGCCTGGAAGTCGCCGGCCTTGCCGCCGAATGCGAACATCGCGCTGCCGGTGAGGCCCGCGATCGTCGGGCTCGTGTACGACACGGCGTTCGGGTTGAACAGGCCGGTCACGAGCACGTTGTCGACGTAGTTGATCAGGCCGCTGCCGAAGTGCGAGAAGCTGCGCGGATCCGAATCGAAGATTGCGAGCAGGAACGGCGAGTACTGCACGCCCGCCTTGATCGTGCCGAAACCGCCATCGAGCCCGACCCACGCCTGGCGGCCGAAGAAGTTGCCGTTCGAATGGTTGAACGCGCCGTTGGTCACGGCAAAGCCGCTTTCGAGCTGGAATCGCGCCTTCAGGCCGCCGCCGAGATCCTCGCTGCCGGTCATTCCGAACGTCGTTGGCGTCATGCCGGTGTCGGTCATTGCGAACTGGTGACCGGCGTTTGTGCCGGTGGCCGCGTCCAGCGTCTTGCTCGTGTACAGCAACGCGGCGTCGAGGTTGCCGTACAGCGTCACGCTGCTCTGCGCGAAGCTGCCGGGGCTGGCCAGTGCACCCGCGAGCGCGGTGCAACCGATCATGATTCTGCTTTTCATTGGGTTGTCTCCAGTGTTGTGGTGTCGTACGTCGATGCATCGAACAGACGGATGCGACGGGTGTCGGCATCGCGGCGTTCGTCGCGTGCGCCGCGCACGCGGGATGGGCGCGGCGGGACGCACATGTGCGGCCGGATGGCGGCCGCGTGCGACGCGTCGATGGCGCGGATGAGCGCCGGCACGCGCGTGCGTCGAAAGATGTCGGGTGAGGCTGGCCGCTTCGTCAGAGGGAGCGGCCCAGCTGCTCGAGGATCGCCGGGTTCTCGAGCGTGGAGGTGTCCTGCGTGATGGCTTCGCCCTTCGCGAGCGAGCGCAACAGGCGCCGCATGATCTTGCCCGAGCGCGTCTTCGGCAGGTTGTCGCC
>NZ_JAGSTV010000035.1:0-4023 GCF_018148075.1 Burkholderia sp. AU19243
GCCGGCGCTGGCGGCGCACCCGATCACGTGGTCGAACAGGCCGTCGCGGCCGCGCATCCGGCGGCCGACGCCGGCGCCGACGCCGGCGCCGGCGCGGACGGCCCGCACCTGAAGATCACGCTGATCGGCGTGGACGCGAAGGACCAGGCGCTGCTGACCGAGGAACTCGGCAATCTCGGTCGCATCGTCGGCCGCGAGGAAGCGGGCGCGGACTTGACGCTGTGGCTCGAATCGGAAGTGCCGTCCGACGACATCATCGCCGTGTGCTGCTTCGTGATCGACGACAGCCAGATCCGCATTGGACGCGGCACCGCTCCGGCCGCTCCGGCGGCGCCCGCTGCCGCGCCGGCCGCCGCCGAACCGGCCGCCGCGCAGCCGGCCGCGCGCGTCGAAGTATTCGCGGACGCGGCGGGTGCCGCGCCGGCCGCCGCCGCATCGCAAGCGCAGGCGCAGGTACAAACCCCGGCAGCATCAGCCGCACCGGCGCAGCCGCGCGCTGCCGCACAACCGGCGCCGCAGCCGCATGCCGAACCCGCCGCGCAGCCGGCGCAGTCGGCCGCGCATCACGACGACAAGCGCCCGCGCCCGGCCGCCGCCGCATCGGGCGCCGAAGGCAGCTCGATCCGCGTCGGCGTCGAGAAGGTCGACCAGTTGATCAATCTGGTCGGCGAACTCGTGATCACGCAGGCGATGCTCGCCGAAACCGCGAGCGCGTTCGACCCGGCGCTGCACGATCGGCTGTTCAACGGGATGGCGCAGCTCGAGCGCAACGCGCGCGATCTGCAGGAAGCGGTGATGTCGATCCGGATGATGCCGATGGATTACGTGTTCAGCCGCTTCCCGCGGCTCGTGCGCGACCTCGCCGGCAAGCTCGGCAAGCAGGTCGAGCTCGTCACGTTCGGCCAGGCGACCGAACTCGACAAGAGCCTGATCGAGCGAATCATCGATCCGCTCACGCACCTCGTGCGCAACAGCCTCGACCACGGGATCGAAACGGTCGACAAGCGCGTCGCCGCCGGCAAGGACGGCGTCGGCCAGCTTGTGCTGTCGGCCGCGCACCATGGCGGCAACATCGTGATCGAAGTGAGCGACGACGGCGCGGGCCTGAACCGCGAACGGATCCTCGCGAAGGCCGCGAAACAGGGCATGCAGATTTCCGAGAACATCAGCGACGACGAAGTCTGGCAGCTGATCTTCGCGCCGGGCTTCTCGACCGCCGAGACGGTGACCGACGTGTCGGGCCGCGGCGTCGGGATGGACGTCGTGAAGCGCAACATCCAGTCGATGGGCGGTCACGTCGAGATCTCGTCGCAGGCCGGCCGCGGCACGACCACGCGGATCGTGCTGCCGCTCACGCTCGCGATCCTCGACGGGATGTCGGTGAAAGTCGGCAGCGAGATTTTCATCCTGCCGCTGAACTTCGTGATGGAGTCGCTGCAGCCGTCGATCGACGACATCTACACGGTCGGCAACGGCGAGCGCGTGGTGCGCGTGCGCGGCGAATACCTGCCGCTCGTCGCGCTGCACGAAGTGTTCTCCGTGGACGACGCGCGCACCGATCCGACGCAAGGGATCGTCACGATCATGGAAACCGAGGGGCGCCGCTTCGCGATGCTGATCGACGAACTGGTCGGCCAGCAGCAGGTGGTCGTGAAGAACCTCGAAACGAATTACCGCAAGGTGCACGGCATCTCGGCGGCGACCATCCTGGGCGACGGCAGCGTCGCGCTGATCGTCGACGTCGCGGCGCTGAACCGCGAAACCCGTGCGACGCACGGCGCCCGAGCCGGCGCCGAGCTCGCGATCTTCTGACTCTCGCCATTCAACCGATTGGGGGCAAACGTGTCTGCTGAAGTCCAAATGATCAATCCGGCCGCGGCGAACGCGGCTACCAGCCGCCGCGACGCCGAACACGGCGATGCGACGGGCCAGGAGTTCCTCGTCTTCACGCTCGGTGACGAGGAGTACGGGATCGACATCCTGAAGGTGCAGGAAATCCGCGGCTACGACAGCGTCACGCGCATCGCGAACGCGCCTGACTTCATCAAGGGCGTGATCAACCTGCGCGGCATCATCGTGCCGATCGTCGACATGCGGATCAAATTCCATCTCGGCCGCGTCGAGTACGACCACCAGACGGTCGTGATCATCCTGAACGTGTCGAACCGCGTGGTCGGGATGGTGGTCGACGGCGTGTCCGACGTGCTGACGCTGCAGACCGACCAGATCATGCCCGCGCCGGAGTTCGGCGCGACGCTGACGACCGAGTACCTGACGGGTCTCGGCACCGTCGACGGCCGCATGCTGATCCTGATGGACATCGAAAAGCTGATGTCGAGCCGGGAAATGGCGCTGATCGAGACGCTCGGCGCGTAAGCGCGCCGCGTGCGCACGAATTTCGGGAGAATCCGCAATGTTGCACAACTGGTCGATCCGCACGACGCTGACCGCGGTCGGACTCATCCTCGTGTGCCTGGCCGCCGCGGTCGGCGGGCTCGGCCTCTACGCGCTCAATCACGCGAGCCGCTCGCTCGACGAGATCGCGCACGTCGACCTGCCGGCGATTCACACGCTCGACGACACGGCCGCGCACCTGCTGCGTGCGCGCGTCGCGCTCGATCGCTTCCGTACGCTGACCGAAGCCGGCAATGCGGCCGACGCGACGAAGGTGCTCGACCGCGCGCAGGAGCTGTTCGCGAAGTCGAACCAGAACTGGCAGACGTTCCAGTCGTTGCCGAAGCTCGGCGTCGAGCAGGCGCTCGTCGACGAGCTCACCGCACGCTACACGACGATCGTGAAGGAAGGCGTCGAGCCGGAATTCGCGGCGGCGCGCGCGGGCGACATGGCCGCGTACCACGCGATTGCCGACACGAAGATCAGCCCGATGTTCGTCGCATTCGACCAGACGTCCGCGGCCGTGATCGCATCGCTGCAGAAGCGCGCGGAAGATCGCCAGGCCGCGACGCAGTCGCAGATCTCGATGATGATCGGCCTGATCGCGGCCGGCATCGCGATCGCGTTCGTGGTCGTGATCGCGATTCGCTTCGTGCTGCGCGGCCTGATCGTGAAGCCGCTCGAGGATGCGATCGCGCACTTCGAGCGCATTGCCGGCGGCGACCTCACGCAGCCGGTGAGCGTGTTCAGCACCAACGAGATCGGCCGCCTGTTCGGCGGAATCAAGCGGATGCAGGACGCGGTGACGACGATGGTGCAGGCGGTGCATCGCGGCACCGAGTCGATCGACGTCGGCGCGCGCGAGATCTCGACCGGCAACACCGACCTGTCGCAGCGCACCGAGGAACAGGCCGCGTCGCTGCAGGAAACCGCGTCGAGCATGGAGCAACTGACCGGCACCGTGCGCCAGAACGCAGAGAACGCGCGGCAGGCGAGCCAGCTCGCGGTGAACGCGTCGGACATCGCGACGCAGGGCGGCGAAGTGGTCGGCCAGGTCGTGGCGACGATGCAGGACATCGCGGCCAGCTCGGGCAAGATCGTCGACAT
Organism: Burkholderia sp. AU19243; assembly: GCF_018148075.1. Lineage (NCBI taxonomy): Bacteria > Pseudomonadati > Pseudomonadota > Betaproteobacteria > Burkholderiales > Burkholderiaceae > Burkholderia > Burkholderia sp. AU19243. The sequence continues at coordinate 3,502 of NZ_JAGSTV010000035.1, forward strand.
CATCGGCACGATCGAAGGCATCGCGTTCCAGACCAACATCCTCGCGCTGAACGCGGCGGTCGAAGCCGCGCGGGCCGGCGAGCAGGGCCGCGGCTTCGCGGTGGTGGCCGGCGAAGTGCGCTCGCTCGCGCAGCGCAGCGCGAGCGCCGCGAAGGAAATCAAGCAACTGATCGGCGATTCGGCCGAGAAGGTCGACAGCGGGTCGGCGCTCGTTGCGCGCGCGGGTTCGACGATGGACGAAATCGTGCAGGCCGTGCGCCGCGTGACCGACATCATGGGCGAGATCAGCGCCGCGTCGGACGAGCAGTCGACCGGCATCGAGCAGGTCAATCGCGCGGTCGGCCAGATGGATTCCGTCACGCAGCAGAACGCGGCGCTCGTCGAGCAGGCAGCGGCAGCGGCCGCGTCGCTCGAGGAGCAGACGCGCCAGATGAAGGCGATCGTGTCGGAATGGCGCGTCGCGGGCGGCATCGCGCTCGCGCCGGCGCGCGGCGCCGCGCGCCCGGCCGCGCATGCTGCGGC
>NZ_JAGSTV010000036.1:0-2817 GCF_018148075.1 Burkholderia sp. AU19243
CGCCCGTGATCATGTTCTTCACATAGTCAGCGTGGCCCGGGCAGTCGACGTGTGCGTAGTGGCGGTTTGCCGTTTCGTACTCGACGTGTGCCGTGTTGATCGTGATGCCGCGCGCCTTTTCTTCCGGCGCCGCGTCGATCTGGTCGTACGCCTTCGCCTCGCCGCCGAACTTCTTCGTCAGAACCGTCGTGATCGCTGCCGTCAGCGTCGTCTTGCCGTGGTCAACGTGACCAATCGTACCAACGTTGACGTGCGGCTTGGTCCGCTCAAACTTTTCCTTGGCCATTTTCAACTCCCGAAAGGAATTTCACATGTTGCGCCGCGCGCAAACAGACACTGACTTTTTACTGCTGGTGCCCATGGGCAGGATCGAACTGCCGACCTCTCCCTTACCAAGGGAGTGCTCTACCACTGAGCCACATGGGCGCTATTACGCTTCAACTTCATGGACTGGAGCGGGTGAAGGGAATCGAACCCTCGTCGTAAGCTTGGAAGGCTTCTGCTCTACCATTGAGCTACACCCGCACGGGCCACTAACGATTCCCTACCGCTCTCTGCGCTGATGTTCTTGGTGGAGGAGGTTGGATTCGAACCAACGTAGGCGTAAGCCAACAGATTTACAGTCTGCCCCCTTTAGCCACTCGGGCACCCCTCCGTAGAGAACTGACGATTATGGGGGTGCATCGCACTCTTGTCAAGCACATCGGGAAGAATATTTTTCATTCTCTTCCTGAGCGCCGCACGATTTACCCACCGCCGACGCCTGCCTGGCTACGGCAAGCACGACAGGATCACCGACCGGCATCCGCATCTTCGTCAGACTCCGCCTTCAGCATCGATTTTCATCTTTGCTGAAAACGAAAGACCGCCATCATACGGCCTCCTGCGCATAATGCCAAGCGGGTTAAGCAAAAAAATTGCAATTTCCATGCCGGACGCAACGAGAGCGCCGGAACGAGGTTTGGGTGATGCCCAAAACGGGCTCGCGGAAACGTGCGATAGGGGATCCCGGCTCAGGTTACGCAGTGTCACTGCAGTTGCGGGCGAGGGGCGCCGGAACACCGTTTTTGACCGTCGCGCCGCTGGATGTGCAGCGCACGGCGCAACCGACTGTCATCCGTCGCCATGGACAGGACCGAGCTGCGCCGCCGGAGCGGTCATCCGCTTGCTTGCGTTACCGCCCGAAGCCGCCGACACGCAACGACCCGCGGTCGCGCGCTTGGCGCTCACGGCCTCGGGCTGCGGCGTGGCCTCGTTTCATCGCGTTCTCCCCCATTCGCCAGCACGAACCCGCGGCCTTCCAACAGTTGATCAACTCCTGCGCCGGGCACGGCATCGCTTGGCGCTGCGGCCACGCGGCGACTGCCGGATCGCGAACACCACCTCGCTACCCTGCAGATGGCGGCTGCCCCTCCGCTTTGCGTCGACGCGACGGGCGCTTGCGGCGTCAGAGAGGTTGATGCGCGGCTCATTTCGCGGCGTCTTGCTGCGTTTCATTCCACTGCTCAAAGACCCGGAAACTGGCCTTCGCCGCTCCGTACCAATTGCGGTCGTCGGCGCTACAGCCTCGTTCGCATTGACCAACGTGGAGTATCAGGGGCGGATGTCGCTGTCGTACATTCGGAAGCAGACGCTCCACGCACCGGCGCCTACGCGCGCGCGTTATCGTGCGCGTCGTGCAGCTCCCGGCGTCGCGTGAATAGTGGTCATTTCGGCACCGCCCTTCGTCTGCCGATGAATCGCTGCCTGCTGAAATGGCCTGCCCGTAGTCGGGCACACAGCGCGCAGGATCAAGCGGTGCGGCGACTGGCAAGTCGCCCTCTGTCGCTCGATTTGGGCCGAAATTCGGTCGGCGGTTTGCTGGGTATTCGCGGGCAGCCACACTGCGGTAAGCCGGCCCAGCTGCCTGGGCCGACCCAGTACCGTCACACCGGCAGCCTAAATGAGGCCGGCGATGTTATGCGGAGATGGCGAACTAGATCACGCAATAGCCGATGATGGGAAGTCCACGGGTGCCTGCTTGGCGGAGAGAGCTCGGGCGGGAGATACGAATAACCGAAGCCACAAGCTGGAAACCGCCGTCGGAGACGGCTTCGAAAGGGGCCATGAAGTGGTAGCGGCGCTCGAGGAGTGGATCGATTGCCCTGAAAGTACAGGCGGCATTAAGGCTAGTGCCGACGGTAGATTTGCCAACGGGTGCAATAGATGTCGCTGCTACGCGAGCAAACTCTCAGCGTCGCGGAAATCGCGGCCGGACTTGGATTTACCGCGCCCAGCGCGTTTCATCGCGCGTTCCGGAAATGGACGGGCACAAGCCCGGGCGCGTTTCGGCGCGACGTCAACGCGGCGTGATCTGAGCGGGGAACGGCGGTTTGCCGGCGAGTCGGCGGCCGCCGACGCTTGCGCTTGCGATCGATCGTGAATGCACCGCAGGTGCGGTTCAGTTCCGAGAAGAGCGTGACGGGTGCCAAGGCAAGCGCGAGCGATAAAAGACGGATGGGAACCGCGTCGATCGCCCAGGGGAAAGCCGGGCAACCTGCGTGGAGGGAGGATTTAACTGAGCGTGCTATCCGAACCGGTAACACGGAACGTCCGGGTCTGTGCTCCATGGCGGGCTTCGCCGCGCGGCATGCCTTTCCGCCGCCGCAAATGCAAAAACCCCCGCCTGTTCGGGCGGGGGTTTCTGGCTTAGGGAGCCTGACGATTACCTACTTTCACACGGGAATCCGCACTATCATCGGCGTAGAGTCGTTTCACGGTCCTGTTCGGGATGGGAAGGGGTGGGACCGACTCGCTATGGTCATCAGGCAAAGAGGG
>NZ_JAGSTV010000037.1:0-2562 GCF_018148075.1 Burkholderia sp. AU19243
GAAATCCTGTCTGAAGATGGGGGGACCATCCTCCAAGGCTAAATACTCGTGATCGACCGATAGTGAACCAGTACCGTGAGGGAAAGGCGAAAAGAACCCCGGGAGGGGAGTGAAATAGATCCTGAAACCGCATGCATACAAACAGTCGGAGCCTCGTAAGGGGTGACGGCGTACCTTTTGTATAATGGGTCAGCGACTTACGTTCAGTAGCAAGCTTAACCGTATAGGGCAGGCGTAGCGAAAGCGAGTCCGAATAGGGCGTTCAGTTGCTGGGCGTAGACCCGAAACCAGGTGATCTATCCATGGCCAGGATGAAGGTGCGGTAACACGTACTGGAGGTCCGAACCCACTAACGTTGAAAAGTTAGGGGATGAGCTGTGGATAGGGGTGAAAGGCTAAACAAACCTGGAAATAGCTGGTTCTCTCCGAAAACTATTTAGGTAGTGCCTCGTGTCTCACCTTCGGGGGTAGAGCACTGTCATGGTTGGGGGGTCTATTGCAGATTACCCCGCCATAGCAAACTCCGAATACCGAAGAGTGCAATCACGGGAGACAGACATCGGGTGCTAACGTCCGGTGTCAAGAGGGAAACAACCCAGACCGCCAGCTAAGGTCCCCAAATATAGCTAAGTGGGAAACGAAGTGGGAAGGCTAAAACAGTCAGGAGGTTGGCTTAGAAGCAGCCACCCTTTAAAGAAAGCGTAATAGCTCACTGATCGAGTCGTCCTGCGCGGAAGATGTAACGGGGCTAAGCTATATACCGAAGCTGCGGATGCGTGCTTGCACGCATGGTAGGAGAGCGTTCCGTAAGCCTGCGAAGGTGCGTTGAAAAGCGTGCTGGAGGTATCGGAAGTGCGAATGCTGACATGAGTAGCGATAAAGGGGGTGAAAGGCCCCCTCGCCGTAAGCCCAAGGTTTCCTACGCAACGTTCATCGGCGTAGGGTGAGTCGGCCCCTAAGGCGAGGCAGAAATGCGTAGCTGATGGGAAGCAGGTCAATATTCCTGCACCGTCGTTAGATGCGATGGGGGGACGGATCGCGGAAGGTTGTCCGGGTGTTGGAAGTCCCGGTCGCTGCATTGGAGAAGGCGCTTAGGCAAATCCGGGCGCGTAATTCAAGGGTGTGGCGCGAGCTCCTTAGGGAGCGAAGCAATTGGAAGTGGTTCCAAGAAAAGCCTCTAAGCTTCAGTCTAACGATGACCGTACCGCAAACCGACACAGGTGGGCGAGATGAGTATTCTAAGGCGCTTGAGAGAACTCGGGAGAAGGAACTCGGCAAATTGGTACCGTAACTTCGGGATAAGGTACGCCCTTGTAGCTTGACTGGCCTGCGCCAGGAGGGTGAAGGGGTTGCAATAAACTGGTGGCTGCGACTGTTTAATAAAAACACAGCACTCTGCAAACACGAAAGTGGACGTATAGGGTGTGACGCCTGCCCGGTGCCGGAAGATTAAATGATGGGGTGCAAGCTCTTGATTGAAGTCCCGGTAAACGGCGGCCGTAACTATAACGGTCCTAAGGTAGCGAAATTCCTTGTCGGGTAAGTTCCGACCTGCACGAATGGCGTAACGATGGCCACACTGTCTCCTCCCGAGACTCAGCGAAGTTGAAGTGTTTGTGATGATGCAATCTACCCGCGGCTAGACGGAAAGACCCCATGAACCTTTACTGTAGCTTTGCATTGGACTTTGAACCGATCTGTGTAGGATAGGTGGGAGGCTATGAAACCGGAACGCTAGTTTCGGTGGAGCCGTCCTTGAAATACCACCCTGGTTTGTTTGAGGTTCTAACCTTGGCCCGTGATCCGGGTCGGGGACAGTGCATGGTAGGCAGTTTGACTGGGGCGGTCTCCTCCCAAAGCGTAACGGAGGAGTACGAAGGTACGCTAGGTACGGTCGGAAATCGTGCTGATAGTGCAATGGCATAAGCGTGCTTAACTGCGAGACCGACAAGTCGAGCAGGTGCGAAAGCAGGTCATAGTGATCCGGTGGTTCTGTATGGAAGGGCCATCGCTCAACGGATAAAAGGTACTCTGGGGATAACAGGCTGATACCGCCCAAGAGTTCATATCGACGGCGGTGTTTGGCACCTCGATGTCGGCTCATCTCATCCTGGGGCTGTAGCCGGTCCCAAGGGTATGGCTGTTCGCCATTTAAAGAGGTACGTGAGCTGGGTTTAAAACGTCGTGAGACAGTTTGGTCCCTATCTGCCGTGGGCGTTGGATATTTGAAGGGGGCTGCTCCTAGTACGAGAGGACCGGAGTGGACGAACCTCTGGTGTACCGGTTGTCACGCCAGTGGCATCGCCGGGTAGCTATGTTCGGAAGAGATAACCGCTGAAAGCATCTAAGCGGGAAACTCGCCTTAAGATGAGATATCCCTGGGGACTAGATCCCCTTGAAGGGTCGTTCGAGACCAGGACGTTGATAGGTCGGGTGTGTAAGCGCAGTAATGCGTTCAGCTAACCGATACTAATTGCCCGTAAGGCTTGATCCTATAACAAGTCTGTTTCGCGCTACAGAGCGCGTCGGACGGTTGGATTCTCGTGTGTGATACACACAACC
>NZ_JAGSTV010000038.1:0-2482 GCF_018148075.1 Burkholderia sp. AU19243
TGTTGATGTCCACGCAGAACTGACCCACCTGAGGCTGTAGTTTTCATCGAATTTTGACCCACGTGATTGAATGCCCTGCTCAATCTTTGAGCAGGGGATACAGAGGTGATCACGGTGGGCATATTGGCCAAGATCAGGCGGATGTATTTCCGCGAGAAGGTCCCGCTGCGCGAGATTGCGAGGCGCACGGGCCTGTCCCGGAACACGGTGCGCAGCTGGCTTCGGCAGACGGATGCCGTTGAGCCGAAGTACCCGAAGCGCGTCAGCCCGAGCGTCGTCGACGAGTGGGCCGCGCAACTGACGGGCTGGCTGCGGGCAGACAGTCATCGCCCGAAGCGTGACCGGCGCACGGCCCGGTTCATGTTCGAGGCCATCCGCGGCGAGGGCTATGCCGGCAGCTACGGCCGCGTCAGCGCCTTCGTGAGACGCTGGCACGAGGAGCAGGCTGCAGCACCGCGCAGGAAGGCCTATGTACCGCTGGCCTTCGAACCCGGCGAAGCCTTCCAGTTTGACTGGAGCTGCGAATACGCCTTCATCGGCGGGTTGCGGCGACGCCTGGAGGTCGCCCACGTCAAGCTCAATGCCAGCCGGGCGTTCTGGCTGGTCGCCTATCCGACCCAGAGTCACGAGATGCTGTTCGATGCGCACGCCCGCGCATTCGCCGCGTTCGGCGGCGTGCCGCGCCGCGGCATCTACGACAACATGAAGACCGCCGTGGACAAGGTCGGCCGCGGCAAGGAGCGCGCGGTCAACGCCCGCTTCGAGGCAATGTGCGGCCATTACCTGTTCGAGCCGGAATTCTGCAACCGTGCCGCCGGCTGGGAGAAGGGCATCGTTGAGAAGAACGTGCAGGACCGGCGCCGCCAGATCTGGCACGAGGCTGCGCTACGACGCTGGGAAACGCTGGAGCTTCTGAACGAATGGGTCGCGGGCCAGTGTCGTCAGGCCTGGCAGATGCGGCACCCGCAGTGGCCCGAGCTGACGGTCGAGGACGTGCTGCAGGACGAGCGCACCAGGCTGATGCCCAATCCACGCCCGTTCGACGGCTATGTCGAGCAGACGCTGCGGGTGTCGTCGACCAGCCTCATCCACTTCCAGCGCAACCGCTACAGCGTGCCCACCGAGTACACGAACCAGCTGGTGAGCGTGCGCTGCTATCCGGCATATCTCAGCGTCGTCGCCGACGCCCAGGAGATCGCACGCCACGAACGCAGCTTCGAGCGGCACATGACCTTCTACGACTGGCGCCATTACATCACGCTGGTTGAGCGCAAACCCGGCGCGTTGCGCAACGGCGCTCCGTTCGTCACGATGCCACAGCCGCTGCAGCAGTTGCAGCGGCACCTACTGAAGCACCCGGGAGGCGATCGCATCATGACGCAGGTGCTCGCCGCGGTGCGCGAACACGGACTCGATGCCGTGCTGCTTGCCGTGCAGGCAGCGCTGGACTCGGGACGCCCCAGTGGGGAGCACGTTCTGAACGTGCTGAGCCGGTTGAAGGCACCCACCACGAGCACCAACCTCGCGACGACGAAACTCCAGCTTACCGAAGAGCCGGCCGCCGACGTGAGCCGCTACGAAACCCTGCGCGCCAACCCACCGGAGGACCGTCATGTCTAACGACATCGCCGCCCAACTCAAGGGGCTCAAACTGCATGGTATGGCGAGCACCTGGCCAGAGCTGCTGGCGCAGTCGCGTCACACGGAGTTCGCCCCGGAGCGCTTCATGATGCAACTGCTGATGGCTGAGACGGCGGAGCGACAGGTGCGCTCGATCGCCTACCAGATGACCGCCGCTCGCTTCCCGGCTCACCGCGACCTGAAGGGCTTCGACTTCGCGCAGGCACACGTCGACGAAGCGCTGGTTCGAGAACTCAGTGACCTGTCGTTCCTCGCAAGCGCACACAACGTCGTGTTCATCGGTGGCCCCGGCACCGGCAAAACGCACCTCGCCTCAGCGATCGGAATTGAGGCCGTGCAGCGCCACGGCAAGCGCGTGCGTTACTTCTCGACCGTCGAGCTGACCAACGCACTGGAGCAGGAGAAGTCCATCGGAAAACAAGGCCAGATCGCCCATAAGCTGATGTACGTCGACCTGGTGATCCTCGACGAACTGGGCTACCTGCCGTTCAGCCAGACCGGTGGCGCATTGCTGTTCCACTTGCTCTCGAAGCTGTATGAACACACGAGTGTCGTGATCACCACCAACCTCAGCTTCGGCGAGTGGGCGACCGTGTTCGGGGACGCAAAGATGACGACGGCGCTGCTGGACCGCGTCACCCATCACTGCCACATCGTCGAAACGGGCAATGAATCCTGGCGCTTCAAGTCCAGTTCTGCCAAGGCGAAGACAACCAGAAAGAGAGCAGCAAAAGCAGCAGGCAGTGAGGAGTTATCCACACCGGAATAGATGTACTACGCTGTCTCGGGGTGGGTCAGATTTAGATGAAAACGGTGGGTCAAGATTCGGTGGAAATCAACA
>NZ_JAGSTV010000003.1:0-586525 GCF_018148075.1 Burkholderia sp. AU19243
GCAGGTCGAGCTCGGAGCCCGTACCGTTGTCGAACTGCAGCTTCGTCAGGTCGTACGACGCCTGCGCGGTCTTCAGCGTGTTTTCCGTGACCTTCAGCAGATCCTCGGTCGACAGCAGCGTCAGATATTGGTCCGCGACCTGCGACACGAGCGAGATCTCGGTCGCCTGACGCGCGTACGACGTTGCCAGATACTGTGCGAGCGCCTGGTCCTTCAGGCTCTGCACGCGGCCGAACAGGTCGAGCTCCCACGACGCGGACAGCCCGACGTTGTAGGTGCGCGAGATGTACGGCGCGCCGGTCTGCGACACGCCGCGCGGCACGCGCTGGATGTTGCCGGTGCCCGTACCGTCGAGCGTCGGGAACAGGCCCGCGCGCGTGATCTGGTACTGCGCGCGCGACGCCTCGATGTTCAGCACCGCGACGCGCAGGTCGCGGTTGTTCTTCAGCGCGATCTCGATCAGCCGCTGCAGGCGCGGATCGACGAAGAATTCGCGCCAGCCGATGGCGGTCGCCGCCTGGCCGTTCGCGCTGCGCGCGCCGGCAGCGCCGGGCTGCGTCGCATAGACGCCGCCCGACGGGTATGCCTGCGCGACGGGCGCGTCGGGCCGCGTGTAATGCGGCGCCAGCGTGCAGCCCGCGGCCAGGAGCGCGACTGCGATTGCAGTCAAAGCGTGTTTTTGCATCATCACTGTCCCTTGTTGCCTTCGTCGCCGTTGCCCGGTTTCTCTTCGTGATGCGAGTGCTCCTGAGCCAGGCGCAGCGCCTCGTCGACGTCTTCCTTCTCGCCGCTGAAGATCGCACGAATCTTCACGAAGAACATCGGGATCATGAAGATCGCGAGGAACGTCGCGGTGATCATCCCGCCGATCACGCCGGTACCGATCGCGTGCTGGCTCGCCGAACCCGCGCCGTTGCTGATCGCGAGCGGCATCACGCCGAGAATGAACGCGAGCGACGTCATCAGGATCGGACGCAGCCGCAGGCGCGCCGCTTCCAGCGCGGCCTCGATCGGCCCCATCTTCTCCGTCATCTGCAGTTCGCGCGCGAATTCCACGATCAGGATCGCGTTCTTCGCGGACAAGCCCACGGTGGTCAGCAGACCGACCTGGAAGAACACGTCGTTCTCGAGGCCGCGCATCGTCGCCGCGAGCAGTGCACCGATCACGCCGAGCGGCACCACCATGATCACCGAGAACGGAATCGACCAGCTTTCATACAGTGCGGCGAGACACAGGAACACCACGAGGATCGAAATCGCGTACAGCACCGGCGCCTGCGAGCCCGACTGGATTTCCTGGAACGACAGGCCCGTCCACGAGTAGCCGATACCGACCGGCAGCTTCTTCGCGAGCCCTTCCATCGCGGTCATCGCCTGGCCCGTCGACTTGCCCGGTGCGGCCTGACCCTGGATTTCCATTGCCGATACGCCGTTGTAACGCTCGAGCTTCGGCGAACCGTACGTCCAGTGACCGGTCGCGAACGCGCTGAACGGCACCATCCCGCCCGACCCGTTGCGCACGTACCAGATGTTCATGTCCTCCGGCGTCATCCGGAACGGTGCGTCGGCCTGCACGTACACCTTCTTGATCCGGCCGTCGGTGTCGAGGAAGTTGTTCACGTACTTCGACGCCCACGCGATCGAGAACGTCTGGTCGATCGCATCCGCGCTCACGCCGAGCGCGTTCGCCTTCTCGCGGTCGATGTCGACCTTGTACTGCGGCGTATCGTTCAGCCCGTTCGGACGCACGCCCTGCAGCGTCGGATCCTTCGCGGCCATCCCCAGCAACTGGTTGCGCGCGGCCATCAGCGCGTCGTGGCCGAGACCGGCGTTGTCCGTCAGCTCGAAGTCGAAGCCGGCGGCCGTGCCGAGTTCCGGAATCGACGGCGGGTTGAACGGGATCACGATCGCGTCCTTGTAGCTGCCGTAGCGGCCGAACATCCGGCCGATCAGCGCCTGGACCTTCTGGTTCGCGTGCTGACGCTGCGAGTAGTCCTTCAGCTTCACGAATACGAGACCGGAGTTCTGGCCGCGGCCGGCAAAACTGAAGCCGTTGACCGTGAACGCCGATTCGACGATTTCCTTCTCGTCCTTCAGCAGGTAGTCGGAAATGTTCGCGAGCGTGCGCGCAGTCGTTTCCTGCGTCGAACCCGACGGCGTCTGCACGATCACGAACATCAGGCCCTGGTCCTCATCGGGCAGGAACGACTTCGGCAGGCGCACGAACAGCAGCCCGACCGCGACGATCACGACCAGATAGATGATGAGCCAGCGGCCCGAGCGCTTGATCACGTGGTGCACGCCGACGTGGTACTTGTCGCGGCTGTTGTTGAACGTGCGGTTGAACCAGCCGAAGAAGCCCTTCTTCTCTTCGTGATGGCCCTGCGGGATCGGCTTGAGGATCGTCGCGCAGAGTGCGGGCGTCAGAATCAACGCGACGAGCACCGACAGCACCATCGCGGACACGATCGTCAGCGAGAACTGCCGATAGATCGCGCCCACCGAACCGCCGGAGAAAGCGACCGGCACGAACACCGCCGACAGCACGAGCGCGACGCCGACGAGTGCGCCGGTGATCTGGCCCATCGCCTTGCGGGTCGCCTCCTTGGGCGACAGCCCTTCTTCCGCCATCACGCGCTCGACGTTCTCGACCACCACGATCGCATCGTCCACCAGCAGACCGATCGCGAGCACGAGGCCGAACATCGACAGCGTGTTGATCGAGAAGCCGACCAGCGACATGATCGCGAACGTGCCGAGCAGCACGACCGGCACCGCGATCGTCGGGATGATCGTCGCCCGCAGGTTCTGCAGGAACAGATACATCACGAGGAACACGAGCACGATACCTTCGAGCAGCGTCTTGACCACTTCCTCGATCGACAGCTTCACGAACGGCGTCGTGTCGTACGGATACTTGACGACGAGGCCGTGCGGGAAGAACGGTGCGAGCTCGTCGATCTTCGCGCGCACGGCCTTCGCGGTCGCGAGCGCGTTCGCGTTGGTCGCGAGCTGGATACCGAGTGCCGCGGTCGGCTGACCGTTGTACTTCGTATCGAAGTTGTAGTTTTCACCGCCGAGGCCGATCTGCGCGACGTCCTTCAGGCGAACCTGCGAGCCGTCCTGGTTGACCTTCAGCAGGATGTTGCCGAACTGCTCGGGCGTCTGCAGCAGCGTCGATTCGGTGATCGTCGCCTGCAGCACGGTGCCGGGCTTCGCCGGCGTGCCGCCGATCTGGCCGCCCGCGATCTGCACGTTCTGCGCGGTGATCGCGCTCGTCACGTCGACCGGCGTGAGGCCGTAGTTCGTCAGGCGGTTCGGATCGAGCCAGATCCGCATCGCGTACTGCGAGCCGAACAGCGTGACGGTACCGACGCCGTTCAGGCGGCTGATCGGATCCTTCACGTGCGACGCGACAAAGTTCGCGAGGTCGTACTTGTTCATGCTGCCGTCTTCGGAGTTGAAGGCGAGCACCAGCAGGAAGCTGCTGCTCGACTTCGTCACCGACAGACCGAGCTGCTGCACGACCTGCGGCAGAACCGGCGTCGCGAGCGACAGCTTGTTCTGCACCTGAACCTGCGCGATGTCGGCGTTGGTGCCCGGCGCGAACGTGAGCGTGATGGTCGCGTTGCCCGAGTCGTCACTCGTCGACGACATGTACAGGAAGTTGTCGAGACCGCTCATCTGCTGCTCGATCACCTGCGTCACCGTGTCTTCCACCGTCTTGGCGGAAGCGCCCGGGTAGTTCGCGGTGATCTGGATCGACGGCGGCGCGATCGTCGGATACTGCGCGATCGGCAGCGTGAAGATCGCCGCAACCCCGGCCAGCATCAGGATGATGGCGATCACCCACGCGAAGATCGGGCGATCGATAAAAAACTTTGCCATGAAACAGGCTCCCTGTTATTGCGCGCTCGACGCAGCGGCGGCGCTCGCCGGTGCTGCGCCCGAGGCGGCGGCACCCGAAGCGGCTGCGGCGCCCGAACCGGCCGCGGCCGGCGCCGCGGATGCGGCTGCAACGCCCGATGCCGCCGAGGCGGCCGGCAGCTGCGCCGGAACCGACTTCACGGTCGCACCCGGACGCACCTTGTCGACGCCCTGCACGATCACGCGGTCGCCCGCCTGCAGACCGCCCTCGACGATCCAGTTCTGCCCCTGGATGCCGGTCGTCTTCAACGGACGCGGCTCGACCTTGTTGCTCGCGTTCACGACCATCGCGATCGCCTGGCCCTTCTGGTCGTGCGTGACGCCGATCTGCGGCACCAGGAACGCGTTCTCGTTCACGCCTTCCTCGATGCGTGCGCGCACGAACATCCCCGGCAGCAACACGCGGCCCGGGTTCGGAAACACCGCGCGGATCGTGACCGAACCGGTCGTCTGGTCGACGGTCACATCGGAGAACTGCAGCTTGCCCGGCTCCGAGTACGTCTTGCCGTCCTCGAGAATCAGCGACACCTTCGCCGCACCCGGGCCGCTCGTCTTCAGGCGGCCGCTCTGCACGTCCTGACGCAGTTTCAGCCCGTCGAGGCTCGACTGCGTGAGGTCGACATAGACCGGATCGAGCTGCTGCACCGTCGACATCAGCGTCGCCTGGCTCGCCTGCACGTACGCGCCCGGCGTCACCTGCGAAATGCCGACGCGGCCGGTGATCGGCGAAACGACGTCCGTATAGCCGAGGTTGATCTGCGCGGTCTCGACCGCTGCCTTGCCGGCTGCGACGTCCGCCGCCGCCTGCCCTTGCGTGGCGACCGCGTTGTCGTAGTCCTGCTTGCTGACCGCATTCGCGGCAACCAGCACCTTGTAGCGCGCGACCAGCGCGTTTTGCGTGACGAGGTTCGCCTGCGCCTTCGCGAGCGTCGCCTTCGCGCTGTTCAACTGCGCGAGGTACGGCGCGGGATCGATCTTGTAGAGGCGCTGGCCGGCCTTGACGTCGCTGCCTTCGGTGAATTCACGACGCAGCACGATGCCGTCGACCCGCGCGCGGACCTGCGCGACGAGGAATGCACTGGTGCGGCCCGGCAGTTCGGTGAAGACCGGTACGGCTTGCGGCTGGACGGTGACGACGCCGACTTCCGGCGTTTGCGGCGGCGGTGCCGATTCTTTTTTCCCGCACGCGGCCAGGAAAACGGCGGCCGTCGCGACAGTGAGTAAGCGGTATGGAACCCGTTCGACGCGCATGGAGCGACCTCTGTGTATAACCAATGGAATGAGTGCGGCGCCCGGACGGAGCGCCACACGGATGCGCCTCGCGGCGCTGATCGAACACCTGAATTGCTGGACTACTGGATACAGCAAGTCGGCACGAGACCTCCATGCCGACGAGATGCCGCGAACTGCGGACTTGTACTAGGGCGGGAATCAGCAGAGTGGGATATTAACTGATTGCCACTTGGGTCATTCGATCGTAGGGTGGTATTGTATATACATTCACGAATGTATGTAAAAAGCCCGCTCGCCCGCCCCCGCCCGTTCAGTCTTACGAATTATTACCAATCGCAAGCATAGCGGCTCGGCGCGGCGGCGGCGAGCGTTACAGACCCATATTCACCGACGATCGATCCATTCAGGCCTGCACATGGTCAGACGCACCAAGGAGGAGGCGCTCGAGACGCGCAACCGCATTCTCGACGCCGCCGAGCACGTGTTCTTCGAGAAGGGCGTGTCGCACACGTCGCTCGCGGACATCGCGCAGCATGCCGGCGTGACGCGCGGCGCGATCTACTGGCATTTCGCGAACAAGAGCGAATTGTTCGATGCGATGTTCGACCGCGTGTTCCTGCCGATCGACGAGCTCAAGCGCACGCCGCTCGACGCGCCCGGCGGCAATCCGCTCGAGAAGATCCGCAAGATCCTGATCTGGTGCCTGCTCGGCGTGCAGCGCGACTCGCAGTTGCGGCGCGTGTTCAGCATCCTGTTCATGAAATGCGAATACGTCGCGGACATGGAACCGCTGCTGCAACGCAATCGCGCGGGCATGAGCGAAGCGCTGCACGCGATCGACGCCGATCTCGCGGCGGCCGTGCAGCTCAAGCTGCTGCCCGAGCGGCTCGACACGTGGCGCGCGACGCTGATGCTGCACACGCTCGTCAGCGGCTTCGTGCGCGACATGCTGATGCTGCCGGACGAGATCGACGCCGAGCAGCACGCGGAGCAACTCGTCGACGGCTGCTTCGACATGATGCGTTACAGCCCTGCGATGCTGAAAGCGGGCTGACGGGCCAGCGCGCCGCCGACGCCGCCGCGTGCCGTTTCATCGCCGGCGGCCGGATGGACCGGCCGCACGCGGTCGATGCGCCACCCGATCGAATTCTTGACCTTCCCGCTGCGCGCGTCCGTCACGCCGCCTTCGCGCGCCCGGCGCGGGCCCGCCGGTTCGACGCGGCGACGGAATCGCGCGCCGGCATCGCCGCGCCGCCGATGCCGGCGATCCACGCATCGGTCGACATCACCGCCGCGAAGTTCGACTGGAACACCACCGAGTACGCTCGGTGAATCTCCTCGGCGCTCGCCGCTCCTGCTTCGTTCTCGTACGGCACCGCGCCGGTCGCATCCGCGAGGTACTCGACGGTCAGCCCGGCATGCACCGCGTGATACACCGTCGACGCATTGCAGTTGTGCGTCATGTAGCCGGCGACGGCGAGCGTGTCGATTTCGTGCGCATCGAGCCACGCGGCGAGATCGGTGCCGGCGAACGCGCTGGCCTGCGCCTTCACGATCAGGTGCGCATGGGGCCTGCCGGCAACGACCGGGTGCAACGCGACACCGTCCGTCCCGGGCGCGAAGATCGGCGCACCGGCCGGCGCGACGTGCTGCACGACGATCACCGGCACGCCGGCCGCATGCGCGGCGTCGATCGCGCGGCCAATGTTCGCGAGCGATGCGTCGACCGGCGGATATTCGACAGGCAGGCCGCCCGTGACGTACTCGTTCTGCACGTCGATGACGATCAGTGCACGGCGGGAAGCGGAAACGGCAGAAGACGACGACACGGCATTCGACATGGCAGGACTCCCGGTTGGACTGCGCCGCCCCGCTCCGGAGCGGAACGGACAGCGGCGCGATGCGACGCATTGTCGGATCGCACCGCGCATGCGGACAGTGGCCCGATAGCCAATATTCGATAGAATCGGGCCATCACCATGCCCGAGTCCGCCCATGCGCGTCACCGCGTCGTCCGCCGCCCTCGCCCCGACCATCGTCGCCGTGATCGCATACGACGGTATCAGCCCGTTCCATTTGTCGGTGCCGTCCGTCGTGTTCGGCAAGGAGCGCGACGCCGCAGCCACGCCCGCGTTCGATTTCCGCGTCTGTTCGGCGGAGCGCGGCCCGCTGTCGACCACGGGCGGATTCACGATCACCGCGCCGTACGGGCTCGACGCGCTCGACGACGCGGACATCGTCATCGTGCCGGCATGGCGCGATCCGGACGAAGCGCCGCCGGCCGCGATGGTCGACGCGGTGCGCACGGCGGCCGCGCGCGGCGCGCAGGTCGTCGGCCTGTGCCTCGGCGCTTACGTGCTCGCCGCGGCCGGGTTGCTCGACGGACGTCCGGCCACGACGCACTGGGCGTGGGCCGACGATTTCGCGCACCGGTTTCCGCGTGTGAAGCTCGACCCCGACGTGCTGTACGTCGACGACGGCAACCTGATGACATCGGCCGGCACGGCCGCGGGGCTCGACTGCTGCCTGCACGTCGTGCGGCGGCGCTTCGGCTCGGACGCCGCAAACCGGATCGCGCGCCGCCTCGTGATCCCGCCGCACCGCCAGGGCGGTCAGGCGCAATACGTGCCGCAGCCGGTCGCCGCGCATCCGCGCGACGCCCGGCTGGCGGGGCTGCTCGACTGGGTGCGCGCGCATCTCGACCTCGCGCACAGCGTGGATTCGCTCGCCGGGCGCGTGCTGATGAGCCGGCGCACGTTCACGCGGCACTTCCGCCAGGCGACGGGCACCACCGTGACCGCATGGCTGCAGGCCGAGCGGCTCACGCGCGCACAGCACCTGCTGGAGACCACCGGACAATCGATCGACGCGATCGCGCAGGCGGCCGGCTATGGGTCGAGCGTGTCGCTGCGCCAGCATTTCGCGAGCGCACTCGGCACGTCGCCGTCGGCTTATCGGAAGGAATTTCGCGGCGCCGGGCCCGACGCATTGCGCTGACGGCCGGCGCGCAGATGGCCGGCTCGCAGACAACGCGCGAGCGGCTGCGGATGCTCAGGCGCCGTTGATCCAGCGCGCCGCGTACAGCAGCAGCGCGACGAACACGACGATCGCCGCCCACGCCCAGCCGGACAGCGGACCGGATTCGCGATGATGCACGACGCTCGCGGCCCGGCCACTCAGCGCGCCGCCGAGATGCGGCAGCGGACGCTTCGCCGCGGCCATCAGCGACGCGGGACGCAGGAACACGTGCTGCCGGCGCGGCGCATTCGTCCGCGCGCGGTTTGGCACGAGACCGTGCTTCGCCTGCACGACCGCACTGAATTCGCGGAAGAAATCGTCGGTCCATTCACGCAGCGCATTTTCGATCTGTCGCGCCGGCAGTTCGGCGAGCGGCCCGCTCGCCGTCGCCCACACCACGTAGTCGATGCGCGTCGCCTCGGCGTCGCCTTGTTCACGCAGCAGCACGAGTTCGACCTGGCCGCGCAGAGCGCCCAGACCATCGGCCCGAGCCTTGAAGTTCAGCAGGCGGCGCGGCAGCCCTTGCGCATCGCCCTGTTCGCCCGCCGAATGGGCACGCACGTCGTAGCGCGCGCGCAGCGGGCCGAGCGGCACCGTGATCGTCAGCGCGAATTCCCCGTGCGCGAGCTTCTCGAACGACTCGCAATGATCGAAGCTCGCGCGCAGCAGTGCGAGATCCTCCAGCGCCTCGCGCACGACGGCCGGCGCGAGCGGTACGCGCAACGTGTCGTTCAGTTCCATGACGCCTCCCCGATGAACGCGCGCCGCATCAGGACGTCTCGACGAGACTGTCGATCCGTGCGGCATCGAAGGCAACGTAGTGCGCGAGCGCGGCCGCCGCCTCCGCCGGTTCTTCATAACTCCATGCGGCGTTCTCGATCACGCCGTCTTCGGTCTGCAGGTCGAAGTAGACGGCCTGCCCCCTCAGCGGACACGCCGTCGTGACGCTCGACTTCACGAGCCTGCGCATGTTGACGTCGCCGCGCGGCAGATAATGAATGTCCGGCAGGCCCGCCTCGCGCACCGTCAGCGCGCCGTGCGAGTCGGCATACGTGATGCCGCGATGGATCACGCGCACGCGATGGCGGTTCGGCACGATTTCGAGGCGAGGGTCGGCTGCATCGGACATCGTTTCTCCTCCGGGCAGCGCCGGCGGGCACGCCGGGCGCGGAAACGAAAAAGCCACGGCACGAAGCCGTGGCTCTCATTATGGGCGAAAGTTAATCCGATTGCGCTACCCGCCGCGGGCCTACGCACGGTGCGTTACTGGGCGCTCCACTGGAACGCGGCCTTCGCGCCGCCCTTCGCGCCGACGGTGACCGCGCGCGTCTCGTCGCTGCCCTGATACGACGCGTGCACCGTGTAGCGCCCCGGCGGCAGCTTCACGAGCATGTACGGCCCGCGCGCATCGGTCTTCAGCAATTCGGTACCCTTGCCGTCGACGATCCGCACATGGACGTCCGCGAGATATTCACCGCCCTTGCCGGTGAAGCGCAGCGCCAGCGGCCATGCCGCTTCGTTGCGCTCGAACGCCGTCGACTGATCCTTGCCGATGCCGCCTGACACAAAGCTGACATCGCCCTGCTGGCTCGCTTCGGGCAAGCCGTCCGACGATTGCGCGTACGCGGCCGGCACGGCGACCGCAAGGCCGGCGGCCAGTGCCGCCGCGACGGCAAATCGGGACACGTTGCGTAGATATTGCATGGCTCTCTCCTTTCGGGTCGGAACACAACATCTCGGCGCCGAACGCCGGCGGCGCCCGCGCGGGCCGGCCGGGCCGGCCCGTTGCGGCCGCCGGTCAGCTCAGGTCGACCGGCACGAAGATCTGTGCATTATCGCGCTGGATCAACAGAGCAAGACTGTTGCCCGCTCCCTTGACCGCCTCGCGCAACTGCTCGGGGCTCGTGACCGGACGGCCGTTCACCGCGAGAATCACGTCGCCCGGCTGGATGCCCGCGCTGGCGGCCGGGCCGCCGGCCTGCTGCACGATCAGCCCGTGCGACAGATTCGTTGCGCTGCGCTCCTGAGGCGTCAGCGGTCGCACCGCGACACCGAGGCGCCCCTGCTCGACGGGGCCGCCGTCGTTCGACGCCACCTTCGCGTCGCTCATCGCGCCGAGCGTCACGCTGATCGACTTCTTCGCCTTGTCGCGCCACACCTGCAGTTCGGCCTTCGAGCCCGGCTTCAGGTTTGCGATCTGCGCGGGCAGCGACGTCGAATCGGCGACCGGCGAGCCGTTGACTGCAAGGATCACATCGCCCGGCTGCAGGCCGGCCTTCGCGGCCGGGCCGTTCGGATCGACCGAGCTGACGAGCGCGCCGTCGGGCTTCTGCAGCCCGAACGAACTCGCGAGCGTCTGGTTCAGCCCCTGCACGGCGACGCCGAGGCGGCCGCGGCTCACGTGGCCCGTCTTCACGAGCTCGTCCTTGACCTTGATCGCCTCGTTGATCGGAATCGCGAACGACAAGCCCTGGAAGCCGCCCGTCTGCGAGTAGATCATCGAGTTGATGCCGATCACCTCGCCCTGCAGGTTGAACAGCGGGCCGCCCGAGTTGCCGGGGTTCACCGGCACGTCGGTCTGGATGAACGGCGTGTAATTCTCGTCGGGCAGCGAGCGCGACTTCGCGCTGATGATGCCCGACGTGACGGTATTGTCGAAGCCGTACGGCGAACCGATCGCGACGACCCACTGGCCGACCTTGCTCTGCGCCGGATCGCCGATCTTCACCGTCGGCAAGCCGCTCGCGTCGATCTTCAGCACCGCGACGTCGGACTGCTTGTCGGAGCCGACGACCTTCGCCTTGTATTCGCGCTTGTCGGTCAGCTTCACCGTGACGACGTTCGCACCGTCGATCACGTGCGCGTTGGTGAGGATGTAACCGTCGGAGCTGACGATGAATCCCGAACCGAGGCTCGCGCTCGGCTGGTCGTCCGGCTGCGCGTCGCCGCCCATTCCCGGCACCTGACCGTAGAAGTGCTTGAAGAACTGGTAGAACGGATCGCTCGGATCCATCGGCAGCTGCGGCTGCTGCACGCGCCGCGACACCTGCTTCACGACGTGCTTCGCGCTGATGTTCACGACCGCCGGGCCGTAGGTTTCGACCAGCCCGGAGAAATCGGGGATACCGGTCTTCGCCGCGGCTTCGGCCGGCATCAGCGCGGCAGCCTGCGCAGGCGTGATGATCTGCGGATCGGCATGGCGGGTACCCGCGACATAACCGGCGGACAGCGCGGCCGCCACGGCGACCGCGACGGCGCCGCGCGCAAGGAATCGGGTGTTCATCGTAGGACCTCCTCTTTGTTAGGTCGCAGCGTAACGACCCTGACTTAAAGGAGGCTTAATCGGCCTTAAGCGGGGCTTAAGCCGCTGCCGGAGCGGCAGCTCACGCCGATTCGGACGCTTGCGGCGCCGGCTGCGGCATTTCCGCGTCGCGGAACACGACGCTTACGAGCAGCCCGCCCGCGGCTGCGTCGCCGAGCGACACCGTCGCACCCTGCTGCGCCGCGACCCGCTTGACGATCGCGAGCCCGAGTCCGCTGCCCGACACATCGGCGCGCGCGCGTGCTGAGCTGTCGCGGTAGAACCGGTCGAACACGCGCTCGCGCTCGTCGGGCGGGATGCCGGGCCCGCTGTCGGCAATCTGCACGCATGCGCGGCCGGCCGCATCGCGCGTCAGCGACACGTCGATGCGCCCGCCGTCCGGCGTGTATTTCACCGCGTTGTCGAGCAGGTTGCCGAACATCACGCGCAGCGCGCTGATGTCCGCGCTGACGGTCGCCGCGCGCGCCTCCTCGAAGCCGAGGTCGATGCCGCGCCGCTGCGCGAGCGGCGCGTGCGCGGCCACGCATTCGGCGAGCAGCGCGTGCAGGTCGACCGGCTCGCGCACGGTCGCGCCGTCGGGCTCCGCGCGCGCGAGCGCGAGCAGCTGTTCGGTGAGGCGCGTCGCGCGCGTGACGCCGTCCTGCAGATCCGCGACCGCCTCGCGGCGCGATGCGTCGTCCTTCGCGCGTGCGACGAGCTGCGCCTGGATCTGCACGGCCGCGAGCGGCGTGCGCAGTTCGTGCGCGGCATCGGCGACGAACGCCTTCTGCGTGTCGAGGGCTGCCGACAAGCGCGCGAGCAGCCCGTTCAGCGCGCGCACGAGCGGCTGCACCTCGAGCGGCAGCCGCGCGTCGGGCAGCGGATCGAGCGCTTCCGGGCGGCGCGCCTCGACCGCGCGCGTCACGCGGCCGAGCGGCGCGAGCCCGCGACCGACGATCATCCAGACTGCCGCGCCGAGGAACGGCAGCAGCACGATCAGCGGCCACAGCGTGCGAAGCGCGACGTTTGCGGCGAGCCGGTTGCGCACCGACAGAGGCTGCGCGAGCTGCACGACGTTGTCGCCGACGATCGCGCCGTACACGCGCCATTCGCCGCGATCGGTGCGCTCGGTCGAAAAGCCGAGTTCCGCGCGCGGCGCGATCGGTGCGCGCGGATGCGAGAAGTACATCAGCACGCCGTTGCGGTTCCAGATCTGGATCACGATGCCTTCGTCGCCGTTGGTGCGCGAGCCGAACACCTGCGAGAACGGTTCCGACGGCAGCGCCGCGGCGATTTCCTGCAACTGGTAGTCGAACAGTTCGTTCGCTTCGGCGAGCGCCTGCCGGTAGATCAGCCAGCCCGCGGCGCACACGCCCGCGACCACGATCGCGAGCAGCCAGACCAGCAATTGATGACGAATCGACCTCACGCGTCAGCTTTCCTTGACGACCATGTAGCCGAGCCCGCGCACGTTGCGGATCAGGTCCGACCCGAGCTTCTTGCGCAGCGCGTGAATGTAGACCTCGACGGTGTTGCTGCCGATCTCCTCGCCCCAGCCGTACATCTTCTCCTCGAGCTGGCTCTTGGACAGCACCGCGCCCGGCCGCGCGAGCAGCGCCTCGAGCAGCGCGAATTCGCGCGCGGACAGCGCGACGGGCGCGCCGTCGAGCGTCACCTGGTGCGACGCAGGGTCGAGCGTCAACGCGCCGTGGCGGATCAGCGACTCGCTGCGGCCGGCCTGGCGGCGGATCAGCGCGCGCATCCGCGCGCCGAGCTCGTCGAGGTCGAACGGCTTGACCAGGTAGTCGTCGGCGCCCGCGTCGAGGCCCTTCACGCGATCGACCACCGCGTCGCGCGCCGTGACGATCAGCACCGGCAGCGACAACCCGCGCGCGCGCAGCGTGCGCAGCACGTCGATGCCGTCGCGCTTCGGCAGGCCAAGGTCGAGCAGCAGCAGGTCGTACGTTTCGCCGCCGAGCGCCGTGAGCGCGGCGTCGCCGTCCTGCACCCAGTCGACCGCGAAGCCGTCGGCGCGCAGCGCCTTGCGCACGCCCTCGGCAATCATTCGATCGTCTTCAACTAGCAGAATCCGCATCGGAACCGGAACCCATGGGACGAGTGAAACATGGCGACCATTGTAGCGCCGCGAATCCCGGGTGCTCCCTGCAATGCAACAGAAAGGCAGTTTGCGGCGGCCGTGCGCGCAGTTGTCTCTACAATGTGCGCTCCGGCGCCGCGCGCGCCCTGCCCCCGACCCTGCGCTTTTCCCGTATTCGCACATGCCGATTTCCGCTCTTTCCGCCCGCTTCGTCCCGCGTGCCCGCGTCTGCCTGCGCGCGGCCGCCGTCGTCGCCACCTGCACGGCCCTCGCATTCGCGCCGCCCGCGCAGGCTCGCAAGAAATCCCACAAGGAAGCACGCAAGACAGCGATCGTGTCGCCCGCCGCGCGCGCCGCCGGCCTGCCCGCGTCTGTGCTCGTCGCGCTGCAGCGCGCGAAGGTGCCGGCTTCGGCGATGAGCGTGGTCGTCGAGCGCGTCGGCGATCCCGAGCCGCTCATTGCATGGAACGCGAGCCGGCCGATGCTGCCGGCGTCGACGATGAAGCTCGTCACGACCTATTCGGGCCTGTCGATGCTCGGCCCCGACTTCCGCTGGCGCACCACCGCATATGCGGACGGTCCGGTCGACCCGGACGGCACCCTGCAGGGCAACCTGTACATCAAGGGCACCGGCGATCCGAAGCTCGTGCCCGAGGAACTGATCGACCTCGTCGACAAGCTGCGCAAGGCGGGCGTCAAACGCGTGGCCGGCGGCCTCGTGCTGGACAAGACTTATTTCGCCGCATCGACGCGCGACCTGCCGTCGTTCGACGACGACGTGAGCGCGCCGTACAACGTCGGCCCCGATCCGCTGCTGTACGCGTTCAAGGCCGTCTCGTTCACGGTCACGCCCGGCGACGACGGCAAGGTTGCCGTCGACATGCTGCCGCCGCTCGCGAACCTGTCGATCGACAATCAGCTCGTCGAAGGCACGGGCTCGTGCGGCGCGGCCGCCGCGGCCGCACGTCCGACGCTGTCCGCGGGCAACGGCGGGATCGTGACCGCCTCGTTCGCCGGCGACTATCCGTTGCGCTGCGGCTCGCACACGACCAACCTCGCGATCCTCGATCACACGACGTTCTTCGCGCGCGGCTTCCTCGCGCTGTGGCAGCAGGACGGCGGCACGATCGCGGGCCCGGTCACCGAAGGCAAGGTGCCAAGCGCCGCGCGGCCGCTCGCCGTGCACCACAGTCCGGTGCTCGGCAGCATCGTCTACGACATCAACAAGTTCAGCAACAACGTGATGGCGCGCAACCTGTTTCTGACGATCGGCGCGGTCGCCGGCAAGCCGCCCGCGACACCCGAGCAGTCGAGCCGCGCGATTCACGCGTTCCTGCAGAAAAGCGGCATCGCGATGCCCGACCTCGAACTCGACAACGGCTCTGGCCTGTCGCGCGACGAGCACGTGAGCGCGCTGTCGCTCGCCGCGCTGCTGCAGGCGGCGAACGCGAGCCCGGTCGCGCAGGCGTTCATCGATTCGCTGCCGATCGCCGGCATCGACGGCACCATGAAGAACCGCCTGACCAACGCGGGCGTGCTCGGCAACGCGCACATCAAGACCGGCACGCTGCGCGACGTGCGCGCGATCGCGGGCTACGTGGCCGGCGCCGACGGCCAGAGCTACGTCGTCGTCAGCTTCATCAACGACGATCATGCGGAAGCCGCGCGCGCCGCGCACGACACGCTGCTCGAATGGGTCTACGCGGGCGCACGCTGACCCCGCATACGCGACAACGCGGCAGCATGCCGCCGCTCGCGATCGCGTTGCGGCGTCCGTTGGCCGGCATCGGATGCCCGGCGCGTAGCGGAACGGCGGTCGCGGCCCCGCCATCGAATTCACCGTTCGCCGTTTGAAACGGCCAGCTGCTGCGGTGCGCCGCGCGCTGCCCGTCGTCCGCGCCCGCAAACAGGGCCACACCGCCCGGCCACGCGCCGCGCGGCTTCCGTAGAAACCCTGTCCTCAGAGGGAACCCTCTACGCTGCCCCCTCGCCTAGTGCGTGGCGATTGCGTAGGCTGTTGGCCTGACCGATATCTACAACGGGCCGCACGCCCGGCCTCACGGCTTGCAGGGGAAAGGAGGAGACACGTCCATGCGATTCGACGTCGAATTGCTTCTGCTCGCGCTGGCGCCCGTCTTCCTGCTGTGCATCGCGTGGGAAGCCTGGCACCTCGCGCGCACGCGTGCGCAGGATCACGTCTATGCGTGGCGCGACACGCTGTGCAATGCGGCGCTCGCGCTGATGCACCAGGGCGCCGACAAGCTCGCGTGGCTGTTCGTGATCCCCGTTTATGCGTACTGCTACGCACATTTCCGGCTGTTCACGTGGCACGACGGCTGGCTGTCGTTCGCGGTGCTGTTCGTCGGCCAGGATTTGCTCTATTACGTGTTCCATCGCGCGAGCCATCGCGTGCGCTGGCTGTGGGCCGCGCACGTCGTACACCACTCGTCCGAGCGGATGAATTTCTCGACCGCGTTCCGGCAGAGCCTGATGTATCCGGTCGCCGGCATGTGGGTGTTCTGGCTTCCGCTTGCGCTGCTCGGCTTTCCGCCGCAGCAGATCGTCGGCGTGGTGCTGATCAATCTCGCGTTCCAGTTCTTCGTGCACACGCAGGCGATCGGCAAGCTCGGCTGGGTCGAATACGTGTTCAACACGCCGTCGATTCATCGCGCGCACCACGCCCGCAACCCGCGCTATATCGACCGCAATTACGCGGGCGTGCTCGTGATCTGGGATCGGCTGTTCGGCAGCTTCGTCGAGGAAGCGTCCGACGATCCGCCGCGATACGGGATCGTCGAGCCGCTCGGCTCGAACAATCCGCTCGTCGCGACGTTTCACGAGTGGGTGTCGATGGCGGCCGACGCGATCCGCGTGCGCGGATGGCGCAACAAGCTGCGCGCGATTTTCGGCCCGCCCGAATGGGCGAGCGCTTATCATGCGCAGATCGCCGAGGCCGCGAATCACGATCCGCGCACCGCGCCGCTTGCGGCCGTGCGCGACCAATAAACCGCTTCAGCCAACGGCCGCCGCGCAGTCCGAACCTGAGCGGGCACGCGGCAGATGCACAACACATCGGGCCATATCTACGAGGAGATCCATCGATGCAGACGCAACAATCCACTCCGTCGCGCAGCCGCCAACGCCTGCTGCGCACCGCGCAGGTCGCGATCGCGGGCGCTGCGCTCGCGCTGCTCGCCGCATGCGGCGGCGGTGACGACAACAACAGCAGCAGTGCATCGAACACGCCGCCGTCCGGCGTGAAGATGCAGATCGTGTCGTTCGGCGACAGCCTGTCGGATGTCGGCACCTACTCGCAGATCAAGCTCGGCTTCGGCGGCGGCCGCTTCACGACCAATCCGGGCCAGGTGTGGACGCAGGACGTCGCGCAGTACTACGGCGACACGCTGCAGCCCGCGAACCAGGGCGGCTTCGGCATTCCGCTGCAGGCGACCGGCGGGCTCGGCTATGCGCAGGGCGGCTCGCGCGTGACGTTGCAGCCGGGCATCGGCCACGCGGATGCGAGCGTCGCAAACTCGGACTACGCACAAGCGACGACGACGCCGATCGCCGACCAGGTCAAACAGTACCTGTCGCAGCACGGCAGCTTCAACGCCGGCCAGATCGTGCTGATCAACGGCGGCGCGAACGACATCTTCTATCAGGCGCAGGTCGCGCAGGCGCAAGGCAACACGCCGGCCGCGCAACTCGCGGCCGCGCAGGCTATCGGCCTTGCCGCGCAGCAGCTCGGCGGCATCGTCCAGCAGATCGTCGCGGCCGGCGCGACGCACGTGTTCGTCGCGAACGTGCCGGATATCGGCGGCACGCCGCTCGCGCTGCAAGGCGGCACGCAGGCAGTGTTCACGCAATTGTCGGGCCTCTTCAACCAGACGCTGGTCGGCACGCTGGCCGCGCTGAAGGTCGACACGACGAAGTACGCGGTAATCGACTCGTTCACGTGGCAGGACGGCATCGCGGCCAACTATCAGGCGAACGGCTTCAGCGTGAAGAACACGGATACGGCGTGCAACCTGAAGGCGATGGTCCAGGCCGCGACGCAGTACGGCGTCGCGAATGCGACCGCGTTCGGTTCGTCGCTGTTCTGCTCGCCGCAAACGTACACGGTCGCGAATGCAGACCAGACCTACATGTTCGCCGATACGGTGCACCCGACCACGCGCCTGCACGCGCTGTTCGCGCAGTACGTCGAACAGCAGATCGCGAAGTCCGGCGTCGGCAAGTAAGCCGCCGGCCACGCGCCCAAAACGAAAACGCCTGACCGGTTCGCGCCGGTCAGGCGTTTTTCGTTTGCGGGAGCGATGCGAAGGGCTGCGAACGGCTGCTGCGTCAGTCGCGCGCTTCGAACGCCGCGGCCGCGCGGCCGAGACGGTCGTTGACGGCGATCCATTCGATGGTCTCCGGCAGCTTCTCGACGAGAATGCGTGCGACCTGCGCACGGTCGAGCGCGCGCAGCATCCCGTACAGGTCGCGCGCATAGGCCTGCGGATCTTCCGGCGCCGCGACGAAATGCACGCCGTCGGCCTGCGCCCAGCGCCCTGCTCGCGATGCGCGTGCGACGAGCGCGACGCGTTCGCCGTCGACCTGCGCAGCCGCGAGCAGCGGCTCGAGCGCGTCGAACGGCAGCAGCGCGAGCGGCGTGCGCGGCGCGTAATGCGCCTTCAGCGTGCCGGATGCGCGCGGCGCGGTCGCGTCGCTGCCGTCCGGCAGACGCGGCGCGCGGCCGAGCACGTCGGCAATCTGCTGCGGCGTCACGTGGCCGGGCCGCAGCAGCGCGGGGAAGCCGCGCGACAGGTCGAGAATCGTCGATTCGATGCCGACTTCGGACGCGCCGCCGTCGAGCACGTGCACCGTGTCGCCGAATTCGTCGCGCACGTGCTGCGCGGTGGTCGGACTCACGTGACCGAAGCGGTTCGCGGACGGCGCCGCCACTCCGCCGTGGCCGCTGCGCCGCGCGCTGAACGCGGCCAGCAGCGCTTGCGCGACCGGATGCGACGGGCAGCGCAAGCCGACCGAATCCTGACCGCCGCTGACCGCATCGGGAATGCGCGCATGGCGTTTCAGGATCAGCGTGAGCGGCCCCGGCCAGAATGCATCGATCAGCGCGCGCGCATCGGCCGGCAGGTCGTCGGCCCAGTAGCCGGGATCGCCGCCCGGCGGCAGATGCACGATCACCGGATGGTTCGCCGGACGCCCTTTGGCCGCGTAGATGCGCGCGACGGCTTCGGGGTTCGCCGCATCGCCGCCGAGCCCGTACACGGTTTCGGTCGGAAACGCGACGAGCTGGCCCGCGTCGAGCAGCGCGGCGGCCGCGTCGATCTGCGCGGGCGTCACCGGGTTCGGAAGATCGATCGACATCGGCTGCCGCCTCAGTCGAGCGGCACGCGCAGCAGTTGCGCGCACGCGTTGGCGGCAGCGACGGCGCCGTCGCGCGTCTCGGCCGTGAAATTCACGTGGCCCATCTTGCGGCCGACGCGCGCTTCTTCCTTGCCGTACAGGTGCAGGTGTGCGGCCGGCATCGCGGCGACCGTGTCCCACGGCGGCGTGACGGGGTCGGCCTCGGCCCCATTCGGAAACCATACGTCGCCGAGGATGTTCAGCATCGCGGCGGGCGAATGCTGGCGCGGGTTGCCAAGCGGCATGCGCGTCATCGCGCGCACCTGCTGCTCGAACTGGCTGGTCGCGCACGCATCGACCGTATAGTGGCCGGAGTTGTGCGGGCGCGGCGCCATTTCGTTCGCAACGAACGAGCCGTCTTCCAGCACGAAGAATTCGACGCACAGCACGCCGACGTAGCCGAGCGTATCGGCGATCCGGACCGCTGCCCGCTGCGCCTCCTCGACGCGCGCCGCATCGGCGGCCGGCGCCGGCACGACGGTCAGCGCCAGGATGCCGTTGTGGTGCACGTTCTGCGCGAGCGGGAATGCGGCCGAGCGGCCATCGACGCCACGCGCGATCAGCGCGGACACTTCGTACTTCAGCGGCAGGCGCTTTTCGAGCACGCAAGGCACGCCGCCAAGCGCCGCATGCGCATCGCGCGCTTCCTGCGCGGTGTTCACTCGCACCTGGCCCTTGCCGTCGTAGCCGAGCCGCGCCGTCTTCAGAATGCCCGGCAGCACCGCGACCAGCGCCGCATCGTCGAGCGCGGCGAGCGCCGCCGCCGATTCGATCACCACATGCGGCGCGACCGGTACGCCGGACGCCTCGATGAAGCGCTTCTCCGCGATCCGGTCTTGCGCGACCGCGACGCAGCGGCCGGCCGGCGCGACGAAGGTGGTGCGCGCGAGGAAATCGAGGCTCGCGGCCGGCACGTTCTCGAATTCCGTCGACACGGCGTCGCACAACCCGGCGAGCTCCGCGAGCGCGGCTTCGTCGTCGTAGGCCGCGCGCAGGTGGCGGTCGGCGACCGCGCCCGCAGGGCTCGCCGGATCGGGATCGAGCACCGCGACGCGATAGCCCATCGACTGGGCGGCAAAGCAGAACATGCGGCCGAGCTGGCCGCCGCCGACCATGCCCAGCCACGCGCCGGGCAGGATCGGGGAAACGGAATCAGGAGTTGCGGTCATGTCAGTGGTCGGTTGCGGCGGGTACGGCCCGCCGCAGTAGGAAGATCAGGCGGCCGCCCGAAGCGCGCAGCGGCCGCGGTGCGCCGTCATGCGAGCGGCGGCAGCACCATCGCATGCGCGGCTTCGTTCTGGCGCACACGGAACGCGGCGAGGCGGTTCGCGTAGTCGACCGACGTGCCGGACAGGATCGACACCGCGAACAGTGCCGCATTCGCGGCGCCGGCCTCGCCGATCGCGAACGTCGCGACCGGCACGCCCTTCGGCATCTGCACGATCGAGTGCAGCGAATCGACGCCCTTCAGGTACTTGCTCGCGACCGGCACGCCGAGCACCGGCACGGTCGTCTTCGCGGCCAGCATGCCGGGCAGGTGCGCGGCACCGCCGGCGCCCGCGATGATCGCGCGCAGCCCGCGCTCGCGCGCCTTCTCTGCATAGTCGAACATCTCGTCGGGCATCCGGTGCGCGGACACGACCTTCGCTTCGTACGGCACGCCGAATTCCTGCAGGATCGCGACCGCGTTCTTCATTACGTCCCAGTCGGAACTCGAACCCATCAGCACGCCGACGAGCGGCGCGCTGTGCGTGTGGGCAGTCTGGACTTCAGTCATTTTCGTGCGTTCCTTCGCTCAGGCGAGCGGCTGGCCGGTGATGCGCTCGAGCGCCTCCTGGTACTTCGCGGCCGTCTTCTCGACGACGTCGGCCGGCAGCGCCGGCGCCGGCGCGGTCTTGCCCCACGGCTGCGCCTCGAGCCAGTCGCGCACGAACTGCTTGTCGAACGACGGCGGGTTGGTGCCGACCTGGTACTGGTCGGCCGGCCAGAAGCGCGACGAGTCCGCCGTCAGCACTTCGTCCATCAGGTACAGCTTGCCGTGATTGTCGAGGCCGAACTCGAACTTCGTGTCGGCGATGATGATGCCGCGCGTCGCCGCGTAGTCGGCTGCTTCCTTGTACAGCCTGATCGAGATGTCGCGGATCGTCGCGGCCAGCTCGGTGCCGATGCGGCGCTCGGTTTCCTCGAACGTGATGTTCTCGTCGTGCTCGCCCAGCTCGGCCTTCGCGGCCGGCGTGAAGATCGGCTCGGGCAGCTTCTGCGCATTCTGCAAGCCTTCCGGCAGCTGCACGCCGCACACCGCGCCCGACGCCTGGTATTCCTTCCAGCCGCTGCCGGCCAGGTAGCCGCGCACGACCGCTTCGATCATGATCGGCTCGAGGCGCTTGACGACGGCCGCGCGACCCTTGACCTGCTCGACTTCGTCAGCCGCGACGACCGATTCCGGCGCGTCGCCGGTCAGGTGGTTCGGCACGATGTGCGCGAGCTTGTCGAACCAGAAATTGGCCATCTGGTTCAGCACGCGGCCCTTGTTCGGAATCGGCTCGCCCATGATCACGTCGAATGCCGACAGGCGATCCGTCGTGACGATCAGGAGCTTGTCGTTGCCGACCGCGTAGTTGTCGCGGACCTTGCCGCGACCGAGGAGCGGCAGCGAGCGGAGCGTGGATTCGTAAAGGGTAGACATCGTCTTTTCGCAGATAAGGAGCCAAACAAAAAGGGAAACGCCGTTCCCCGCGGCAGGCGGGAACGGCGGTCTTGCAATGCGTCGGCGAACCGGCGGGCGCTCGCGCCCGCGGCTGCCGGCCGGCCTTTGTTCGGCCGGTCGAAATGGCTGTCAGGGCCGGATCGGATCCGGCGCCGGGGCAGCCTGCCCCGGACCGGCGGCGAAACCGGGCGGGGCAATCGTACTACAGTCTCAGCGCACGACCTGCGCGAGCGCGCCGGACTTGTACTGTTCGGCGATCTTCTCGAGCGCGACCGGCTTGATCTTCGCGGCCTGGCCTTCGCAGCCGAATGCAAGGTAGCGGTCGACGCACACCTTCTTCGCCGCTTCGCGCGCGGGCTTCAGGTAATCGCGCGGATCGAACTTGCCCGGGTTCTCGAACAGGTAGCGGCGGATCGCGCCGGTGATCGCAAGACGCAGGTCGGTGTCGATGTTGATCTTGCGCACGCCGTGCTTGATGCCTTCCTGGATTTCCTCGACCGGCACGCCGTAGGTTTCCTTCATGTCGCCGCCGAATTCGCGGATCTCGGCCAGCAGCTCCTGCGGCACCGACGACGAACCGTGCATCACCAGGTGCGTGTTCGGAATGCGCGCGTGGATTTCCTTGATGCGCTGGATCGACAGGATGTCGCCCGTCGGCTTCTTCGTGAACTTGTACGCGCCGTGCGACGTGCCGATCGCGATCGCGAGCGCGTCGCACTGCGTGAGCTTGACGAAGTCGGCTGCCTGCTCCGGATCGGTCAGCAGCTGCTCGCGGGTCATCGTGCCTTCCGCGCCGTGGCCGTCTTCCTTGTCGCCCTTCATCGTCTCGAGCGAGCCGAGCACGCCGAGTTCGGCCTCGACCGTCACGCCGATCGAGTGCGCCATCTCGACGACCTTGCGCGACACGTCGACGTTGTATTCGTACGAGGCGACCGTCTTGCCGTCCGCTTCGAGCGAACCGTCCATCATCACGCTCGTGAAGCCGCTGCGGATCGCGGCCATGCAGACCGCCGGCGACTGGCCGTGGTCCTGGTGCATCACGACCGGGATGTGCGGATACGACTCGACCGCCGCTTCGATCAGGTGGCGCAGGAACGGCTCGCCCGCATACTTACGCGCGCCGGCCGATGCCTGCATGATCACGGGCGCGCCGACCTGGTCCGCCGCCGCCATGATCGCCTGGACCTGCTCCAGGTTGTTCACGTTGAAGGCCGGCAGGCCGTAACCGTGCTCTGCCGCGTGGTCCAGCAATTGACGCATTGATACGAGAGGCATTGTGGAACTCCTTGGAATGAAAACCGGTGCGCCCTGACGCCGGCCCGGCGCTCGCTCCGGGCTGACCCGGGACGGCACGGCGCGGCTGAGCGTCGAATAGCCGCATTTTATCGCGAAGCGCCTCCGTTTCCGACCGCCCGGGGGCGCGCGCTCGCAATTTGTTACCTTCGCACGGCACAATCCGGCCAAAAAACAGAAAAAAAGCCGCGCGGGGCATCGGACCCCGCGCGGCTTTGGATCAAAAAAAGGTGCCGGATCGACTCGGGCAGCGGTGCGGCCGGTCGTCGGACCGGCCCGTGCCCGCCGTCACCCGGGCCCAATCTCAGTAATGTTCGCCGACCCGCACGATCTTCAGCGTGTTGGTGCCGCCCGCCTGCCCCATCGGCTCGCCGACGGTTAGCACGACCATGTCGCCGTGCTGCACGTAGCCCTGCTTGACGACGATCTCGAGCGCCGCCTGCAGCGCCGAGTCGCGGTCGCTGTTGAAGTCGACGTGCAGCGGGGTCACGTTGCGGTACAGCGCCATCGTGCGTTCGCTGCCGACACGCGGCGTCAGCGCGAAGATCGGCACGTGCGTGTAGTGGCGCGACATCCACAGCGCGGTCGCACCCGATTCGGTCAGCGCGACGATCGCCTTCGCGCCGAGGTGGTACGCGGTAAACAGCGCGCCCATCGCGATCGACTGGTCGATGCGCGTGAACGTGCGGTCGAGGAAATCCTTGTCGAGCTCGACGTGCTCGGACTTTTCCGCCTCGACGCACACGGCCGCCATCGTCTCGATCGTGACGACCGGGTACTTGCCGGCGGCCGTCTCGGCCGACAGCATCACCGCGTCGGTGCCGTCGAGCACCGCGTTCGCGACGTCCGACACTTCCGCACGCGTCGGCACGGGCGCGTAGATCATCGATTCCATCATCTGCGTCGCGGTGATCACGAGCTTGTTCGACTCGCGCGCCATCCGGATCATCCGCTTCTGCAGCGCCGGCACGGCCGCGTTGCCGACTTCCACCGCGAGGTCGCCGCGCGCGACCATGATGCCGTCGGACGCGTCGAGGATGCTTTGCAGCGCCGGGATCGCTTCCGCACGCTCGATTTTCGCAATCATCTTCGGCTTGATGCCGTACGGCGCGCCTGCGATGTTCGCGAGCTGGCGCGCCATTTCCATGTCGGTCGCGTTCTTCGGGAACGACACCGCGACCAGATCCGCGCCGAGCGACATCGCAGTGCGGATGTCCTCCATGTCCTTCGCGGTCAGCGCGGGCGCCGACAGGCCGCCGCCCTGGCGGTTGATCCCCTTGTTGTTGGACAGTTCGCCGCCCACCTTGACGATCGTGTGGATCTCGTCGCCGAGCACGCGCTCGACGGTCAGCACGATCAGGCCATCGTTCAGCAGCAGCAGATCGCCCGGCTTCAGGTCGCGCGGCAGCTCCTTGTAGTCGAGGCCGACGCGCTCGTCGTTGCCGAGCTCGCAGCCCGCGTCGAGGATGAACGGCTGGCCGGGCGCCAGCGTGGTCTTGCCGTTCTCGAACTTGCCGACGCGAATCTTCGGACCCTGGAGGTCGGCCATGATCGCGATCTCGCGGCCGACCTTGCGGGCGGCCTCGCGCACCATCTCGGCGCGCTGGCGGTGATCGTCGGCCGTGCCGTGCGAAAAATTGAGCCGCACGACGTCGAGGCCCGCCTGCATCATCTGCAGCAGAATCTCCGGCGAACTGGAGGCCGGGCCGATCGTGGCGACTATCTTGGTGGCGCGCTGCATGAAACTCCTCTTCTGGATCAAGGTGGATGCGCTGGGTGAAACGCTGCGAGAGCCGGAATCGGCGGGCCCAGCGGCGGCCGTTCCGGGGGGCGTGCCGGTGCTTGCGCCCGGCATCGCTTTGTTCTGAATCTCGTGGTGCTGCACGACCGCGTCGCCGGCGGCCGCCGGTGCGCGCGGGGCCGAGTTCGCCCGCGCGGGCGCGCGTGTGCGCTTGCCCGCGCCGGCCGGCTGCTCCGCTTTCGCGGAGCGCGCGGCCCTCGCTACCCCTGCGCGCGCCGCCACGCTCAGGCCGCCCGCGTTTCGAGCACTTCCACCGCCGGCAGCTTCTTCCCTTCGAGGAACTCGAGGAAGGCGCCGCCGCCCGTCGAGATGTAGCTGACCTGGTCGTGGATGCCGTACTTCGCGATGGCCGCAAGCGTGTCGCCGCCGCCCGCGATCGAGAACGCGGACGATTTCGCGATCGCTTCGGCGAGCGTCTTGGTGCCGTTGCCGAACTGGTCGAACTCGAATACGCCGACCGGGCCGTTCCACACGATCGTGCCGGCCTTCTCGAGCTGGCTCGCGAGTGCGCGCGCCGTATCCGGGCCGATGTCGAGGATCATGTCGTCCGCTTCGATGTCGGCGACCTGCTTCACCGTGGCCGCGGCCGTCGGCGAGAATTCCTTCGCGGTGACCACGTCGGTCGGGATCGGCACCGACGCGCCGCGCTCGCGCGCTTCGTCGATGATCGCCTTCGCCTCGGCGACGAGATCGGCTTCCGCGAGCGACTTGCCGATCGACAGGCCGGCCGCCAGCATGAACGTGTTCGCGATGCCGCCCCCGACGATCAGCTGATCGACCTTGCCGGCGAGCGACTTCAGGATCGTCAGCTTGGTCGACACCTTCGAACCGGCGACGATCGCGACGAGCGGACGCGCCGGGTTGCCGAGCGCCTTGCCGAGCGCGTCGAGTTCCGCAGCAAGCAGCGGGCCCGCGCATGCGACGGGCGCGTACTTCGCGATCCCGTGGGTGGTCGCTTCAGCACGGTGCGCGGTGCCGAACGCGTCGTTCACGTATACGTCGCAGAGCTTCGCCATCTTCTGCGCGAGCTCGTCGGAATTCTTCTTCTCGCCCTTGTTCACGCGGCAGTTCTCGAGCAGCACGACCTGGCCCGGCGCGACGTTCACACCGTTCTCGACCCAGTTCGCGACGAGCGGCACGTCGCGGCCGAGCAGTTCGCCGAGGCGCTTCGCGACCGGCGCGAGCGAGTCTTCCGGCTTGAATTCGCCTTCGGTCGGACGGCCGAGGTGCGACGTGACCATCACGGCCGCGCCGGCGTCGAGCGCGGCCTTGATGGCCGGCACGGACGCGCGCACCCGCGTGTCTTCGGTGATGTTGCCGTGATCGTCCTGCGGGACGTTCAGGTCGGCGCGGATGAACACCCGCTTGCCGGCGAGCTGGCCGGCGGCGATCAGGTCGGTAAGACGCTTGACTTGGCTCATGTTGAACAGATTGAAGTAGTGGATGGGGAAAGGGGGTTCACGCTGGACGTGCGCGGGCTGCCGCGAAAGGGCGCCGGATGCGGCCGTGGCTGGCGGTTCGCATGACGCGCACGGGTAAAAATCTCGAACGGGCATTCTAGCCGATCCATCCGGCAGACTGACCCGTGCGGCGGCGAATTCCGCCTATTTGGGATCGCGTGTGTGCGCCGACCGGTTGCTGCACCGCAGCAGCACACGCCGCTGAACGCGCACGCGTACGGGCGGCAGCAACGACCGCCGGTCAGGAGGCCAGGCGCAAGACGGTAAAGACGACCATGCCGATCACGATCGTGCCCAGCATGCTGCGTCGCCACAGATACCAGCCCAGGCCCGCGAGCGCCGCGTAGAACGGATGGTTGGACAGCGCGAACGACAGCCCGGCCGGCGTTTCGAGCACGTCCGGCAGCACGACCGCAACGAGCGCGGCAGCCGGCGCATAGCGCAGCGCGCGTTGCGCACGCTCGGGCAGCACCGTGCGTTCGCCGCCGAGCAGGAACAGCGCCCGCGTGACGGCCGTGACGATCGTCATCCCGGCGATGACGATCCAGATGTCGGTCGCGCTCAATCGATTTCCTTTTCGTGCACGGTTTCGGTCCTGATGCGCCGCCAGTCGGCACGTTCGACGAAAAAGTCGGCGGTGCAGCCGGCCGCGAGCGCGGCGAGCACCGCGATCGGCAGCGCGAGCCGGTAAGGCAGGTCGAATGCGATCAGCGACACGATGCCCGCGACCGCCACGGCCGCGAGCGTCGAGCGGTTCGCGACCGCCGACACCATGATCGGGATCAGCGCGAGCGTGCCGGCCAGCTCCAGCCCCCAGCGCGCGGGAAAAACGCTCGCGAGCAGGATGCCGGCGAGCGACGACACCTGCCAGGACGCCCAGCTCGCGAGCGCCATCCCCCAGAAGTACGCCTCCTTGCCCGGCACGTGCCCGTATGCGAAGCCCTGCTTCTGGAACAGCAGGTAGATCACGTCGCCGTTGAAATAGCCGATCGCGAGGCGCCGCCACAGCGGGAGGTAGGAAAAATGGGGGGCAAGCCCGGCACTGAAGATCACGAAGCGCAGGTTGACCATCGCGGCCGTGAGCAGGATCGTCCAGACCGGCAGCTTCGCGACGAGGAGCGGCAGCACCGCAAGCTGCGACGAGCCCGCGTAGACGAAGATCGACATCGCGCTCGCCTGCCCGAGGGTCATCACTGACTTGCTCATCGCGATGCCGGTGACGAGGCCCCAGGACAGGATCGCCATCAGCGTGGGCGAATAGTCGCGGGCGCCCTGGAGCAGCGCGAAGCGGTCGGTGGCGGACAATCGAGCGAGCATGGGAGAGCGGGCCGCAGCGGGCGGTTCGTCCGGGCGCCGGCGTCTCCTGCCGGCAAGGCCCGTCGTTATTGGAATCGGTACCGGCCGATTATAGCCCCGGGCCTGTGCCGACCGACCGGATCGACGCCAAATGACGCTAAAATAAGCGTCTTTCCGGCTCAACGCTGCACAGAACCCGCAGCACCTCACCGCTTCCAGGAGAATCCTATGTCAATGGCCGACCGCGACGGCAAGATCTGGATGGACGGCAAGCTGATCGACTGGCGCGACGCCAAGATCCACGTCCTGACCCATACGCTGCACTACGGCATGGGCGTCTTCGAGGGCGTGCGCGCGTACAAGACGGCCGACGGCAGCACCGCGATCTTCCGCCTGCCGGAGC
The DNA here is from genome assembly GCF_018148075.1 of Burkholderia sp. AU19243. NCBI lineage: Bacteria > Pseudomonadati > Pseudomonadota > Betaproteobacteria > Burkholderiales > Burkholderiaceae > Burkholderia > Burkholderia sp. AU19243. The sequence continues at coordinate 27,950 of NZ_JAGSTV010000003.1, forward strand.
ACACCAAACGTCTGCTGAATTCGGCGAAGATCTTCCAGATGGACGTGCCGTTCGACCGCGAAACGCTCGCAGCCGCTCAGCTCGAAGTCGTGCGCGAGAACAAGCTCGAGTCCTGCTACCTGCGCCCGATCATCTGGGTCGGCTCGGAAAAACTCGGGGTGTCGGCGAAGGGCAACACGATCCACGTCGCGATCGCCGCGTGGCCGTGGGGCGCGTACCTCGGCGAGGACGGCCTCGCGAAGGGCATCCGCGTGAAGACGTCGTCGTTCACGCGCCACCACGTGAACGTGTCGATGGTGCGGGCGAAGGCGTCGGGCTGGTACGTGAACTCGATCCTCGCGAACCAGGAAGCAACCGCCGACGGCTACGACGAAGCGCTGCTGCTCGACGTCGACGGCTATGTGTCGGAAGGCTCCGGCGAGAACTTCTTCCTCGTGAACAACGGCAAGCTGTACACGCCCGATCTGTCGTCGTGCCTCGACGGCATCACGCGCGACACCGTCATTACGCTCGCGAAAGACGCCGGCATCGAGGTGATCGAGAAGCGCATCACGCGCGACGAGGTCTACACGGCCGACGAAGCGTTCTTCACGGGCACGGCCGCCGAGGTCACGCCGATCCGCGAGCTCGACAACCGCACGATCGGCAGCGGCGCGCGCGGCCCGGTCACGGAAAAGCTCCAGTCGGCGTTTTTCGATATCGTGTCGGGCAAGAACGCGAAGTACGCGCACTGGCTGACCAAGGTCTGAGCGCGCCGCGCGACCGACCGCCCCACAAAAGAGTGATAAGAGAAAGTCTCATGAGTGAAATCAAGGAAATGCCGCTGGTCGAACTGACGGCCAAGGATCTTCCCGCCTACTGCCCGAATCCGGCCATGGCGCGCTGGAGCGCGCACCCGCGCGTGTTCATCGACGTCTCGCACGGCGAGGCGCGCTGCCCGTACTGCGGCACGCGCTACAAGCTGCGCGACGGCGAGGTGGTCAAGGGCCACTGAGCCCGGATCCGGGCCTGCGGGCCCGCCGCACGCGAGGCGGCGCAGCCGGAGGCCCGGCGCGCCGCCCTTTTCCTGTTCTGACAACCCGAACGCGGCGCCTGCGCGCCGCGCTTCATTACGACATCGGAAGTCGACCTGATGCGTCGAGCGCTGGTTATCGCACCGAACTGGATCGGTGACGCATTGATGGCGCAGCCGCTTTTTGCGCTGCTGAAGAAGCTCCATCCCCGCATCGCGATCGATGCCGTCGCACCCACGTGGGTCGCGCCGGTGCTCGAGCGGATGCCCGAGATCCACGATGTCTACGCGACCGACCTCGCGCACGGCAAGCTGCAACTGCTGCGCCGCTGGCAGCTCGCGAGCGACCTGCGCGACGTCGGCTACGACGCGGCGTACGTGCTGCCGAATTCGCTGAAGTCCGCGGTCATCCCGTGGCTCGCGAACATCCCGCTGCGGATCGGCTACACCGGCGAGCACCGCTACGGGCTGCTCAACGTGCGCCACGCGAACCCCGACAAGTCGGCCGAGCGGCCGCCGATGACGACGCACTACGCGGCGCTCGCGTACGCGCCGGGTGCGAAGCTGCCCGAGTCGATGAAGACGCTGCCGGCGCCGCGCCTCGACGCGGACCTGAACGAGACGGCGCGCGTGTCCGCGCGTTTCAATCTCGATACGAGAAAGCCGCTCGTCGTATTCTGCCCCGGCGCGGAATACGGCCCGGCCAAACGCTGGCCGCCCGAGCATTTCGCGACGCTCGCGACAATCGTTCACCAGTCGTTCCCGTACACGCAGATCATCGCGCTCGGCTCGCAGAAGGACGCGGCCGCCGCGCAGGCGATCGCCGACCATGCGCCGAACGTGCGCAACCTGTGCGGGCAGACGTCGCTGTCCGAAGCATGTGCGCTGATCGCGCGCGCGAACGCGGTCGTGACCAACGATTCGGGGCTGATGCATGTGGCCGCCGCGCTGCGCCGGCCGCTCGTCGCGCTGTACGGCTCGACGGATCCGCGCCACACCCCTCCGCTGTCGGAGCTGGCGAAGGTACAATGGTTGCATCTCGAATGCAGTCCCTGCTTCGAACGCGAGTGCCCGCTCGGCCATCTGAACTGCCTGCGCGAACTCGGGCCCGAGCAGGTATTCGGCGATTTGCGCGGCATGCTCGTCGGGCAGCGCTGACCCTGGCCGGCGGCGTCGCACGATGCGCCGGGCAATCCGATTCACCGGTGTACGGCGGCCCCACCCGGGCCGCCGTGCTGAATACGGCGCGCGACGCGCGCGAGAGACAACCCCGATGCCACGCTTTGCCCGCCTTTTCGAAGCCGCTGCCGATACGCTGAACGCCTACTACCAGGCCGTCGCCGATGCCAATCTCGACGCGCTGCTGGGGTTGTGGATCGACGAGGACTTCGCCAGCTGCGTGTGGGCCGACGGCGAGCATCTGCACGGCCTCGACCAGATCCGCAGCGGGCTCGGCAATCGCCTCGCGACGCGCCCGGTGACGATCGAACCGCTCGACATCCGCGTATACGATAGCCTCGGCACCGTCGTGTACACGATCGCCGAAGCGCATCAGCAGGCCGACCTGACGGCCGAACCCGACATGGTTTTCGCTACGTACGTGATGATCCACGAGCGCGGCGAGTGGCGGATCGCGCACATCCACGCGAGTCCGATTCCCGAACAGGCGGCCGGACAATTCGCCGCGAAGATCCGTCACGGGCAGGGTCCGCTGCACTGACGAAGAACGAAGCAACGCATTAGCGGGGCGATCATGAGTACGGCTTCTCCGCCCACCTCGCCGCTGAGCGGGGCCCCGGCCCCCGACGACGATTCATTGCGCTATCGCGCACCGCGCTGGCTGCCGAACAGCCATGTGCAAACCATCGTGCCCGCGCTGTTCGCGCGACGACCGACCGTCGCGTACCGACGAGAGCGATGGGAAACCCCCGACCACGACTTCATCGATCTCGACTGGGTCGCGCATCTCGACAGCGCAGCGCCGCCGCCCGACGCGCCGTTGTTCGTGCTGTTCCACGGACTCGAAGGCAGCTCCGCGTCGCACTATGCGCTCGCGATGATGTCGGCCGCGCGCACGAAGGGCTGGCATGCGGTTGTCCCGCACTTTCGCAGTTGCAGCGGCGAGCTCAATCGGCAGCCGCGTTTCTACCATCTCGCCGACAGTGCCGAGGTCGACTGGATCCTTCGCCGGCTCGCCGCACAGCATCGCGGGCCGATCGTCGCGGCCGGCGTCTCGCTCGGCGGCAACGTGCTGCTGCGCTGGCTCGGCGAGCACCGCAGCGACACGTCGATCGTGCACGCCGCCGCCGCGATCTCGACGCCGATCGACGTGCATGCCGGCGGCCGCGCACTGTCGCAGGGCTTTGCGATGGTGTACACGCGCAGCTTCCTGAAGACGCTGAAACGCAAGGGGCTCGCGAAGCTCGAGCAGTACCCGGGGCTGTTCGACCGCGACGCGATGCTGCGGGCCGTGACGATGCGCGACTTCGACGAAGTCGTAACCGCACCGCTGCACGGCTTCGCGAACGCCGACGATTACTGGACCCAGGCGACGACGCGCCCGTTGCTGCGTGCAATCGACGTGCCCACGCTGATCCTCAACGCCCGCAACGATCCGTTTTTGCCCGAATCGGCGCTGCCGAGCGCCGCCGACGTGTCACCGGCCGTCGAACTGGATCAGCCCGCCCATGGCGGCCACGCGGGATTCATGACCGGTCCGTTCCCGGGCCGCCTCGACTGGCTGTCGGCGCGGGTGTTCGGCTACTGCTCGAAATTCGTCGACCATGGATGACATCGTCAGGCAGGCCATCGCCAAGTGGCCGAACGTTCCGCACTGCACCGGGTGGCTGCTGCTCGACCGGCGCGGCGAATGGCGGCTGCGCGACGACGCCGCGCAGGCCGCCGGCGAACTCGGCTCGCCGATCCGGCATGCGGCTCTGAACGCGTTCATCGCACGCAACTACGAGTGCGATGCGCAGGGCCAGTGGTTCTTCCAGAACGGCCCGCAGCGCGTGTACGTCGAACTCGCGTATACGCCATGGATCGTGCGCCTGGCCGAGCATGACGGGCAGCTCGCGTTGACGGACCAAACCGGCGCGCCGTTCGAACCGGAAGCTGCGTGGCTCGACGACGCGGGCGGCGTGCTGTTTCGCGCGGCCGGCACACCGCCGCGCATCGCCGCGCTGCACGACCACGACCTCGGCCTGTTCGCCGATCACGCGGACTTCGACGCGACACCGCCGGTGCTGCGCTGGCGCGACGGGCACGCGCTGCCGCTCGGTACCGTCGCGTGTGCCGACGTGCCCGCAACCTTCGGCTTCGTCGCGAGCCCCGCGCGCCGCGCGCATTGCGATCGCGATGCGTCGGCCGACGGCAGCAGCGGCGAATGCTGAACGCACAACTGCCGCCATCGCCTGACGGCCGTCATCCGCGGCCGTTCTTCTCGTCCTCGCGCTCTTCCTTGTAGCGCGCCTCGAATTCCAGCAGCCGGGCGCCGATGATCGACTGGTCGTAGAACGACACGTCCTTCGCGTCACGCGCCTCCTTCAGCTGACGGATCGCCGAAGGCCATGCGCCGTCGAGCGCGAGCTTTTCCGCGAGCGCGCGCCGCCGCGCCAGCACGTCGCCCCGGCCATCGCTGGCCTTCGCGAAGTAGTCCCACCAGTCCGGCTGCTCCGGGTCCGCCTTCGCCTGCGTGCGTGCGAGCGCCTGCGCTTCGGCGAAGCGGCGCGCCGCAAGCAGCGCCTGCAGATGCGCGACGATTGCCGCGTGCGACGCCGGCCATCGTTGCTGCGCGAGCGCCGCGAGCCGCACCGCGCTGTCGGTCCGGCCGGCACGGCGGGCGATGTCCGCGGCCAGCACGTCGAGGCTCGGCGAACTCGTGGCCGGCTCGTCGGCGTGCCGCTCGCGTGCGTCGAAAGCCGCGCGTGCCGCCGCGAGCGCTTTGTCCGCCGCGTCGAACTGGCCGAGCAGCATGTTCGCGAGTGCGATTCCGTAGTCGTTCGCGGCAACGTTTGGCGCGGTGCGATCGTCGATCTCGAGCTGCATCCGGCGCGCTTCGGCCGCGATGTCGTTCGGCGCGCGGTTCTGCAGGATGCGCAGCCGCGCGCGCACGAACCCGTATTCGGCAGACTGGCGCGGCTGCCGGTAAGGCGCACGGCGCGCGCGGTCTTCCATGTCGGCGATCCGTTCGCCCGTGAGCGGGTGCGTGCGCGCGTAGGCCGGCACGCCGGCGTCGCCCATCGATGCGCGTTCGAGCCGTTCGAAGAAGCCCGGCATTCCGTACGGGTCGTAACCGGCGCCAGCAAGCAGCTGGAACCCGACGCGATCGGCCTCGCGCTCGGCCGACCGCGAAAAGCGCAGCTGGTTGTCGACCGCGTATGCCTGGCCGCCCATCGCGATCGCGCTGCCCAGATCGCCGCTGCGCGCGAGCACGCCGGCGAGCACGCCGAGCAGCATCGTCGCGAGCGCGGTGTAGCCCGTCTTTTCGTTCGCGCCGATCATCCGCGCGATGTGCCGCTGCAGCACGTGCCCCATCTCGTGGCCGACCACCGATGCAAGTTCCGATTCCGTCTGCGTCGTGACGACCAGCCCGCTGTTGATTCCGATGAAGCCGCCCGGCATCGAGAATGCATTGATCTGCGGATCGCGTACCGGGAACAGATCGAAGGCGGGCGCGTAGCCGCCGATGTAGCGCGCCGCCGCCGCGGCCGCGAGCCGCGCCGCCATCGCGTTCAGATAGTCGCGCACCAGCCAGTCGTCGAGGTAGTCGGGGTCGCGCCGCACCTCGCGCATCACGCGCTCGCCGAGGCGGCGCTCTGCCTGCGGCGTGAGCGAACCGCCGGAGCCGTCCCCGAGATCGGGCAGCTCCAGCGCGCGCAGCGGGGCGCGCAGGCTAGCGACCGGTGCGGATGCGCCGTCGGCGCCCGCGCCCGAAAAGCGGCTTTCCGCGCCGCCGTAAGTGCCGAATACGCCGGTCGCGATGCCGGCCGGCACCGTCGAAAGAGGCGGCGAAGCGCCGTCCGCCGGCTCGAGCGGCAGCGCGGACGCACGCTGCGCATAGCCGGTCGGCGGCACCGCGAGCGCCGCCGACAACAGCACGGCAAGCAACTGTTTGACACGCATGGCAGGTTGAAAGCGACGCCGTCCGCGCGCCGGGCGCGTATCGCGGCGTTTGGTCTGAGGATCCCGGTCATTGTACCGGCGCGATCGCGGCTGTTCCGCGCGCCGGATGCGCGATCTGCACGTCCGGCGCCGCGCGGCCCGCTGCTATGATAGGCGCCCGTTGAAACGTTGCGGATGTTTGCGGCCCGGCGCGGGATGCGGCGGATCGCCCGGCCGCGAAACCCGAGATCGGAGCAAGACATGTCAGGACTGACGCATTTCGACGCCGCCGGCCACGCACACATGGTCGACGTCGGCGGCAAGCAGGAAACCCAACGCATCGCGATCGCGCGCGGCACGATCCGGATGCTGCCCGCGACGTTCGCGCTGATCCGCGACGGCAAGGCGAAAAAAGGCGACGTGCTCGGCGTCGCGCGCATTGCCGCCATTCAAGGCGCGAAGCGCACCGCCGACCTCATTCCGCTGTGTCACCCGCTCGCGCTGACGCGCGTGGCCGTCGACTTCGAGCTCGACGACGCGTTGCCGGGCGTGCACTGCGTCGCGCAGGTCGAGACGTTCGGACGAACCGGCGTCGAGATGGAAGCGCTGACGGCCGTGCAGGTCGGGCTGCTGACCGTGTACGACATGTGCAAGGCGGTCGATCGCGGGATGGTGATCACCGACGTGAGCGTCAGGGAGAAGCGCGGCGGGAAGTCGGGGGACTGGAAGGCGGAGGATGCGGCGGGCTGAGCGGCTCCAGAGCGTCGCGTGTCGCGGCGCGGATCTGATGCCGCGGCACCAGGCGTCGCCCGCGTAATGAAGCGGTATTGCGATCGCGCCCGGCGGGTAATCACGACAAGCGGCCTGGGCGTCGCGTCACGGCACGAACACGCGCACCGGCCGCGCCGTCATTCCGCGCGCCGCGGTTCGAATACGAACGGTTGCGTGAGCAGGAACGGATTCGCGGTCGCGCCGGTTTGCGCGCACGTCGCATGCGTCATCGCGTCGACGGCGGCGCGATCCGCCGCCGCATTGCGGCTGCTCGTCGTCACGGTTACGTTCTGCGCTTCGCCGGAAGTCGTCATCAGCGCGCGCACGAGTACGGTGACCGGACGCGTGAGCGGTTTCGCGCTCTCCGGATAGACTGCACGCGGAATGTGGCAGGTCAGCCTGCTTTCCTGCGAAGACGACAGCATCGCGCAGCCGGAAAACAGCACGGCGACGGCAGGCAGGATCACGAATGTGGAGCGAAGGACCATGGTCGAATGTCGTTCTTGAGTACTGTTCCCGGCGAGCCTGCGGCGGCGGACGTGAGTAGCCGCACCGCATGTGTCGCCCCGCGCCGCGGCCATCGGACCGGCGCTCCGTTACGGCCGCGCGGCCGCCGAGTGCATCGGCCGCGATCCTGCTTCACGAATTCCCGGCTCTGCGGGCCGCGTTCGCTTGGGCGCGTGCACCGGCCCGGTATGCGAACGCTTTCGCGCATTGTGCACGCGCCGCGGCTGCCGCGGCGGCGATTTGACAATGATTGACGCGCATCGCGCCAGGTTCCGCGACTACCCGTTCTCGACGGGAAACAATCGCCGCCTGGCCAAGGGTGGCCACCGCTCCCCCGCTTTGCCCCGCCCCAACGCGCGCCGGGATTCCCCGCCCGGCGATGCGCGGGATTACTCGGAATCGTCTTCCGAGTCGTCGTCGTCCGCATCGGCCGGGACTTCGCCGTATTTCGCGACGACGGCCGCCTTGAACGACTTCAGCGCCGGCTGCTGGTCGCACAGCTTGTACAGCGACGCGAGCTGCTGCGGCCAGTCCTTCAACTCCTTCGCGAACACGTGCAGCCGCGCGACCGTATCGAGCGCGTCGGCTTCGCGGCCGGCCAGCGCCTGCAGCGCCGCATAGCGGCGCAGCACCGTTTCGCCGGGCAGCAGCGCGATCGCGCGCTCGTGCGCGGCGAGCTTCAGCGGCAGGTTGTCCGGCGAAATGGTCAGCAGTGTCGCCGCGCCGTAGTCGCCCCATGCGCCGAACAGCAACGACGGCGCGTCGCGGTACTGCGCGGCCGGATCGCTGCCGTAATACAGCACTTCCGCGCGCTGGTAGTCGCGCAGCACCGGCACCGCCGCCAGCACGCCGCCGACCGACAGCACCGCGAACAGCGCGAACGCCGCGCGGCCCGGCAGGATGCGCAGCGGCTTCACGTCGAGCAGGCCGATCACGAACATCGCCGGCAGCAGGAAGAACATGTACTGCTGCGGGTATTCGACGAGCGCATGCATCAGCAGGATGCCGATCAGCGCGAAGCCGAACACGCGCGTGCTCGACTGCGGCGCGCGCACCGCGCGCACGAACCACGCGACGAGCGCGACGACCAGCACGCCGAGGCCGGCGATGCCGGACTTCGCGAGCAAGTCGATGAAGATATCGTGCGAGTTGTTCGCGATCTCGACCCCGCCAAGCGTGCGCGCGAGCGCGAACTGATGCGACGGGAATTCGCCCCAGCCGACGCCGAGCAGCGGATGCTCGCGGAACATCGCGAGCCCGTACTTCCACAACGCGAGGCGCGGCGCGATCTGGCCGGCGTCGCGCATGCGTTCGGCCGCCGACTCGGCGAGCCCGAGATGAAAATGCACGTTGGCCCAGCGCACCGCGACGTTCACCGCGACGAACACCACGGCGAGCACAACGGGCATCAACCATGCGCGGCGATTGCCCGGCGCGCGGCGCGACTCGACCCATGCCATCCAGAAGCCCGCAACCACCATCACCGCGACCTGCAGCCACGGGCCGCGCGACACCGTCAGCGCGAGGCCGGCCGACAGCACGATCGACAGCGCGAGCCATACCCATGCCGCGAGGCGACGCGTCTGCACCAGATACAGTGCGCCCGCGAGCGCGAACGCGATGTAGCTCGCCAGGTGGTTCGCCTGCGCCATGTTGCCGTACGGACGGCGATCGACGGCGATGTTGTACACGACGACGAACGGCGACACCGCAGACTCGAGATGAAACAGCTGGACGACCTGGCTCGCGACCGCAAATACCCCGCCGATGAGCAGCGCGCCAGCCATCATGCGCGCGGCGGCTTCGGCGAGCCCTTCGCGCGCCAGCGTATAGCCGGCCTGCATCGCAACCAGCGCGGCGGCCAGATAGCCGACCGCCAGCCAGTTCATCGACGGAACCTTCAGCGGCATCAGCGCAACCTGCGCGATCAACACCGCGGCGAACCCGAGCGGCGCGACGAACGCGGCCGGTGCGGCGAACGGCTGCGTCGGGCGGCCGGTGCGCGCGAGCAGCACGACGGAGAGCCCCAACAGCAAGTACAGCACCAGCGCGGCAAATTCGGAATAGAAGGTCGGGATCGGATACGTGTGATTCGTGATCGCGTACGGCACGATCAGGGCGACAGCCAGCGCAACGAGCGGCAACGAGCGGGAAAAAGTAGAAGGCATGAGCGAACCGGATGTCAGCAACCGGCGCACTATACAAAACTTTCCCCGGTCTGTGCGGCCGCCGTCGTGCCGCCCTGCGATGCCGCAGCACCGGTGCGGCCGGCTCCGACGCGGCCTGAGCCGCCCCGTGCCCACAGCCCGGCACGGGCCTGCACGCCTGCGACGCTACGCGCGGCATTCCGCCGGCGCATACTTGCCGGGCAACGTCGCGGCCTCCGTCGGCAACGGACCGGCTCCAGGCGCCGGCAGCGACGACGCCGTCTTGCCGGAAGCAAAGCATTCCCATGCGATCGCGCCGGCCTGCATCGAGCCCTTCTTGAGCGGTACGCGCGCGGTCGGCGTGTCGGCCTTGTCCGGTGCGGACGGCACCAGGACGAGCGTATTCGCGCCCGCCGCGGCGACGCGCGCGGTGAACGTCACCGTGATCTGGCCCGTGTCGCCGTCGATCGCGACCGATTCGACGTTGCGGGTGCCGGCGGGCGGACTGTAGCCGCCATCGAGCGCAGCGCCGCTCGCAGCGTTGTCGGCGACCGCGAGCCGCGCGGACGATGCGAGCGCGAGGCCCTCGCCCACGCGCGACCGCGCGAGGTAGTCCTGGTATGCGGGAATCGCGTACGCGGCGATCACGCCGACGATCGCGAGGACGATCATCAGCTCGATCAGCGTGAAGCCAGCCGGCCGCCAGCGCGGCGCCGGCCGGCGCGCGCGCCGCAGGTCGGCGGCGATGCGGCGGAACAGGGAAACGGAAAAGGCTTCAAACATGACTGGCTCCGGAAACGAAAAACGCCTGCCGAACAAGGCAGGCGTTTCGATCGTAGCCAGCGGGCCGCGAACCCGGCAGTCGGCCGGACGGCCAATGTCACTGCGCGTGCGAGACCGCGCGGCGGCGGCGCAACGCATAGCCGGCCGCGACGACGAACAGCGCGCCGGCGATGCTCGCGCCGTAGACCGCGGCCGGTGTATCGAGCACCGGCCAGCGATCGCCGACCGGGTCGTGCACCATCAGCCCGCCCGCGATCCATCCGAGCAGCCCCGCGCCGAGCGCGACGACGATCGGGAACTGGTCGAGCAGCTTCAGCACCAGCGTGCTGCCCCACACGATGATCGGCACGCTCACGACGAGCCCGAAGATCACGAGCGCCAGCCGGTGCGACGGATCCGCCTGCTCGGCCGCGCCGGCGATCGCGATCACGTTGTCGAGGCTCATCACCGCGTCGGCGATCACGATCGTCTTCACGGCATCCCACAGCCGGTCGGCCGGCTTCACGTTGTCATGCGCGTCGGCGTCCGGCGCCATCAGCTTGATGCCGATCCACAGCAGCAACAGGCCGCCGCCGAACTTCAGGAACGGCACGTCGAGCAGCACGACCGCGAACGCGATCAGCGCGACCCGCAACAGGATCGCGCCGGCAGTGCCCCACACGACGCCGCGCAACCGCTGGTTGGCCGGCAGGTTGCGGCACGCGAGCGCGATCACGACCGCGTTGTCGCCGCCGAGCAGGATGTCGATGATGACGATCTGGAACACGGCGCCCCAGTGCAGCGACGTCAGGAATTCAAGCATGAGTGGTATCGGATGGAGGAACGGCGGTCGGGCACGCGGCCCGCTTCGTCGCCGGCCAATGCGTCGCGCATGGCCGGGGCTTACAAATTCATTGCGCGAGCATAACAAAAAACGCCGGCAGAGCCGGCGTTTTTTGCAGGACGAATCCGTTGGAAATTACAGCGCCTTCTTCAGCAGACGGCCCATTTCCGACGGGTTGCGCGTGACGGTGATACCGCACGCTTCCATGATTTCCAGCTTCGCTTCGGCCGTATCGGCACCGCCCGAGATCAGCGCGCCGGCGTGGCCCATGCGCTTGCCCGGAGGCGCCGTGACGCCAGCGATGAAGCCGACGACCGGCTTCTTCATGTTGTCCTTGATCCACTGAGCGGCGTTGGCTTCGTCCGGACCGCCGATTTCGCCGATCATCACGACAGCATCCGTGTCCGGATCGTCGTTGAACATCTTCATCACGTCGATGTGCTTCAGACCGTTGATCGGGTCGCCGCCGATACCGACTGCCGACGACTGGCCGAGGCCGAGCGCCGTCAGCTGAGCAACCGCTTCGTACGTCAGCGTGCCCGAACGCGACACGACGCCGATGCGGCCCTTGCGGTGGATGTGACCCGGCATGATCCCGATCTTCAGTTCGTCCGGCGTGATCGTGCCCGGGCAGTTCGGCCCGAGCAGCAGCGTCTTGCGGCCTTCGCGACGCATGCGGTCCTTCACTTCGATCATGTCACGGACGGGAATGCCTTCCGTGATGCAGATCGCGAGGTCGAGGTCGGCTTCGACCGCTTCCCAGATCGCAGCCGCTGCACCTGCCGGCGGCACGTAGATGACCGACACGGTCGCGCCGGTTTCGGCCTTCGCTTCCTTGACGCTCGCGTAGATCGGAATGCCTTCGAAATCTTCGCCGGCCTTCTTCGGGTTCACGCCCGCGACGAATGCTTCGCGGCCGTTTGCGTATTCACGGCAGGCACGCGTATGGAACTGACCGGTTTTGCCGGTAATGCCCTGCGTGATGACCTTCGTGTCCTTGTTGATCAGAATCGACATGTATTTTGACCTCTGTTCGATTGGCGTCGCGTGCAAGCCGCGCCGCCATGCGTATTCATTAGCGCGCTTACTTGCCTGCTGCAGCCGCGACGACCTTCTGCGCTGCTTCTTCCATGCTGTCCGCCGAGATGATGGGCAGGCCGGAATCGGCCAGCATCTTCTTGCCGAGGTCCTCGTTCGTGCCCTTCATGCGGACGACGAGCGGCACGTTCAGGTTCACGGCCTTCGAACCGGCGATCACGCCTTCAGCGATCACGTCGCAGCGCATGATGCCGCCGAAGATGTTCACGAGAATCGCCTTCAGGCCCGGGTTCTTCAGCATCAGCTTGAACGCTTCGGTGACCTTCTCGGTCGTCGCACCACCGCCGACGTCCAGGAAGTTCGCCGGCTCGCCGCCGAACAGCTTGATGGTGTCCATCGTCGCCATCGCAAGGCCTGCGCCGTTCACGAGACAGCCGATGTTGCCGTCGAGCGAGATGTATGCGAGGTCGAACTTCGACGCTTCGATTTCAGCCGGATCTTCTTCGTCCAGATCGCGGTACGCGACGATTTCCGGGTGGCGGAACAGCGCGTTCGAGTCGAAGTTGAACTTCGCGTCGAGTGCGACAACCTTGCCGTCGCCGGAGACGTTCAGCGGGTTGATCTCGGCCAGCGATGCGTCGGTTTCCCAGAATGCCTTGTACAGGCCTTGCAGGATCGCGCGCGCTTGCGGAATCGAAGCGGCCGGCACGCCGATCTTCGCGGCGAGCTCGTCTGCCTGGGCGTCGAGCAGGCCCGTCGACGGCTCGACGATGACCTTGTGGATCAGTTCCGGGTGCTTTTCGGCGACTTCTTCGATGTCCATGCCGCCTTCGCTCGAACCCATCAGCACGATCTTTTGCGACACGCGATCGACGACGAGGCTGACATACAGTTCCTGCTTGATGTCGGCGCCTTCTTCGATCATCAGACGGTTGACCTTCTGGCCTTCCGGACCGGTCTGGTGCGTGACGAGCTGCATGCCGAGGATCTGGCTCGCGTATTCGCGCACCTGCTCGATCGACTTCGCCACCTTCACGCCGCCGCCCTTGCCACGGCCACCCGCGTGAATCTGAGCCTTCACGACCCAAACCGGGCCGCCGAGCTCTTCTGCCACCTTGACGGCCTCGTCCACCGAGAACGCCGGCTTGCCGCGCGGTACCGCGACTCCGAATTTCCGCAGGATTTCCTTACCCTGGTACTCGTGAATCTTCATGCGTGATTCCCTTCAGTCTGAGAGTTGGATGAAATGTCGCTTAAGACGCTTCTTCGAATGATTTCCGTTCATTCCTTCGTGCTGCCTTCACCGGGCAGATCCGGCCGGAGCGGGCCATACCACCGCGGGTAGTACTGCCGCACGACCTCGCCGTCGAACCGCAGCGCCCGGCAACGGCCGAGCTGGAAAGGCGGTTCGGCGTGCACGCCGTCATGGTCCGGCCCTTCGCCGCCCTCCTCGCGCACATTCCAAACATCACCGGCGAACGCCTGGATCGCCGCGGTCGGCAGCACGGCGCACAGCTCGGTGAGATGGGAACAGCCCGCGACGCCGGCGAGCAGCCGGTTCGCGTTGCGGCGGAAATTGCGGAAGAGATTGAGCCCGATGAGGGCCCGATAGGCAGGAGAGGCGGATTGACAGTGACCGGGATACGGAACCCATTCCGACGACGCTTCGGCGTCGACGACATTGAGGTCACGATCGATAGTCACGCGCAGCCAGAGTTCGTGGATCGGCAGGCCCTGCGGCCGGATGCCCGACGCAAGCGCGACATCGCGCGGCTTGTGGTCGGTCAGGCAGGCTTCGATGTCCCACAAGCCGTCGCCGCGCTCGTAGGCTTCCGCTCGGATTGCGCGTCGATGTCGCAACTGACGGGGCACGGGCTCGGATAGCGGCATGCTGGAGGTTGAGGCCGAAGAGGAAAACCCGTGGATTTTAGCATATTGGGTATTTGCGGCATTCGGCCCCGACGGCGGGTATTCCCGCCTGTCCGGAAACGGTTGCATTGCAGCAAAATCGCGCGCGGCGCGCGTGCCCGGGCCGGTCAGTCGTCGAGCGGAAAATCGTCGCCGACCTTCAGCAACTTCACGATGGTGGCGCTCGAGAAACCGCGCGCGGCAAGAAAGCGCGCCTGCTTCGCGCGCTCGGCCGGCGTTTGCGGCAGCGCACCGAATTTCTTGCGCCAGACAGCCTGCGCGCGCGTGAACTCCGTCTCGCGCAATTGTGCGTTCACTTCGTCGACGAGACTGTCGCCGACCGCATGGCGCTTCAGTTCGCTGACGATCCGCGCGACGCCGACGCGCGATGCGCGGCGATGCACGAGACTTTCGGCAAAGCGTGCGTCGGACAGCCAGCCTTCCTGCTCCAGCGCATCGAGCACCGGTTCGACGGATTCGTCCTCGCCGACGTAAGGCGCGAGCTTGCGCGCGAGCTCCGCGCGGCTGTATTCACGCCGGGACAGATAGCCGAGCGCGCGCCCCTTCAGGGAACGCGGCGGCTTCGACGATTTGCGCCCCGCGGCACCGGACTCGTCGCTGGAAGCGGCGCCGGCAGCGCTGCCTGACGCACGGCGAGTGCGCCGCGGATGCTGGCTGCTGCGCGTATAAACATCTTCGGTGGGGGGCGCGGCCTTATCGTCCACAGCGGCCGCAGCGCCCGTGCGCTCGCCGGGGAAGCTGACGCCGGACACGCGCCGGCGCGACCTGTCGTGCGCATCGAACGATTCGTCGTCGTCGAACGGATCGACCGGTGCAGTGATCTCAAACGAAACGAGGGCATCGTCGGATGCCCTCGTCGCGGTGCGGTGCGCGGCATGACTGTCCGCGCGCCGCCGGTCGGCACCCGAGGATGCGGCTCGTCGGCCCGAGCGATCTGCCGTTTCAGGCGCGTCGCTCGACTCCGATTCGCCAGCCGGACCTCGGCGCCCGACCATCACTCTTCTTCGTCCATCGCCTCGGCTTCGTCGACTACGCCATCGGGCATCGCTGCGACGCCGAGCGACTCGCGAATGCGGTTTTCGATCTCGAGCGCAATTTCCGGATTCTCGCGCAGGAATTCACGCGCGTTGTCCTTGCCCTGACCGATCTTCTCGCCGTTGTAGCTGTACCAGGCGCCGGCCTTGTCGACGATCTTCGCCTGCACGCCGAGGTCGATGATCTCGCCCTGACGCGAAATGCCTTCGCCGTACAGGATGTCGAAGATCGCTTCGCGGAACGGCGGCGACACCTTGTTCTTCACGACCTTCACGCGGGTTTCGTTGCCGATCACCTCGTCGTTCTTCTTGATCGAGCCGATCCGGCGAATATCCAGACGCACCGACGAATAGAACTTGAGCGCGTTGCCGCCCGTCGTGGTTTCCGGGTTGCCGAACATCACGCCGATCTTCATCCGGATCTGGTTGATGAAGATTACGAGGCAGTTCGTGCGCTTGATCGTGCCCGTCAGCTTGCGCAGCGCCTGCGACATCAGGCGAGCCTGCAGGCCCGGCAGCGAGTCGCCCATTTCGCCTTCGATTTCGGCCTTCGGCACGAGCGCGGCGACCGAGTCGATGACGATCATGTCGATCGAACCCGAGCGCACCAGCGCGTCGGTGATTTCGAGCGCCTGCTCGCCGGTGTCCGGCTGCGAGATCAGCAACTCCGGCACGTTCACGCCGAGCTTCGCCGCATATTGCACGTCGAGCGCGTGCTCGGCGTCGATGAATGCCGCGGTGCCGCCCAGCTTCTGCAGCTCTGCAATCACCTGCAGCGTGAGCGTCGTTTTACCGGACGATTCCGGACCGTAGATCTCGACCACCCGGCCGCGCGGCAGGCCGCCGACGCCGAGCGCGATATCGAGGCCCAGCGAGCCCGTGGAGACGACCTGGATGTCTTCCTTCGCTTCGCCGTCGCCCATCCGCATGATCGACCCTTTGCCGAACTGCTTCTCGATCTGCGCGAGTGCGGCCGCCAGCGCCTTGCTCTTCTCGGCGGTCATCCCGGAGCCCTTCTTGCTATCTTCCATGAATCGTCCTTTGCTATGATGAGCAGCGTCTGTTAGAGGCGCGCCCGCTTTCAAGCGCCGCCCACGAATGCAGACACTGTATAAAAAAACAGTGTTTTATGCAAGCCCGCAATGCAGGCTGCGTTGTACACGGATAACTTCGGAGACAACCGCGCCGGCGCGCGCGCCCGCCGGCCATCGGTCAGCAACATGCGAATCCTCATCGCCGAAGACGACAGCATACTCGCGGACGGCCTCACCCGGTCACTCCGCCAATCGGGCTATGCGGTCGACCACGTGAAGAGCGGCGTCGAGGCCGACACCGCGCTGTCGATGCAGACCTTCGACCTGCTGATCCTCGATCTCGGGCTGCCCAAGATGTCCGGGCTCGACGTGCTCAAGCGCCTGCGCGCACGCAATTCCAATCTTCCCGTGCTGATCCTGACCGCCGCCGACAGCGTCGACGAGCGCGTGAAGGGACTCGACCTCGGCGCGGACGACTACATGGCCAAGCCGTTCGCGCTCAACGAGCTCGAGGCGCGCGTGCGCGCGCTGACGCGGCGCGGCGCAGGCGGCGGCCCGACCGTCGTGCGGCATGGCTCGCTCGCGTTCGACCAGGTCGGCCGCATCGCGTATGCGAACGAGCGCGTGCTCGATCTGTCCGCGCGCGAACTCGGACTGCTCGAAGTGCTGTTGCAGCGCATCGGCCGGCTCGTGTCGAAGGAGCAACTCGTCGACCACCTGTGCGAATGGGGCGAGGAAGTCAGCAACAACGCGATCGAAGTGTACGTACACCGGCTGCGCAAGAAGATCGAGCCGAGCGGCGTGCGGATTTCCACCGTGCGCGGGCTCGGCTACTGCCTGGAAAAAGTCGCACCCGCGGCGCCGGCCGACCCGGCCACGGCCCCGCCCGCGGCAGCCGGCACGCCGCTGCGCTGACCCCGGCCGTTGCCCGCGATGGCCACGCCGGCCCATTCCCGCCATCCGACCGGCGAGCAGCCGTCCGCCGCCGACGTCGCGCGCGACGCGCGTTACGCGAACCCGTTCGCGCCGCCCGACGAAATCGAAGCGCCCGAGGCAACCCGCCCGCGCTCGCTGTTCGGTGAGATCCTCGACTGGATGCTGGCGCCTCTGCTGCTGCTGTGGCCCATGAGCATCGCCGTCACGTATCTGGTCGCGAAGACGATCGCGAACGGCCCGTTCGACCGCGCGCTGGAAACCAACGCGTACGTGCTCGCGCGGCAGATTCATCCCGTCAACGGCGTCGCCGAACTGACGCTGCCGCAGCAGACGCGCGACTTTCTGCGCGCGGACAACGTCGACAGCGTTTATTTCCAGGTGCTCGGCACGCGCGGCGAACTGGTCGCAGGCGAGGCCGACATGCCGCTGCCGCGCGACGAGGATCGCCCGCCGCCGGGCGTCGTCGTGTTTCGCGACGATCTGCTGCGCGGCAATGACGTGCGCGTCGCGTATACGACCGTCGAGCTGCCGCAGTCGAACGGTGCGCAGCCAGTGCTCGTGCAGGTCGGCGAGACGCTCGACAAGCGCAACGCGCTCGCGAACGACATCATCAAGGGCGTGATCCTGCCGCAGTTCGTGATCCTGCCGCTCGCGATCCTGCTCGTCTGGTTCGGCTTGTCGCGCGGGCTTGCGCCGCTCAATGCGCTGCAGGCGCACATCCGCGCGCGGCGGCCCGACGACCTGTCGCCCGTCGAGGCGCAGCGCGCGCCGCCCGAGATCGAGCCGCTCGTCACGTCGTTCAACGATTTGCTCGCGCGTCTCGAGCAGAACATGGCGCTGCAGAAGCGCTTCATCGCGGATGCCGCGCACCAGATGAAGACGCCGCTCGCGGGGCTGCGCACGCAGGCCGAGTTCGCGCTGCGCCACCCCGTGCCTCCCGACGTGCAGCGCTCGCTGGAGCAGATCGCGACCAGTTCCGAGCAGGCCGCGCGGCTCGTCACGCAACTGCTCGCGCTCGCACGCGCCGAGAACCGCGCGAGCGGGCTCACGTTCGAGCCGGTCGAGATCGGTTCGCTCGCGCGGCGCACCGTGCGCGACTGGGTGCAGGCCGCGCTCGCGAAACGCATGGACCTCGGTTACGAGGGCCCGGACGACGACGCGCCGCTCGACGTCGACGGCAACCCGGTGATGCTGCGCGAGATGCTCGGCAACCTCGTCGACAATGCGATCCGCTACACGCCCGAAGGCGGCCGCATCACGGTGCGCGTGCGGGCCGAGCCGGCGGCGCGGCGCGTGCATCTCGAAGTCGAGGACACCGGGCCTGGCATCCCGGCTGCCGAGCGAGACCGCGTGGTCGAACGCTTCTACCGGATCCTCGGCCGCGAAGGCGACGGCAGCGGCCTCGGGCTCGCGATCGTGCGCGAGATCGCCGCACAGCACGGCGGCACGCTGACGCTCGACGATCATGTGTACCAGCACGCCCCGCGCCTCGCCGGCACGCTCGTGCGCATCAGCCTGCCGTTATCGGAAGCCGCTGCGGATCGATCGTGATCCACCGGCTACCATCTCGCGGGACCGGACGCGTCGCGAACGCGTCGGAACGCACGCTTTGCCGCCCGTTTGCGGCATGATCGGCGCGTAAAGCGGCCGATTCTTCGCGGGTTAACGCGCAGTCGTTTTGTCCGCGCGAGTCAGTGCGCCGTAAGTTTCCGTGCCAATAATCGTTGACAGGCCCGCCCACCCAAGGCGGCCGCATATCTATTATCAAGGGACTTGGAGACGATTCATGGCAACGTTAGGCGGGCAAATTTCGCACTCGCCGATGACGGGCGAAGAGAAGAAGGTGATCTTCGCGTCGTCGCTCGGCACCGTGTTCGAGTGGTACGACTTTTACCTGGCCGGCTCGCTCGCGGCCTACATCAGCAAGAGCTTCTTCTCCGGGGTCAATCCGACCGCCGCCTTCATCTTCACGCTGCTCGGCTTCGCGGCCGGCTTCGCCGTACGTCCGTTCGGTGCGATCGTATTCGGCCGGCTCGGCGACCTCGTCGGCCGAAAGCACACGTTTCTCGTGACGATCGTCATCATGGGCATCTCGACGTTCGTGGTCGGCTTTCTGCCCGGTTACGCGTCGATCGGCATCGCCGCACCGGTGATCTTCATCGCGATGCGGCTGCTGCAGGGTCTTGCGCTCGGCGGCGAGTACGGCGGCGCGGCGACCTACGTCGCGGAGCACGCACCGGCCAACCGGCGCGGCTTCTACACCGCGTGGATCCAGACGACCGCGACGCTCGGCCTGTTCCTGTCGCTGCTCGTGATCCTCGGCGTGCGCACGTTCGTCGGCGAAGAGGCGTTCGGCAGCTGGGGCTGGCGCGTGCCGTTCGTCGCATCGATCCTGCTGCTCGCAGTGTCGGTGTGGATCCGGATGCAGCTGAACGAATCGCCGGTGTTCCTGCGCATCAAGGCCGAGGGCAAGACGTCGAAGGCACCGCTGACCGAAGCGTTCGGCCAGTGGAAGAACCTGAAGATCGTGATCCTCGCGCTGGTCGGCCTGACCGCCGGCCAGGCCGTCGTGTGGTACACGGGCCAGTTCTACGCGCTGTTCTTCCTCACGCAGACGCTGAAGGTCGATGGTGCGAGCGCGAACATCCTGATCGCGATCGCGCTGCTGATCGGCACACCGTTCTTCCTGTTCTTCGGCTCGCTGTCGGACAAGATCGGCCGCAAGCCGATCATCCTGGCCGGCTGCCTGATCGCTGCGCTCACGTACTTCCCGCTGTTCAAGGCGCTCACGCACTACGCGAACCCGCAGCTCGAACTCGCGACGCAGAAGGCGCCGATCTCGGTCGTCGCCGATCCGGCCACCTGTTCGTTCCAGTTCAATCCGGTCGGCACGTCGAAGTTCACCAACTCGTGCGACATCGCGAAGAGCGCGCTGGCGAAGGCAGGCCTGAACTACGAGAACGTCGCGGCGCCGGCCGGCGCGACCGCCGAGATCAAGGTGGGCGACACGGTGATTCCCGGCTATGACGGCAAGGCGGCCGATGCGAAGGCGCAGGGTGCGGCGTTCGACAAGACGCTGGCGTCGACGCTGAAGGCGGCAGGCTACCCGGCCAAGGCGGATCCGGCGCAGCTCAACTGGCCGATGACGATCGTGATCCTGACGATCCTCGTGATCTACGTGACGATGGTCTACGGTCCGATCGCCGCGATGCTGGTCGAGATGTTCCCGACGCGGATCCGCTACACGTCGATGTCGCTGCCTTACCACATTGGCAACGGGTGGTTCGGCGGCTTCCTGCCGGCGACCGCGTTCGCGATCGTCGCCGCCAAGGGCGACATCTACTCGGGCCTTTGGTATCCGATCGTGATCGCGCTGGCCACGTTCGTGATCGGTCTGCTGTTCGTCAAGGAGACGAAGGACTCCAACATCTACGCGCAGGATTGAGATCGTTGAGATTGGCTAGCGGGCGCCTCCCACCCGCTAGCCTGCCCCGAACGGGCCGCCGGCAACTTTTTTCGGGAAAGATCGAAAAAGGTGTTGACAGCCTCACGGTAGATCGACATAATTCAAGTCTTCGGCGAATTAGCTCAGTCGGTTAGAGCGACGGAATCATAATCCGCAGGTCCGGGGTTCGAGTCCCTGATTCGCCACCAAATGCGAAAAGCCGCTGTTCCGCAAGGATCAGCGGCTTTTTTCATTGCGTCATCCGGCGCGACGCACGCAGGTGCCCTGCGCCGCGACTCGTCCGAGCCGCGTGCGCACCGCCGCTACGCCACCACCGCCCCGCGCCGCACATCCGGCGCCTCGGCCCGCACCTTCCCGCGCCAGTTCTCGCCGCCCTCCAGCGCCGGCGTCGACTCGAACAGCTCCGCCATCCAGTCCGCGAACACGCGCACCTTCTGCGACAGATGCCGGTTGTGCGGATACACGATCGAAATCGGCTTGGGTTTCGGATTGCAGTCGGGCAGCACCTCGACGAGCGAGCCGTCGCGCAGGTGCGGCAGCACCATGAACAGCGTCGGCTGGATCATCCCGAACCCTTCGAGCCCGCACGTCACGTACGCATCCGAATCGTTGACCGTCACAGTGCCGTTCATCCGTACCTCCACCGGCTTGCCCTCGATCATGAACACCCACGGAATCGCGCGCGCACCGTGACTCGCCCGGAAATTCACCGCATGGTGGTCAGCCAGGTCGGCGATCTCCTGCGGCTCGCCCTGGCGCGCCAGATAGTCGGGCGACGCGCACGTCACGCGTTTGAGCATCCCGATCCGCCGCGCAACCATCGACGAATCCTCGAGCGGCCCAACCCGGATCATGCAGTCGATGCCCTCCTCGACCGGATCCACGTATCGGTCCGACAGGCCCAGGTCGAGTGTGATGTCCGGATAGCGCTGCCGGAAGATCGACAACGACGGCAACACCACGCGCCGCCCGAGCGAGCTCGGCATGTGCACGCGCAGCACGCCGCTCGGCTTGCGGTTGCCGGTCTGGAAGCTCGCGTCGGCTTCCGCGATCTCCGAGATGATTTTCATGCAATGCTCGTAGTACGCGGCGCCCTCCGGCGTCAGCGACAGCCGGCGCGTCGTCCGGTGCATCAGGCGCACGCCGAGCAGCGCCTCGAGATTCTGGATGATCGTCGTGACCGACGCGCGCGGCATCGCGAGCGTTTCGGCCGCGCGCGTAAAACTGTTCGCGTCGACCACGCGGGTGAAAACTTCCATTGCCTGGATGCGGTCCATGCTGCGCCCCCTTCGAATCGCCAACGGGACAGAATAGAGCGCGCGGCGGGCACGGCACAAGCCCCGGTCCATTGTTCCCATCGCCCGAACAGTCGACACGCTTCGGAGTCGAAACTGATCCGTTTTCGTGCAGTTGCGCGCGACGACGGCTGCGCGCCGGTTGCCGCCCGTCGCCTCGCTACCGCACGAACCGCTCGCGATAGCCCTGCGGCGACACGCCGAGCACACGCACGAAGCTGCGCCGCAGCGTTTCCTCGGAACCGAAGCCGCAGCGCGTCGCGATTCGCTTGACCGGCCACGCGGTTTCGCCAAGCAGGCGCTGCGCGGCCTCCACACGGATCTGCTCGACCGCCCGCGCGGGGGTACGCCCGGTTTCCGCGCGATAGTGGCGCACGAAACTGCGCTCGCTCATGCTGACGCGCTCGGCGAGCGCCGGCACCGACAGATCGGCGGCCAGGTGCTCGGCGATCCACGCATGCAGTTCGCCGAAGCGGTCGTCGGTGCGCTGCATCGACAGCATCGCGCTGAACTGCGCTTGCCCGCCCGGCCGTTTCAGGAACACGACGAGTTCGCGCGCGGCGTCGAGCGCGACCGCGCGTCCGAGATCCTCTTCGACGAGCGCGAGCGCGAGGTCGATGCCGGCCGTCACGCCGGCCGACGTCCACAACGTACCTTCGCGGATGAAAATCGGATCGGGCTCGACACGCACGTTTGGATAGCGCGCGGCGAATTCGCCGCAGCGCGCCCAATGCGTGACCGCGCGCCGCCCGTCGAGCAGGCCAGCCTCGGCAAGCAGGAACGCACCGGTGCAGACGGACGCAATGCGTCGCGCGCGCTGCGCCTGCTGCCGTACCCAACGCACCATCCGCGCGTCCGTCGACGCCGCGTGCACACCCTTGCCGCCCGCGACGATCACCGTGTCCGGCCGCCCGGCCGAGCGCAGCGAGTCGGCCATCACGACGAGGCCGGACGACGTCTCGATCGGCCCGGCCTCGGCGGCAACGACGCGCGGCGCATACGGTGCGGGCTGACCGCGCTCTTGCGCGAGTTCGTTGACGGAGGCGAACACCTGCAGCGGCCCGGTGACGTCGAGCAACTGCGCACGGGGAAACGCGAGGATCAGGATCGGGCGTGGCGAGGCGGACATGAGCGTTGGCTGAAATCGTGGGCGATATGGCAATTTCGCCAAACACTACGCGCCTACAATCGATCTGTCCATCGAGCGCCGGCCGCGGCGCCTTCCCTTTCCGTCGGAGTGTTCGCATGACCCTGCATATCGGCCTTCTCGTGTTTCCCGGCGTCCAGCAGCTCGATCTCACCGGCCCGCACGACGTGCTCGCGTCACTGCCCGACGCGGCCGTCCATCTGGTCTGGAAATCGCGCGACACGGTCGCGTCGAGCAGCGGCCTCGCGCTCGCGCCCACCTGCACGTTCGACGACTGCCCGCCGCTCGACGTGATCTGCGTGCCGGGCGGAATCGGCATCAACGATCTGCTGCTCGATGCCGCGACGATCGCGTTCGTGCAGCAGCGTGCGGCCTCGGCACGCTACGTGACGTCGGTCTGCACCGGCGCGCTGTTGCTCGGCGTCGCCGGCCTGCTGCGCGGGCGCCGCGCGACGACGCACTGGGCGTTTCATTCGCTGCTCGAACCGCTGGGTGCGGTACCGGTGCGCGAACGCGTGGTCCGTGACGGCAACCTGATCACCGGCGGCGGCGTGACGGCCGGCATCGATTTCGCGTTGACGATCGCCGCCGAGCTTGTCGGCGACGAAGAGGCGCAGGCGATTCAACTGCAGCTCGAATACGCGCCGGCACCGCCGTTCGATGCCGGTTCGCCGGACACCGCGCCGGCGTCGGTCCTTGCGCGCGTGACCGAGCGCTCCGCGGCCGGGCTCGACAAGCGCAGGAAGACGATCGACGCCGCGTTGCGCGCGACGTCGCGCTAATCCGCACACGGCAATCGGCAGGCAGGCACGCACGCAGGAAACATGTGCGGCCCGCCTGGCCGCCATCCCTCGCAATCGCACTCACGAACCTATCGATGAAGATCATCCGCAGCACGGAATTCACCGCGCAGCGCGCGTGGGGCGCGCTGGAAATCGCGAATCTGAACGGCATCACGGTGCGTCTGCACTGGACCGATCAGCCTTACCGTTGGCACCTGAACGACGGAGAAGAAGTTTTCGCGGTGCTCGACGGCCGTGTCGAGATGCGCTACCGGGAAGCAGGCATCGAGCACGCGACGGTGCTCGAAACGGGCGACGTATTCCACGCGACGGCCGGCACGGAACACGTCGCGCATCCGCTTGGCGACGCGCGCATTCTCGTGATCGAGACCGAAGGCAGCGTCTGAAGATCGACGCCGCGCCGCGGGCGTCGTGCAGATTCGCCGGGCTTCAGCCCGACACGGTGCCCGTCCCCTGCGACGGAATCGGCTTCGGCTGCGGCGTGCAGAGGCACTGGCACAGGTCGTGTTCGAGCGCGACGACCTTTCCCATCACGGTCATCGTCCGTTCGCCGCCGTCGGACACGATCACGCCCTCCGTCTTGCACGCGGCGCAGAACACCGGCGCGCCGAGATACGCGAGTTCGCGGCCGTCGAACGACGAATTGGCGATCCCGTCGAGCACGACGTCGCCATGGTCGGTCGCGTCGCCCTTCAGAATGATTTGCGGCTCATGGTTCCGCTCTCCCTCGGAAAACGCCGCGCAGCACGGCGTCGAGCCACGCACGGGCAGTCGGAATCCGCCTGTCGGTGGCGGGCGTGTCGCGAGGATATCGTCGCGCGGGGGACAGCTCGCCGGATGCACGCGGTTCAGCGCAGCGGCGTTCTGCGATCAGACCATCAGAACAACAGCGCGACACATAGCGCGGCGCCACACAGATACGTACCGAACGCGCCGACGAAGCGAGCGGGATTCGGCGTCGCCATCGTCGGCCACGCGAGCAGTCCGATCACGAGCAGACACCGGCAAACGGTAGCCGCGACGATCAACGACAAAACGGCGCGCGACGGATCGTGTGCACCGAAATAGAGAAACAGCACCGCGAGAAACGGCGCGTACTCGGCCGTGTTGCCGTGCGCACGCACGACCTTGTGCAGCCCGTTGTCCGGATCGGAGGTGCACCCGCAACCGGTCGTGTGCCGAAAGCGCGTGACCGATACGAACAGCCCGAGCCCGAACAGCAGCATTCCGAGAATTGCCGCGCAAACGAGCGCGACGGGATGAATCGACATGGAACCCCCGGAGCCAAAGCGGCAATCGCCGCACAACCGGTGATCGTACCCGTGGGCAGCCGGCGCCGGACCATCTCGGAAACCCGTAGCGGCGTCATGCGCCACCCCTGAATCGGCAACGATAATCCGGCCCTGTTTGTGTGCAACACCGCGACACGCGCAGTCGGAACGTCGGCGCCCCGGCCGTCTGCCGCCGCGCGCAGCATGCACGCGGTCCCGCGCGAAACGCGCAAACGTTGAACCGGGTCCGCATGCACAGCGGCAGTGCAGCACCGGCGCTGCGCGGTCGCGGGCATGCGCGTTGCGCCCGCGCATCTCAGTAGTGAACGCCCTTGGCAGCCCGCTGCGGAGGACTACACTAATCCTTAATGAGGTGCGGCCGGAGCCCGCGCCTTCAGGGAGACGCCGCCATGAATCGGCCGCTGAATCGCATCCTGCCGCGGGTGACCGGGACTGCATCGGTCTGGACGTGGATCAAGTGGTCGTTGCTGGCCGCGCTGGTGATCGCGATCGCGATCCTCGCGCGGCTCGTGATGACCGAGATCGAGACGTCGCGCCTGCAGGCCCACTATCTGTCCGAGCTCACCCGTGACGTCGGCTACACCGTCGAGGCGGGCGCGAGCGACCACATCCGCTTTCCCGCGAACGGGCCGTACGATCAGCGCCTCGGCTATTCGATGATTCCTGCATTCCAGCAGCGTTTGCTCGCGCACGGCTTTGTCGTCGGCAAACAGGCGCGCGATTCCGACCGGATGCTGGCGCTCGCCGATCACGGGCTGTTCCTGCCTTATGAAGAGAAAGACCAGACCGGGCTGATGCTGTTCGACTCGACCGGCGCGCCGCTGTTCGCGACGGTGTTCCCGCAGCGCGTGTACGCTGATTTCGACACGGTGCCGCGCGTGGTCGCCGATTCGCTGATGTTCATCGAGGATCGCTACCTGCTCGACCCGAACCAGCCGAACCGCAATCCGGCGATCGACTGGGGACGCTTCAGCCGCGCGCTCGCCGATCAGGCGCTGCACGTCGTCAACCATCACCAGGCGCGCCCCGGCGGCAGCACGCTAGCGACGCAGATCGAGAAGTTCCGCCATTCGCCTGACGGCCGTACGGCGACGCCGCCGGAGAAGCTGCGGCAGATTGCATCCGCGTCCGTGCTTGCGTATATGAACGGCCCGCAGACGATGCTCGCGCGGCGCGGAATTCTGGTGCGCTACCTGAATTCGGTGCCGCTCGCCGCACGGCCGCACATCGGCGAAATCACCGGCCTGGGCGATGGCCTCGCCGCGTGGTACGGCCGCGACTTCAACGACGTGAATCGCATCCTGTCCGCGCCGACGACCGGCGACAACGTCGACGAGCAAGGCAAGGCGTTTCGCGAGGTGCTGTCGCTGATCATCGCGCAGCGCGCGCCGTCGTACTTCCTGAATCGCGGCTATCCGGCGCTGCAGAAGCTGACCGACAGCTATCTTCGGCTGCTGTCGAACGGCGGCGTGATCTCGCCCGCGCTGCGCGATGCCGCGCTCGCCGCGCGGATCGATCGCAGCGCGCCGCCGCCCGCGGCGCGCGTGCAGTCGTTCGTGTCGCGCAAGGCCGTGTCGTCCGCGCGCGCGTCGCTGCTGGCCGCGCTCGGGATCAGCGACCTGTACCAGCTCGACCAGCTCGACCTGGAAGCGACCAGCACGCTCGACAACGGCGTACAGCAGGCGGTCGCCGAGCGGCTCGCGCAGGCGTCGACCCGCGACGGCGCCCAGGCGGCCGGCCTGTACGGCTTCGAAATGCTCGCACCGAAGGACGACCCGTCGCACCTTACGTACAGCTTCACGCTGTACGAGCATCGCAACGGCGCGAACCTGCTGCGCGTGCAGACCGACAGCGTGAACCAGCCGTTCGACGTGAACCGCGGCGGTCGCATCAACCTCGGCTCGACCGCGAAGCTGCGCACGCTGATCACGTACCTTCAGATCGTGTCCGATCTGCACGCGCGCTACGGCAGCCTGTCGAACGCGCAGCTCGCGCAAGTGAAGCCCGATCCGCTCGACGGGCTGTCGCGCTGGGCGCTCGACTACCTGTCGCACACGCGCGACCGCTCGCTGCAGGCAATGCTCGACGCGTCGGTCGAACGCAAGTACTCGGCGAGCCCGGACGTGTTCTACACGGGCGGCGGCGCACAGGTGTTCTCGAACTTCGAAAAATCCGACAACGGCCGCATCCTGACGCTGCATGCGGCGTTCGAGCATTCGGTGAACCTCGTGTTCGTGCGCCTGATGCGCGACATCGTCCATTACGAGATGCTGAAGGCTGCCGGCCCGTCGTCGTCGTGGCTCGGCGATCCGGAACAGCGCAAGCGTTACCTCGCTCAGTTCGTCGACGGCGAAAGCAAGGTGTACGTGAAGCGCTACTACGCGCGTTATGCGGGCAAGGCGCCCGACGACGCGCTCGCGCTGATGCTGAAGGACGTGCGCAGGTCGCCGCCGAAGATCGCGACGGTGCTGCGCAGCGTCGCGCCGAACGAATCGCTTGCGTGGTTCAGTGCGCAGATGCGCGCGCAGCTGAAGGGCACACCGGCCGCGACGCTGTCGGACGACGATCTCGCCGCGCTGTACGCGAAGTACGCGATCGACCGCTTCAACCTGAACGATCGCGGCTACATCGCAAGCGTGCACCCGCTCGCGCTGTGGACGCTCAACTACCTGCGCGCGCACCCGGACGCGTCGCTCGCCGACGTCCAGCGCGACAGCCACGACGCGCGCTTCTACACCTATTCGTGGCTCTACAAGACGCGCTATCACGCGACGCAGGACCGCCGCATCCGCCGGATGGTCGAGCTGCGCGCATACGGCGAAATCACGAAGGCGTGGCGTGCGCTCGGCTACCCGTTCGCGGAAGTCACGCCGTCGTATGCGGCCGCGATCGGCGCATCGGGCGACCAGCCCGACGCGCTCGCCAAGCTGATCGGCCTGATCGCGAACGGCGGACAGAAGGCGCCGACCGAGACGATCACCCGCCTCGACTTTGCGAAGGGCACGCCGTACGAAACGCGCTTCGTGCGCGCGGCCGCGCAGCCGCAGCAGACGCTGTCGCCGGAGATCGTCAACGTCGCACGCACGCTGCTGCGCGGCGTCGTGCTGAACGGCACCGCGCGACGCCTGGCGGGCGGCTTCACGCTGCCCGACGGCAAGACGCTCGACGTGTACGGCAAGACCGGGACGGGCGACCAGCGCTTCAACGTCTACGCGCGCGGCGCGCGGCTGATCGAGTCGCGCAAGGTCAATCGCAGCGGCACGTTCGTGTTCGTGCTCGGCGACCGCTTCTTCGGCGTGCTGACGGCGACCGCGCACGAGCCATACGCTGCGCGCTACGACTTCACGAGCGCGATGGCCGTGCAGTTGCTGAAGTCGATGGCGCCGGCGCTCGCGCCGCTGATCGAGCGTCCGGCCACGGCAGGCACGCGCACCGCGGGCCCCGCGCCGCAGGCGGAAACGCCGACGCCGCAAGCGGCGCCGGCCGAGCCGTCGTGACAGTGAGCCCGGACGTTCGACGCGCGCGCGGCGCGTGCGCGCCGTTCACGGCGAACGGCCGTCGAAGTGCGTGACGCACAGCGCATCGATATCGACATCGTCGAAACAGCGCACGTTGATCGCGGCCATCTGGGTGCCGTCCGGATGCGCGCCTTCGCCGAACGTGTGAATTCCGCAGCGCTTGCAGAAGCGGTGCCTGATCACGTGCTTGTTGAACAAGGTAGGTCGCAAGGTTGTCGTCGGACGCGACGCGCGTCATGTGATCGCGCGGCACGAACCACATCAGCGCGCTCTTGCGCCGGCAGATCGAGCAGTTGCTCGCCATCACGCGCCGCAGGTCGCCTTGCGCGTCGAACTTCACGTCGCCGCAGCGACAGCTTCCGCGATAGAGGATGGTCGTCTCCCGGGGCGGCCCGTGCGTGCATCGGCATCCAGCGGGACACCGTTGGCCGGGCCGGCTCAAGCGCGTACAGTAGCGCTCACGCGTGCCGCGTGCAATGTCGTGCGGCGTACGCCCCCGCCCACAACCGTTCCACTGCAAGGAAAACCGCGATGCTCGAACTGCGCCCCGGCTGCGAATGCTGCGACAAGGATTTGCCGCCCGATTCGGCGGAAGCACGCATTTGTACATTCGAATGTACCTTTTGCGCCAGCTGCGCCGACGACGTGCTCAAAGGGCGCTGCCCGAACTGCGGCGGTGATCTGGTCGCACGGCCGCGCCGGCCCGCGAGCCTGCTCGCGAAGTACCCGGCGTCGACGCAGCGCGTGCTGAAGCCGGGCGGCTGCCCGAGCCACTGACGGCCGCGCGCCGGCCGCCGTTCACGACTTCTCGATCCGCGCCCGCGTGACCGCGAGCAGCGCCGCCATCGCGCGGCGCGCGCCCTCCTCGTCGCGCACGCGGATCGCATCGCTGACGGCCGTATGCTCGGCCAGCGACGCGTTGAACACGTGCGCGCGCCGCGCATTCAGATGCAGCTGCGCCTCGAGCGTGCGGTCGATCAGCGCGCCGAGCGGCACCAGCAGCTCGTTGCCGCCGGCCTCCAGCACGCTCAGGTGAAAGCGCAGATCCGCGCGCACCCATTCGTCGACGGTGCGCGCGGCAGCCATCGCGCGCACCGCGTCCTCGATCGCGTCGAATGCGCCGGGCCCGTGTGCGCGCGCGGCGAGTGCCGCCGCGTGCGGTTCGATCATCTCGCGCATCTCCTGCAGCTTCAGCGCGAACGCGAGCGGCGGCGCGACGCGCGCGTACCAGTCGAGCAGATCTGCGTCGAGCAGGTTCCACGCACGGCGCGGCCGCACGCGCGTGCCGACCTTCGGCCGCGATTCGACAAGCCCCTTCGACGTCAGCGTGCGCAGCGCCTCGCGCAGCACCGTGCGGCTCACGCCGAACATCTCCATCAGGTCCGGCTCCCGCGGCAGCAGCGTCTCGGGCGGATAGTCGCCGCGCAGAATCGCCGTCGCCAGCCGGAAAGCCGTCTGTCCATGCAGGTCGCGTTGAATGATCGTTCTCCGTTGCGCAGGCATCCCGGCGGTTGCCCACTATCTGCACAATAGTGCTATTAATACTATTTTTTAACGCGCTGCGCTAGGATATCCGTCATGTATTCGACCCGCGCCGCATCCGCACGCGCGCGCCGGTCCACCTGGAGACTCGCGACATGAAAATCACCCGCCTCGAAACCTTCGTCGTCCCGCCGCGCTGGCTGTTTCTCAAGATCGAAACCGACGAGGGTATCGTCGGCTGGGGCGAGCCGGTCGTCGAAGGTCGCGCGCACACGGTCGAGGCCGCGGTGCACGAACTCGCGGACTACCTCGTCGGCAAGGATCCGCTGCTGATCGAAGATCACTGGCAGGTGATGTACCGCGCCGGCTTCTACCGCGGCGGCCCGATCACGATGAGCGCGATCGCGGGCGTCGACCAGGCGTTGTGGGACATCAAGGGCAAGCATCACGGCGTGCCCGTGCACGCGCTGCTCGGCGGCCAGGTGCGCGATCGCATCAAGGTGTATTCGTGGATCGGCGGCGACCGGCCGAGCGACGTCGCGAACAACGCGCGCGCGGTGGTCGAGCGCGGCTTCAAGGCCGTGAAAATGAACGGCTCCGAGGAGTTGCAGATCGTCGACACTTACGACAAGGTCGAGCAGGTGATCGCGAACGTCGCGGCGGTGCGCGATGCAGTCGGCCCGCACGTCGGAATCGGCGTCGACTTCCACGGCCGCGTCCACAAGCCGATGGCGAAGGTGCTCGCGAAGGAGCTTGATCCGTACAAGCTGATGTTCATCGAGGAGCCGGTGCTGTCGGAGAATGCCGAGGCGCTGCGCGACATCGTCAACCAGACCAACACGCCGATCGCGCTTGGCGAGCGGCTCTACTCGCGCTGGGATTTCAAGCACATCCTCGCGGGCGGCTACGTCGACATCATCCAGCCCGATGCGTCGCACGCGGGCGGTATCACCGAGTGCCGCAAGATCGCGACGCTCGCGGAAAGCTACGACGTCGCGCTCGCGCTGCACTGCCCGCTCGGGCCGATCGCGCTGGCCGCGTGCCTGCAGCTCGATGCGGTCAGCTACAACGCGTTCATCCAGGAACAGAGCCTCGGCATCCACTACAACCAGGGCAACGACCTGCTCGACTACCTGCGCAATCCCGAGGTGTTCCGCTACGAAGACGGCTTCGTCGCGATTCCGCAAGGCCCGGGCCTCGGCATCGACGTGAACGAGGAAAAGGTGCGCGAGATGGCGAAGACCGGCCACCGCTGGCGCAATCCGGTGTGGCGCCATGCGGACGGCAGCGTCGCCGAATGGTGATGAACGCTTGAAGCAGGAAAAACTGCGCGGCACGCGTGCCGCGCAACGCGCTCGACACGGCCGCCCCGGCAAGGCGGCCGTTTCTGCATGCGGGCCTCGCACGGCGCGCACCCGGGGCGCGCGACGCACGCCCCGCAGGTCGCCCGTCAGCCGAGCGCCGCGAACCCCGGCACGCTGAACGAAAGCACGGCAGCCGCGACGAACACGCCGATCATCGTCAGCGCCTCGAGATGCAGGATGTTGCGGAACGTATGCGCGTCCTCGGTCGACGCGGTGCGGCGCAGGCGCGGCAGCGCGGAGAAACGGTTCAACCCGCCGAGCACGAGCGCGAGCGCGACGAGCAGCAGCTTGAGCAACAGCACGCGCCCCCACGTACTGCCGTCGAGCGGCGCGAGCGAGCCGCCGAGCCCGCGCAGCGCGTTGAGCACGCCGGTGCCGAGCACGAACACGACCGCGATCACCGACGTGCGCGACAGTTGCTGGCCGATCCGGATCAGCGCGCCGCGTGCGACCGACGAGCCGAGCAGCGGCAGCACCGCGAGCCCGCCCGCGAGCACGAGGCCGCCCCACACCGCGGTCGCGAGCAGGTGCAACGTCTGCACGCCGACCGCGGCGGACAGCGGGCCCGTGTCGGCCGCATGGCCGAGCGACGCCTTGCCGGCCGCGATCGCGATCACCGCGAGCCACAGCACCGCGTGCGCGAGCGGCCCTTCGGGCTTCGCGAGCGCGACGATCGCAAGCACCGCGGCGCCCGCGAACGCGACGCTCCATGCGAAGCCCGTGTGAGTCTGCATCAGCACCGTCGGAATCGCGGCGAACCCGCCGCCGAGACCGGTGCCGCTCATCGACGCAGCTTCGTACAGCAGCCAGCCGAGATCGGCAAGCACGAGCGCCAGCGCCGCCGCGACCAACGAATGTTGGGCGCGCATCCACGCCGGATGCGCAGGCGCGACGAGCGGCCGCGCGCCGTCCTTGCCGAGCCACGCCTTCAGCAGCGCCGAGCCGACCGCCATCGCGAACGTCGCATCCATCAGAGCCGCGAGTGCGACCTGTCCGACCCACAAGCTGTCGATCCTCATTGCCCGCGCCCTCCCGCGAACGGCCGGCCGACGGCGCGGCGGCAAGTGCAAGAACGGCGGAAAGACGGCAACGGCACGGTAGAAAACGTCATCGATGAATCCGGAAACGGGAGAAATGTCTGGATCTGCGGCGGAGGCGGCGCCGCGCGACCCGCGAGTGTACGGTCTTCGATGGCCACAGCGCACGTCGGTTCACACGGCAGCGACGCGCGGCGCGTCAAATTGTCGCAAGTCGCAAACAGACAGGAACCGATGTCCTTTCGCCAAATAGCCGTCATTACCCATCGATGATAGAATGCCGCGTCGCAGCAGCCCGGCTGTCCTGCCGTCCATGCGCCGAGCCGATCGTAGCCCGGACAGGTCCCCGACGAATAAACATGGAGTCTCGTGTGTCTTCAAGACGCCTCTTCCGTCCGCTGCTCGCCGTTCTGTTGATCGGCGGAGCGGGCCTTACGAGCGCTGCCCAAGCGCAGACCAAGCCCACGGAGCAAGCGCACGCCCAGCAGGCGCCGCTCAAGGCACCCGATACGATGGCCGAGCGCGTGCGCGGCTGTACCGCATGCCACGGCGTCCACGGCCAGGGCACGGACAACGACTACTTCCCGCGGCTTGCCGGCAAGCCGGCCGAGTACCTGTACAACCAGCTCGTCAACTTCCGTGACGGCCGGCGCAAGTACCCGCCGATGAACTATTTGCTGACGTACCTGAACGACGACTACCTGAAGGAAATCGCCGAACACTTCTCGGCCGAGCGCCCGCCGTACCCGGCGCCGGCCAAGCCGACGCTGCCGGCGGCAACGCTCGCGCGCGGCAAGCAGCTCGTCACGCAAGGCGATCCGTCACGCAAGCTGCCGGCCTGCGTGGCCTGCCACGGCGCGGGTCTGACCGGCATGCAGCCGGCGATCCCGGGCCTCGTCGGCCTGCATGCCGATTACCTGAGCGCGCAGCTCGGCGCATGGCGCTCGGGCAACCGTCACGCGAAGGCACCGGATTGCATGCACGACATCGCATCGAAGCTGTCGGATGAAGACGTGACGGCCGTGACCGCATGGCTGGCCGCGCAACCGGCGCCCGCCAACCCCGTGCCGGCACCGGCGCGTTCGATGAAGACTCCGCTCGCCTGCGGCAGCGAACCGCAATAAGGCAAGGGAGACAGACACAATGAAACGCAAGTCCCTGTTTGCACTCTCGGCTGTCGCGATCGTCGCGGCCGCCGCCCTCGTGCCGGTTCTGTGGCCGGGCAACGACACGCTGCACGGCGCTTCCGCCGTCGCGGCCACGCCGGCCGACCAGGCCGCGCTGATCAAGAAGGGCGAATACCTCGCGCGCGTCGGCGACTGTATCGCGTGCCACACCGTGCGCGGCGGCAAGTCGTTCGCGGGCGGCCTGCCGATGGCAACGCCGTTCGGCACGATGTACACGCCGAACATCACGCCGGACGACAAGGACGGTATCGGCAAATGGACGTCGGACGACTTCTATCGCGCGATGCACACCGGCCGTTCGAAGGACGGCAGCCTGCTGTACCCGGGCTTCCCGTTCGCGAGCTACACGAAGGTCACGCGCGCCGACTCGGACGCGATCTACGCGTACCTGCGTTCGGTCCCGCCGGTTTCGGTGCCGAGCCGTCCGCATGAGCTGAAGTTCCCGTTCAACAACCGCAACCTGCTGATCGGCTGGCGCACGCTGTTCTTCAAGGAAGGCGAGTACAAGCCGGATCCGACCAAGTCGGTCGAATGGAACCGCGGCGCTTACCTCGTCGAAGGTCTCGGCCACTGCTCGATGTGCCACACGTCGATCAACATGATGGGCGGCCCGGTGAATTCGGCGGCCTTCGCGGGCGGCCTGATCCCGCTGCAGAACTGGTATGCGCCGTCGCTGACGAACGACAAGGAACTCGGCCTCGGCGACTGGCACGTGCAGGAGCTGTCCGACCTGCTGCAAGCCGGCGTGTCGAACAAGGGCGCGGTGTTCGGCCCGATGGCCGACGTCGTGCACAACAGCCTGCAGTACATGACCGACGAGGATACGCGCGCGATGTCGACGTACCTGAAGTCGATCCCGCAGAAGGCTGAGGCGCCGAAGAACATGCAGTACGAGCCGTCGAAGCAGTTCGGCAACGCGCTGTTCGACCAGGGCAAGAAGATCTACGCGGACAACTGCGCGACCTGTCACGCCGAAAACGGCGCAGGCAAGCCGCCGGCCTATCCGCCGCTCGCGGGCAACCATTCGATCGTGATGGAATCGGCGGTCAACCCGATCCGCATGGTGCTGAATGGCGGCTATCCGCCGAGCACGTTCAAGAATCCGCGCCCGTACGGGATGCCGCCGTTCGCGCAGTCGCTGTCGAACCAGGAAGTTGCTGCGGTCGTCACGTATATCCGGATGTCGTGGGGCAACAACGGTACGCCGATCTCGCCGCAACAGGTGAGCGACCTGCGTTCCGCGCCCCTTTGCTTTTTCGCGACGCCAGTTCCCCGCGCGGGCCGCGCGAGGCGTCGCCGATCATAAAACTCAAGAGTGGTATCTATGTCTTTCGAATCTCTCGGCCTGGCCGAACCGCTTGTGAAGGCGGTCAACGAGCTCGGCTACACGTCGCCGACTCCTATCCAGCAGCAGGCGATCCCCGCCGTCCTCGGCGGCGGCGACCTCCTCGCCGGCGCACAGACCGGCACGGGCAAGACCGCCGGCTTCACGCTGCCGATCCTGCAGCGCCTGCACACGTTCTACGCCGAGCACCGCGGCGCGAAGCGCGCGGTGCGCGCGCTGATTCTCACGCCGACGCGCGAACTGGCCGCTCAGGTCGAGGAAAGCGTGCGTGCGTACAGCAAGTACCTGAAGCTGCGCTCGACCGTGATGTTCGGCGGCGTCAGCATCAATCCTCAGATCGATGCGCTCAAGCGCGGCGTCGACATCGTCGTCGCGACGCCGGGCCGGCTGCTCGACCACATGCAGCAAAAGACGATCGATCTGTCGGATCTCGACATCCTCGTGCTCGACGAAGCGGACCGGATGCTCGACATGGGCTTCATCCACGACATCAAGCGCGTGCTCGCGAAGCTGCCGCCGCAGCGCCAGAATCTGCTGTTCTCGGCCACGTTCTCCGACGAAATCAAGTCGCTCGCCGACAGCCTGCTCGATTCGCCGGCGCTGATCGAAGTCGCACGCCGCAACACCACCGCGGAAAGCGTCGCGCAGAAGATCCACCCGGTCGACCGCGATCGCAAGCGCGAGCTGCTCACGCACCTGATCCGCGAACACAACTGGTTCCAGGTGCTCGTGTTCACGCGCACCAAGCACGGCGCGAACCGGCTTGCCGAGCAGCTGACGAAGGACGGCATCAGCGCGATGGCGATCCACGGCAACAAGAGCCAGTCGGCGCGCACGCGTGCGCTCGCGGAATTCAAGAACAGCACGCTGCAGGTGCTCGTCGCAACCGACATCGCCGCACGCGGGATCGACATCGACCAGTTGCCGCACGTCGTCAACTTCGACCTGCCGAACGTGCCGGAAGACTACGTGCACCGGATCGGCCGCACGGGCCGCGCGGGCGCGACCGGCGAAGCGGTGTCGCTCGTGTGCGTCGACGAGAAGCAGCTGCTGCGCGACATCGAGCGGCTGATCAAGCGCGAGATTCCGCAAGAAGTGATCGCGGGCTTCGAACCGGATCCGAATGCGAAACCGGAGCCGATCCAGCAGCGTCGCGGCCAGCAGCCGCGCGGCGGTGGCGGCGGTGGCGGCGGCAATCGCCAGCCGCGTGCGGGCGGCTCAGGCCAGCCGGCCGCGAAGCGCGATGGCAATGCGCAGCCGAAGGCCGCGAAGCCGGCCAAGCCGCGCGCGGCCGCCGGCACGGGCGGTAACGCCACCGGCGGCGGTCGCCCGTCCGGCGCCGGCAACGGCGCGCGTCCCGCGAACGGCAATGCCGCGCACGCGAACCGCAACCGTTCGTCGCGCAGCGGCCAGCGCGGTCACTGAAGCCGCGCGGCCGCGCGCCGCAGGTGCTCGACCTGGCGCTGCCAGCGCGCGAGCACGTCGGCGCGCCCCTCCCCTTCCAGCGCAAACGTGACGCCCGTCGCGAGATGCGCATAGCCGACCCGCTGCGCATCGCCATGCGCGATCGTCGCAGCGAATCCGGCCAGGCCGCCGAAGTCCCCTTCGAGCGGCTCGATCACCAGTTGTGCCTGAAAGAATGCGCCGTCAGCAACGAGCGTCAGCGCGGCCGTGCGCCGTTGCAAGAGCGCGCGCGCCGCGCGCGATTGCGGCCACAGCACGAGCAACAGCGTGCGCGCGTCCCGCGCGAAAATCTCGCCGACGCTGAGCAGCGTCGTGCGCAGCTGGCCGTCGCCAGTTGCAACGATCAGCGACGCGGCGAGGTCCGCATGGCGTTCGAGCGCGGTGCCGTCGAACAAGGCGACGACGGCCGGCGGCCACGCGTCGAACGTCCATTGTTCGAGCGCGTGGCGATGGGATTCGGTCATGATGGCGGCCCGGTGAAAAGCGGATGGCGATGCCGCAGCATACGCGCGTTGAGCCGCGCGACGACGCTCAGCGCATGAACACGTGCCGCGTGATCTTCGTCAGCGGATAGTGGACGCTCGGCTGGATCTTCGCGGGCAGATCGAGCGGCTTGAGCAGCATCTTCACGCACATGTCGGCCGACAGGTTGCGTCGCACGAGCGAGCTGATGCGCGCGGCACGCTCGCGGTTGTATTGATCGTCGCCGATGCGATCGGGATAGCGGACCGCGAACACGTGGCGCAACGCGATTTCCGAATCCTCGTTCTTGATTTCCATCACGCGGCGCATCAGCGCGCCGAGCACCGCGAGCCGGCCGTTGCCTTCGAGCTTGTTGTACTTCTTGAAGAACTTGAAGAAGTGCTTGTAGTGGCGCACTTCGTCAGAGCGGATGTTGTCGGTGATTTCTTTCAGCACCGGCTCGTCCGAGCATTCGTTGATCGCGCGGTAGAGCGTGGCCGTGCCCGTCTCGACGACGCAACGCGCGACCATTTCAAGCGCGCGGGTCTTCTCGAACGCTTCGACCGAGCAGGTCTTCGAATACTCGGCGAAGAAATTCGCGAACGCGGTGTCCCAGTCGAACTCGGGCCACACGTGCGCGATATATGCCTTCAGCGCGCGGCCATGCTGCAATTCTTCGTGCTCCCACGCATTGTTGAGCCACGCGGAAACTTCCGGATCGTCGTTGAAGAACTCGCTCAGGTTGCTCGTGTAGAGATCCGAGCCGCTCTCGATGAATGACGATGCGCACAGCAGCAGCAGCAGATCCTCGTTCGCCGCGGCGCGCTGACGATCGATCCGGTTCAGGTCGATGTCCTCGATACGCCACGGCATGACATGCGTCGTTTCAGTATGCATGGTGTTGCGCTCCCAGTCGTCGCGCGGGCGTCCGGCCCATGTGCGTTTCGCACTGGCCCGGCGCCCGCAGGCGGCGTTTGCTTGCATTTATAGTGAATGGGTCCGGCCGAACCATCCTGGCATCTTAGCCGGACTTTTATGTTCGTGCTTCAAGCACTGACCGTGCCCCGCACGCGCAGTTCCACCGTCCATGTTGCGGTTCGTTAGACAGGTTCGTCGAACCGGCCGCGCGCGCCCGAAGAACGACGCGGCCACAAGCGGGACGGGCGGCCTTCAGGCCGCCCGTCGAGGCACCACACTGGAAGGGTTCCGTCAGAATCCGGCCGCCAGACCGTCCCGGCGGCTGTCGCTCGCGGCCACGTAACCGCGCTCGGGATCGTCCGGATCGAGCCGCCATACGAACTGCCCCGAACCGAAATCCATGTAAGGATCGTCGATCGACTTGATCGTATGGCCGCGCGCGGCGAGCGCGTAGACCGTCTCGCGATTCATCGTCGCCTCGACGTCGAGCGTGAAGTCGCGATTGACCTTCCAGCGCGGCGCGCAGCACGCGGCCTGCGGCTGTTGCCGGTAACCGAGCATCCGCACGATGGTCTGCAGATGGCCCTGCGGCTGCATGTCTCCGCCCATCACGCCGAAACTCATCACGGCCTCGGTGCGGCCGTTCGCTTCCTCGGTCACGAATGCCGGGATGATCGTGTGGAACGGCCGCTTGCCGCCTGCGACGACATTCGGCGACGCCGGATCCATCGAGAAGCCGTGCCCGCGGTTCTGCAACGCAATGCCCGTGCCGGGCACGACGAGGCCCGAGCCAAAACCCATGTAGTTGGACTGAATGAAGCTCACCATCATCCCTCGTTCGTCCGCCGCCGACAGATAGATCGTGCCGCCCGCATGCGGGCGGCCCGCCGCGAAGTGCGTCGCGCGCGTGCGGTCGATCAGCTTCGCGCGTTCGGCAAGATACGCGTCGTCGAGCATCTGCTCGGGCGTCACGTCCATCGCGCGCGGATCGGCGACGTAGCGGTAGACGTCCGCGAACGCGAGCTTCATCGCCTCGATCTGCAGATGCTGCGAGTCGACCGAATCGACCGGCCAATCGGTCACGCCCGCATGCTCGGCGATGCCGAGCGCGATCAGCGCGGCGATACCCTGCCCGTTCGGCGGAATCTCGTGAATCGTGTGATGGCCGAACCGCTTGCCGATCGGCTCGACCCATTCCGGCCGGTACGCGCGCAGGTCGGCTTCGGTCAGCGCGCCGCCGCCTTCGTGTGCGAAGCGAGCGAGCTGAGTCGCGAGCGCGCCTTCATAGAACGCGCGCGGGCCGTCCTTGGCAAGGGTGCGCAAAGTCTGCGCGTGGCCCGGCAGGCGCATGCGTTCGCCGACGAGCGGCGCGCGCCCGCGCGGCATGAACGTGTCGGCGAAGCCCGGCAGGCCCTGCAGTTCGGGCACGGCCGCCGCCCACTTGTGCGCGACGATCGGCGACACCGAATAGCCGCGCTCGGCTATATCGATCGCCGGTTCGAGCAGGTCCGCGAACGGCAGCGAGCCAAACTTCGCATGCAACGTTTCCCAGCCGGCGATTACGCCCGGCACCGTGACGGTGTCCCAGCCGCGCGTCGGCTTGTTCGCGATCCCGCGTGCGTCCTCGCCGTGGCGCCGGCGGAAGTAGTCGGGGTTCCACGCAGCCGGTGCGACGCCCGACGCGTTCAGCCCGGACAGCCGTTCGCCGTCCCATACGAGCGCGAACGCATCGCCGCCGAGCCCGCACGACACCGGCTCGACCACCGTGATGGCGGCCGCGGCGGCCAGCGCCGCATCGACCGCGTTGCCACCCTTCCACAGCATCCGCAGCCCGGCCTGCGCGGCGAGCGGGTGCGACGTCGACACGACATTGCGCGCGAACACCGGAATGCGGGTCGTCGGATACGGGTTGTGCCAGTTGAAGCCAGTCATCGGGGGCTACCTCGTCGAAAGCTCAATCACCGCGCGACACGCATGATTCGCGCGCGGACAGTCCGCCATTGCAGCGCGATCCGCGCAATCGGACAAATTCATTTATTACATGAATCCATACGTTTCCCGCATGAATAAACGGCCGCTGTGCACCGCGCGCCGGGTGGGACGCCCTTCCCGCCCTTACAATACCGGCTTCATCTCCCGATCCGACCGCCGAGCCATGACCCGAGATCCCCGCCTCACCCTCAACGCGCGCCAGCAGGAATTGCTCGAATGGGTGCAGCGCGACGGTTTCGTGACCGTCGACGATCTCGCCGCGCACTTCGCGGTCACGCCGCAGACGATCCGCCGCGACGTGAACTGGCTCGCCGACCTGAACTTGCTGCGCCGCTATCACGGCGGCGCGAGCCTGCCGACCAGTTCGGAGAACGTGTCGTACACGGCACGCCAGCGAATGTTTCACGACGAGAAACGGCGCATCGCGGCGCTCGCCGCGTCGCACATTCCCGACCAGGCGTCGCTGTTCATCAATCTCGGCACGACGACCGAGGAAGTCGCTCGCGCGCTGAACCGCCATCACGGGTTGCACGTGATCACGAACAACCTGAACGTCGCGTCGATGATGAGCGGCTACCCCGACTGCGAGGTGCTGATCACGGGCGGCATCGTGCGGCCGTGGGACAAGGGCATCGTCGGCGAGCTCGCGATCGACTTCATCCGCCAGTTCAAGGTCGATTACGCGATCATCGGCACGTCGGCGATCGAGGCCGACGGCACGCTGCGCGACTTCGACACGCGCGAGGTGCGGGTGGCCGAGGCGATCATGCAGCATGCGCGCACCGTCTATCTCGTCGCCGACCATTCGAAGGTCGGCCGCCCGGCGCTGGTGCGGCAAGGGCACCTGAGCCAGGTGCATGCGCTCTTCACCGACAAGCCGCTGCCGCCGGAGATGGCCGACACGGTCGCCGCCGCAGGCACCCAGGTGTACGTCGCGGAATGATCGCCCCGATGCTGCGCCGCACCCGAAACTTCAAGTGAAATCAAGAAGTTGACGCGCCGGCCGGACCGCTTGAGGGCCGTGCGCCTGTCAAACTGAAAATTAACGGGGCGCGATTTGTCGTTGCCCGCGCGCTCGACTAGACTCCAGTTCCCCGGCCCGTTCGCTCGACCCGCCCGTGCCAAGGCGTGGGCGAATCCGAAGGCCGGCGAATACAGCTTTCCCCCCAAGCCATACCCCCGCGGGGTATCGCGCGCCGGCGCCCGCGCCGGCCGCGCGGGCAGACCGATTGCCATGGAGAGAACGATGCTGAGCCCGCATGAATTCGCCACGCTATTGCTTGTGAAGGACGCCCCCGACCAGGGCGACATGGACAGGGATGAACTCGACGCGCTGCTCGAGCAGCAGCTTGTCCGGCTGGAAGGACTTGGATCGGGGCGCAAATACTGCGTGACCGAGACGGGCGACGCCGCACTGCGATCCATCAAATACCGCTATTCGTGAAGTTCCGCTGGTCCTGACCCGAGCGCGCCGGCCGGATTCCCGGCCGCGCCGCTTTCTCCGCCTGTCACGCCTTTCCCGCCTCTCGCAGCTGTACCGCGTCAGCCGCCGCGCAGCGTCGGATCGACCGCGGCCCGCCAGCTGACCGCTTGGGCACGTGCGCCGTTGAAATAGGCGACCCAGCCGGCGCGCCCGGCCGCGTCCGGCGCCGCATAGTGCGCCGAAAGTTCGTTTACGAACGTGCAATAGTTCGCTTGCGTCAATCCGCGATACCGCTTCGCAACGTACGCGTCGTACAGCGCCGAATACACCGGTTGCGCGTCCGCACCCCAGTCGCGCGCGGCGCCGCCGCACGCCGTCTGCAGGTCGACGAACGACGGCGCACGCCAGTTGCCGGCCAGCGGCGGCGTGCCGGCGCTGCACGCCGACAGCACGACGGCGCACGCGCCGGCCCACATCCCAATACGCATGATTCACCTCGCGAGACGATCGATGCCGCCAGTATCGTCCGGGATCGCGCTGCGCGCTACTGGCCCGCTTTTTCGAACTTTACTTTTTCGATTTCGTTCGTTAAATTTCGAATTCGAACATTTCATGTTCGCCCATTTCCATCAGACGATAAGGACAGCAGGGTGACCCAACCGAATCGCTACGATCTGCTCGTCGTCGGCGGCGGCATCAACGGCGCGGGCATCGCGCGCGACGCGGCCGGCCGCGGCCTGTCGGTCCTGCTCTGCGAGCAGGACGACCTCGCATCGCACACGTCGTCGTCCAGCACGAAGCTCATTCACGGCGGCCTGCGCTATCTCGAGTACAACGAATTCGGCCTGGTGCGCAAAGCGCTGCAGGAGCGCGAGACGCTGCTGCGCGCGGCGCCGCACATCATGTGGCCGCTGCGTTTCGTCATGCCGCACATGCCGAACCTGCGGCCGGCGTGGCTGATCCGCATCGGCCTGTTCCTCTACGATCACCTCGCGAAACGCGAGCTGCTGCCCGGCTCGCGCGGCATCGACATGCGCCGCCATGCGGCCGGCAAGCCGCTGATCGACTCGATCAAGCGCGGCTTCGTGTATTCGGACGGCTGGGTCGACGACGCGCGCCTCGTCGTGCTGAATGCGCTCGACGCGAAGGAGCGCGGCGCCGAGATCCTCACCCGCACGAAGCTCGTGTCGGCGGAACGCCGCGGCGACGAATGGGAAGCGCGGCTGCAGCACGCGGACGGATCGATCCGCGTCGTGCATGCGCGTGCGGTCGCGAACGCGGCCGGCCCGTGGGTCGGCGACGTGCTGCACGGTGCACTCGGCCGCGGCGCGCACCACAGCGTGCGGCTCGTGAAGGGCAGCCACATCATCACGCGACGCCTGTTCGAGCACGATCACGCATACATCTTCCAGAACCCGGACAAGCGGATCATCTTCGCGATTCCGTACGAACACGACTTCACGCTGATCGGCACGACCGACGTCGAATACACGAACGATCCCGCGAAAGTCGCGATCGATCGCGACGAGACGCAGTATCTGTGCGAGTCGATCAACCGCTATTTCAAGCGCAAGATTTCGCCGGCCGACGTGCACTGGACCTACTCGGGCGTGCGCCCGCTGCTCGAGGACGAAAACGCGGCGAACGCGTCGGCGGTCACGCGCGACTACCGCCTCGAGATGGACGACGGCGCGGGCGCGCCGCTGCTGTCGGTGTTCGGCGGCAAGATCACGACGTTCCGCAAGCTCGCGGAGGAAGCCGGCGACCTGCTGTGCCGCGCGCTCGGCCGCGATGCGAAAACGTGGACGGCGGGTGCGCCGCTGCCCGGCGGCGATATCGCGAACGCGAAGTTCGACGCGTTCGCCGACGCGTTCGCGAAACGTCACCCGTGGCTGCCCGCCGCGCTCGCACGCCGCTATGCGCGTGCATACGGCACGCGTGCGGAACGCGTGATCGAAGGCGCGACGTCGCTCGCCGAGCTCGGCACGGAAGTCGCGCCCGGCCTCTTCGACGCCGAACTGCGCTATCTGCGCGACGTCGAATGGGCGACTTGCGCGCAGGACGTGCTGTGGCGCCGTTCGAAGCTCGGCCTGCACGTCGCGCCGGGCACGCTCGACGCGGTGACGGCCGCGGTCGATGCGTGGTTCGCCGCCGCGCATGCGCCGCACGCGTGATGCGTTCGCAGTCGCAGTTCTAATGCGTTTGCAGTTGCAGTCGCCTGACCGACGTTGATTCACCGACGCGCCGCGTAACATGCGGCGCGCATCACAACTACGCCAATCCACGGATGGAGATGAGAGACATGCAGGACCAGTACATCCTCGCGCTTGACCAGGGCACGACGAGCTCCCGCGCAATGCTGTTCGATCGCCAGGGCAACATCGTTTCGATCGCCCAGAAGGAATTCGAAC
Source organism: Burkholderia sp. AU19243 (assembly GCF_018148075.1). Lineage (NCBI taxonomy): Bacteria > Pseudomonadati > Pseudomonadota > Betaproteobacteria > Burkholderiales > Burkholderiaceae > Burkholderia > Burkholderia sp. AU19243. The sequence goes on from NZ_JAGSTV010000003.1 coordinate 71,673, forward strand.
AGATCTACCCGCAACCTGGCTGGGTCGAGCACGACCCGCAGGAAATCTGGTCGACGCAAGCGGGCGTCGCCGCCGAGGCCGTCACGCGCACCGGCCTGAACGGCACGTCGATCGCCGCGATCGGCATCACGAACCAGCGCGAGACGACGATCGTCTGGGATCGCGAGACGGGCCAGCCCGTCTACAACGCGATCGTGTGGCAGGATCGCCGCACCGCCGACTTCTGCGATTCGCTGAAGAAGCAGGGCCTCGAGGCGAAGGTGCGCGCGAAGACGGGCCTCCCGATCGACTCGTATTTCTCCGCGACGAAGATCCGCTGGATCCTCGACAACGTGCCCGGCGCGCGCGACAAGGCGCGTCAAGGCAAACTCGCCTTCGGCACGGTCGACAGCTGGCTCGTGTGGAACTTCACGAAGCACGAGCTGCACGTGACCGACGTGACGAACGCATCGCGCACGATGCTGTTCAACATCCATACGCGCGAGTGGGACAGCGAGCTGCTCGAACTGCTCGACATCCCGCGCAGCATGTTGCCGGAAGTAAAGGCGTCGTCGGAAATCTACGGCCACACGAAAACCACGGTGTTCGCGTCTAAGATCCCGCTCGCGGGGATCGCCGGCGATCAGCACGCGGCGCTGTTCGGCCAGATGTGCACGACGTCGGGCATGGTGAAGAACACCTACGGCACCGGCTGCTTCCTGATGATGAACACCGGCAGCAAGCCGATCGAATCGAAGAACAACCTCGTCACGACGATCGCATGGCAGATCGGCGACGACGTGCAATACGCGCTCGAGGGCAGCATCTTCATCGCAGGCGCGGTCGTGCAGTGGTTGCGCGACGGTGTCGGCATCATCAAGACCGCCGCCGAAATCGAAGCGCTCGCGGCGAGCGTGCCGCATACCGACGGCGTGTATCTCGTGCCGGCGTTCGCGGGCCTCGGCGCGCCGCACTGGAATGCACGCGCACGCGGGTCGGTATTCGGCGTCACGCGCGGCACGACGTCCGCGCACCTCGCGCGCGCAGCGCTCGACGCGATCGCATACCAGTCGCTCGACGTGCTGGCCGCGATGGAAGCCGACTCGGGCATCAGCATCGGCGAGCTGCGCGTCGACGGCGGCGCGAGCGCGAACAACCTGCTGATGCAGTTCCAGGCGGACCTGCTCGGCGTCGACGCGGTGCGTCCGCAGATCACCGAAACGACCGCCCTCGGCGCGGCCTACCTTGCGGGCCTCGCGATCGGCTACTGGAAGAACCTCGACGAAGTGCGCAGCCAGTGGCAGCTCGATCGCCGCTTCTCGCCGTCGATGCCGAAGGACCAGGTCGAGCGCTGCATGGCCGGCTGGCAGCGTGCGGTGCGCGCCGCGAAGGCGTGGGCCGACGACGCTCAGTAAAGGGCGAAGCAGTCACTCAAGCAATCCGAACGAAATACAACAACGCCGGCGGACCGCGCAACGCGCGAGTCCGCCGCGATCTACGAGAGACAAACATGTCACCTTATATTGCAGAATTCATCGGCACCGCCATTCTCGTGCTGCTCGGCAACGGCGCGGTTGCGAACGTGCTGCTTGCGAAGACCAAGGGCAAGGGCGCCGACCTGATCGTGATCGTGATGGGCTGGGCGATGGCCGTGTTCGTCGCCGTGTACGTGACCGCGTCGTTCAGCGGCGCGCACCTGAACCCGATCGTCACGATCAGCCTCGCGCTCGCGGGCAAGTTCGCCTGGTCGAAGGTCGGCGGCTACATCGTTGCGCAGATGCTCGGCGGGATGGCCGGCGCATTGCTCGTGTGGCTCGCGTATCGGCAACACTTCGCGAAGGAAGTCGATGCGGACCTGAAGCTCGCCGTGTTCTGCACGGCGCCCGCGATCCGCAGCACCACGCACAACGTGCTGACCGAAGCGATCTGCACGTTCGTGCTGATCCTCGGCGTGCTGTATCTCGCGTCGCCGCAGGTCGGCCTCGGCGCGCTCGATGCGCTGCCCGTCGGCCTGCTCGTGCTCGGCATCGGCATCTCGCTCGGCGGCCCGACCGGATATGCGATGAGTCCGGCGCGCGACCTGTCGCCGCGGCTGATGCATGCGCTGCTGCCGATCCCGGGCAAGCGCGACAGCGATTGGCGCTACGCGTGGGTGCCGGTGATCGGCCCGCTGCTCGGCGGCGCCGCGGCAGCCGGCCTGTATCTGCGCCTGCACGCGATGGCGTGATCGGGCGTTCCATTCGACCTCGGGCCGCAACGCCAGCCCGGGTCGGCGCCTGAGCGCGCGGCAGCGGTTGCCGCGCGCCCTGCCCCTTCCCTTTTCACCGAGCGCCGCCGGCAATCGCCCGCGGCCGCCACTCGCGACCTCGACTTCAGTCAGGACGACGATCGATGACGGGCTCGCCGCGCGAACCGGCCGAGACTGCGATGATGTCGTGACAGCCGGGGCGCATGGTCGATGCACAATGGACGTGGCGGCGGCCGGCGGCGGCATGCCGCAGTCGCCATCGCCGCGTCGGGAAGCGCATACGAATCCAATACGCCGGAGCGGCCCCGCGGGCGAACCGGTTTGCCGTATGCGTCGCGAACCGCTCGCCGAGCGTCGCGCGGCGCGGTTGCGAAAGCACGTATCATGGCGGGATGCCCGGCGTCGCCGGCACTCTGCTTCTTCACCACCATGCTCGATCATCTCATCTGCGACTGCGACGGCGTACTCGTCGACAGCGAAGTCATTGCCGACCGCGTACTGTTCGAAACGCTGTCCGCGACGTTTCCGCACCTCGATTTCGCCGACGCCGCGAAATCCGCCTTCGGCCAGCAGACGTCGCGCTTTCTCGCCGGGCTCGAAGCGCATTTCGGGATCCGGATGCCCGAGAACTTCATCGACACCATCGAGCACAACATCGAGACCGGCCTCGCGCAATCGCTCGCGCCGATCACCGGCGTGCGCGACGCGTTGCTGAAGGTCGAGCTGCCCGCTGCCGTGGTGTCGAACAGCCGGCTCGCGCGCGTGCGCAGCTCGCTGAAGCGCGCATCGCTCACCGATATTTTCGGCGATCGCGTGTTCAGCTCCGAGCAGGTCGCGCGGCCGAAGCCTTACCCCGACGTGTACCTGCACGCAGCGAAGACGCTCGGCGTCGCGCCGGCGCGCTGCATCGTCGTCGAGGACAGCGTGTCGGGCCTGAACGCGGCGCGCGCCGCGGGGATGAAGACGATCGCGTTCGTCGGCGCGAGCCACATCCCCGACAACTACGCGGACGCGCTGCGCGCGATGGGCATCACGCGGATCATGCGCAACATGGACGAACTGCCGGCGCTCGTCGCCGCCGGCCTGCGCGGCGAGTTCGGCGACGTGCAGTCCTGACGGCCGGCCGCCCGAGGCCGGCCCGGAACGGCCAGGCCGCCCGGTGCGCGATGCCGCCCGCAGGCCGCGTCGCGCGCACCGGCGCGCAGCAGCCGCCCCGTCAGGCCGGTTCGCAGCAGCGCTCGCGCGCGGCCGCGAGCGCTTCGCGGAATTCGACCAGCTCCGCGATCGTCAGCATCGGCAGCCCGTGCAGCCGCGCGAACCGCTCGACGTCGTCGCCGCGCGTCATCGTGCCGTCCGGATTCATCAGTTCACACAGCACGCCGGCCGGCTTCAACCCCGCGAGGATCGACAGATCGACCGTCCCTTCGGTATGGCCGCGGCGCGCGAGCACGCCGCCCGGCTGCGCGCGCAGCGGAAACACGTGGCCGGGGCGCACGATGTCGTACGGCTTCGCATCGTCGGCGATCGCCGCGCGGATCGTCGTCACACGATCGGCCGCGGACACGCCCGTATGCACGCCTTCACGTGCCTCGATCGACACGGTAAACGCGGTGCCGTTGCGGCTTTCGTTGGTCTGCACCATCGGTGGCAGCTCGAGCGCGCGCACCTTGTCGTCGGTCAGGCACAGGCACACGATGCCGCTGCACTCGCGGATCAGCAGCGCCATCGTCTCGGGCGTGATGCGTTCGGCGGCGACGATCAGGTCGGCCTCGTTTTCACGGTCGTGATCGTCCTGCAACACGACCGCGCGGCCCGCGCGCAATGCGTCGAGCGCGGCGGCGATGCGCGGCGGCACCGGTTCGGAATCCAGCAACGGGAGATCGGCAAAGGCATCGGCGGGTGCCGACGAAACGGACTTGAAGGACATGTGAAACGCTCCTCGCGATTACGATTTGGGCGAAAAACGTTCCAGGGCATTGCAAACAGACAGAACGACAACCCGCTTCGCACACACGGCGAAGCGGCCCTGACGGACATGACTATCTGCACATCTTCTCTCATCCGGACTGTAACCGTCGGCTCTGGCATTCGACCAGATCTGCTGACCCCGCGCGGATGCGCGGGCGCTCGCGGGCTCGCCGGCTTTCGCCAGCCTACCGCCGGTGGGGAATTTCGCCCCGCCCTGAAGACGCACTGATTGCCGGCCGGGGATCCACCCCGACGCCGGCGGGCCAAGCATACATCAGCCGCGCTCGCCACGCAGCCGATCACACTCAAAACCTTACTGACGGTATCGTCTAACGGCATCGCCCGAACGGCCGGCGCCGTGCTTGCGCGACCGCCGCGGCCGGAACCGGCGCGACGCGGTCAACGGTGCGTTCAGCCGCCCGCGTGCGCGGCATCGCGCACGAGCCAGCGCGGCGGCACTTCGGCGCTCACCGTGACGCGGAACGCGCGTGCCTCGCTGTCGCCGGGGTTGCGCAGGCTGTACGGCTGGTCGGCGTCGAACACGATCGCGTCGCCGGTCGCGAGCAGTTGACGGCGATCGTGCACGCTGACTTCTAGCGTGCCCTCGCTGACGACCAGATTGACCGTCGTGCCGGGCGCGCGGCGCGTGCCGGGTTCGGTGTGCAACGGTGCGATCCGCAACTCGTGGAACTCGGCCGCGGCCGGCTCGCCTTCCGGGTACAACGCACGCGCGGAGAAACGGCCGTTCGAGCTGACCACACGCGCCGCGCGCTCGGCCGCCAGATGCTCGAAGCCGTTCACCGCATGGCGGCGCAGGAACGCGGCGACCGACACCTTTAGTGCGGCGGCGATCTTGCACAGCACCTTGATCGACGGCACGCTGCGCGCGGATTCGATCTGCGCGAGCATCGCGCGCGATACGCCGGACAGCCGCGCAAGCGCATCGAGCGACAGTTGCCGCTCCGCGCGCAGACGCGCGAGATTCACGCCGACGACCTGCTCGAGCGCGTCGAGCGGAACGGACGTCCGCGCGTCGCCCGTATCGCCGGACTCGAAGGAAGACACGTCGCGCACCAGCGCCAGGGGTGAAGACATAGCATGGCCTCCGGGCCGCGATGCGGCCCTGCGAATGGGGTAAGCCGGAATCGGATTGCGCCACGAACGGCGCGTATCGAGACGCTATCACCCAGCCCCGGGCCGGCAAACGAAGTTATCTTCACACCGTTATCAGCATCGCGGAGGAATGCGTTTCTCGCGAACCTTTGCGTGTCGCTATCGCGCCGGCGCCGCGCGCCGCGCAGCCCGAGGCGATGCAGCGTTCAATGCGCGGCAGGCGCCGCGCCGCGTGCCGGGCCGCGCGCATCGAGCCGCATCGCGAGCCACGTGACGACGAGCGCCGCGAAGGTCACCGCGACGGCGACCCACGGCAGCGCATCGAGCGCGAAGCCATGCGCGAGCGCGACGCCGCCGAGCCACGCACCGGCCGCGTTGCCGACGTTGAATGCGCCGATGTTCAGCGTCGACGCGAGGTGCGGCGCGCTCGCGGCCTTCTCGACGACGCGCGCCTGCAGCGGCGGCACCGTTGCGAATGCTGCGATCCCCCAGACGAATACCGTGACCGCCGCCGCGACGGGCAAGTGGCTCGTCTTCGCGAACGCGGCCATCACGGCCATCAGCGCGACGAGGATCGCGATCAGCGACGGCATCAGCGCGCGATCGGCGAGCTTGCCGCCGAGCATGTTGCCGACCGTCAGCCCGGCGCCGAACAGCACGAGGATCAGCGCGACCGCGCGCGGCGAGTAGCCGGTGACGGTTTCGAGAATCGGCGCGATGTACGTGAACACGACGAACACGCCGCCGAAGCCCAGCACGGTCATCAGCAACGCGAGCCAGACTTGCGGGTCCTTCAGCACGCGCACCTCGTGACCGAGGCCGACGGGCCCGCTGTCATGACGGTTCGGCACGAGCAGCGCAACACCGCCGAGCGACAGCACGCCGAGTGCCGCGACGATCCAGAACGACGCGCGCCAGCCGAGCAGCTGGCCGACGAGCGTGCCGAACGGCACGCCGAGCACGTTCGACAGCGTGAGTCCCGTGAACATCAGCGCGATCGCGCTCGCACGCTTGTCAGCCGGCACCAGCGACGCGGCGACCACCGCGCCGATTCCGAAGAACGACCCGTGCGCGAACGACGTGACGACGCGCGCGACCATCAGCATCGCGTAGCCGGACGCGATCGCACACAGCACGTTGCCGACGATGAAGATCGCCATCAGCAACTCCAGCGCGGCCTTGCGCGGCATGCGGCTCGTCAGCACCGCGAGCAACGGTGCGCCGACCGCGACGCCGAGTGCGTAGCCGGTCACCAGCAGCCCGGCCGACGGCAGCGACACGGCGAGGTAGCGCGCGACTTCGGGCAGGAGCCCCATGATGATGAATTCGGTGGTGCCGATGGCGAACGCGCTGATCGCGAGCGCCAGGAGCGGAATGGGCATGACGTTCTCCGTTGGACGGCGGATGCGGCGCCCGGTGGGTGCCGCACCGCACAAAAAGCACGAGGTGCGCGCATTGTCCCGAATACGCCTATCTTTGATAATTGGCGTGGCACTTGAATCATTTTCAAAAAATTTTGGAAAATCAGATGGACCGACTGGGCGACATCCGGCTGTTCGTCGAAGCCGCGGACCTCGGCAGCCTGTCCGCGGCCGGGCGCAAGCTGAATCTGACGCCGGCCGCTGCGAGCGCGCGCCTCGCGAAGCTCGAGGCGAACATCGCGACACGGCTGTTCGAGCGCTCCACGCGGCAGCTGCGGCTCACCGACGAAGGGCGGCTCTACCTGAGCTGCTGCCGCCAGGCGCTGCAGGCGCTCGACGATGCACACGCGCTGCTGCAGCAAGGCCGCAACGTCGTCGCCGGCAAGGTGCGGCTGTCGTCGACGTCCGATTTCGGCCGCCGCCAGCTGCTCGACTGGCTCCACGAATTCACGACACTGCATCCGGGCGTGACGTTCTCGCTGACGGCGTCCGATTCGGCGTCGAACCTGTGGCAGGACGAGATCGACCTCGCGATACGCTTTGCCGCACCGCCCGACGGCGCGCTGATCGCGCGGCCGCTCGCCGCGAACCGCCGCGTGCTGTGCGCGGCGCCGTCGTTCGTCCGGCGTCACGGCGTGCCGGCCGATCCGCACGATCTGGCCCGCTTTCCGTGCAACGTGATCACGATTGCGTCGGGTCCGATGAACACGTGGCGTTTCACGCGCGGCGACGAAGTGCAGACTCACACGGTGCCCATGTCGAGCGCGTTCGAAACCAACGATGGCGGCCTCACGCGCGAATGGACGCTGCGCGGCCACGGAATCGCGCTGAAGTCGCTATGGGACATCGCCGACGACGTGCGCGCGGGCCGACTGCGCGTGCTGCTGCCCGACTGGCGGCATCAGGACGCGCCGCTGCACGCGATCTATCACGGCAAGCGCTACATGGCGCCGCGCGTACGCGTGCTGCTCGACTTCCTCGTCGAACGTTTTGCCCGCGAGGAAGCGGCGCTCGACGACTTGCTGAACGCGTGCCGCTGACGGCTCGCGCGGCATCGTTTCAGGGTCGGAAGCCGCGCTGCGCCGTCGCGCGCCTGCAACCGGCGGACCGCCTGGCGCAGCGCGTGAAGCTATAATGGAAGGCTTTCCCGACGGCTTTTCACGTGCGCGCGGCACGCGCGCCGGTTCGCCCTTGCGCAGCGATGGCACGGGCCCGCACCGCTGCACCGGCAGCAGCCGTCCCGATTCACCTTTGACGACGCCCCCAGGTCAACCACTGCGAACGGCGAATCCCCATGACGAAAAAAGTTTACGTAAAGACCTTCGGCTGCCAGATGAACGAGTACGACTCGGACAAGATGGTGGACGTGCTCAATGCGGCCGAAGGCCTCGAAAAGACCGACACTCCGGAAGACGCGGACATCATCCTGTTCAACACGTGCTCGGTGCGTGAAAAGGCGCAGGAGAAGGTGTTCTCCGACCTCGGCCGCGTGCGCGAGCTGAAGGAAGCGAAACCGGGGCTGCTGATCGGCGTCGGCGGCTGCGTCGCGAGCCAGGAAGGCGCGTCGATCGTGTCGCGCGCGCCGTACGTCGACCTCGTGTTCGGCCCGCAGACGCTGCACCGCCTGCCGCAGATGATCGACGCGCGCCGCGCCAGCGGCCGCGCGCAGGTCGACATCACGTTCCCCGAGATCGAGAAGTTCGACCACCTGCCGCCCGCGCGCGTCGAGGGGCCGAGCGCGTTCGTGTCGATCATGGAAGGCTGCTCGAAGTACTGCAGCTACTGCGTCGTGCCGTACACGCGCGGCGATGAAGTATCGCGTCCGCTCGACGACGTGCTGACCGAAGTGGCCGGCCTCGCCGACCAGGGCGTGCGCGAAGTCACGCTGCTCGGCCAGAACGTGAACGCCTACCGCGGCGCGCTGACGGCCGGCTCGTCCGACATCGCCGATTTCGCGACGCTGATCGAATACGTCGCCGACATCCCGGGCATCGAGCGGATCCGCTACACGACGTCGCACCCGAAGGAATTCACGCAGCGCCTGATCGACACGTACGCGAAGGTGCCGAAGCTCGTGAGCCACCTGCACCTGCCGGTCCAGCACGGCTCCGACCGTATCCTGATGGCGATGAAGCGCGGCTACACGGTGCTCGAATACAAGTCGGTGATCCGCAAGCTGCGCGCGATCCGCCCCGACCTGTCGCTGTCGACCGACATGATCGTCGGCTTCCCCGGCGAAACCGAGGAGGATTTCGACAAGATGATGGCGCTCGTGCACGAGATGAGCTACGACACCAGCTTCTCGTTCATCTACAGCCCGCGCCCCGGCACGCCGGCCGCGAACCTGCACGACGACACGCCGCGCGAAGTGAAGCTCAAACGCCTGCAACATCTGCAGGCGACGATCGAGGAAAACGTCGCGCGCATCAGCCAGTCGATGGTCGGGAAAGTCGAGCGGATCCTCGTCGAGGGCCCGTCGCGCAAGGACCCGAACGAACTGTCCGGCCGCACCGAGAACAACCGGGTCGTGAATTTCCCGGCGCCGCTCGCGTCGCACCCGCGCCTGATCGGCCAGATGATCGACGTGAAGATCAACCATGCGTACCCGCACTCGCTGCGCGGCGAGCTGCTGCTCGTCAGCGACGACGCGAGCACGGTCACCCACTGACGACTGACGCTGAACAGGAGCCCGACGCTACTTTGAAGACCGTCCAAGCACTGGAATTCACCGCGCCGCGCGACGACAACGCGCGCCTTGCCAACCTCTGCGGCCCGCTCGACGAGAATCTGCGGCAGATCGAACAGGCGCTCGACGTCACGCTCGCGCGGCGCGGCCACCGGATCGCGATCCGCGGGCGCGGCGCGAAACTGGCACTCGCCGCGCTCGAAAACTTCTACAACCGCGCGCGCGATCCGCTGTCGGTCGACGATATCCAGCTTGCGCTGGTCGAAGTGCGTCACACCGCCGGCAACGGCCGTCAGGACGCGCTCGACGTGCGTTTCCGCGGCGACCCCGATCATCCGTTCGACGAACCGGTCGCGCAGCTCGACGACGCAGGCCCCGACGAGGAGCCGGCGCCGAAGCTTTACACGCGGCGGGCCGACCTGCGCGGCCGCACGCCCGCGCAGCGCGAATACCTGAAACAGATCCTGTCGCATGACGTGACGTTCGGCATCGGGCCGGCTGGCACCGGCAAGACCTACCTCGCGGTCGCATGCGCGGTCGACGCGCTCGAGCGCGACCAGGTCAAGCGGATCGTGCTGACGCGCCCGGCCGTCGAGGCCGGCGAGCGGCTCGGCTTTCTGCCGGGCGACCTCGCGCAGAAGGTCGATCCTTATTTGCGGCCGCTGTACGACGCGCTGTACGACCTGCTGGGCTTCGACAAGACCGCGAAGATGTTCGAGCGCCAGATGATCGAAATCGCGCCGCTCGCGTACATGCGCGGCCGCACGCTGAATCATGCGTTCATCATCCTCGACGAGGCGCAGAACACGACGCCCGAGCAGATGAAGATGTTCCTCACGCGGATCGGCTTCGGCTCGAAAGCCGTCGTCACCGGCGACACGAGCCAGGTCGACCTGCCGCGCGGACACAAGAGCGGGCTCGTCGAGGCGCAGCAGGTGCTGGGCGGCGTGCGCGGCATCGCGCTCACGCGCTTCACGAGCGCGGACGTCGTGCGCCATCCGCTCGTCGCGCGCATCGTCGAAGCGTACGACGACTTTCACGCGCAGCACAAGGACGCGTGACCCCGCACGCCTGAGCCGCATGCAGCGCCGCGCGCGCCGCAGCGTCCGAAGGCCCGGCCCGCCCGACGGCGCGCCGGGCTTTTTATCGGCCGCGCGCGGCCCGGTCCGAATTCGGGCGCGATCGGCTGTTTGGTGTATCCTCAACGCGTTCCAATCGCCGTACCGGTCATGAAATCTTCCCGTTCTCGCAAGTCGGGGCGCGCGCAGTCCGCCGCGCCCCAATCTCCCCGTCTTTCGCTGTTCGATGCGAAGGGCAAGGCCCGGACCGTCAACGCGCAGGGGCTGCGAATCGACTTCCCGGACGGCCGCAGCCTGATGTTCGACCTGTCGGGCAGCTCGGGCGACGCAGCCGTCGCGATCGTCGCGCAGCACAACGATCCGGCGCTGCGCGCGAAGCTCGCGCTGCAACCCGAGCACTACGACAGCGTGACGCTCCACGTCGGCGCCGAACCCGCGCCGCGCGACGAGGAATTGGAGGAAGGGCTGCGCGAACTGGAGCTCGACCTGTCGGTGCAGTATGGCGACGAGATCACGGCCGACGTGCGCAAGACGCTGCCGAAGCGCAAGCTGATCGCCGAATGGATCGAGCCCGCGCTGTTCGCCAGCGCGCAGATCACGGTGCGCTTCGTCGGCGAGGAGGAAGGCCGCACGCTGAACGCCGGCTACCGCCACAAGGACTACCCGACCAACGTGCTGACGTTCGCGTACGACCCTGCGCCGGACGGCACCGTGATCGGCGACCTCGTGCTGTGCTGCCCGGTCGTCGAGAAGGAAGCACACGAACAGGGCAAGCCGCTCACGGCCCATTACGCGCACCTGCTGGTGCACGGCGCGCTGCACGCGCAGGGCTACGATCACGAAACGAGCGACGAGGACGCGGCCGAAATGGAAACGCTCGAAGTCGACATTCTGGCGAAGCTGGGCTTCCCGAACCCGTACCAATAAACGTTGTCCGTTCCATGCCCCACGCCGCGATGCAGCCGCCCGCCTACCCGCCGTCAATCGGCGACGGACGGCTGCTGACCGAAGACGAGCTCGCGGCGTCGCTCGCGCACACGATGCGCGACTGGGACGGCCGGCAGGATCTCTGGCTGTTCGGCTATGGGTCGCTGATCTGGAATCCGGGGCTGCCGACCGTCGCCGCGGTGCGCGGCAAGGTGCACGGGTATCATCGCGGGCTCTACCTGTGGTCGCGCGTGAACCGCGGCACGCCGGAACGCCCGGGCCTCGTGCTCGCGCTCGATCGCGGCGGTTCGTGCTCAGGCATCGCGTTCCGGCTCGCGGGACCGACCGCGCAGCCGCATCTCGAGACGCTGTGGAAGCGCGAGATGCCGATGGGCTCGTACCGGCCTGCGTGGCTGCCGTGCACGCTCGAAACCGGCGAACGCGTGACCGCGCTCGCATTCGTGATGCGGCGCGACGCACCGACCTACACCGGCAAGCTGCCCGACCCCGTCGTGAAGGAAGTATTCAGCAGCGCTGCCGGCCGCTACGGCACGACGCTCGATTACGTGAGCCGCACCGTCGATGCACTGCGCGCGAGCGGGATCCCCGATCGCGCGCTGGAAGCGCTGCTCGCGCGCTGCCGGTGACGCGCGGCACACACGCTTGCGCGACGCGGGCCACCGCGCCGCGGCGTTCGGAGGAGAACCGTTACTCATGAAACCGTCACTCCGATCGCGCGGTGCGCTGGCTGCGCTGCTCGTCTTCGCGAGCGTCGCGCTGTCCGGCTGCGGGATCTTCGGCTGCGGCGGCGCCGCGACCAACGGCGCGGCCGCCGGCGGCTGCTCGGCCGGCATGCGCTTCTGAATTCCGGAATTTCGGTTGCCCAGCGCGTCTCCGGCCCGCGCGCACACTGGCCGCCCCTCCTGCGCGCGCGCGACCAAATGCCGCTGGGCGCCGGCCGGGCGCCGTTGCGCGCCACTTTTTTGCCACCACTGCCCCGCCGCGCCTTTCTGAGATAGGATGGACCCGACGGACACCGCCGCGCCGCGCGCGGCCGTTCCCGAGCGGGGCCGGAACGCGCCGCGTGCCCTCGGCCGGACGGCGGGGTGACACGGCCGCGCCATGCCCTTGGTGTATCCTTGCCTACTCCGTGACCGCGCGCCCCGGCATGACCCGGGCGCACCACCATGAACGATTCGTATCCCAGTCGTAAGCTCACCGACAAACCGCAAGAAAAGCGCTCGCTGCTCGAGCGCCTGACCGACTTCATCTCGCCCGAGCCGGAATCCCGGACCGAGCTGCTGGAAATTCTCCAGGACGCCCACGAACGCAACCTGATCGACGCCGATTCGCTGTCGATGATCGAGGGCGTGTTCCAGGTGTCCGATCTGTGCGCGCGCGACATCATGGTGCCGCGCGCTCAGATGGACGCGATCAATATCGCCGACAAACCCGAAGACTTCATCCCGTTCGTCCTCGAGAAGGCGCACTCACGCTACCCCGTGTACGAGGAGAACCGCGACAACGTGATCGGCGTGCTGCTCGCGAAAGACCTGCTGCGCTTCTACGCCGAAGAGGAATTCGACGTACGCGGGATGCTGCGCCCGGCCGTGTTCATTCCGGAGTCGAAGCGCCTGAACGTGTTGCTGCACGACTTCCGCGTGAACCGCAACCATCTCGCGATCGTCGTCGACGAATACGGCGGCGTCGCGGGCCTGATCACGATCGAGGACGTGCTCGAACAGATCGTCGGCGACATCGAGGATGAATACGACTTCGACGAGGAAGCCGGCAACATCATCTCGGGGCCCGACGGCCGCTACCGCGTGCGTGCGCTGACCGAGATCGAGCAGTTCAACGAGACGTTCGGCACCGATTTTTCCGACGACGAAGTCGACACGATCGGCGGGCTGATCACCCATCACTTCGGCCGCGTGCCGCACCGCGGCGAGAAGCTGCAGCTCGGCAACCTGGTATTCGAGATCCAGCGCGGCGATGCGCGCCAGGTCCACGTGCTGCTGGTGCGCCGCAACCCGCTCGCGAGCCGCCGCGCCGAAACCTCGCACGAGGATTGATCGTCTCGCGCCGGTCGCGTCTCCCTCAACCGCTCGCCCCCTCTCGCTTCACATGGACGAACCGATTCCGTCCCGCCCGGCTGGCGGTCTTCTCGCGCCGGCGCCCGGCCGCGCGCTGCCGCGCTGGCACTATCCGGCCGCACTGCTCGCGGGCGCGGCCAATACGCTCAGCTTCGCACCGACCCCGCACGGCGGCTGGCTGCAGCTCGTCGTATTCGTCTGGTTTTTCGCGCAGCTGACGCGCACGTCGAGCTGGCGCGGCGCCGCGCTCACCGGCGGCGCGTTCGGCTTCGGCAACTTCATCAGCGGCATCTGGTGGCTTTACATCAGCATGCACGTGTACGGCGAGATGGCCGCGCCGCTCGCCGGCGGCGCGCTGGTGCTGTTCGCGCTGTATCTGTCGCTGTATCCGGCGTTCTCCGCGGGGCTGTGGTCGTTCTGCGCGGGCCACGCGTGGCATCGCCGGGAGCCCGATCCGCGGCCGTTCTCGCCGAGCTGGCACGGCGCATTCGCATTCGCAAGTGCATGGGCCCTTGGCGAATGGCTGCGCGGCACCGTATTCACCGGCTTTCCGTGGCTCGCCAGCGGCTATCCGCAGGTCGACGGCCCGTTCGCCGGCTTCGCGCCGATCGTCGGCGTATACGGAATCGCGTGGGTGCTCGCGCTGTTCGCCGCGCTGGTCGTGCAGGCGCTCGTCGCCGCGCGGCGCGCACCCGCGGTCGAACGCGGCGCCGCCGGCAATGCGCGCGTGCGGACGATCGCGCCGGCCTGCATCGCGGTCGCGCTCGTCGCGGCCGGCGTCGCGCTGTCGCAGGCGACATGGACCGTGCCCGCGAATGCGCCGCTCACGGTGCGGCTTCTGCAGGGCAACGTGAAGCAGGACATCAAGTTCGAGCAGGAAGGCATCGACGCAGCGATCAAGATGTACACGCAGATGATCGTCGAGAAGCCGGCCGACCTGATCGTCACGCCGGAAACCGCGATTGCGGTAATGATCCAGGAGCTTCCCGAGCCGTTCGCCGTCGCGATCCGCAAGTTCAGCGACACGACGGGCTCGGCCGTGCTGTTCGGCGCGGTCGGCGCATCCGTCACGCCCGACGGCCGTTACGTCGATTACACGAACAGCCTGTACGGCGTAACGCCGCACTCGCGCGACATATACCACTACGACAAGCACCACCTCGTGCCCTTCGGCGAATTCATTCCGTGGGGCTTTCGCTGGTTCGTCGACTTGATGAAGATGCCGCTCGGCGATTTCGCGCGCGGCGCGCCGGTGCAGAAGCCGTTCCTCGTGCACAACCAGCCGGTGATGGCCGACATTTGCTACGAGGACTTGTTCGGCGAGGAAATCGCCGCGACGATTCGCGACAATCCGCAGCCGCCCGGCGTGCTCGTCAACGTGACGAACCTCGCGTGGTTCGGCGACACGATCGCGCTCGACCAGCACCTGCAGATCGCGCGGATGCGCGCGCTCGAAACGGGGCGGCCGATGCTGCGTTCCACCAATACAGGGATGACGGCTGCGATCGATGCGCGCGGCCGCGTGCTCGGCCAGCTGAAGCCGTTTACGATCGGCTCGCTCGACGTGCGGATCGAAGGCACAAGCGGCTTCACGCCTTATGTGACGAGCGGCAACAGCGTCGTGCTCGCGATGTCGTTGATCCTGCTCGCATTCGGGTTCGCGTTCGGGCCGGGGTTGCGCCGGCGCGGTTGAATTCCGGAGCGATCGATCGTTTCCGGAGCATTCCCCGCGCGGCTGATGGCGATCGCACTATCCCCGGCGCGGTCGATCATGTCCGCGTTGCAATCAGTCGTCGCAAATCGCCGGTCACCGCGCCCAACACCGCGTCCCAATCGCCGAACCGCGGCTGCCGATACAGCGTCGCGGTCGGATACCACGGGCTGTCCGTGCGTTCGAGCAGCCACGGCCAGTGTGGATTCACGTCGAGCAGCACCCACGTGCGTGCGCCAAGGCCGCCCGCCAGATGCGCGACCGACGTGCACACCGTGATCACCAGGTCCAGCGCGCCGATGAATGCGGCTGTGTCGTCGAAACTGCGCAGTTCCGCGGTGAAGTCCTCGATCGCGAACCCGGCCGCGCGCGCCGCGGCCACGTCCGCGTCCGCGCCAGGCTGCAGCGAATAGAACGCGACGTTGTCGACGCCGCGAAACGCATCGGCATAGCGTTCGAGGCCGACGCGGCGGAACGGATTGCGCTGATGCCCGGCACTGCCCGTCCACACGAGACCGACCTTCAGCCGGCCTTCTCCCGCGAGCCGCGCACGCCACGCGTCACTCAGGGCCGGATCGGCATGCAGGTACGGCACCGACGCGCCGAGCGTCGACGTCTCCATTCCGAGCATCAGCGGCAAGCCAATCAGCGGCACTTCGCAATCGAACCGGGGCAATTCGTCGACACCGCCGCCCGCGCTGAATGCGTCCACGTGCGCGCCGAGGCTGCGCTGCATCAGCACGGCGACCTGCGGAAACGTGTTCCATGCGAGTCGCCCGCCTTCGCGGTGCACACGCTCGGCGAGCGGCGCGACGAAACGCGCGAACTGCAGCACGTCGCCGAGCCCCTGCTCGCCCCACAGGAGCAGTGTCTTGCCCGCGAGCGGCTCGCCGTGCCAGCGCGGCCCGGGCAGCGCCGGCCGGCGGCCGCGCAATTCGCCCGCGCCGTCCCAGCGCGCCTCGTGGCCGCGCCAGCCGGCCGCGTAGTTGCCGCGCACGAGCTGGATGATCGCAAGGTTGAAACGGAACGACGCGTCGTCAGGCGCAAGCTCGCACGCGCGCGCCGCGTAGCGCTCGGCGTCGTCCCAGCGCTGCGCCTCCTTCATCGCCATCGCGATGTTGTTCAGCGCGAGCGCGTTGTCGGGCGCGATCTCCGCGAGCCGCGCCGCACACACGAGTGCGCCGTCGAGGTCCTGCGTCGCGAGGCGCGCGACGACCAGGTTGATCCACGCCTGTACGTCGTGCGGATCGGCGTCGACGGCCGTCTCCAGCAGCGCGATTTCTTCGCTGCGATCGCCGCCCGACAGCCGCAGCGCAATCGCGAGGTTGTTGCGCAGCGACGGCCAGCCCGGATCGAGCGCATGGGCAGCACGGTACGGCGCGATCGCATCGGCATGGCGGCCGAGCATCTGCAACGCGTAGCCGTGATTGAAGCGGGCATCGGCGCCCGGATGCACGCGCGCCGCGCATTCGGCCAGCGCGAGCGCATCGCCCGCGCGCTGCCGCGCGATGAGCGTCGCGGTGAGCTGCGCGAGCGCGGCCATGTCGACCGCATGCAGATGGCCGGCCGCGGCGAGCCACAGCGCGTGCGCAGCGTGTTCGCCGCGCGCGCGTGCATCGGCCGCCTGCCCGAGCAATGCGAGCAGCGGCGGCATCAGCGGAATGAGGAAGTCGTTCGAATCGTCCATGCGGTCCGGAGTGGGCTGGCGGTCGTGCGGCGGCGGTCGCGCGCGCCGCGATACGCGCATCTTAACGCCCGCGCCACGCGACGCGGCAAGCGACTCGACCGGCGCGTCGCGACGCGGCGCCGACGCATGCGACGGGCACGCGACTCGTCGCGCCCAGGCTTCGCAACGGCCGTGCAGCGGCGCGCAGAGGCCGTCCCCATGCCGCCGGCGGCCCGTTCATCCGCGTTCCGGCCGCATCCGGTCGCCGATCCGGTAAAATTGCACGTTTCAGCACACTAACAAGCCGCGCCGCCGCGCGAGCCGACCCTCCGGGCGTTGCCCGGAGCGCCGTCCGCAACGGAGCGCCAGCGCCACGAAGGCTCTTCATGCTTACGTTTCAGCAAATCATCCTGACGCTGCAGTCCTACTGGGACAAGCAGGGTTGCGCTCTGCTCCAGCCCATCGACATGGAAGTCGGTGCGGGCACGTCGCACGTCCACACGTTCCTGCGCGCGGTCGGCCCCGAGCCGTGGCGCGCCGCGTACGTGCAGCCGTCGCGCCGCCCGAAGGACGGCCGCTACGGCGAGAACCCGAACCGCCTGCAGCACTACTATCAGTATCAGGTCGTGCTGAAGCCGGCGCCGGAGAACATCCTCGACCTGTACCTCGGCTCGCTCGAAGCGCTGGGCTTCGACCTGAAGCAGAACGACGTGCGCTTCGTCGAGGACGACTGGGAGAACCCGACGCTCGGCGCGTGGGGCCTCGGCTGGGAAGTGTGGCTGAACGGGATGGAAGTCACGCAGTTCACGTATTTCCAGCAGGTCGGCGGCCTCGACTGCAAGCCGGTGCTCGGCGAGATCACGTACGGCCTCGAGCGCCTCGCGATGTACCTGCAGAAGGTCGAGAACGTGTACGACCTCGTGTGGACCGAGTGGGAGGAGCAAGGCCCGAACGGCCCCGAGCTGCGCCGCCTGTCGTACGGCGATGTGTACCACCAGAACGAGGTCGAGCAGTCGACCTACAACTTCGAGCACGCGAACGTCGACCTGCTGTTCACGTTCTTCAACAGCTACGAAGCGGAAGCGAAGAAGATGATCGACGCGCAGCTCGCGCTGCCCGCATACGAGCTCGTGCTGAAGGCCGGCCATACGTTCAACCTGCTCGACGCGCGCGGCGCGATCTCGGTCACCGAACGTGCGGCGTACATCGGCCGCATTCGCGCGCTGTCGCGTCTCGTCGCGCAGGCTTACTACGACTCGCGCGAGAAGCTCGGCTTCCCGATGCTCGGCAATCCGCCGGGCGTGCCGGGCCTCACCACCGACGCCCAGGACGCCGCGCAGCCGGCATGGGCGCCGCCGCTGAAGGTCGAACGCAAGATCGATCAGGACTGACGAGACGAGACTTATTCCACACATGACGCACAATCATCCCGCCCCCCTGCTCGTCGAACTGCTGACCGAAGAGCTGCCGCCGAAGGCGCTCGCCCGCCTCGGCGACGCATTCGCCGAAGGTCTCGCGCAACGCCTCGCGGCGCGCGACCTCGTCGAAGGCGAACTCGTGTTCGAACGCTATGCGACGCCGCGCCGCCTCGCGGTCGTCGTGCAGAACGTGCGCGCCGTCGCACCCGAAAAACAGGTCCGCGAAAAGGTGCTGCCCGTGTCGGTCGCACTCGACGCCGAAGGCAAGCCGACCGCCCCGCTCGCGAAGAAGCTCGCGGCGCTCGGCCACCCGAACCTGACGATCGCCGATCTCGAGCGCGCGCAGGACGGCAAGGCCGAAGCGTTCTTCGTCAATTACTCGGCGGCCGGCGCGACCCTCGCCGACGGGCTGCAGGCCGCGCTCGACGAGACGCTCGAGAAGCTGCCGATCCCGAAGGTGATGACCTACCAGCGCCCGGACGGCTCCGACGTGAAATTCGTGCGCCCGGTGCACCGCCTGACCGTGCTGCACGACGATCGCGTCGTGCCCGTCACCGCGTTCGGCGTCGATGCCGGCGACACCACGCTCGGCCACCGCTTCCTGTCCGACGGCCTCGTCGCGATCCAGCATGCGCACGCGTATGCGGACACGCTGCGCGACAAGGGCCGCGTGATCGCGCACTTCGCCGATCGCCGCGAAACGATCCGCACGCAGTTGAACGAACATGCGAACGGCGACACCGTCGTGATGCCCGAGGCGCTGCTCGACGAAGTGACGTCGCTGGTCGAATGGCCTGTCGTCTACCCGTGCCGCTTCGAGGACGAATTCCTGCAGGTGCCGCAGGAGTGCCTGATCCTCACGATGCAGACGAATCAGAAGTATTTCGCGCTGACCGACATCGCGGGCAAGCTGCGCTCGCGCTTCCTGATCGTATCGAACATCGAGACGAAGACGCCGGGCGAGATCGTCGAGGGCAACGAGCGCGTCGTGCGTCCGCGTCTTGCCGATGCGAAATTCTTCTTCGAGCAGGACAAGAAGAAGCCGCTCGCCGAGCGCGTACCGTTGCTCGCGAACGTCGTCTATCACAACAAGCTCGGTTCGGCGCTTGCGCGCGTCGAGCGCCTCGAGGCGCTTGCGGGCGAGATCGCCCCGGCGATCGGCGCCGACGCCGCGCATGCGAAGCGCGCCGCGCGCCTTGCGAAGGCCGACCTGCTGACCGACATGGTCGGCGAGTTCCCGGAACTGCAGGGCACGATGGGCACGTACTACGCGCGCCACGACGGCGAGCCCGACGACGTCGCGCTCGCGTGCGCGGAGCACTACCAGCCGCGCTTCTCCGGCGACGCGCTGCCGACCACGCCGGTGTCCACCGCGGTCGCGCTCGCCGACAAGCTCGAGACGATCGTCGGCATCTGGGGCATCGGGCTCGCGCCGACCGGCGAGAAGGATCCATTCGCGCTGCGCCGCCATGCGCTCGGCGTGCTGCGCCTGCTGCTCGAGAAGCAGCTTCCACTCGATCTCGTGTCGCTGCTGCGCACCGCCCATGCACGCTTCGCGGGTGTGCCGGGCGTCGCCGAATCGACCGACGCGATCTTCGCGTTCTTCATGGACCGCCTGCGCGGCCTGTTGCGCGAACGCGGCTACTCGGCCGGCGAAGTCGACGCGGTGCTGAGCCTGAACCCGACGCGCGTCGACGATCTCGTCGCGCGCCTCGATGCGGTGCGCGAGTTTACGCGCCTCGCGGAAGCCGAAGCGCTCGCGGCTGCGAACAAGCGGATCTCGAACATTCTGAAGAAATCCGAAGGCGGCACGAACGGCGCGGTGCAGCCGACGCTGCTCGTCGAGGCGGCCGAAAAGGCGCTGCACGAACAGCTCGCGGCCGTGACGCCGCACGTGCAGTCGCAGCTCGAGGCGCGCGCGTACACGGGCGCGCTGTCGGCGCTGGCCGCATTGCGCGCGCCGGTCGACACGTTCTTCAACGACGTGATGGTCAACGCGGAGGATCCTGCGCTGCGCGCGAACCGTCTCGCGCTGCTGGCCGCGCTGCACCAGCAGATGAATTGCGTCGCCGACATCTCGAAGCTTGCCGCATAAGGGCCGCACGATGCCGATCAGCCCCAACCGCAAGCTCGTCGTCCTCGACCGCGACGGCGTGATCAACGTCGATTCGGATGCGTTCATCAAGTCGCCCGACGAGTGGATCGCGCTGCCGGGCAGCTTCGAGGCGATCGCGCGGCTCAATCACGCAGGCTACCGCGTGGTCGTCGCGACCAACCAGTCCGGCATCGGCCGCGGGCTGTTCGACATGGCCGCGCTCAACGCGATGCACCTGAAGATGCATCGCGCGGCAGCCGCGGTTGGCGCGCGTATCGACGCGGTGTTCTTCTGTCCGCACGTGTCGGAAGATCACTGCGATTGCCGCAAGCCGAAACCCGGCATGATGCAGATGATCGCCGAGCGCTTCGAGATCGAACCGGCGCACACGCCGGTCGTCGGC
Source organism: Burkholderia sp. AU19243 (assembly GCF_018148075.1). Classification (NCBI taxonomy): domain Bacteria; kingdom Pseudomonadati; phylum Pseudomonadota; class Betaproteobacteria; order Burkholderiales; family Burkholderiaceae; genus Burkholderia; species Burkholderia sp. AU19243. The sequence continues at coordinate 92,483 of NZ_JAGSTV010000003.1, forward strand.
GATTCGCTGCGCGACCTGCTCGCCGGCGTCGCGGTCGGCTTCCAGCCGCACCTCGTGCTGACCGGCAAGGGCAAGAAGACGCTCGCGGCGGGCAATCTGCCGGACGGCACGAAGGTGCACGACGATCTGCGCGCATTCGCGCTCGATTTCCTTTCACACGAATACGAGTGATGCGACTGCCGCGCGCATCCTCCTTACAGCCAGACCCACGCCGATGCGCTTCGTCCGCTCCCTGTTGCTGCTGATTTACTTCATCCTGTATACGGTGCCGTACGCGACCGCGTGCTTCATCGCGTTCCCGTTCATGCGTCCCGACGCCCGCTACTGGATGGCGGCCGGCTGGTGCAAGTCCACGCTGTGGGTCGTGCGCTGGCTGAACGGTATCCGCTACCGGATCGAAGGGATGGAAAACCTCCCCGACGGCCCGGCCGTGCTGCTGTCGAAGCACCAGTCCGCATGGGAAACGCTCGCGTTTCCGGCGCTGATGCCGAAGCCGCTCTGCTACGTGTTCAAGCGCGAGTTGCTGTACGTGCCGTTCTTCGGCTGGGCGCTTGGCATGCTGCACATGGTCAACATCAACCGCAAGGAAGGCAAGAACGCGTTCGCGTCGGTAATCCGCCAAGGCAAGAAGCGGCTGTCGGAAGGCGCATGGATGATCATGTTCCCGGAAGGCACGCGCACGCCGGTCGGCAAGCAAGGCAAGTACAAGACGGGCGGCGCGCGCTTCGCAATCGAAACCGGCACGCCGGTCGTGCCGATCGCGCACAATGCAGGCCATGTGTGGCCGCGCAATTCGTTTACGAAGTTCCCGGGCGTCGTGACCGTGTCGATCGGCAAGCCGATTCCGGTCGAAGGCAAGACGCCCGACGTATTGAACTCGCAAGTCGAAGCATGGATCGAAGCGGAAATGCGCCGCATCGATCCCGATGCCTATCGGCAGCCGGGCAATGCCGGCGCGCGCGATGCCGCGCGCGTCTGAATCACCCGGATTGCAGCCGTTGCGTACGACGAAAAGAAGCGAACTGATGAAAAAGCGTCCGCGGCCACGGCCTGCCGTCGTGGCCCTCGATCATCGCCAGATGGACCTGCCGCTCTTCGACGGGCCCGCAGCGGCGTCGCCGGCGCCGTCGGCGCCATCGACACCGCCGTCGCCGCCTGAAGCCGCTGCGGCGCCGTCCGTCCCCGCAGCGCCGCTCGATCCGGGCACTGCGCCCGATCGTTCCCGCGTCCGTACGTTCGCCGTCGACAGCCGCGTGCTCGAGTATCGGCTCAAGCGCTCCGCTCGCCGCACGATCGGCTTCACGATCGACGGCAGCGGGCTGTCGATCACCGCGCCGCGCTGGGTCACGCTCGCCGACATCGAAGCGGCGATCGCCGAAAAGCAGCGCTGGATTTTCGCGAAGCTCGCGGAATGGAAGACCCGCACCGAACAGCGCGCGCTGCCGCAGATCGACTGGCGCGACGGCGCGCAACTGCCGTATCTCGGCAAGACGATCACGATCGCGCTCGGCGCGGGTGCCGTCGCGTTCGACGCCGACACGCAACGGCTGTCGCTGCCGCTGCCCGCGCAAGCCGACACGCAGCAGATCAAGGATCGCGTGCAGGGCTGGCTGCAGGGCGAAGCGAAGCGGATTTTCGGCGAACGCCTCGCGGTTTACGCGGAAAGGCTCGGCGTCACGTATTCGATGTACGCGTTGTCGTCGGCCGCAACGCGCTGGGGCAGCTGCTCGAGCGACGGCAAGATCCGGTTGAACTGGCGGCTGATCCACTTCCCGATGTCGATCATCGACTACGTCGTCGCGCACGAGCTGTCGCACCTGCGCGAAATGAACCACAGCCCGGCGTTCTGGCAGACCGTCGAATCGATCTTCCCGGAATTCCGCGAAGCGCGGCATACGCTCAAGCACCACCCGCCCGAATTGCTGCCGTCGCTGTAACGCGATCGGCCGCGCCGGCAAAAACAAACGGGCGATACGGAACCCTCCGCATCGCCCGTTTTTCGTGCCCGCCGCGCATCCATGCGCCCGGGCCGCTCAGCCGGCGCTCAGTGCGTCTTCTTCTGGATGAACTCGATCTTGTAGCCGTCCGGATCCTCGACGAACGCGATCACGGTCGTGCCGTGCTTCATCGGGCCCGCTTCGCGCGTCACCTTGCCGCCTTGCGCCTTGATCTTCTCGCAGGCCGCGTACGCATCGTCGACCTGCACCGCCAGATGGCCGAAGCCGTTGCCGAGATCGTAGGACGGCGTATCCCAGTTATGGGTAAGCTCGATCACGGTGCCCGTGCTTTCCGCTTCATAGCCGACGAACGCGAGCGTGAACTTGCCTTCCGGATAATCCTCGCGGCGCAGCAGCTTCATGCCGAGCAATTCGGTGTAGAACTTGATCGAGCGGTCGAGATCGCCGACTCGCAACATCGTATGCAGCAAACGCATGTGTCGTACTCCTGTGGGGACTTTCCGGAACCGGAAATTCTACCGGAGTCGGGTAGATCTCGCCGTCGGCGGCCCGGTGAGATCCGCGACCGTCCGCGCAACGGCGCCGAAAGCGGCCGCAGGCCGACATCGCCACGCTGAATGCCCCGGCAACTCCGCCGATCGGGTAACATCGTCCCACTTCGCACCAAAAGCGGGCATCCCGTCTGCCGCCGGAGCGCGACCACTTTCCCATTCAGCCACCTCCCTGCCGTGCGAAATCGCCGATTCGAGCGTGCCGGCTGCGCCGTTCAGCCGCCGCTGCCGATGTCCTTAGCTGCCTCCGTCCACGCCGGCGAGGTCCGCCGATGACCGCGCTCGCCGGGTCGCCCGTGCGCCGCGCGCTCGACGCGCGCGCCGTCGGCGTGATGCTGCTGCTGTGTGCGATCTGGGGCTTCCAGCAGGTCGCGATCAAGAGCACGAACGCGGCGATCCCGCCGATGTTCCAGGCCGGACTGCGCTCGGTGATCGCCGCGCTGCTGCTGTGGGGCTGGGCGCGCTCCCGCGGCACGCCGCTGTTTCGCGCCGACGGCACGCTCGGCGCGGGTATCGCAGCAGGCGCGCTGTTCGCGGGCGAGTTCATCTGCGTGTTCTTCGGGCTGACGCTGACGAGCGCGTCGCACATGGCGATCTTCCTGTACACCGCACCGTGCTTCACCGCGCTCGGCCTGCACCTGTTCACGCCCGGCGAACGGCTGCGGCGCGTGCAGTGGGCCGGCGTCGCGCTCGCATTCGCCGGCATCGCGCTCGCGTTCGCGGACGGCTTCCTGAAGCCGCGCGCGCCCGGCGCGTCGCTCCTGGCCGGACTGGCCGGCGACGCGCTCGGGATCCTCGGCGGCGCGATGTGGGCAGCGACGACGGTCGTCGTCCGTTCGACGTCGCTCGCACGCGCGAGTGCGAGCAAGACGCTGTTCTATCAGCTCGCGGTGTCGGCCGTCGTGCTGGTCGCGCTTGCTGCGCTGCTCGGCCAGACGTCGTTCGCGCGGGTCACGCCGATCGCGCTGGCGAGCCTCGCTTATCAGTCCGTGATCGTCGCGTTCGTCAGCTATCTGTCGTGGTTCTGGCTGCTCACGCGCTACACCGCGTCGCGACTGTCCGTGTTCACGTTTCTGTCGCCGCTGTTCGGCGTCGCGTTCGGCGTGCTGCTGCTCGGCGAATCGGTCGGCGGGCGCTTCATGTCGGCGGCCGCGTTGGTGCTCGTCGGGATCGCGCTCGTGAACGCGCCGCAGCAGCGCCGGTGACGTCCGCGTGCCGCGCGCCGGTCTCGGCGAAGCGGGCGAATGCAACGAACACGATCGGCAAAATAAAAAGGCTGCCCGCGAAAGGGCAGCCTCGTGAGCATCGAACCGGCGCGCGCGGCCGCTATTGCGCGGCCTTGCGCACCTTCGCCAGCGCCTGGGCGACGCCGACATATTCGGCGACGCTCACATCCTCCGCGCGGCGCGCGAGATCGAAGCCGAGCCCGTCGAAATCGATCGACTCGCGATAATCGCCGAGCGTGTTGCGCAGCATCTTGCGGCGCTGAGAGAACGCGGCCGTGACGACTTCGCCGAGCAGCACGGGATCCACATCCGGCAGTTCATGCGGCTCGTACGGAATCATCCGCACGATCGCCGAATCGACCTTCGGCGGCGGCTGGAACGATTCCGGCGGTACGTCGAGCATCTTGTCCATTACATAGCGGTACTGCAGCATCACCGACAGCCGCGAGAACGCCTTCGTGCCCGGCTCCGCGACCATCCGCTCGACGACTTCGTTCTGCAGCATGAAATGCTGGTCGATTACCACGCCCGCGAACGTCATCAGATGAAACAGCAGCGGGCTGGAGATGTTGTACGGCAGGTTGCCGACGATGCGCAGCGAAGGCTTGTCGCCAGGCGCCGCGAGCGAGCCGAAGTCGAACGCGAGCGCGTCGCCGGCATGCAGCTCGAGCAGCGCGCCGAAGCGCTGCTGCAGGCGCCCGATCAGGTCGCGGTCGAGCTCGACCGCATGCAGCGGCGACTCCGGCGTTGCAAGACGCGCGATCAGCGGCTCGGTCAGCGCGCCGAGGCCGGGCCCGATCTCGACCATCCGCTGGCCGCGCGCGGGGCCGATCGTCGCGACGATCGAATCGATCACGCCGTGATCGACGAGGAAGTTCTGCCCGAAGCGCTTGCGCGCGAAATGGCCCTGATGCTGTCTGCTGTTCGACATCGACTGAGAAAAACGAAAAAAACGACGAATAAGGTCAGGCTCTCGCCTGCGTGCGTCAGGATGCGCGGCGGTGGCGCGCCATCGTGACGGCCGTGTCCAGCGCGGCAACCATGCTGCCAGGATCCGCGCGACCGGTGCCGGCCAGATCCAGCGCGGTGCCGTGATCGACCGACGTGCGGATGATCGGCAGCCCGAGCGTGACGTTGATGCCCTCGCCGAAGGTTGCATACTTCAGCACGGGCAGGCCCTGATCGTGGAACATCGCGAGCACGCAATCGGCGCCCTCGAGATGGCGCGGCTGAAACAGCGTGTCGGCCGGATACGGGCCGCGCGCGTCGATGCCCTGCGCTTGCGCTTGCGCGAGGGCCGGCGAGATCACGTCGATCTCCTCGCGCCCGAGATAGCCGTTCTCGCCCGCGTGCGGGTTCAGCCCCGTCACGAGGATGCGAGGCGCTGCGAGACCGAAGTCGCGACGCAGGTCACGATCGACGATCGCGAGGGTATCGACGAGCCCGTCGATCGACAGCGCGGCCGATACGTCTTTCAGCGGCAGGTGCGTGGTCGCGAGCGCGACGCGCAGCGGCCGTTCGCCGATGCCCGCGAGCATCATCACGACGCGCGGCGTATGCGTGCGCTCCGCGAGGTATTCGGTATGACCGGTAAACGGCACGCCCGCGTCGTTGATCGTGCTCTTCTGCAACGGCGCGGTAACGATCGCGTCGAACCGTCCGGCCACCGCGCCGTCGATCGCCGCATCGAGCAACCCGAGCACATAGCGGCCGTTGGCCGCGTCGAGCTTGCCCGCCTGCGCGGGCACGGCGAGCGGGTGGTGCTCGACCGACACCGCGCCGCCGCCCGCCAGCACCGCACGGTCGGTGCCGACCGCCGCCGCGCGCGCGTCGAGCAGCGCGGCGTCGCCAAGCACGGTGAAATGCGCGCCCGGCCAGCGCCGCGCTGCATCCTGCAACGCCTGCACGGTCAGTTCCGGGCCGACCCCCGCGGGTTCGCCGGTCGTGATCGCGATCTGCAGCGCGGGTGCCGTCATGCGAAGCTCGCTCAGTTCGCCGGGCCGACGCCGCCGATCTTGTACTGTACGTACGACGAGTCGCGCAGCTCGCGCAGCCAGTCGGCATATGCCTGCTCGGCCTTGCGCTGGCCGATCGCCTGGCGTGCGATATCCATCTGCTGCTGCACCGAGCCTTCGGCCTCGCGGCGCTCCAGCACCTGGATCAGGTGATAGCCGTACTCGGTACGAATCGGCTGGCTGACCTGGCCGTCCTGCAGGTTGTTCATCGCCCGCTCGAATTCGGGCACGGTCTCGCCTGGGCTGATCCAGCCGAGATCGCCGCCCTGCGACGCCGAACCGTCCTGCGAGTACGTGCGCGCGAACTTCGCGAAATCGCCGCCCGCCTCGACCTGCCGGCGGATGTCCTGCAGTTGCTGGCGCGCCTGCCCTTCCGACTTGCCTTCGCCCACGCGCAGCAGGATGTGGCGCACATGCGTCTGGACGATCTTCGGTGCCGCGGCGGTCGCGCCCTGGCTCTGGCGACGGTCGACGAGACGCACGATTTCGAAGCCGTCCGGCACGCGGATCAGCGTCGGATTGACCTGACCCGGACGCAGCTTCGATGCGGCCTCGACGACGTCGGCCGGCAGCGCGCTCGGCGCCTTGAAGCCGAGGTCGCCGCCCTTCTTCGCGTCGTTCGCTTCCGAGTTGTTCTTCGCGAGCTTTTCGAAATCGGCGCCCGACGTCGCCTGCTGCAGCAGCGCTTCGGCCTTCTTCTGTGCGGCTTCGATCTCGGCCTGCGGCGCGTTGGTCGGCGCCTTGATGAAGATGTGCTGGAAGCGCAGGTCCTGCTGTTGCGACGCGTTCGGCCCGCGCTGGCTCGCGATGTAGTTCGCGACCTCGGCGTCCGACACGGTGATCTTGCCGTCGACCTCGCGCTCGCGCAGCTTCGACAGCATCAGCTCGGTGCGCGCGTCGCTCGTGAACACGTTCCAAGGCACGCCCTGCGCGACGATGCGCGCGCGATACTGGTCGAGCGTCATCCCGTTCGCCTGCGCGAGGCGCTGCAGCGTGGCCTGCACGGTCGCGTCATCGATGCGGATCCCGTCGTCTTTTGCCTTCTGCACCTGGATGCGTTCGAGCACCATCTGGTTCAGCACCTGCGCACGCAACTGGTCGGCCGGCGGCACGGGCGCGTTCTGCTGCTGCAGCCGGCGCGAGATCAGGCCGACGCGCTGGTCGAGTTCGCGGCCGGTGATCACGTCGTTGTTGACGACCGCGACGACTTCGTCGGCGAGCTGCGCGCCTTGCGAACCGAGCGCCTGCGCCGCGGCCGGCGCAGCGGCGAGCAGCGCGGCGGACGCGGCGAGGCTGGACACGACTGCCGCGAAACGAAGGGTTTTCTTCATTGCCACTGATACTCCATTGAAATCGTGCTGACCGGTGCAGACAAAGCCGGCGTTACTCGTAGTTGCTGAAGCGGGACATCGGCGGCGGCGGCGGCGGCAACGGCGTGTACCCCGGCACTCCGGCGCGGAATGCGGACACGAGCCCGTTGTCGACCGTCGACAAGCCCTTGAGCGTCAGTTGCATCATGAAGCGCGTCGACGCGTTCTGCTGCCCCGACGTATTGATGCCGTTCGCAAACCGCTGCACCCCGACGCCGAGCGCCCAGCAATCCGCGTCGTATTGTAAGCCGAGCAGACCGTCGACAACCCGGTCGGCTGCCAGGTCGTAGTTGAAGCGGCCGATCGCATACAGGCGGCGCGTGAGCGGCCACTGCGCGGACACCAGGAACTGGTTGATCGGCTGGTTGTCGAGCGTCGTGTTCGTCCGCGTATAGCGATAGCCGACGTTGATCACGCGGCGCTCGCCCGGACTGAACCCGAAACCGATGCTCGACTTCACGAGCTGGTTGTTGTTCTGGTTGTACTGGAACGCCGTCTCCGACATGAAGCCCGAGCCGAGCTTCAGCGCGGCGCCGACGATCAGGTCGGAGTGGCGCGCGAGCACCGCGCTCTGCTTGGTGTCCAGCGTCACGCGCTGGTCGGCGAAATAGTACTGCTGCGCGACCACGAAGCGCGCACGCTCGTCGCCGGTGCGCGGATCGATGAAGCGCGACGTCAGGCCCGCCGTGATCCGGTTAGCATCGGCGATGCGGTCGTTGCCGACGAACGTGTTCGGCTGGTAAATCTCCGCGAGCCCGAAGTCCGACTCCGCGGTGTCGAACAGCGGCGCGTTCGACTGGTCGCGATACGGCGTGTACACGTAGTACAGGCGTGGCTCGAGGGTCTGGATGAAGTCCTGGCCGAACAGGCGCACCGAGCGGTCGAAGATCAGGCCGGAGTCGAAGCTCACGGTCGGGATCGACTCGGTGAAGCGCTTCGGGCTGTTCGGCGTGCTCGGCGACAGGTAGTTCAGATCGTACGATGCGAAGTGGTACTGGACCTTCGGCACGACGAAGTAGCCTGGGCCGTACACGCCGTATGCGATGTACGGATTGAAGACGATCCGGTCGCCTTCGGTCGCATCGGCCGTGGTGATGCGGAACCGCGAATAGTCGGCTTCCGCACCGAAGTCGAAGCCGCCGACGTTGTACTCCGTGTACTTCACGTTCAGCTGCGGCTCGCGGCTGTACGGCGCGATCGAAGGCGGCAGCGTCTGCCAGTGCTGGTAGCGCGCGAGCACCGACCACGGGCCGTTGTTGTACGTGAGGCCGGCCTCCTGCTGGTACAGCGTCTGCGTCCCGTTGACGAACTGGTTCATCGACCCAAGGTCTTCGGGATAGGTGTTGTCCGAGACCTTGTTGTAGTAGACGTAACCGCCGAAACCGCCGCCGAAGTTCTGCTGGTGCTGCCAGTAGATCGCGTAGCGGTTGCGGTGCGCGAGCCGGTCGTCCGGCAGGTAATTGGCCGTAAACGTGCCCGAATACGACGGCGACAGATAACGGAACGTCGCTTCGGTCTGCACGCCGCGCCGCGAGATGATGTGCGGCGTGATCGTCAGGTCGCGATTCGGCGCGATGTTGAAGTAGTACGGCAGCGACAGCTCGAACCCGTTGTTCGAGTTGATCGAGAACGTCGGCGGCAGCAGGCCGCTGCGGCGCTCGCCCGACAGCGGGAACGTCATCCACGGGCTCGCGAAGATCGGCACGCCCTGGAAGAACAGCACGCCGTTGCGTGCAGTGCCTTCGTCGGCGCCCGTATCGAAGTCGAAGCGGCTGCCCTTGATGTACCACGCGGGGTCCGTCGCGCACTGGCATGCGGTGTAGGTGCCGTTGACGAACACCGAGCGCTCGCTGTCGAGCAGGTCGACGCGCTCCGCGCTGCCGGACCCGCCCGTCACGTTGAAGTGGTACTTCGGCGCCGTCATGAAGCCCTGGTTCGCCTCGACCTTCAGGTGCGCCTCGGGGCCCGCGAACGACGTACCGCCGTTGATCACCTTGACCTGGCCGTACGCATCGGCCATGTCGGTATCCTGATCGTAGTGGATCGCGTCGGCCTTCACGACCGCTTCGCCGCGGCGCAGCTCGGCCGAGCCTTTCGCGGCCAGGTCCTGCTCGGCCGTGCCGCTCGTATGGTCGGCGATCACGAAGGCGGCCGGCTTCGCGCCGTCCTTCAGCGGATGATCCTCGAGCTGTGGTGCGAGGCGCAGGTCCCACGGCGAATCGAGCGGCTGCGGTTGCGCGGCCGCGCCCGACAGCTGCGCGTGCGACACGGCCGGCACGAGGCCGGGCACGGCCAGGAGCGCGAGCGCGAGCCGCCGTTTGCGCGGCGCCCCGTCACCGGGGAAGACATTCGGGAATAGCGGTTTGGGCGGCATCTATCGTTTGGCGAATCGCCCCTTGTCAGCCGCATCTGCACGGCACATCCGCGCACGACGGGCCGCACCGTCGAACCGCGACTGCGGCTCTTCGCAAACCGGGGAGGCGATCGGGCGGGCCGCGCGACAGGCCACAGGCCTGCACGGCGGAAGCTGACGCGGGGCGCGTCAAAAAAGTCGTGGGGTATTATATGGCAAGACGTTCCCCCCTCCGCCGAGTTTCATGACGCCCCCATCCGCCGCATCCCAGCCCGACGCCCGCCTCGAAGCGCTCACCGCGTGGCTGCGCCCGCTTGCCGAGCGCTACGCCCTCGACCTGTCGACCCTCGCGCCCGCATCGTCGGACGCCAGTTTCCGCCGCTATTTCCGTGTCGCATCGGCCACGAGCCCCGGCGGCTCGCTGATCGCGGTCGACGCGCCGCCGCCCGAGAAGTGCCGCGAATTCGTCCAGGTCGCGCAGCTGCTCGCGTCGGCTGGCGACCACGTGCCGGACGTGCTGGCCCACGATTTCGACGCAGGTTTCATGCTGGTGACCGACCTCGGCCGCAAGTCGTACATCTCGGTGCTCGATCCGGCCGATCCGGCCGCCGCCCGCCCGCTGATGCGCGACGCGCTCGACGCGCTGATCCGCTTCCAGCTGAGCTCGAAGCCCGACGTGCTGCCGCCGTTCGACGAGGCGTTCCTGCGCCGCGAAATGGAGCTGCTGCCCGAATGGTTCATCGGGCGGCACCTCGGCAAGACCGTCAGCGACGCGATGCGCGGCACGCTCGACCGCACGTTCGCGCTGCTGGTCGCCAACGCGCATGCGCAGCCTCAGGGCTTCATGTTGCGCGATTTCATGCCGCGCAACCTGATGGTGTGCGAGCCGAACCCGGGCGTGCTCGACTTCCAGGACGCCGTGTACGGGCCGCTGACGTACGACGTCGTGTCGCTGCTGCGCGACGCGTTCATCAGCTGGGACGAGGAGTTCGAGCTCGACTGCTTCGCGTACTACTGGGAAAAGGCGAAGAAGGCCGGCCTGCCGGTCGAGCCGGATTTCGGCGAGTTCTACCGCCAGCTCGAATGGATGGGGCTGCAGCGCCACATCAAGATCCTCGGCCTGTTCGCGCGCATCAATTACCGCGACGGCAAGCCGCATTACGTCGCGGACCTGCCGCGCTTCCTTGCATACGCGCGCAAGGTCGCACTGCGCTACCGCCCGCTCGTGCCGTTCGCAAAGCTGCTCGACGAGCTCGAGGGCAAAGGCGCCGCCGAAGTCGGCTATACATTCTGAACGCCCTCACCGCCTCCATTTTCAGCCGAACATGAGCACTACCCTGACCACGGCGATGATCTTCGCCGCCGGCCGCGGCGAACGGATGCGCCCGCTGACCGACACCCGCCCGAAGCCGCTGCTCGAAGCCGGCGGCAAGCCGCTGATCGTCTGGCAGATCGAGGCGCTGGCACGCGCGGGCGTCGACACGATCGTGATCAACCACGCGTGGCTCGGCGAGCAGCTCGAGGCGACCCTCGGCGACGGTTCGCGCTGGGGCGTGCGGCTCGCGTATTCGGCCGAAGGCGAAGCGCTGGAAACCGCGGGCGGCATCGCGAAGGCGCTGCCGCTGCTCGAACGCGACGGGCGGCCGACGGTGTTCGCCGCAGTGGCCGGCGACGTGTATTGCGGATTCGACTACCGGACGCTTGCCGCGCGCGCCGCGCAGATGGCCGCGCTCGACGCGCCCGCGATGCATCTCGTGATGGTGCCGAACCCGCCGTTCCACCCGGCCGGCGATTTCGTGCTGCGTGAAGATGGCCGGCTCGCGCTCACCGGTGCGCCGCGCGTCACGTTCGGCAGCATCGGCGTCTACGACACGCGAATGTTCCGCGACATCGAGCCCGGCACGCACCGCGCGCTGTCGCCGTACTTCAAGGCGACGATCGAAGCCGGCCGCGCGACCGGCGAATTGTATGAAGGCATCTGGGAGAACGTCGGCACGCCCGCGCAGCTCGGCGAGCTCGACGCGCGACTGCGTGCCGCGGCGGGCTGAGCGCCGCCCGCCGTCCGCGCTCACGCGGCCTCGGCCGCTTCCCCGCCCGCGGCTGCGCGCTGTTGCTGCAGCGCCCACATCTGCGCATACAGCCCGTCCGCGCGCACGAGTTCGTCGTGCGTGCCGCGCTCGACGATGCGCCCGTGATCCATCACGAGAATCTGCTGCGCATGCACGACCGTCGACAGCCGGTGCGCGATCACGAGCGTCGTGCGATGCCGCGCGATCTGGTCGAGCTCGTGCTGGATCGCGCGCTCCGAGCGCGAATCGAGTGCGGACGTCGCCTCGTCGAACAACAGCACCGGCGGATCCTTCAACAGCGTGCGCGCGATCGCGACGCGCTGCTTCTCGCCGCCCGACAGCTTCAGCCCGCGCTCGCCGACCGGCGTGTCATAGCCTTTCGGCAAGCTCTCGATGAATTCGTGGATGTGCGCGGCGCGCGCGGCCGCGATCACTTCGTCGCGGCTCGCGGTCGGCCGGCCATATGCGATGTTGTAGTAGATCGAATCGTTGAACAGCACGGTGTCCTGCGGCACGATCCCGATCGACGCGCGCAGCGAGTCCTGCGTGACGTCGCGAATGTCCTGGCCGTCGATGCGAATCGCGCCGCCCGTTTGCCGGTCGAGATCGTAGAAGCGGAACAGCAGCCGCGACAGCGTCGACTTGCCGGAACCGCTGTGGCCGACCACCGCGGTCGTCGTGCCTGCGTCGATCGTGAACGTCACGTCGTGCAGGATCTGCCGCGACGCCTCGTACGAAAAGTTCACGTGCTCGAAGCGCACCTGCGCGCCGGACACCGCGAGCGGACGTGCGTCGGGCAAGTCCGCGACTTCCTTCGCGGCCGACAGCAGCCCGAACATCCGGTCCATGTCGGTCAGGCTCTGCTTCAGTTCGCGATACACGACGCCGAGGAAATTCAGCGGGATGTACAGCTGCAGCATGAACGTGTTGATCAGCACCAGATCGCCGAGCGTCAGCTTGCCGGCCAGCACGCCCTGCGTCGCCCGCCACAGGATGAACACGAGCCCGGTGCCGATGATCGCCTGCTGGCCGAAGTTCAGCACCGACAGCGAGTTCTGCGAGCGGATCGCGGCCTTGCGGTAGCGCTTCAGATTCTCGTCGTAGCGCTGCGCTTCCCACTCCTCGTTGCCGAAGTACTTCACCGTCTCGTAGTTGATCAGCGAATCGATCGCCCGCGAGTTGGCCCGCGAATCGAGTTCGTTCATCGTGCGGCGAAAGTGCGTGCGCCAGTTCGTGACCTTCACCGTGAACACGATGTACGTGACGAGCGCCGCGAACGTGACATACGCGTAGTGGGCGTCGTACTTGACGACGAAGAAGCCGAGCACGAGCCCGACTTCGACGAGCGTCGGCAGGATGCTGTACAGCGAATAGGAGATCAGTTGCTGGATGCCGCGCGTGCCGCGCTCGATATCGCGCGACATCCCGCCTGTCTGCCGCTCGAGATGGAATCGCAACGACAGCCCGTGCAGATGCCGGAACACCTGCAGCGCAAGCTGGCGCACCGCGCTCTCGGTGACCTTTGAAAACAGGATCTCGCGCAACTCGGTGAACAGTGACGTCGACAGCCGCACGAGCGCATATGCGACGACCAGCAGCCCGACGCCGCCCGCGAGCACGATCCCCGCCGACTGCTCGGCGCGGCCGAGCGCGGTGAGCTGCTGCACGGCGGACAGGTGATCGACGATGCGCTTCATCACGACCGGCACGCCCAGGTTCGCGACCTTCGCGCCGATCAGGCAGCCGAGCGCAAGTGCGACGCGCCACTTGTAGGTAACGAGGTACGGCAGCAGCGACCGGATGGTCTGCCAGTCGTTGCGAGGCCCGGTCGGAGCCGGCGCGGGCTCGCCGGAAGCGGAGTATCGGCGCATGGGGGAATGGATCGGCGGCGATGCGAAACGCGTGCTGCGGCGCTCGACTCGCGTGCTTTCTCGTACAATTTGCGAACGTTGTATTGTCGCAGAAGCCGCTACGCGCCGCTGCCGGCGGCCTCGCCGGCCAGGCTGCGCGCGGCGGCGCATTTATTACAGGATGAAAGCCCCCGCCATGACCGATTCGACCCTCGAACTCCCGCAGAAGCAGCCCGCGCTGCGCGTCGTCCCGCAACCGCACGACGCGAACGTCCACGGCGACGTGTTCGGCGGCTGGATCATGTCGCAGGTCGACATCGCCGGCTCGATTCCCGCGAGCCAGCGCGCAAACGGCCGCGTCGCAACGGTGGCGGTCAATTCGTTCGTGTTCAAGCAGCCGGTGTTCGTCGGCGACCTGCTGAGCTTCTACGCGACCATCACGCGCACCGGCAACACGTCGGTGACGGTCGACGTCGAGGTCTACGCGCAGCGCATGCGGCTGATGGGCGAAATCGTGAAGGTTACCGAAGCGACGCTCACCTACGTCGCGACCGGCCCCGACCGCAAGCCCCGTCAGCTGCCGCCGCTGTAAGCGCGCACCGGCGCCTCAGCGCCCGCGACACTGCCCGGAACCGATCAGTGCGTGGCCGTCAGCCCGAACTCGCGCATCGCCGGCACGAAGTCGTGATTGAGCGTCGGCTTGCGCGACAGCTTCATCAGCACGTAGCGCTGGAACGGTGCAAGCCGCTGCCACTGCGCGAGCGTCGGCGCCGGCAGCCCGGCCAGCGCGCTCTGCTGCACGAGCGCGTCCGGCACCGTATCGGTCGCGCGCCAGCCCGGCTGCTCGTCCGGCTGAAACCACGACGGCTCCAGGTCGGCATGCGTACGCAGCATTTCGAACAGCGCATGGTCGAAGTTGGGCTCGATCGCGGTGTCGTCGTCGGCCGGAAACCGCGCGAGCAGCTTGCGGTCCTCGAGCGGCAGCAACTGCCACTGCTCGAGGGAAATCCGCAGCCCGAAGCGGTCGAGATTGAAGCGCACGATCATCGGGATGTACGTCAGGTTTTCCGACGAATCGTGTTCGAAATTGAATAGCAGCGGAGCGTCGCTGAGTCCCATGATCGTTACCTGAATGGCGATGCCGGCGCGGCCGGCCTGCCTGGGGTATTTTAGAACCTCTGCGCGCGAGCGGCGCATGCGATCGCCGCCGCCGCCTCGAATCAACGGGAGTGCTCGTGAATCCGACCGAAACAGAAGAGCCGCGCGGCGCGATCGAGCTGTCCGTGCGCCGCGCGCGCGGCGGCGCCGTCGAAACCGCGCACGACTACGTCGGCCAGGAGTGGCCGGTCGCGCTCGTCTTCAACGGCATCTCGCATGCGGTGATGATGTGCACGCCGCGCGATCTCGAAGCGTTCGCAGTCGGCTTCGCGATCTCGGAAGGGATCGTCGAGCGCGGCAGCGACATCAAGGACATCGACGTGATCCTGCACGCCGACGCGCCGCTGCCGCACGCCGAGGTGCATCTCGAAGTCGTCCAGCAGGCGTTCGCCGCGCTGAAGGACCGGCGCCGCGCGCTCGCCGGGCGCACCGGCTGCGGCGTGTGCGGGATCGAAAGCATC
Organism: Burkholderia sp. AU19243; assembly: GCF_018148075.1. Lineage (NCBI taxonomy): Bacteria > Pseudomonadati > Pseudomonadota > Betaproteobacteria > Burkholderiales > Burkholderiaceae > Burkholderia > Burkholderia sp. AU19243. The sequence continues at coordinate 107,494 of NZ_JAGSTV010000003.1, forward strand.
GACCTGCTCGATCTTGCGCCCGAACGCGTGCCCGACACCGGCTTCCTCGCGCGCCTCGCGCCCGACGCGCTCGCGCGTGCGGCTCATGCGCTGCCGGCGCACCAGGCGCTCACGCAACTCACCGGCGGCCTGCACGCGGCCGCGTGGTGCGATGCAACAGGCGCGATCCGGATGGCATTCGAGGACGTCGGCCGCCACAACGCACTCGACAAGCTGATCGGCTCGCTGGTGCTGTCGCGCGGCGACACCACCGACGGGTTCGTGTTTCTGTCGAGCCGCGCGAGCTACGAACTGGTGCGCAAGTCGGCGCGAGTCGGCATCCCGATGGTCGCGACCATTTCCGCGCCGTCGTCGCTCGCGATCGCGATCGCGAGGACGGCCGGCCTGCGGCTCGTGAGCTTTTGCCGCGAAACCGGCCACGTGGATTACGGCACGGCCTGATGCGGCCGGTGCGGCCCGCGCCCGCGCATGACCGCCGGCGCAGGCCGACGTTGTCAGTCGAACTGGCGGAAATCCGGTTTGCGCTTCTCGAAGAAGGCGGTCATCGCCTCGCGCGCCTCGGGGGCGCGCAGCATCGCGGAGAAGTGCGCGGCTTCCTCGTTCATCCGCGCGGCGACCGCCACGCCGCCCGTCTCCTTCAGCAGCGCCTTGGTCACACGCAGCGACGACGCCGGCAGTGCCGCGAGCTTCGCCGCCTGCTTCGCCGCGAACGCGTCGAGCTCGGCCGCCGGCAGCACGCGATTGACGATGCCGATCCGGTGTGCTTCGAGCGCGTCGAACGCTTCGCCGAGCAGCAGTTTTTCGGCGGCGATCTGATGGCCGGCCAGACGCGGCAGCAACACGCTCGATGCGGCCTCCGGGCACAGGCCGAGCTGCGCGAACGGCAGCGAGAACGTCGCGGTGTCGGCAGCGTAGACGAGGTCGCAATGCAGCAGCATCGTCACGCCGACGCCAACCGCGACGCCCGGCACCGCCGCGACGATCGGCTTGCTCGCGGTGCTGATTCGCGCGAGGAACTGGAACACCGATGCGTTCTCGTCCGTCGGCGGCGCCTTCAGGAAATCCTCGAGATCATTACCCGCGCTGAAATTGCCGTCGCTGCCGCGCAGCAGGATTACGCGAACCGATTTGTCTTCCTGCGCGTCGGCGAGCGCGTCGGCCATCGTTTGGTACATCGCCGCCGTCAGCGCATTCTTCTTCGCCGGGCGCGCGATCGTGATCGTCATCACGCCTTCGGCGCGTTCCACTTGAATGTCGGACACCACCGTCTCCTTGTCTTGCCCCTACCGAAATGAAAAACGGTGCGCGAGCTCGTGGCCCGCGCACCGTCGTCGCTCTTCGTTGCGTCCCGCTTACAGGCGTTCGATGATGCCCGCCGCACCCATGCCGGTGCCGACGCACATCGTGACCATCCCGTACTTCAGGTTGCGGCGCCGCAGCCCGTGCACGACGGTCGCCGCGCGGATTGCGCCGGTCGCGCCGAGCGGGTGGCCGAGTGCGATCGCGCCTCCCAACGGGTTGACCTTCGACGGATCGAGGCCAAGGTCGCGCATCACCGCCAGCGACTGTGCGGCGAATGCCTCGTTCAGTTCGATCCAGTCAAGGTCGTCCTGCTTCAGGCCCGCGGCTTTCAACGCGGCCGGAATCGCTTCCTTCGGACCGATGCCCATGATTTCCGGCGGCACGCCGCGCACCGCGAAGCTCACGAAGCGCGCGAGCGGCGTCAGGTTGAACTCCTTGAGCACCTTCTCCGATACGACGAGCAGCGCGCCCGCGCCGTCCGACGTCTGGGAGCTGTTGCCGGCCGTGACCGAGCCCTTGTTCGCGAACACCGTGCGCAGCTTCGCGAGGCCTTCGAGCGACGTATCCGCGCGCGGGCCTTCGTCGAGCTTGATCTCGCGCGTCTTCACGTCGATCTCGCCGGTCGCGAGGTTCGGGAAGCGCTCGGTGATCGTGTACGCGGCGATTTCGTCGCCGAATTCGCCGGCCTGCTGTGCGGCGAGCGCCTTGCGGTGCGATTCGACCGAGAACGCGTCCTGGTCTTCGCGGCTCACCTCCCACTGCTCGGCGACGCGCTCGGCCGTCAGACCCATCCCGTACGCGATGCCGAAGTCTTCACTGCGATCGAAGATGTGCGGCGACATCGACGGCTTGTTGCCCATCATCGGCACCATGCTCATCGATTCGCACCCGCCGGCGAGCAGCGCGTCCGATTCGCCGACGCGGATGCGGTCCGCCGCCATCGCGAGCGCGGTGATGCCCGACGCGCAGAAGCGGTTGACCGTCACGCCGCCGACCGTCTGCGGCAGGCCCGCGAGCAGCGCACCCATCCGCGCGACGTTCAGCCCCTGCTCGGCTTCGGGAATCGCGCAGCCGATGATCGCGTCCTCGATCACCTTCGTGTCGAGACCGGGCACCTGCGCGACCGCCGACTTGATCGCGTGAACCAGCAGCTCGTCCGGCCGCGTGTTCTTGAAGACACCGCGCGGAGCCTTGCCGATCGGGGTGCGGCTGGCGGCGACGATGTATGCGTCTTGCAATTGTTTGCTCATTTGAGACTCCTTGGCCTGTCGACCAGTGCTTGCGCGTCGGCGCTCACCCTGGTCCCATGCTGTGCACTCGCTCAGTTACGCACCGGCTTGCCGGTCTGCAACATGCCCATGATCCGTTCCTGCGTCTTCTGCGTGCCGAGCAGCTCGACGAATGCGCGGCGCTCGAGCGCGAGCAGCCATTCTTCGTCGACGAGGCTGCCCGCTTCGACGTCGCCGCCGCACACGGCTTCGGCAATGCGGCTCGCGATCAGGAAGTCGTGGTCGCTGATGAAGCGGCCGTCACGCATGTTGACGAGCGATGCCTTGATCGTCGCGATTGCGGAGCGCCCGGCGACCGGCACGTCCTTCGCGCGCAGCGGTGCGCGGTAGCCGGTGTCGGCCAGTGCACGCGCTTCCTTCTTCGCGGTGTCCAGCAGTTCGAACACGTTGAAGACGATCGTGTCCGACGGCTTCACGTAGCCCATCGCACGCGCATCGTGCGCGGACGACGACACCTTCGCCATCGCTGCGTTCTCGAACGACTTCGTGACGAACTTCAGGATGTCGGTGGTCGCGTTCGCGGCCGTGGCGGCTTCCGCCGCGCGCAGCGCCGCTTCCTTCAGGCCGCCGCCCGCCGGCACGAGGCCGACGCCCACTTCGACCAGACCGATGTAACTCTCGACGTGCACGACGCGCTTCGCGCTGTGCAGCATCAGCTCGCACCCGCCGCCGAGCGCGATGCCCGACACGGCCGCCACGACCGGCACGTTCGCGTACTTCACGCGCAGCATGCCTTCCTGGAACTTCTTCACGAACGGCTCGATGCCCTTCGCGCCGCCCATCATGAACGCGGGCATCGCTTCCTCGAGGTTCGCGCCGGCCGAGAACGGGCCGCCCGGCGTGCCGAGCTTAAGCGACGTCGGCTGCCAGATCACGACGCCCTTGTAGTCCTTCTCCGCGAGTTCGATCGCCTGCACGAGGCCGTCGATCACGCTCGGTCCGATCGTGTTCATCTTCGACTTGAACGATACGATCACGACGTCGTCCTCACCGGCACGGTCGTCGACCCATGCGCGCACCGCGTCGGTCTCGAACAGCGTCTTGCCGTACGTCTTCGGGTCGGCGCCCGCTTCGCCGATGAGCGGCGCGCGAAACACCTGCTTGCGGTACACGGCGAGATCGGAACGCGGCACGAAGCGCTTCGACGCCGGCGCCCACGAGCCTTCGGCCGTGTGCACGCCGCCCTTCTCCGCGACCGGGCCTTCGAGCACCCACGACGGCAGCGGCACGTTCGCGAGCGCCTTGCCTGCCGCGATGTCTTCCTGCACCCATTCTGCAACCTGCTTCCAGCCGGCGGCCTGCCAGCCTTCGAACGGGCCTTCGTTCCAGCCGAAGCCCCAGCGGATCGCGAGGTCGACGTCGCGCGCGTTGTCGGCGATCGACTCGAGATGCACGCCGATGTAGTGGAACACGTCGCGGAAGATCGACCACAGGAACTGCGCGTGCGGATGGTTGGTCTCGCGCAGCAGCTTCAGGCGTTCCGCCGGCGGACGCTTCAGGATGCGGCCGACGGTTTCGTCCGCCTTCGCGCCCGAGTCGACGTAGGCGCCCGTCTTCGCGTCGAGCACCTTGATCGCCTTGCCTTCCTTCTTGTAGAAGCCGCCGCCCGTCTTCTGGCCGAGCGCGCCCTGCTTCACCAGCTCGGAGAGCACGGCAGGCGTCTGATAGACCGGGAAGAACGGATCGTCGGCGAGGTTGTCCTGCATCGTCTTGATCACGTGCGCCATCGTGTCGAGGCCGACCACGTCCGCGGTGCGGAACGTCGCCGACTTCGCGCGGCCGAGGCGGCTGCCCGTCAGATCGTCGACTTCGTCGAAGCGCAGGCCGAACTTCGCGGCCTCGGTGATCACCGCGAGAATCGAGAAAATGCCGACGCGGTTCGCGATGAAGTTCGGCGTGTCCTTAGCACGCACGACGCCCTTGCCGACGACGCTCGTCAGGAAGGTTTCGAGCTGGTCGAGGATTTCCGGACGCGTATGCGCGGTCGGGATCAGCTCGACGAGGTGCATGTAGCGCGGCGGGTTGAAGAAGTGCACGCCGCAGAAGCGTGCCTTCAGCTCGTCCGAGAAACCTTCGGACAGCTTCGTGATCGACAGCCCCGACGTGTTGGTTGCGAAGATCGCATTCGGTGCGATGTGCGGCGCGACCTTCTTGTACAGATCGTGCTTCCAGTCCATGCGCTCGGCGATCGCTTCGATCACGACGTCGCATTCGGCGAGCTTCGCGATGTCGTCTTCGTAGTTCGCGGCTTCGAGGTATTTCGCGTCGTCTTTCACGCCGAACGGCGCGGGCGACAACTTCTTCAGGTTCTCGATCGCCTTCAGCGCGATCGCGTTTTTCGGGCCTTCCTTGGCCGGCAGGTCGAACAGCAGCACCGGCACGCGCGCGTTGACGAGGTGCGCGGCGATCTGCGCGCCCATCACGCCGGCGCCCAGCACGGCGACCTTGCGAATCAGGAAATTGCTCACGGGATGTCTCCGGATAATGTCGTGCAGCGCGGGTCGGGAAGGCTGCACGGCGAAGTGAGTACCAGGAACCGTTGCGTTCGGGCGGCGCGCGATGCGCACCGCCCGGCTTGCATCAGAACAGCGATTCGTCGACTTCCATCAGCGTCTTTGAACCGGCGCGCGCGGCGCGGATCGTCGCGGCCGTTTCGGGCAGCAGGCGCGCAAAGTAGAAGCGTGCCGTCGCGAGCTTCGACTTGTAGAACGGATCGCCCGACGCTTCCTTGTCGAGCGCGATGCGCGCCATGCGCGCCCAGAAGTACGAGAACACCAGGTGACCGACGGTGCGCAGGTACGGCACGGCGGCGGCGCCGACTTCGTCCGGGTTCTGCATCGCCTTCATGCCGATTTCCATCGTCAGCTTCTGCACCTTTTCACCGATGTCGGCGAGCGGGTTGATGAACTCGGCCATCTCCGGCTTCACGCCTTCGGCTTCCGCGAATTCGGTGACGAGCTTCCCGAACTTCTTCAGCTTCGCACCCATGTCGCCGAGCACCTTGCGGCCGAGCAGGTCCAGCGACTGGATCGAGTTCGTGCCTTCGTAGATCATGTTGATCCGCGCGTCGCGCACGTATTGCTCCATCCCCCATTCGGAGATGAAGCCGTGGCCGCCGAAGATCTGCATCGCGTGGTTGGTCGACTCGAACGCGTTGTCGGTCAGAAACGCCTTGATGATTGGCGTGAGGAGCGCGACGAGGTCGGCCGCTTCCTTGCGCACGGCTTCGTCGGCGTGCGAAAGCTCCTTGTCGATCTGCAGCGCGGACCAGTACGTGAAGGCGCGCGCACCTTCCGCATAGGCCTTCTGCGTGAGCAGCATGCGGCGCACGTCCGGATGCACGATGATCGGGTCGGCCGGCTTGTCCGGTGCCTTCGGGCCGGTCAGCGAACGCATCTGCAGACGCTCCTTCGCGTACGCGAGCGAGTTCTGGTACGCAACTTCCGTGAGGCCCAGGCCCTGCATGCCGACGCCCAGACGCGCGGCGTTCATCATCACGAACATCGCGTTCAAGCCCTTGTTCGGCTCGCCCACCATCCAGCCCTTCGCGTTGTCGAGGTTCATCACGCACGTCGAGTTGCCGTGGATGCCCATCTTGTGTTCGATCGAGCCGCACTTGATGCCGTTGCGCTCGCCCGGTTCGCCCGATGCGTCCGGAATGAACTTCGGCACGATGAACAGCGAGATCCCCTTCGTGCCTTGCGGTGCGTCCGGCAGGCGCGCGAGCACGAGATGGATGATGTTCTTCGACATGTCGTGCTCGCCGCTCGAGATGAAGATCTTCGTGCCGCTGATCGAGTACGAGCCGTCGCCGTTCGATTCGGCCTTGGTGCGCAGGATGCCGAGGTCGGTGCCGCAATGCGGTTCGGTCAGGCACATCGTGCCCGTCCATTCGCCGGACACGAGCTTCGGCAGGTATTGCTGCTGGAGTTCCGGCGCGCCGTGCGCGTGCAGGCATTCGTACGCACCGTGCGACAGGCCCGGATACATCGTCCATGCCTGGTTCGCCGAGTTCAGCATTTCGTAGAGCGCGTTGTTCACGAACGCGGGCAGGCCCTGGCCGCCGTAGTCCGGATCGCAGCCAAGCGCCGGCCAGCCGGCCTCGACGTACTGCTGGTACGCTTCCTTGAAGCCGGTCGGCGTCTTCACGACGCCGTCGCCTTCATACGTGCAGCCTTCGCGGTCGCCGACCTGGTTCAGCGGAAACAGCACCTCGGAGCAGAACTTGCCCGCTTCCTCCAGGACCTGGTTGATCGTGTCGGCGTCGAGGTCCGCATGCTTGGGCATTTGCTTGACTTCGGCTTCGACGTTCAGAAGCTCGTGCAACACGAATTGCATGTCGCGCAGCGGCGCGGCGTACTGTCCCATGACTCTCTCCAAAGGTGGGCAAAACGGCTCGAGCTCCTGGCGGGCGGATCACGCGCCGCTAACGGCTCTCGCTCTGATACGAAACGATCGTCTTTTCCAGCGCGGCCCACGTGAGGCGCACGGCATCCGGCGAATGCAGGAAGCGGGCGTCGTGATGCAGGCCGAGCGTGAAGCTGTACAACTCGAAGAGCATCAGGTCCGGATCGGTATCCGCACGCAGATGGCCTTCTTCCTTCGCCTGCGAAATGGCGCGCAGCAACGCGGCACGCCAGGCGGTCACGCTCGCGATCAACTGCTCGCGCACGGGGCTGTCAGGCCGGTCGTCATACTCGACGGCGCCGCTGATGTAGATGCAGCCAGTCGTCACCTCCTGGATGCGCTTCTCGATCCAGCGCGCCAGCATCGCCCGCAGGCGCGGCAGACCGCGCGGCTCGCGCAGGCTCGGAAAGAACACCTCGTTCTCGAAACGATGGTGATATTCGCGGACGACCTCGACCTGCAGATCCTCACGCGATCCGAAGTGCGCGAACACACCGCTCTTGCTCATCTGCATGCGCTCGGCCAGCAGGCCGATCGTCAGCCCCTCCAGCCCGTCACGGCTGGCGAGGTCCAAAGCAGCTTCGAGTATCGCGGCACGCGTCTGTTCGCCTTTTCGCATAGCTTTTTCTGTAACCGTTCGGGGGTTCGAATAAAATCGAACGGCCGTACTATTATTGAGTGTGGCCGCTCGCGAAACAAGGAAATTATTAGAAACCGGTGTCTAACCGAGCCGCTATTTTGCGCGATTCCGGCCGGGCCGGAGCGGCTTTTCCGCACGAACGTGCGGACGGATTTTTGAAGGGAACGCTTAGTCGTAACCGCCGACCGTCAGTGCCTTCATCACGATGCGGTACGTGTTGTACGCGAGCCAGTTCAGCATACGCTCGATGCGTGGCCGTGCGGCGTAGCGCGCGGGGTCGATTTCGCGCCCTTCGGTGAACGCCGCCGCGATCGCATCGCGCAACTCGGTCGTCACCGCGTCGTAGCGCACCAGCACCACGTTCGCTTCGTTGTTGAGCATCAGGCTCAGCGCGTCGAGGTTCGACGAACCGACCGTCGCCCAGTTGTCGTCGATCACCGCGACCTTGCCGTGCAGGATCGTCTTGTCGTACTCGGCGACGCGCACACCGGCGCGCAGCAGCGCGTGATACAGGAACGGCACCGCCGTATCGAGCGCCGTGAACTCCTTGCGGCCGATCAGGATCCGCACGTCGACGCCGCGGCGCGCGGCGCCGGTCAGCGCCCGACGCAGCTTGCGCCCGGGCATGAAATACGGGTTCGCGAGCAGGATCTGCTGGCGAGCCTGGCCGATCGCGGCGAGATACGCCTTCTCGATTGCGCGGCGGTTCACGACGTTGTCGCGCGCGACGAACGCGACGCTCGGCTCGGTCACGACCCGCAGCGCGCCAGCCTTGATCCAGCGGTGGCTGCGCATCCAGCGCCGGAACATGTCCGGGAACGCCTCGCCGCCATGCAGCCCGGCCGCATACTGCGCATACGGCTTGTGGCCGAACTGGATCCGGTGCCACTGCAGTTCGAATGCGGCGCGCACGTCCGCCACCGCGGGCCCGGCCATCTCGACCGCGAAATCCCAGCGCGCAAACGGCAGCGTCGCGCTGCCCTGCGTGTAGTCGTCGACGATGTTGATGCCGCCGCAGAACGCGGCAGCATGATCGATCACGGCGAGCTTGCGATGCGTGCGGGAGAAGCCGAAGCGGCCGAACAGGTAGCGGTTGTAGATGCAATGTTCGACGCCGGCCTCGGCCCACGTATCGAACAGCGGCAGTCGCGCGGTACCGACGCCGTCGGTGATCACGCGCACGCGCACGCCGCGCTGCGCCGCGCGAATCAATGCATCCGACACCGGCCGCCCGGCCGCGTCGTCACAGAAGATGTAGGTTTCGAGCATCACCTGCTCGCGGGCTGCGTCGATCCGCTCGATCAGCGCCTGGAAGAATTCGGCGCCGGTCTCGCAGAGCCGCACCGTGTTGCCGGTCGTGAAGGCGAGCCGCGACGCGGAGCCGCGCTCCTGCAGGAACATCTGCCGCAATTGCGCGAAGCGCTTGCGGGCTTCCGCATTCATGCGGACGAGCCCTGCGGCGCCCGCGCGAGCGACACGCGCACGGGCAGTTGCAGGATCGCCTCGGCATTCGACGGCGAGAAACAGCGCGCGGCCGCCTCGCGGTACGGCAGCCATGCATAGTCGACATGCTCGCGCGGCGACAGCGTGACGTCGACGCGGTGCGGCACGCACAGGCCGAACCAGTGCTCGACGTTGCGCGTGACGCCCGGCGCGTAGCGATGCAGGTACTGCGGATAGATCGTGTATTCGATCCGATGATGCCAGTCGATCAGCGCGGTGGCCGGCACGTCGCGCGTGCCGACCGCGATGCCGGTTTCCTCGACCACTTCGCGCGCAGCCGTCAGCGCGAGCGGTTCGTCAAGCGAGTCCTTCGATCCGGTCACCGACTGCCAGAAATCGGGCTGATCGGCACGCTTGATCACCAGCACGTCGAGGTCGGGCGTGTAGATCACGACGAGAACGGATTCGGGAATTTTCGGCGGCTTCGTCATCTCTGTTTCATGCGGCACAGGGCCGTTCGCCGGGCCTGCGCCCGAACGTGCGGCAAGTGCTGCGACTGTACCGCAAAAAAACGAAAAAGGCGCACGAAGCGCCTTTTTCGTCGGGCGTCGTGCACGCGCCGCCGCGCGCACGATCCAGAACAAGCGTTACGCCTGCGGCTGCTCCGGCTGACGCAGACGGATGTGCAGTTCGCGAAGCTGACGCTCGTCGACCGGACTCGGTGCCTGCGTCAGCAGATCCTGCGCGCGCTGCGTCTTCGGGAACGCGATCACGTCGCGGATCGAGTCGGCACCGGCCATCATCGTGACGATGCGGTCGAGACCGAACGCGATACCGCCGTGCGGCGGCGCGCCGTACTGCAGCGCGTCCAGCAGGAAGCCGAACTTCGCCTGCGCCTCTTCCGCGCCGATCTTCAGCGCGCGGAACACCTTGCTCTGCACTTCCTCGCGGTGGATACGCACCGAGCCGCCGCCGATTTCCCAGCCGTTCAGCACCATGTCGTACGCCTTCGCGAGGCAGCGGCCCGGGTCGGTCTCGAGGTATTCGAGGTGCTCGTCCTTCGGGCTCGTGAACGGGTGGTGCGCCGCGACGTAGCGCGCGTCTTCGTCGTCGTATTCGAACATCGGGAAGTCGACGACCCACAGCGGCTTCCAGCCGGCCTCGACGAGGCCGTTCGCCTTGCCGAATTCCGAATGGCCGATCTTCAGGCGCAGCGCGCCGAGGCTGTCGTTCACCACCTTCGCGCGGTCGGCCGCGAAGAAGATGATGTCGCCGTCTTCAGCGCCGGTGCGCTCGAGGATCGCGGCAATCGATGCGTCGTGCAGGTTCTTGACGATCGGGCTTTGCAGGCCGTCGCGGCCCTTCGCCTTCTCGTTGACCTTGATCCATGCGAGACCCTTCGCGCCGTAGATGCGTACGAATTCCGTGTAGCCGTCGATGTCGCCGCGCGACAGCTCGGCGCCCTTCGGCACGCGCAGTGCCGCGACCCGGCCGTCCTTCGCGTTGGCCGGCGTGCTGAACACCTTGAAGTCGACGTCCTTCATCGCGTCGGTCAGCTCGGTGAATTCGAGCTTCACGCGCAGGTCCGGCTTGTCGGAGCCGAAACGCGCCATCGCTTCCGAGTACGGCATCACCGGGAATTTCGCGTCGAGTTCGACGTCGATCGTCGTCTTGAAGATGTGACGGATCATGTCCTCGAACAGGTCGCGGATTTCCTGCTCGCCGAGGAACGACGTTTCGCAGTCGATCTGCGTGAATTCGGGCTGACGGTCCGCGCGGAGATCCTCGTCGCGGAAGCACTTGGTGATCTGGTAGTAACGGTCGAAGTTCGCGACCATCAGCAGCTGCTTGAACAGCTGCGGCGACTGCGGCAGCGCGAAGAACTGGCCTGCGTTCACACGCGACGGCACGAGGTAGTCGCGCGCGCCTTCCGGCGTGCTCTTCGTCAGCATCGGCGTTTCGATGTCGATGAAGCCCTGCTCGTCGAGGTACTTGCGCGCTTCGATCGCGACGCGGTAGCGCAGACGCAGGTTGTGCTGCATCTGCGGCCGGCGCAGGTCGAGCACGCGATGCGTGAGGCGCGTCGTTTCCGACAGGTTGTCGTCGTCGAGCTGGAACGGCGGCGTGACCGACGCATTCAGCACGTTCAGTTCGTGACACAGCACTTCGATCTTGCCGCTCTTGAGGCCGGCATTGACCGTGCCTTCCGGACGATTGCGCACGAGACCCTTGACCTGCACGCAGAACTCGTTGCGCACGCCTTCGGCGGTCGCGAACATTTCCGCACGGTCCGGGTCGCACACCACCTGCACGAGGCCTTCACGATCGCGCAGGTCGATGAAGATCACACCGCCGTGATCGCGGCGGCGCTGCACCCAGCCGCACAGCGACACGGTTTGGCCCAGCAGGTGTTCGGTCACGAGACCGCAGTATTCAGTACGCATCGACATGATGTTTGCTTTCGTTCGGTTTGATCAACGGGCGCCGCAACGCGCGGCCCGGGCGATGATTCTTTACTTACAGCGGCGGCTCGACGGGGCGGCGGGCGGGCGCCGGAACAGGCGCCGGAGGCGCCACGACGCCCATCGAGACGATGTACTTCAGCGCGGCATCGACCGACATGTCGAGTTCGATGACTTCGCTCTTCGGCAGCATCAGGAAGAAGCCGGACGTCGGGTTCGGCGTCGTGGGCACGTACACGCTCACGAACTCTTCCGTCAGATGGTTGACCACGTCGCCGCCGGGCGCGCCGGTCAGAAACGCGATCGTATACGAGCCGCGACGCGGGTATTCGATCAGCAGCGCCTTGCGGAACGCGTTGCCGCTGCTCGACAGCAGCGTGTCCGATACCTGCTTGACGCTCGTGTAGATCGGCCCGACGACCGGGATGTGACGCACGACGGCGTTCCACCACGTGACGAGCTTCTGGCCGATGAAGTTCTGCGTGGCCAGCCCGACGACGAAGATGAACGCGAGCGTCAGCACCGCACCAATCCCCGGCAGGTGGAAGCCGAGCATCCGCTCCGGCTGCCACGACTCGGGCAGCAGCAGCAGCGTCTGATCCATCGTGCCGATGATGAGGCCAAGCACCCACAGCGTGATCGCAAGCGGGACGAGAACCAGCAAGCCGGTCAAGAACACCGTTTTCAGGGTCGTCTTTTTCATCATCTGCCGTCAATGAACCGCGCCCGCAGACGCGGTGTGAGCGCGGCCCGACGGGCCGCGACTGTCAACTGCCGGCGGCGGGCGCTGCAGCCGGGGCCGGCGCGGCGCTCGTCGTCGTGCTTTCGGAACTCGCGGCAGCTGGCGCGGCTGCCGCCGGCGTCGCGGCAGGCGCTGCCGCACCCGCGTCGCCGGTCGCCGGCGCGCTGGTGCCGCCCGAGCCGCCGCGGAAATCGGTGACATACCAGCCGGAACCCTTCAGCTGGAAACCGGCAGCGGTGACCTGCTTGCGAAACGCATCCTTCCCGCATTCGGGGCATTGCGACAGCGGCGCGTCGCTCATCTTCTGGAGCACGTCCTTCGCGAAACCGCACGCTTCGCATCGATAGGCGTAGATCGGCATGATATTTTTCCCGCAGAAACTGGAAACGGCTTGCAAAACCTTGAATTATAGCCGAAACCCCGGCGCGCTCCGGCAACGACCGCGGCGCGGGGGCTTCAGCGACGGCGCCAAGTCAGCCAACGCTCGTGCCCGCCGAACACGGCCAGCGAATCGGTCACCGGCTGGTCCTCGATCAGCTCGAAGTGCTGCGCGAGCAGCGCCTCGAGTTCGCCGCGCTCGATCCCGAACGGCGGCCCTTTAGGTTTCGTCGTCACGAAGAAATAGCCGGCGAGCAGCGCACCGGCGGGCAGCAGCTCGGCCATTCGTGCCGCATACGCGCTGCGCAGGCTCGGCGGCAGCGCGCAGAGGAACGCGCGCTCATACACCCACTGCACGTCGAACGGCGGCCGATACGTGAAAAAATCGGCCTGTTCGACGACGTCGGCATGCGCGCCGAGCTGCGCCTTCGCGATGGCCACCGCCTGCGCGGCGAAATCGATCGCTCGCACCGGCCAGCCGGCCTGCGCGAGCCAGCCGGCCTCCTGCGCACTGCCGCAACCGGGAATCAGCACCGCACACGGGTCGCGCCGCCGCGCGAACGCGCGGAATCCTTCCGGCACGCCGCCGAATTCCCACGGCGTCACGCCGCGCGCGAAACGCTCGTCCCAGAACGACGCGTTGCCGGGGTCGCGCGTCGCGAAATCGGCTGCGCTCGGCGGGCAAGGTTGCGTCGGTTCCGGCATCGCACAGCTCCTTTCGGTCAACCGCCGTACGCGAGCGCGAGCAGCACGCGCGCGACGAGCGCCCCGACGCCAACGGCAAGGCCGAAGATCAGCAGCGCCTGCAGCAGCCGGTTCGTGCGCTTCTGCTCGATGAGGATCTGACGCATCAGCTCCTCGCTTGCCGCGCGCGGCGCGTCGTGGCGCGCCGCCATCGCGTGGTGGATCAGGCGCGGGAGCTGCGGCAGCGTCTTGCTCCACTGCGGCGCCTCGACCTTGAAGCGTTCGTACCAGCCGCGCAAGCCAATCTGCTCGGTCATCCAGCGCTCGAGATACGGCTTCGCGGTCTTCCACAGATCGAGTTCGGGGTCGAGCGAACGGCCGAGCCCCTCGACGTTCAGCATCGTCTTCTGCAGCAGCACGAGCTGCGGCTGAATCTCGACGTTGAAGCGGCGCGACGTCGAGAACAGGCGCATCAGCACCTGGCCGAGCGAGATGTCCTTCAGCGCGCGGTCGAAGTACGGCTCGCACACCGCGCGGATCGCGCTTTCCAGTTCTTCGACGCGCGTCTCGGGCGGCACCCAGCCGGATTCGAGGTGCAGCGTCGCAACACGGTGGTAATCGCGCTTGAAGAACGCGAGGAAGTTCTGTGCAAGGTAGTTCTTGTCGAAATCGGACAACGCACCGACGATCCCGAAATCGAGCGCGATGTAGCGGCCGAACGTATTCGGATCAAGGCTCACCTGAATGTTGCCCGGGTGCATGTCCGCATGGAAAAACCCGTCGCGGAACACCTGCGTGAAGAAGATCTCGACGCCTTCGCGCGCGAGCTTCTTGATGTCGACGCCAGCCGAGCGCAGCGTCTCGACCTGGCTGATCGGCACGCCAGTCATCCGCTCCATCACGAGCACCTGCGACGTCGAGAAGTCCCAGAACATCTCCGGCACGAGCAGCAGGTCGAGGCCCGCGAAGTTGCGGCGCAGCTGGCTGCCGTTCGCGGCCTCGCGCATCAGGTCGAGTTCGTCGTGCAGATACTTGTCGAATTCGGCGACGACTTCACGCGGCTTCAGGCGTCGGCCGTCGGCCCACATGCGCTCCGTCCACGTCGCGATGTCGCGCATCAGCGCGAGGTCGGAATCGATGACCGGCAGCATGTTCGGGCGCAGCACCTTGACCGCGACCGCCTTGCCCGCATGCACGCCCTGCTTCAGCTTCGCGAAGTGCACCTGCGCGATCGACGCGCTCGCGACCGGCTCGCGCTCGAACTCGTCGAACAGCTCGTCGACCGGCGCGCCGAGCGACTTCTCGATGATTGCGATCGCGACCGCCGAATCGAACGGCGGCACCTGATCCTGCAGCTTCGCGAGTTCGTTCGCGAAATCGACCGACAGCAGGTCGCGGCGCGTGGACAGTACCTGCCCGAACTTCACGAAGATCGGCCCGAGGCTTTCGAGCGCGTGGCGCAGCCGCACCGCCGGCGGCGACGAATAGCGGCGGCCGATCGTCGTGATTCGCAGCAGCAGCTTCACGCGTCGGTCGTCGATCCGGGACAGCATCACTTCGTCGAGGCCGAAGCGGATGACGGTGTAGACAATCTTGATGAAACGGAGAATGCGCATGCCCTGCGGCCCTCAGTGCGCGCCGCGCGGGCCGAAACCCGTGCGCGCGCCGATTTTTTGTTCGAGTCGCTCGACCCGCTTTTCCACCCGCGCGAGCGCATCGCGCGCGCGCGCGAGTTCGGCATCGAAGCCGCCGAGCGCCGTGCGCCGGACGACTTGCGGGTTCTCGTCGAGCCAGTACTCGGCGACGGAGTCGAGCACGTTGCGGCCGGTGCGGCGCGCACGCGCGCCGGCGTCGCGCACGACCGTCGCGATCCGGTGCGCGGCCGCGTCGCCGACCAGCTTCGCGAGATCTTCCTCAGGTTCCCAGCGCAGATGCTCGGCCAGCTTCGCGATCTGCGTCGCGAACTCCGCGTCGCCTTCGATCTTCACGTGCTTCATCACGGCCGCCTGGCCGCCCTGCAGGAATGCCGCGACCGTGTCGCCCGCGAGCGCGATCGACACGTCGACCTGTCGCGCATCGTGTGCGTCGACCGCGGACAGATAGCCGTCGGGCTGCACGAGCAGTATCAGCGTGACGGGCGGCACGTCGAGCCGGGCGGTCTTGCCCGCGTAGGGGATCAGGCGGTCGCGCGCCCACGATTCGCGTGCGAGCAGGTGATTGACGGCGGCAGCAAAAGGCTTGGCGGCAAAGGTCATCGGGCTGGGAAAGAAAAAACCCGCGCAGGCCGGGCGCCCACGCGGGTTTCTATTGTAACGTCGGATCGTCGGCGGGCCGCGGCCAACCGCGCACCCGGGCGGCAAGCGGTCGCAGTGCGGCGCCCGGCGCGGGCGGCGGGCGAGCCGCCCGCCGTCACGCTCAGTGCGTGTTGATCTGCTGGATACCCGCGAGCAACCAGCCCTGACTGCCCGACTTCGACAGGTTCCACACCTCGTCGAACGGCGCAGCCGACGCGTTCGCCGATTCGCGGATCAAACCGTGGAAGCGCACGCTTGCCGACTGCTCGATCCCGCGATCCTCGATCGCGACCAGTTCCGCGTCGAGCTGCACGACGTCGGTCTGGTTCGCGTCGTTGCCGCGCGAGTCGAGGTCGATCTTGATCTCGGCGAACATTTCCGGCGTCGTGAACTCGCGGATGTCGGCGAGGTTGCCCTGATCCCACGCCGCCTGCAGGCGGACGAAGTACACCTTCGCGCTACGCAGGAACGCATCGGTGTCGAACCCGGCCGGCACCTGAAGCGGTGCGGCGGCCATCGCGCCGGCCGCGCCCGCGGCTGCCGCGCCGCCGCCGAACACGCTCTGCGCCTCGTTCGCATAGCTGCTGCCGCTGCCGGCATGGTTGCCGACGGCGCCCTGCTGGAACGACGGGCTTTGCGAGTAGCCGCCCGACGACGATGCCGCGCCGCCAACCGAGTACGCCGGCTCGTGCGGACGGCGACGGTTCATGAACTTGCGAACCAGCCAGATGCCGATCATCGCGAGCAGCGCGATCACGATCACGTTCGCCATCATGCTCGCGAATGCGCCGCCCAGGCCAAAGTGCGACAGCAGCGCCGCGATGCCAAGACCGGCCGCGAGACCGGCGATCGGCCCGAGCCAGCGCGAGCGGTTCGGCTGCGCGGCGGGCGCCGGCGCGGCCGGATTCGCGCGCTGCGCCTGGGACGGCGCGGCTTGCTGCATCGGCTGCTGCGCCGGCGGCGTGGCCTGGCGCTGCGTGACGGTCGAGTTCTGGCGGCCGATGCTGCGTCCGCCGCCCATGCGCTTCGCTTCGGCGTCGAGCGATGCGAACGTGCCGGCCGTGAGCAGGCCGACCATCAGCAGCGTGCCGACCCGTCGAGCCCACGGCTTCGACGGCTTGCTACGGTTGAACAACGAACGCGATTCGGACATCAGCTTCTCCACATGTAAGGCGAATGTATGGAAAGAACCCCTTAGTACTTGGTTCCAAGGTGTAAAGCTACCACGCCACCTGACAAATTGTAATATTTGACGGCGTCGAGGCCCGCTTGTTCCATCATCGTCTTCAGCGTGTCCTGATCGGGGTGCATCCGGATAGATTCAGCAAGATACCGATAACTTTCAGCATCTTTCGCGAACTTGTCGCCAAGCCACGGTAATACTTTGAAAGAATACAGATCGTACGCTTTTTTCAGCGGTTCCCAGACTTTCGAGAATTCCAGCACCATCACCCGGCCGCCAGGCTTTGCGACGCGGCGCATTTCGGCGAGCGCGGCGTCCTTGTGCGTCATGTTGCGCAGCCCGAACGCCACCGTGACCACATCGAAGTAGTTGTCCGGAAACGGAATTTTCTCGGCGTCGCACAGCAGCGACGGCGTCACGATGCCCTTGTCGAGCAGCCGGTCGCGGCCCACCCGCAGCATCGATTCGTTGATGTCCGTATGCCAGACTTCGCCGGTCGGGCCGGCCGCCTTCGCGAACGCCTTCGTCAGGTCGCCGGTGCCGGCCGCGATGTCGAGCACCTTGAAGCCGGGGCGCACGTTCGCCTGCGCGATCGTGAACGCCTTCCACGCGCGGTGCATGCCCGCGGACATCAGGTCGTTCATCAGATCGTAGTTGCTCGCGACCGAATGGAACACGCCCGCCACTTTCTTCGCTTTTTCAGTTTCCTCGACGCTTTCGAAGCCGAAGTGGGTTTTGCTCATCGCGTTGATCCTCAGTAAATGGCAAGACGGCGCCGAGCGGGCGCCGTCGATTTCAGTGGCAGTGGCCGTGCGGCGCGGGCGCCGCCTGCATCGGCGCGTCGCGCTCGATGCCCGCCGCCTTTAGTTTGTCGAAATAGTCGCGCCACAGCGCATCCTGCTGCGTCGCCAGTTCGTACAGCAGATCCCACGAGTAGATGCCGGTCGAATGGCCGTCGGAGAACGTCGGCTGCAGCGCGTAGTTGCCCACCCCCTCGAGCGCGGTGATCGTCACCTCGCGCTTGCCGGTCTGCAGCGTCTCCTGGCCGGGCCCGTGGCCGCGCACTTCGGCCGACGGCGAATAGACGCGCATCAGCTCGAACGGGATCCGGTAGTTCTCGCCGTTCGGATACTGCAATTCGAGCACGCGCGACACCGCATGCACGACGACGCCGGACGGAATCGGCGTCGTGGAAGTCAAACCGCTCATGGCTGCCTCGAATCGGTCGTTCGTTGAATTTCCTCGCGCACCGCATTGTGCAGCAACGAGGCTTGCGCCGCGCGCGAGCGCAGCAGCGCCTCGGACACGCTGCGCTGGCGCGGCGCCCACACGGGCTGCGGAAAATGGGCATCGTTCGAAAAGCGCGGGATCACGTGCCAGTGGACGTGCGGCACCATGTTGCCGAGGCTCGCGAGATTCACCTTGTTGGGCTGCATCACGCGGCGCACCGCGCGCTCCACCGCGTACACCACGCGCATCAGGTGTGCCCGCTCGGGCTCGCCGAGATCCGAGAACTCGGCCACGTGCGCGCCCCAGATCACCCGGCAGAAGCCCGGGTAGTCGTGCTCGCCCGTCGCGAGGACGACGCGCAGCACGTCGTCCTGCCAGAGCACTTCGCCGCCGTCTTCACGGCAAAACACGCATTCCATCGTCGCTCCCATGTGCACGGGCGCCGGTGCATCAGCGCCAGCGCCCGCTCTCATCCGTTGCCCCGCCGGGCGGTCGTCATGCCCGCATTAGACCAGCACGCGCTCGATCCCGCCATTGTTCGCGTGTGCGACATAGTCGGCCATCCAGTTCTCGCCGAGCACCTGGCGCGCGATTTCGACCACGATGTAGTCGGCCTCGAGGTTCGCGTCCTCGTTGTAGCGCGACAGGCCCTGCAGGCACGACGGGCAGCTCGTCAGGATCTTCACGTCCGGGCCGTTCGCGCTCGCGGCCGCCGGCGCCGGCGCGTCGCCGGCCACGACCGGGATGCTGCGCAGCTTCGCAGCGCCCTTGCGGATTTCCTCTTCCTTGCGGAAACGGACCTGCGTCGAGATGTCGGGGCGCGTGACCGCCAGCGTGCCCGATTCGCCGCAGCAGCGCTCGTTCTTTTCGATCTTGTAGCCGTCCTTCTCCGCGCCCATCAGCTCGTTGACGAGCTTGACCGGGTCCATCGTCTTGATCGGCGTGTGGCACGGGTCGTGATACATGTAGCGCGTGCCCGTCACGCCGTCGAGCTTCATCCCCTTTTCGAGCAGGAACTCGTGAATGTCGATGATCCGGCAGCCCGGGAAGATCTTGTCGAATTCATAGCCGGCGAGCTGGTCGTAGCAGGTGCCGCACGACACGACCACCGTCTTGATGTCGAGGTAGTTCAGCGTGTTCGCGACCCGGTGGAACAGCACGCGGTTGTCGGTGACGATCTTCTCCGCCTTGTCGTACTGACCCGAGCCGCGCTGCGGGTAGCCGCAGCACAGGTAGCCCGGCGGCAGCACCGTCTGCACGCCCGCTTCCCACAGCATCGCCTGCGTCGCGAGCCCGACCTGCGAGAACAGGCGCTCGGAGCCGCAGCCGGGGAAGTAGAACACCGCTTCCGAATCGACGGTCGTCGACTTCGGGTTGCGGATGATCGGCACGATCTTGTTGTCCTCGATGTCGAGCAGCGCGCGCGCCGTCTTCTTCGGCAGGTTGCCCGGCATCTTCTTGTTGACGAAGTGGATCACCTGCTCGACCGCGGGCGGTTTGCCGGTGGTCGCGGGCGGATGCTGCGTCTGCTTCGTCACGACCTTCTTCAGCATGTCGTTCGCGAAGCGCTGGACCTTGTAGCCGACGCCCATCATCACGCTGCGCGCGGCGTTGATCGTCTGCGGATTGGTCGCGTTCAGGAAGAACATGCCCGCCGCATTGCCGGCGTTGAATTTCTTCTTGCCCATCTTGCGCAACAGATTGCGCATGTTCATCGTGACGTCGCCGAAGTCGATCTTCACCGGACACGGCGTCGCGCACTTGTGGCACACCGTGCAGTGATCGGCCACGTCGTTGAACTCGTCCCAGTGCTTGATCGACACGCCGCGGCGCGTCTGTTCCTCGTACAGGAATGCCTCGACCAGCAGCGACGTCGCGAGGATCTTGTTGCGCGGGCTGTACAGCAGGTTCGCACGCGGCACGTGGGTCGCGCACACCGGCTTGCACTTGCCGCAGCGCAGGCAGTCCTTCACCGAGTCCGCAATCGCGCCGATGTCGGACTGCTGCATGATCAGCGACTCGTAACCCATCAGCCCGAAGCTCGGCGTGTATGCGTTGCGCAAATCGGCGCCGTCGAGCAGCTTGCCCTTGTTGAAGCGGCCGTTCGGGTCGACGCGCTGTTTGTATGCGCGGAATTCGGCGATTTCGTCGTCGGTCAGGAACTCGAGCTTCGTGATGCCGATCCCGTGCTCGCCGGAGATCACGCCGTCGAGCGAGCGCGCGAGCGTCATGATGCGTGCGACGGCCGCGTGCGCGTCCTGCAGCATCTCGTAGTTGTCCGAGTTGACCGGGATGTTCGTGTGAACGTTGCCGTCGCCCGCGTGCATGTGCAACGCGACGAAAACCCGGCCGCGCAGCACGCGCTTGTGGATCGCCTGCGCTTCGTCGAGGATCGGCTTGAACGCGCCGCCGTTGAAGATCGCGCGCAGTTCCGCACGGATTTCCTGCTTCCACGAGATGCGCACCGTGCGGTCCTGCGTCACGTGGAATACGGTCGCGCCCGGCTGCTCGTCCGCGCGGTCCGCGAACTTCTCGGCGAGCGCCTCGTAGCCGAGCTGCACGAGGTAGTGCTGCGCCTCGCGCAGCGGCTGGTCGAGCCGGTCGCGCACGAATTCCCAGCGCGCGCGCACGCGCTTGAGCAACTCCAGCGCCTGCTGTACGCGGTCTTCCAGCAGTTCCGCGCTCGGGATCTCGTTCGCATCGTCGGTCTTGCCGAGCGGCAGGTTGCCGCCACGGAAGAACGCTTCGAGCGCGTCGACCAGCTGCAGCTTGTTCTTGAGCGACAGCTCGATGTTGATCCGCTCGATGCCGTCGGTGTACTCGCCCATCCGGTTCAGCGGGATCACGACGTCTTCATTGATCTTGAACGCGTTCGTGTGCTTCGCGATCGCGGCCGTGCGGCTGCGGTCGAGCCAGAAGCGCTTGCGCGCCTCCGCACTGACCGCGACGAAGCCTTCGCCGCTCTTGCCGTTCGCCATCCGGATCACTTCGGACGTCGCCTGCGCGACCGCATCGGCGTCGTCGCCGACGATGTCGCCGATCAGCACCATTTTCGGGAATGCGTTGCGCTTGCTCTTGGTCGCGTAGCCGACCGCGCGCAGGTAGCGCTCGTCGAGGTGCTCAAGGCCGGCGAGAATCGCGCCGCCCTGCTTCGACGTCTCGAACAGGTAGTCCTTGATTTCCACGATGCTCGGGATCGCCTCGCGCGCCTGGCCGAAGAATTCGAGGCAAACGGTGCGCGTGTGCGCCGGCATCTTGTGCAGCACCCAGCGCGCGGACGTGATGAGCCCGTCGCAGCCTTCCTTCTGCACGCCCGGCAGACCGGCGAGGAACTTGTCGGTCACGTCCTTGCCGAGCCCTTCCTTGCGGAAGCGGCGGCCTTCGATCTCGAGCATCTCCGTCTTCAGCAGCTTTTCGCCGGGCGCATATGCGCCGTCGAACCACTTCAGCTCGAAACGCGCGACGTCGACGTCGTGGATCTTGCCCTGGTTGTGCTCGTGGCGCGTGACTTCGAGCCAGTTGCCGTCCGGGTCGACCATCCGCCACCAGGCCAGGTTGTCGAGCGCGGTGCCCCACAGCACGGCCTTCTTGCCGCCCGCGTTCATCGCGACGTTGCCGCCGATGCACGATGCGTCGAGCGACGTCGGATCGACCGCGAATACGTAGCCGGCCGCTTCGGCCGCTTCGGTCACGCGACGCGTGACGACGCCCGCGCCCGAGAAGATCGTCGGCACCTTGTGCGCGACGCCCGGCAGTTCGGTCAGCTCGACCGCGCCGAGCTGTTCGAGCTTCTCGGTGTTGATCACCGCGGAGAACGGCGTGAGCGGCACCGCGCCGCCCGTGTAGCCGGTGCCGCCGCCGCGCGGAATCACCGTGAGGCCGAGCTCGAAGCACGCCTTGATCAGCGCGGCGATCTCGGCTTCGGTGTCGGGGGTCAACACGACGAACGGGTATTCGACGCGCCAGTCGGTCGCATCGGTCACGTGCGACACGCGCGACAGCCCGTCGAAGCGGATGTTGTCCTTCTGCGTACAGCGGCCGAGCGCCTTGGTCGCGCGGCGGCGCAGGTCGGCCATCTTGTCGAATTCGTCCGCGAATTCGTCGACGGCGCGCTGCGCGGCGGCCTCGAGCATCTCGACGCGCTCCGCGCGTTCCCGGCCGGCGTCGTCGTGGTGCTCGGTGAGGTCGGCGCGGCGGCGCTTGCCGATCTCGGTCAGGCGATGGTTCAGCGCCTCGATCAACAGCGCGCGGCGCTTCGGGTTGTCGAGCAGGTCGTCCTGCAAGTACGGATTGCGGCGCACGACCCAGATGTCGCCGAGCACTTCATACAGCATCCGCGCCGAGCGGCCCGTGCGGCGTTCCGCGCGCAGCTCGTCGAGCACCGACCACGCATCCGCGCCGAGCAGGCGAATCACGATCTCGCGATCGGAGAACGACGTGTAGTTGTAGGGAATCTCGCGCAGACGGGGCGCGGGGTCGGCGGCGACGGCGGCGGCCGCGCCATGCGGATCGAAAACTTGTGGTGCGTTCATGTTCGGACGACTCGGAGGGCCGATACACCGTGCACGGGCGTCGGCAAGCGCGTGGGCGCAATCTTGGGGAAATCTGTTCTTGTGCCAGGCGCGGGACTATCTCGCATGGGGCCGGAGCGGGTGAGGACTCACCGTTCCGGGCCGGCAGGGCCTGGCGGCACTCGGAGCCATCAGCACGATCGCGCGCGGCGCGCATGCCGTTCCGCCGCGGGGCTGGCTGCGCGCGGCGACGGCTTCAACGGGGCGATCCGAGGGTGCCTCTGCATCTTCCGATCCTTGATTCAAAACGGAATTCTAACCCATGATCGGCCCATGCGTGGGACGCCGGACAGGTCGTGGGGCTTTCGCCGCAACCCGCGCCAGGCCTGGTTCGACGCGGTTTCGCGGCGGCATTCGCCGTCCGTCCGGTCGGTAACCATGCGGTTAAATTGGTAAAAAGGGACCGCGCCGCGCCGACGACGGCCCCGCACGCGGCGCGGCGACGGCGCGTCGGCATGCGGCTTGCGTGCGAGCGGACCCTTGGCGCTATCATTGATCCTTTACCGTCTGCTTCCGCACCGCACGCGAGCGCCCATGGCATCCCACGATTATCTGAAGAAAATCCTCACTGCGCGCGTCTACGACGTCGCGCTCGAGACGGAACTCGAACCCGCCCGCAATCTGTCGGCCCGGCTGCGCAACCCCGTTTACCTGAAGCGCGAGGACAACCAGCCGGTGTTCTCGTTCAAGCTGCGCGGCGCATACAACAAGATGGCGCACATTCCCGCCGACGCGCTCGCGCGCGGCGTGATCACGGCGTCGGCCGGCAACCACGCGCAGGGCGTCGCGTTCTCGGCGGCGCGGATGGGCATCAAGGCCGTGATCGTCGTGCCCGTCACGACGCCGCAGGTGAAGGTCGACGCGGTGCGCGCGCACGGCGGCCCGAGCGTCGAGGTGATCCAGGCGGGCGAATCGTACAGCGATGCGTACGCGCACGCGGTGAAGGTGCAGGCCGAGCGCGACCTCACGTTCGTCCATCCGTTCGACGACCCGTACGTGATCGCCGGCCAGGGCACGATCGCGATGGAAATCCTGCGGCAGCACCAGGGCCCGATTCACGCGATCTTCGTGCCGATCGGCGGCGGCGGGCTCGCAGCCGGCGTAGCCGCTTACGTGAAGGCCGTGCGCCCCGAGATCAAGGTATTCGGCGTGCAGGCGGAGGATTCGTGCGCGATGGCGCAGTCGTTGCAGAAGGGCGAGCGCGTCGAGCTGCCCGAAGTGGGCCTGTTCGCGGACGGCACGGCCGTGAAGCTCGTCGGCGAGGAAACCTTCCGGCTCTGCAGCGAATTCCTCGACGGCGTCGTGACGGTCGACACCGACGCGCTTTGCGCGGCAATCAAGGACGTGTTCCAGGACACGCGCAGCGTGCTCGAACCGTCGGGCGCGCTCGCCGTCGCGGGCGCGAAACGCTATGCGGAACGCGAAGGAATCGAGAACCAGACGCTCGTTGCGGTCACGTCGGGCGCGAACATGAACTTCGACCGGATGCGGTTCGTCGCGGAACGGGCCGAAGTCGGCGAGGCGCGCGAAGCCGTGTTCGCGGTGACGATCCCGGAGGAGCGCGGCAGCTTCAAGCGCTTCTGCACGCTCGTCGGCGACCGCAACGTGACCGAGTTCAACTACCGGATCGCGGATGAAAAGTCCGCGCACATCTTCGTCGGCGTGCAGATCAAACGGCGCGGCGAATCGGCGGAGATCGCCGCGAATTTCGAATCGCACGGCTTCAAGACCGTCGACCTCACGCACGACGAGCTGTCGAAGGAACACATCCGCTACATGGTGGGCGGCCGCTCGCCGCTCGCGCTCGACGAACGCCTGTTCCGCTTCGAATTCCCGGAGCGGCCGGGCGCGCTGATGAAGTTCCTGTCGTCGATGGCGCCGGACTGGAACATCAGCCTGTTCCACTATCGCAACCAGGGCGCGGACTACAGCTCGATCCTCGTCGGACTGCAGGTGCCGCAGGCCGATCATGCCGAGTTCGAACGCTTCCTCGCGGCGCTCGGTTATCCGTATGTCGAAGAGAGTGCCAATCCGGCTTATCGCCTCTTCCTGTCGTAAAGGCTTCGTCCCATGAACCCCGAACAATCCCCGCTCGGCAAGGCCACCGTCTACGCGGCGCAGTACGATGCATCGCTGCTGTTCCCGATCCCGCGCGCCGGCGCGCGCGAGCAGCTCGGCATCACGTCGGCGCTGCCGTTCTTCGGCACCGACATCTGGAACGCTTACGAGCTGTCGTGGCTCAACGCGCGCGGCAAGCCGCAGCTCGCGATCGCGACGTTCTACGTGCCGGCCGAATCGCCGAACATCGTCGAATCGAAGTCGTTCAAGCTGTATCTCGGCTCGTTCGCGCAATCGAAGTTCGACTCGGTCGACGCGGTGCGCGACGTGCTCAAGCGCGACGTGTCGGCCGCGTGCGGCGCAAGCGTGTCGGTGCAGCTCGTGTCGCCGCACGATTTCGGCAAGCTCGAGATGGAAGAGCTCGACGGGCTGTCGCTCGACCGGCTCGATCTCGACACCGACGTGTACGAACCGGATCCTTCGCTGCTGTCGGCCGCGGACGCCGAGGACGAAGCGCCGGTCGAGGAAACGCTCGTGTCCGACCTGCTGCGCTCGAACTGCCCGGTCACCGGCCAGCCGGACTGGGGCAGCGTGCAGATCCATTACGTCGGCCCGCAGATCGATCACGCGGGGCTGCTGCGCTACATCATCTCGTTCCGCAATCACACCGGCTTTCACGAGCAGTGCGTCGAACGAATCTTCCTCGACATCCTGCATGCGTGCAAACCGGTGAAGCTCGCGGTGTATGCGCGGTATACACGCCGCGGCGGGCTCGACATCAATCCGTTCCGGACCAATTACAACCAGCCGATGCCGGATAATGCGCGGACTGCGCGTCAGTGAATGAACGCAGGCCGGCAGGCATTTTGACCTGCCGCCCTTCACCTGCCCGCGCATCTCCGGTCGGTCGCGCCTCAACGCCGCCATAACGCAAAGAGGCCGACGCACGCGAATGCGCCGGCCTCTTTGCAATGCAAACCCTCGCCGCGTTACTTCACCGGCGGCTTGTACGCGATGCAATCCACCTCGACCTTGCAGTCGATAACCATGCTCGACTGCACGCACGCGCGTGCCGGCGGGTGTTCGCCGAAGTACGAAATGAACACCTTGTTGAACGACGCAAAATCGCGCGCGTCGTCGAGCCACACGCCGCAGCGCACGACGTGTTCGAGCCCGTAGCCGGCCTCCTTCAGGATCGCGATCACGTTTTCGATCGCCTGCTTCGACTGCGTGACGATCCCGCCTTCGACGACCTCGCCGTTCACCATCGGCGTCTGCCCCGACACGTACAGCCAGCCGTCGGCCTCGACCGCGCGCGCAAACGGCATTACCTGACCGCCGGTGCCCTTCGCTTCGCCCACGCCATATCGCTTCATCGTTTTCACTCCTGTTTCAGTTCCGTTGCGAATGCGTGCGCCGAACGCGGCGCACGCGGAATATCGAAATGCGCCCGCGTTCAGAACGCGGCGTCGCCGCTCGCCGGCACGCGTTCGCCGCGCGCGATGAATACGCCCGCGCGCTCGCCGGTCGCCCGCCCGTTCTCGTAGGTCAGCACGCCGTTCACCCACACCGCATCGATCCCGTGCGCAGGCTGCTGCGGCTTCTCGAACGTGGCCGCATCGAGCACGCGCGCCGGATCGAACAGCACGAGATCCGCGTGATAACCGACGTGCACTTCGCCGCGCTTCGCGATCCCGTAGCGGCGCGCGGACAGCGACGTCATCTTGCGAATCGCTTCCTCGAGCGGCAGCAGGTTCGTGTCGCGCACGTAATGGCCGAGCACGCGCGGAAACGCGCCCCACAGCCGCGGATGCGGCAGCGGATCGTTCGGCAGCCCGTCCGAGCCGACCATCGTCGCCGGGTGCGACAGGATCCGGCGCACATCGTCCTCGGACATGTTGTGGTACACGGCGCCGGCCGGACGAATCCGCTGCGCGGCCTCCTGCTCGGTCACGCCCCAATCGGCGGCAATCGCCTTCAGCAGCTTGCCGGCGACTTCCGGATGCGGCTCCGACCACGTGATCGTGATGTCGATGTCGCCGGTCACCTGCTTCAGGTCGAGCGTCGACGAGCTGCGGCTGTACGGATAGCAATCGCAGCCGACCGGCTGGTAGCGGCGCGCACGTTCGAGCGACGCGAGCACCTCGGTGCTGCGCCCCCAGTTCGACGGGCCCGCGCACTTCAGGTGGGAGATCACGACCGGCACCTTCGCGTGACGGCCGACGCGGTACGCTTCGTCCATCGCGTCGAGGATCGCGTCGAACTCGGTGCGCATGTGCGTCGTGTACAGCGCCCCGGCATTCGCAAGCGGCTCGGCAAGCGCCATCACCTCCTCGGCCGGCGCAGCGAACGCGGAACCGTACGCAAGGCCCGATGACAGGCCGAGCGCGCCATTGGCGAGCGCCTCCTCGAGCTGCGTGCGCATCCCGGCGATCTCGCCGTCGGTCGCCGCGCGGTCGAGGCGGTCCATCTGGTTGTTGCGCAGCGCGGTGTGGCCGACGAGTGCCGCGACGTTCACGGCCGGGTGCGCGCCGTTGACGGCCTCGACATAGGCGGCGAAAGTCGGGTAGCGAAACGCGTCGCGATCGCCGAGCAGGTTCATCGGGTCGGGCGGGTCGCCGTCCAGCGTCACCGGCGACGCGCTGATCCCGCAGTTGCCGACGATCACGGTCGTCACGCCTTGCGAGATCTTCGGCAGCATCTGCGGCGCGCGGATCACGTGGGTGTCGTCGTGCGTGTGCACGTCGACGAAACCCGGCGCGAGCGCGCGGCCGTTCGCATCGACGACGGCCTCCGCAAGCCAGTTCGACAGGTTGCCGATCGCGGCGATGAAGCCGTTGCGGATCGCGACGTCGCGCGTGACCGGCGGTGCGCCGGTGCCGTCGTACAGCTGCGCGCCGACGATCAGCGTATCGGCGGCTTCGGGATGCGAATGCATGGTCAGTCTCCTACCGGTTGACGGTCTCCGCCGCCGCGGTGCGCATCGAGCGCGTGCTTGATGCGGCGCAGCGATTCCCGGCCCGCATCCCCGAGCCGCAACGCGACCCCGGTGACGAGCACGTCGATCGCCATCATCATCGCGTAGCGCGATGTCGAAGGCTTGTAAATGAAATCGGTTTCGAACGCGACGACCGGAATCAGGTGATCGGCGAGCGCCGCAAGCGGCGACGCCGGCGCCGTGATCGCGATCAGCGTCGCGCCATAACGCTTCGCGACGCGGCAACTTTCGAGCAACTCGGGCACGCGCCCGCTCACCGACAGCGCGACGACCACGGCGTCGCGCGACAGCGTCGCCGACACCATTCGCTGCAACAGGCTGTCCTGATAGGTCGCGACCGGTCGGCCAAAGCGCACGAGCCGGAAGCGCAGTTCGTCGGCGAGCGCGGTCGAGCCGCCGCCCTGCCCGTACACATAAATCATCTTCGCGCCGGCAAGCAGGTCGGCGGCCGCGTCGAACGACGTATTGCGCAGCAACTGGTGGTTGTGCGCGAGCGCGACGCGGATCTCGTCGTAGACGACCGATGCGGCATTTGCATCTTCGCCGGGATGCTCGCCGGAAGGCGCGAGAAAGCGCTGCCCGACGGCCGCTGCCTGCGCAACGAGCACCTTCAGTTCTCGCACGTCGCGGCAGCCGACGGCCTTCGCGAATCGCGTGACCGTCGCGACGCTGACTTCCGCGTCGCGCGCGAGCGCGCCGATGCTCGCATGCGCGGCGCGCGCGAGATCGGCGAGGATGAACGCTGCGACCTTGCGTTCGGCTTCACGCAGCTCTGGCGCGCATTCGGCGATCCGCGCAACGATATCGAGGACCGGCGCGGCGGACGGCGCGGACGGCGGGTCGGCTGCAAATGCAGCGGACGGAGTCACGGGCGTATTCATCTGAGAAAAAGGACGCGAAGCTCGATGTTACTAAATAACATCACCGCGCCGATGCTACTTTCTGTACCATCTGCGTGTCAACTTCAGTGCAATGCATCGTGATGATGGAGCGGGATGAGATGAAAGTTACAAACTATCAAGAACCGACAATCAATCCGTTGGGCAAGGGTCTCGGCAACGTGCCGAGCGCGAGCGTGCCGCTCGACGACGCGGGCCGGCTCGAGTGGAACCTGCTCGCGGAAGACGTAAGCCTGCCGGCCGCCGTCCTGTACGCGGATCGCATCGAACACAATCTGAACTGGATGCAGGCGTTCGTCCAGCAGTACGGCGCGCAATTCGCGCCGCACGGCAAGACGACGATGGCGCCGCAACTGTTCCGCCGCCAGCTCGCGGCAGGCGCGTGGGGCATCACGCTCGCGACCGCGCATCAGACGCAGGCCGCGTATCACGGCGGCGTGCGGCGCGTGCTGCTCGCGAACCAGCTGGTCGGCCGCCAGAACATGACGATCATCGCCGGGCTGCTGTCCGATCCCGATTTCGAGTTCTTCTGCCTCGTCGATTCGGCCGACAGCGTCGACCAGCTCGGCCGCTTCTTCGGCGACGCGAACAAGACGTTGAACGTGCTGATCGAGCTCGGCGTGCCGGGCGGCCGCGCGGGCGTGCGCGACGCCGCGCAGCGTGAGGCCGTGCTGGGCGCGATCGCTCGCTATCCCGGCACGCTGAAGCTCGCGGGCATCGAACTTTACGAAGGCGTGCTGAAGGAGGAAGGCGAAATCCGCGCGTTCCTGCAGGATGCCGTCGCGTTCACGCGCGAGCTGGCGGAAGCCGGCCGGTTCGCGCGCACGCCGGCGATTCTGTCGGGTGCCGGGTCGGCGTGGTACGACGTGGTCGCGGAAGAATTCGCGAAGGCGTCCGATGCGGGTTTCGCGGAAGTCGTGCTGCGTCCGGGCTGCTACCTGACGCACGACGTCGGCATCTACAAGAAAGCGCAGACGGACGTGTTTGCGCGCAACCCGATCGCGCGCCGGATGGGCGAAGGGCTGCTGCCGGCGCTGCAGCTGTGGGCGTACGTGCAATCCGTGCCGGAAGCCGACCGCGCGATCATCGCGCTCGGCAAGCGCGACGCGGCGTTCGACGCAGGCTTGCCCGAGCCGGCGCGCCACTTCCGGCCGGGCCGCGACAGCGCGCCGCGCGACGTCGCCGCGAGCGAGGGCTGGGCAGTCACCGGGATGATGGACCAGCACGCGTACCTGAAGATTCCGCCCGGCGCCGACGTGAAGGTCGGCGACATGGTCGCGTTCGACATCTCGCACCCGTGCCTGACGTTCGACAAGTGGCGCCAGCTGCTCGTCCTCGATCCGCAGTTCCGCGTGACGGAAGTCGTCGAAACGTTCTTCTGACGCATCGCACGCGCCGCGTGGGCGCTCCGCCGTCGCGCGGGGCGTTCGTCACGCGCGCTTCAATCTGCCGGAGTACACTGCGCTTTCGTCCTCGGTGCCGCTTCGCCGCCGTTGCTCCAGCCTGCCGCACACGGCGCGAACGGACCCTCAACGCTGTTCAATGGAGAAAGCCATGGCCGCGAAGAAGATCCTGTTCCTGACCGGTGATTTCGCCGAAGACTATGAAACGATGGTGCCGTTCCAGGCACTGCAGGCGGTCGGCCACCACGTCGACGCGGTCTGCCCGGGCAAGCGCGCGGGCGACAAGGTCAAGACCGCGATCCACGATTTCGAAGGCGACCAGACCTACACCGAAAAACCGGGTCACAACTTCACGCTGAACGCGACGTTCGACGACGTCGATGCGTCGGGCTACGACGCGCTCGCGATCGCGGGCGGCCGCGCGCCCGAATACCTGCGCCTCGACCCGAAGGTAATCTCGCTGGTGCGCGCGTTCGCGGAAGCCGGCAAGCCGATTGCCGCGATCTGCCACGCGGCGCAACTGCTCGCGGCCGCCGACGTGATCCGCGGCAAACGCATCTCGGCCTACCCGGCCTGCGCACCCGAGGTGAAGCTCGCCGGCGGCGAATATGCGGACATCCCGGTCGACGCGGCCGTCACCGACGCGCCGTTCGTCACCGCGCCCGCATGGCCCGCGCATCCGGCATGGCTCGCGCAGTTCCTCGCGCTGCTCGGTACGCGCATCGAGCTTTGAACGGCGCCGGCGTGAATTGAAATAATGCGAAGTAAGCGAAACGCCGACAGGTGCAGGGGCGTACGCGCACTGCGCGTCGCCGGTTGAGCGCGGCCGACGGGTGCGCCCCGTCGGGCCCCGCTGCTTCAGTGCGGCGCCGGGGGCGAGCCGACGTCGGCGATCCGCGACTCCAGCATCGCGAGCGCGCCCGACAGCGCGGTCAGCACGTCATCCGGCAATTGCGCCATCGTCTGTTCGATGAACGCCTTGCGGCGCGGCAGACACGCGTCGAACGCGGCGCGGCCTTCGGCGGTCAGCGTGACGTTGGTCACGCGGTTGTCGCGCGCATCGGACGCGCGCTCGATCCAGCCGAGCGCGTCGAGCGACTTCAACTGGCGCGTGAGCGCGCCCGGATCGATGCGCAGCACCTCGACGAGCTTCTTCTGCGACGAATGCCCGCCCATCGTGTGCAGTGCGACCATGATCCGCCAACGCGGCATCGGCTGTCCGACGTGCGTCTCAAATGCGGTCATGAACGCGCGATACGTGCGTCCGAATTGCTGCAAGATCGCGACGCGGTCCTGTTCTTCCATGCGCTCAGTTCTGTTCGTTCAATCGGTCAGTCGGCCGCGACGTGCGGCTCGATCTTGTGCCGCAACGCGATCGGCGGCACGCGTCGGCACTGCCACACCGATACCACGGCGACGACGGCCGCCATCGCGACGCCGACGTGGATCGCGCCGACCAGCGATTCGCGAGCCGCTTCCAGCAGCAGCGCGCCATTATGCCCGGCGCGCGTGAGCTCCGCGACAAGACCGCCCTGCGCGGCCCGATCGATCAGTATCTGCGGATCGGCGAGCTGCGCATGCCATTGCAGCGCGTGATCGCGCGACAGCGCATCGCGCACGCCGCTCGAATACAGCTGGTTGACGAGCGTGCCGGTCAGCGCGGTGCCGATCATCCCGCCGACCATACGCAGCGACTGCAGCAGCGCGGTCGCGATACCGAGATGCTCGCGGCCGGCCGTCTGCTGCGCGAACACGGTCAGGTTCGGCAGCACGAAGCCGAGCCCGATCCCGCCGGCCGCCATCAGCGCCATCAACATCCAGCCCGGCGTGGCGTGCGTCGCCACGACGACCCCTGCGCACGCGATGGCGAACAGCACGAACCCGACCTGCAGCATCGCGTTCGGATTGCGGATGCGCGTGACGACACGGCCGTTCATGATGCTGCCGATCGTGATGAACACGACGAGCGGCGTGATCACGAGCCCCGCCTCCTTCGGCGACATTCCGAAGCCGCCCTGGAACAGCAGCGGCGCGTAGAACAGCAGCGAGAACATCGAGAAGCCGGCCAGGATCGCGAGCACGAACAGCGCGGCGAGCGCCCGGTTGCCGAACATGTCGAACGGCAGAATCGGCTGCGCCGAGCGCTTTTCCCAATGCCACAAGCCGATCCCGGCGCCGACCGCGACGACCAGCAGCAGTGACGCCCAGCTCGCCGCGCCGTACTTCGGCAGCCATTCGACGAACAGCTGCAGCGCACCGAGCGACAACGCGATCAGCAGCGCACCGGGCCAGTCGAGCCGCATCTTGCGCTGATGCTCGACGTGGCGCAGGTGAGGCAGATAGCGCCACACGAAGAACAGCGAAAGGATGCCGATCGGCAGGTTCACGTAGAACACCGAGCGCCACCCGAACGACTGCGTGAGGAACCCGCCGAGCGACGGCCCGATCGCGTTCGCGATGCCGAAGGCCGAGCTCATCAGCACCTGCCAGCGCAGCCGCACGACCGAGTCGGGGAACAGGTCCGGAATGCACGCGAACGCAGTGCCGACCAGCATCCCGCCGCCAATCCCCTGCAGGCCGCGCGCGAGGACCAGGAACAGCATGTCGTTGGCCATCCCGCATAGCACCGACGCGCCGGTGAACACGACGATCGACGCGATGACGAACGGCTTCCTGCCGTAATAGTCGCCGAGGCGGCCGAAGATCGGCACGGTAATCACGGAACTGAGCAGGTACGAGGTCGCCACCCACGCGTACAGGTCGAAGCCGCGGAGTTCGGCGACGATGGTCGGCAGCGCGGTGCCGACGACGGTCTGATCGAACGCGACCAGCATGGTGACGAACGAGATCCCGATCATCGCCAGCAACGATTCACGGAACGGCAGCAGTTGCCCGCTCGAATGGTGGGCGGCAGTATGGACGGCCATTTTTTGTTGATGCAACTTTTGACGGGTCAAGCAATCTCAAAATTCTAGCATGCCGGAGTAATCTAGGCCGGCGACGTTCGGGGGCCCGTTCCCGGCCGCGAAGGAGAAACATGGAACCGATTTCGATCACGCCCGCGGCGACGCTGTCGCCGGAAGACCAGGACGCGCTGCGGCGCGCGAAGCAGGTGCTGGAAAGCCCGTCGCTGACGATGAAGCTCACGGGCGTGCTGGGCGCGCCGGTCGAGAAAATGATCGCGCGGCTGCCCGATTTCGCGACCGGGAAGATCAACGACGCGACGCAGCTCGCGCTGCGCAAATGCCTGAACATCGCACTGCGCACGCTCGGCAAGCCGCAGACGCCCGATGCGGAGCCGGAGAAGCCGAGCAACCTGCTGCACAAGCTCGCGGTCGCGACCACCGGCGCTGCGGGCGGCGCGTTCGGCTTCCTCGCGTTGCCGGTCGAGTTGCCGGTGACGACCACGCTGATCTTCCGCTCGGTGTGCGACATCGCGCGCAGCGAAGGCGAGGATCTCGGTTCAGTGGATACGCAGCTGCAGTGCCTGGCCGTCCTCGGCATGGGCGGTGCGCCGGACAAGCAGGAGGAAGAAGCCGATCTCGGCTATTTCGTGCTGCGCGGTGCGCTCGCGCAGGCGATTTCGAAGGCGTCGTCGGACATCACGACGAAGGGCGTCACCGCGCACGGCTCGGCAGCGGTATTCAAGCTGGTGCAGACGGTCGCGTCGCGCTTCTCGGTGCAGGTGACCGAGCAGATGGCCGCGAAGTCCATCCCGGCGATCGGCGCGGTGCTCGGCGCGACGGTCAACACGCTGTTCATCGACCACTTTCAGCAGATGGCGCACGGCCACTTCACCGTGCGCCGGCTCGAGCGCAAGTACGGGTCGGTTGCGGTGAAGGCCGCGTATCAGGCGATCGACGGCTCGCCCGCGCGCTGAATCGCCCGCTCGACCGCGACGCGACGCAGGAACGCCGCGGCACGATCGAGCGCGTCGCGCGACTCCGGCACCATCGGCGTGTACAGCTGCCACACGTGCGGCATGTCGGGCCACACCTCCAGTTCCACCGGCACGCCAGCCGCCTTCGCGTTGTCGGCAACGCGCCGCGCATCGTCGAGCAGCACCTCGGTGCTGCCCGCCTGGATGAACAGCGGCGGCAGTCCGGCAAGATCCGCATAGAGCGGCGACGCATACGGATGCGTCGCCGGTGCATCACCGAGATACAGCTTTGCCGCCTTCGGCAGCGCGGCGGCCGAGAACATCGGGTCGCGGCCGTCGTTGGTACGCATCGTGTCGCCGGTGCCCGCGAGATCGGTCCACGGCGAGAACAGGATCGCGCCGGCCGGCAACGGCTCGCCGCGATCGCGCAGCGCGACGAGTGTCGCGAGCGCGAGACCGCCGCCTGCCGAGTCGCCGCCGAACACGATCGACTCGGGCGGCGTGCCGAGCGCGAGCAGTTGGCGATACGCGGCCAGCGCATCGTCGAGCGCAGCCGGGAAGCGGTTTTCCGGAGCGAGCCGGTAGTCGAGCGAGAACGAGCGCACGCCCGCGCGCCGGGTCAGCCGGAACACGAGCGGCCGATGGGTTTTCGTCGAACAGAAGTAGTAGCCGCCGCCGTGGAAATACAGCAGCGTGCGGCCGGCGCCGCGCGCCGCGACCGCGCCGGTGCGCTCGAGCCATTCGCCGCGCAGCGGCGCGTCGCCGGGCCCGTAGCATTCGCGCAGCCGATCGCCCGACGGCACACGCCGCGGGATGACCATTCTGAGGTCGGTGAAGCGCCGCGCGCGGGCGGGGTCGAGCACCGGGCGCATGGTCTCCGGACGAAACTGCCAGCGCAGCAGCCAGCACGCGAACTTGCTTTGCCAACTCATCGAACACACTCCGTCGTCGCGGTGTGGCGATGGTACGTGCAATCGTCGCCACGCCGCTCGACCGGAGCCTCCATATCAAACGCGGGCGCGCGGATTCGCCGGGCTCAGTTCGCCGGCATCAGCTGGCCGCGGATTTCGCCGGCCGGATGCTCCTTCGTGTGCACGTTGAAGTACCACTTGCCGCTCATCAGCTCCGTCACCTGCGCGTCGGTGAGCTCCTTCTCGCCCTTGATGGGGCTCGCAAGCCCGTCTTTCGGGATCGGCACCTGCACGCCCGCGTTCTGGCCGACCGGCGCGGGACCGTGGAAGTGGGCGGCGGTCGCCGGACCGGTGAGGTGATCGTAAGTCACCGTCCACCGAAGCATGTGGGTAGCCGTGTCGTAGGTGGCGTCGACCGCGCCGGAGCCTTTCGTCGCGGTGGGCGGCACCTCGCTCGACGGCTGCAGGCTGGCGGACAGATGCATCGTTTCGGCGGCGGCACTGCCGGCGGCCATGACGCCTGCGAGCAATACGGCCTGGAGCAAACGCAGCTTCAGCATGAATCCTCCTTGTACGACTTGGGACGCCGCCCGGCCGGGGGCGCTCCATGATGGTAGTCGATCGCCGCTGATCCGGCAGCACATGCGCGAACCGCCAGCCTGCCGGAACCAGGAAGAGACCTTTGCACCGCAAGCCCTGAATCCGCGTGCGGCCTTTCGCTACACTTCGTCTCACAGTTGCTTGTTTCCTTCGTCCGAAGGAGTCTGCGAGTATTCACGCGGCCGCCCGGCCGCGTTTTTTTTTGCCCGCGCCGCCTCGAATCGGGCCTCGGGATGCAGATTGGTTACCGCGAACCGCCGATCATCACGAATCGACCGGGTGACGAGCAGCTGCGGCGACGCTCGCGCATCACGCGCGATAGCCCGGATCGATGCGATCGACGATGCGCTGCAGCGCGTCGAATGCGTCCTGCCCCGCACCGTGCTTCGGATCGAAATTCAGCGAATCGCGCACGCAGCCCTCGAGTACCGATGGCTCGATCGGCAATGCGTCGCCGATAGCGCGCGTTGCGACCTGCACCTCACACGCGCGATTGAGCAGCCACATCAGCGAGAAGGTCTGCGCGAGCGTCGCGCCGATCGTCACCGGCCCGTGGTTGCGCAACAGCAGCACGGGTCGCCCGCCGGCGCTGGCGACGATGCGCCGGCCTTCGTCGAGATGCACGGTGATGCCCTCGAAGTCGTGATAGGCGATCTTTCCGTACAGCTGCGCGGAGTAGAAGTTCGAGAACGATAGCCCGTCGCGCGAGCAGCACACGGCCATCGTCGGCGTCGTGTGCACGTGCATCACGCAATGCGCATCCGGGAGCGCCGCGTGGATCGCGCTGTGGAACGTGAAGCCCGCCGGGTTGATCGGCCAGTCGGAATGCCCGATCACGTTGCCGTCGATGTCGATTTTCACGAGATTCGACGCGCAAACCTCGCGGTAATGGAGCCCGAACGGATTGATCAGGAAATGGCCGTCTTCGCCGGGCACGCGCAGCGAGATATGGTTGTAGATCAGCTCGGTCCAGCCGAGATGCTCGAAGATCCGGTAGGCGGCCGCGAGCTGCACGCGCGCCTGCCATTCGGCTTCGGAGAAACGGGCGGGACGCGTGAACGGCTGGTTCGGTACACGTTGCATGGGGTACTCCGGTTGCGGGCGGGCGCGGCCGCACGTGCGGCGCACGTCGTCCATCGTCGGCAGGCGCCAGATGCGCGGATGGCGCATGCGGCGCGGCGTGCGGCAGGGCTCCGACCCGCATTGCGCGAGCCGCCGCCGAGACCGTCACGTCATGGATATCGTTGCGTGCACAACGATATCACCTTTGCCCGCACGCCGGTATCGCGGGTTTTGCCGGAGTCGTTCGCGCCCTTACAGCTGGTCGTCGACGGGCAGCAGCGTGAAGATGCCCGTCATCACGTTGCGCAGCAGCCCCGCATGCGGGTCGACGTGATAGGTCGTGGTGCGGCCGTCGTCGGTACCCGTCCATTCAAGCGCGGGCGGGCTGCCGTCCGCCTGCTTCGCGAGCGTCACGCGGTAGCTTTCGTCGGGCTGCGTGACGCGCGCGAAGATCGCCGCGGCCTGCTCCGCGAGCACCGGGCTGTGGATAACCAGCGCCAGCTCGGTGTTCAGGTGCGCGGAGCGCGGGTCAAGGTTCAGCGAACCGATCACGAGGATTTGCCGGTCGATCACATATGCCTTCGCATGCAGGCTCGCACGCGAGCGAGAGCCGAACAGCCGTGGCGGCGCCTGGTCCGGCTGCGACTTGAATTCGTATAGCTCGACGCCGCGCTGCAGCAACGGTATGCGATACGGCGCATAGCCGGCCTGCACCGCGATCGCGTCGGTCGCGGCCAGCGAATTCGTGACGATCGCGATACGCACGCCGCGCGCGGCCGTGTCGCCGAGGATCTTCACGCCGGCGTCGTGCGGCACGAAATACGGCGAAAACGCCAGGAACTCCTTGCGTGCGCCGCGCGCGAGTTCGGCCAGGCGCTGCATCGGCGGACTCACGTAGGTGCCGGTCGGTCGCGCGATCTTGTCCGGCGCATCGACCTTGAATTCGGCCGGCGCCCACACGAGCTCGAGCTGCTCGCGTGCGATCTGCTGCGCGAGCGGCGTCGCGTTCAGGGGCTTCGCGTTGTACGGATCCGCGTTCTTGCGCCAGTGCTCGCGCAACTCGTCGCGCATCGCGTCGAGATCTTTCGGGTCGAACTTCTGATGATTCAGCACGCGCAGCGGATAACTGCTCGCGCTCGCCCAATAGTCGTCGAAGCTCTTCGAGATGTCGTGCGTCACCGGCCCGGCCGACAGCACGTCGAGATCGCGGAACTGCAGCGTCGGGCTCGCACTGAAGTATTCGTCGCCGAGGTTGCGGCCGCCGACGATCGCGAGCTGGTTGTCCGCGATCATCGCCTTGTTGTGCATGCGGCGCGTGAAACTGTCGATGCGCGTGAGGAAGTTGGCCGTGCGCTCGACCATTCCGCGCTGCGACGCGCCGAACGGATTGAATACGCGGATCTCGATGTTCGGGTGCGTATTCAGCGAGGCCATCACGCGATCGATGTCGTGGAAGTTCAGGTCGTCGACCAGCATCCGCACGCGCACGCCCCGATCGGCCGCGTACAGCGCCGCGGCGAGCAACAGCTTGCCGGTCGTGTCCTCGGTCGCGATGTAGTACTGCATGTCGAGCGTCTTCGTCGCCGCACGCGCGAGCGCGATACGCATCTGCAACGCGGTCGCGCCGTCGGCGAGCAGCCGGAAACCGGACTGCCCCGGATGCGCGGCCGCCGGCGCAGCCAGCGCGTCGCGCAGCGGCGTCGCGCTGTCGGCCGACAGCGCGTGGGACACCGGACGATCGAGCGACGTGGCGGGCGGGTGCGTCGCGCAGGCGACGAGCGGCAGCAGCGCACACGCGATCAGTGCGCGGGCCGGGCGGCACACGGCGCGCCACGACAGCGCGGCCGGTGCGCGCCGGATCAAAGACGTGAGCACGGAGGCTTCCTCGACAATCGGATCAATGGGCACGTGATCGCCGCGGCGCGCGGCTGACGGGCAGTTCCGACCGATTCTAGTAGCCGCCCGATGAACCGGTCAATCGCACGGCGGGCCAGGGCGCCGCCACGCGGCCGCCGCGCAAGCTCAGCGCGCCGGTGGTCCAACCAATCTCACGGCGTGTTGCCGCTTCGCTCGAAATGACTCCGCACATAGTCGATATGGGTCTGCATCGCGGTGCGCGCCTCCTCGGGCCGGTGCGCGCAGATTGCATCGCAGACGACACGGTGCTGTTGCAACAACAACTCGGACGCCTGCTCGTCGCACGTCGTCATCCCGGCGACGTTGATCGAAATGTGCTCGCGCAGCATCCCGATCACGCTCGTATTCAGATGCAGGAACATCGTGTTGTGCGATGCGAGCGCGATCGCCTCGTGCAGCTTCGCGTCGGTTGCCGTCTCGACGGCCGCGTCCTCGTTCGCGTGCGCGGTTTCCCGTACCGATAGAAATCCATGGAGGAGACACCCATGCAGGTTTGGCATCAGATCTATACGCCGCTCGGCAGCCTCGGGCTGTCGGCGTTAGTCGCCGCAATTCCGATCATCTTCTTTTTCGTCGCGCTTGCCGCATTGCGGATGAAGGGGCACGTCGCCGCGGCAATCACGCTGCTGCTGTCGCTCGGCGTCGCGATCCTCGCGCACCGGATGCCGGTGCCGCAGGCGCTCGCGGCGGCCGGCTTCGGGTTCGCGTACGGCCTGTGGCCGATCGCGTGGATCATCGTCGCGGCCGTGTTTCTGTACAAGATCGTCGTGAAAACCGGCCAGTTCGACGTGATCCGGGCGTCGGTGCTGTCGATCACCGACGACCAGCGGCTGCAGATGCTGCTGATCGGCTTCTCGTTCGGCGCGTTCCTCGAAGGCGCGGCCGGCTTCGGCGCACCTGTCGCGATCACGGCCGCGCTGCTCGTCGGCCTCGGCTTCAAGCCGCTGCATGCAGCCGGGCTCTGTCTGATTGCCAATACCGCGCCGGTCGCGTTCGGCGCGATGGGCATTCCGATCATCGTCGCCGGGCAGGTGACGGGCCTCGACGCGTTCCACATCGGCGCGATGGCCGGCCGCCAGCTGCCGCTGCTGTCGCTCGCCGTGCCCTTCTGGCTCGTGTTCATGATGGACGGGCTGCGCGGCGTGCGGCAGACGTGGCCGGCCGCGCTCGTCGCCGGCGGCAGCTTCGCGATCACGCAGTATTTCACGTCGAACCACATCGGGCCGGAGCTGCCGGACATCACGTCTTCGCTCGTCAGCCTCGTGTCGCTCGCGGCGTTCCTGAAGATTTGGCAGCCGAGCAGTGCGACGCAGAGGGCAGGCGGGATCGTCGTGTCCGGCGGCGCTGCGGCGCTCGCCGGGTTCGGCGCGGGCGACGGCGGTTCGGGCTCGAGCCGCCGCGCGTCGCCGTACACGTTCGGGCAGACGGTGCGCGCGTGGTCGCCGTTTCTGATCCTGACGGCCGTCGTCACCGTGTGGAGCCTCGCGCCGTTCAAGGCGCTGTTCGCCGTGCACGGCGCGCTCGCATCGACCGTGCTGAAGTTCCACGTAGCCGGGCTCGATCAGCTGATCGTGAAGACTGCGCCGATCGCCGCGACGCCCAAGGCGCTCGATGCGGTGATGAAGATCGATCTCGTATCGGCGGTCGGCAGCGCGATCCTCGTGACCGCGCTGATCTCGATGGCACTGCTGCGGATGAAGCCGCGCGACGCGCTCGTCACGTTCGGCGAAACGCTGAAAGAGCTCACGCGCCCGATTCTGTCAATCGGCCTCGTGCTCGCGTTCGCGTTCGTCGCGAACTACTCGGGGATGTCGTCGACGCTCGCGTTGATGCTCGCCGCGACCGGCGCCGCATTCCCGTTCTTCTCGCCGTTCCTCGGCTGGCTCGGCGTGTTCCTGACCGGCTCCGACACGTCGTCGAACGCGCTTTTCTGCTCGCTGCAGCAGGCGACCGCGCATCAGCTCGGCGTGCCCGAGACGCTCGCGGTTGCCGCGAACACGACGGGCGGCGTGACGGCGAAGATGATCTCGCCCCAGTCGATCGCGGTCGCATGCGCGGCGACGGGCCTCGTCGGCAAGGAGTCCGAGCTGTTTCGCTTCACGGTGCGCCACAGCCTGCTGTTCGCGGTGATCGTCGGTTTGATCACGCTGGTGCAGGCATACGTACTGCCCGGGATGGTGCCGTAAGCAGCCGGCGAGGCGGCGCGGA
Source organism: Burkholderia sp. AU19243 (assembly GCF_018148075.1). NCBI lineage: Bacteria > Pseudomonadati > Pseudomonadota > Betaproteobacteria > Burkholderiales > Burkholderiaceae > Burkholderia > Burkholderia sp. AU19243. The sequence goes on from NZ_JAGSTV010000003.1 coordinate 148,055, forward strand.
CCGGCGCTTTGCGCACCACTTTCCCGGCCGCTGAAAAAAAGAAACCCCCACGCCCGCGAGCGCGTGGGGGTTTCTGCATGGACATCGTCGTCGCGGCTGCCGGGTCGCCCCGGCGCCGGCCGGCGATCAGCTGCCCTTCGCGATGCGATCCTGGATATGCTGCGCACGGCTCGTCGACGACGGGTGCGAGCTCATCATCGAGCTCTTGCCGCCATCGAGCTGCGCGAGCTTCTGGAACGCGGTGACGAGGCCCTTCTGGTTCATGTTCTTCTGCTTCATCAGGTCGAACGAGTAGTCGTCGGCCGCGCTTTCCTGCGTCTGCGAGAACTGCGCGTTGATGAACTTCTCGGTGATGTCGCCGAGCTGCGAGCTCGTCAGCGCCGCAACGCCCGGCGAAGCCGCGCCGGCCGCGGTGCGCGCCGCGCTCACCGCGTACGCCGTCTGCATCGCCTTCTTCGAATGACCCAGTGCGACGTGGCCCATTTCATGACCGATCACGCCACGCAGTTCGTCGTCGTTCATCATGTCCATCAGGCCGCTGTACACGCGCACGCAGCCGTTGCCCATCGCCCACGCGTTCACGTCCTTGGTCAGATAGACCTTGTAGTTGATCTTCTGGCCGTTCAGCGTCATGTCGCCGAAGCCCTTCATCACCTTCGTCAGGCGCTTCGCATACGCGCTGTTCGGCGCCGCGATCTTCGATTCCGCATCGCTCGCCTTGCACGAGTCGTTCGACAGTGCCGCGATGTCGCTGTCCGACAGCGTCGCTGCCTTGAACAGGTTGGTCCCCGCCGACGTGAGGCTGTTCGCGTCGAGATTCTGCACGCCGCCGCATGCGCTCAACAGGAACGCCATGCCACACGCTGCCGCCGCTTTCTTGATATGCATCCCGGATCCCTCGGTAGTTAGTATTTGGGAGCGGCGATTTTGCATAATCCGGCAGAAAATTACCAGATGTTTACATCGCATGACATGCTTATTGTTTAGCGAATCGTAATTAACGAAGATATTGCTTCGCGGACCGGCAATGAACCGGCAATCAGTCGCCGTGTCCGGGCAAGCGGCTGAAAGGGGAACGCGACCGCCGCGTGAGCCTGCGCGCCCGCGCGCGGGCTATCTGGCGAGCATGCGCGACGTCGACGCATTCGTCGATCGACTCGACGCGTTCGCGCTGCCGCTGACCGTCGACGCCGAACGCATCGGCGGCGACGACCGCCCGGTGCTGTACGGCTTCGCGCTGCGCTGCGGCGAGCGCGTGCTGTTCAGCGGCCGCGCCGCGGTGATGCTCGACGCATCGGCCGCCGGCGCATTCGTTCCGCCGCCTGCCGGGCGCGCGGAGCCTCGATGAATCAACCCAGGAAAGCCAGGTCGTGAAAGCACGTCAGTTCATTCGCACCGCGTTCGTTCTTGCGCTGATCAGCCCGATCGCGCACGCGGACATGTCGGAAGTGAAGCAGGACATCAAGCGAGACTCGAAGGAAGCCGCGCACAAAACCGGCGAAGCCGCGCGCAGCTTCGGCCATGCGACCGCGAGCGCTGCAAAGGCGGTCGGGCACGGTATCGCGCATGCATCGCGTGAGGGCTGGGATGCCACCAAACGCACGACGAAGCGGATCTTTCACAAGAACGATTCGGGCGACGGCACGCACGAGCGCAACGATTGAGCGTGAAGATCCCGCGCTCCGCAAGCGGATGCGCGGGATGCGGCACGACGCCGAACGCGCGGCTGCCGCGCCGCCGGCGTCATCGCGCGCTGCCGCCACGCGTCCCACGCGCGGGCCCGCGCGCAAGGCGCTTGCCGTACGCGATGAACCAGCAATCGCGATGATCGAAGTTGCGCAACAGTCGCGCGCGACGCCGCTCGAGCCAGTGAAGCGCGATCGCCATCGTCAACGCGACGGCCAGCGCCGAGCCGCCGATCGCGAGTCCCATCCAGGTTTCACCCATGCCGCCTCCGGAATGCGAAGCCGGTGCGGCGTGCGTGCAGCGGTTGCCGGGCCGTAGCGCGGGGCGAATTTGCCTGCCGCGTGCGCGGCAAACCGGCGCCGCGCTCCGTCACCGCGCACGCGCGCCGCTCCGGCGCTCGATACAGCGGGAGCACGGCCCGGACACGCGCAAGCGCCGCCCGGGCCGCTGCGCTTCAGCACATGTGCTGGCCGCCGTTGATCGCGATGTTGGAGCCCGTCACGAAGCCGGCATCCTCCGAGCATAGAAACGCGATCAGCGCGGCGACTTCCTCCGGTCGACCGAGCCGGCCCGCCGGAATCTGCGGCAGGATCTTCGTGTCGAGGATGTCCTGCGGAATCGCAGTCACCATCTTCGTCGCGAGGTAGCCCGGCGACACGGTGTTCACCGTCACGCCCTTGCGCGCAATTTCGAGCGCGAGCGATTTCGTGAAACCGTGCATGCCGGCTTTCGCGGCCGCGTAGTTGGTCTGGCCGACCGAGCCCTTCGAGCCGTTGACCGACGCGATGTTGACGATGCGTCCCCAGCCGCGCTCGACCATGCCGTCGCACACCGGCTTCGTCATGTTGAACACGGAATCGAGATTGGTGCGGATCACCGCATCCCAGTTGACCTTGTCGAGCTTGCGCAACGTCATGTCGCGCGTGATGCCCGCGTTGTTCACGAGGATATCGATCGGACCGACGTCCCGGACGATCTTCTCGATGCATTGCTGGCAGGAATCGTAATCGGCCACGTCCACCGGATATGCGCGGAATTCGCGGCCGGCCGCATGCATCTCGGTCAGCCAGCGATCGGCGCCGGTATTGTTCGGCGAATACGTGACGACGACCCGGTGGCCAGCATCGCTCAACCGGATGCTGATCGCTTCGCCCAGACCGCCCATCCCGCCCGTCACAACTGCAATTCGCTTAGTCATCCTATTATTCACCGGCAAGTAAATTAATCAATGATGCGAAGCGGCGGCACTGCTGATGCCGCCGGCTCCGCCGCTGCGACGCGCTCCGCCCGCCACGCGGACGCGGCGCGCATCGGAACATCACGCTTGTTGTTCGCAGCTTGTCCCGCGCGAAGCGCACTTCGCGCGTGTGCGGCGCAGGTTGGCGCCGCACGCGTGCATGACCTTCAGAACCCGCTCAGTCGCGCTCGACCGCGAGCGCGACGCCCATCCCGCCGCCGATGCACAGCGACGCCAACCCGCGCTTCGCGTCGCGCTTGACCATCTCGTGCAGCAGCGTCACCAGGATCCGGCAGCCCGACGCGCCGATCGGGTGGCCGATCGCGATCGCCCCGCCGTTCACGTTCACCTTCGACGTGTCCCAGCCCATCTGCTTGTGCACCGCCAGCGCCTGCGCCGCGAACGCTTCGTTGATTTCCATCAGATCCAGGTCGCCCGGCGTCCAGCCCGCGCGCTCCAGCGCACGGCGCGTCGCCGGCACCGGGCCCATGCCCATCACGCTCGGATCCACGCCCGCGTTCGCGTACGCCTTGATCCGCGCAAGCGGCGTCAGACCCAGCGCCGCCGCCTTCTGCGCCGACATCACCAGCACCGCCGCCGCGCCGTCGTTCAGCCCCGACGCATTCGCCGCCGTCACCGACCCGTCCTTCGCGAACGCGGGCTTCAACCCCGCCAGCGATTCTGCCGTCACGCCGTGGCGCACGAATTCGTCGGTCGCGAATTGCACCGGCTCGCCCTTGCGCTGCGGAATCGCCACCGGCACGATCTCGTCGTTGAAACGGCCGGCCTTCTGCGCGGCTTCCGCCTTGTTCTGCGACAGCGCCGCGAACGCGTCCTGCTCCTCGCGCGTGATCCCGTATTCCTTCGCAACGTTCTCCGCGGTGATCCCCATGTGGTACTGGTTGTACACGTCCCACAGCCCGTCGACGATCATCGTGTCGACCAGCTTCGCATCACCCATCCGGAAGCCGTCGCGCGAGCCCGGCAGCACGTGCGGCGCCGCGCTCATGTTTTCCTGGCCGCCGGCGATCACGATCTCCGCATCGCCCGCAATGATCGCGTTCGCCGCGAGCATCACGGCCTTCAGGCCCGAACCGCACACCTTGTTGATCGTCATGCCCGGCACCGCATTCGGCAGGCCGGCCTTGATCAGCGACTGGCGCGCCGGGTTCTGCCCGGAGCCCGCCGTCAGCACCTGGCCCATGATCACTTCGCTCACCTGGTCGGGCTTCACGCCCGCACGCTCCAGCACCGCACGAATCACCGTCGCGCCCAGCTCCGGTGCCGCAACCTTCGCGAGCGAGCCGCCGAATTTGCCGACCGCGGTCCGCGCGGCCGATACGATCACTACGTCCGTCATGTTCTGTTCCTGCATTGAAGTCAGTGGGTCGATCCGTGTGCGTGCCCGAACCGGACGGCGCAGATGCGCCGCGCGGCCGGGAATGCGGAGGAACGGCCGCACGCTTGCGCGCGCGACGCCTCCGCACGATCGGGCCGCGGCCGGTCACGCTGGGCCGGCGGGCGCTTCATCGATCGTCGCGTGGCACACGCGGCAATCGGCGCCCGCCCGCGCCGCTTTCGGTCGTGTCGTGTCGCGTGAATCGCGCTCAGGCCGCCGTGTCGCGCGAAGCCGCTTCCTTGCGCGCGGCGGCGGCCGTCTGCCTGGCGCTGCGCGCCGTCGTTTCGGTGACCGCGTCGAAACCGCTTTGCGCGGCCTCGATCGCCTGCCCGGTCGCGGCGCGCATTGAATCGGCCGCGGCAGTCGCCGCGGTCAGCGCCGAGTTGAGCGCGGCGACCACGGCGCCCGAACCGGCGGGCGCATGCTTCGTCAGCTCACCGACCACGTCCTTCACGCGCTTGTCCGTCTGCTCGTACTGAGCCTGCGCGACCTTCGCCCATTCGGCCTGCGTGGACACCGCGATGTCGAACAAATGGCGGCCGTAAGCGACGGCCTTGCCGGCAGCTTCCTGCGGCGCGGCAACCTGCTGCGCGAAACTCGCGACCGGGTTGTTCGCATTGAACGCGTTCTTCAGCTTGTCCTCGTATTCCTCGAGCGCCGTCTTGGCCGCTTGCAGGTTGAGTTCAACCACGGCTTCGAAGCCATTGATTGCCGGACGGGCGATCGCGAACCACGCGGCAATGCCGGACTGGTAATCGGCGGCGAATTTTTCGGGGGCAAATACGGACATCGGTCACGCTCCTGTTAGCAATGCGAGAGATAACGTAAAGAAAATGGAAGTCGGATCGTGGTCCGCTTCCTTATTCGCCACCCGCAAATCGATTGAATGCGAGAAGTCGAGGAAGGTCATTCTAGAGGCATTGATTGTGAATTAAATTGAATTAATGCTAGGTGAAAACCCTTATATACCGTTCTGGCTGGCGGAGGGCCGAAACAGAATGTGTTCCAACTTCGCGCCTAAGACTTGATTATAAAAGGTTTTTACTTTTTTACGGGATCGCGCACCGGGTCCGGACGCAACATTTACCCCGTCATTATTTCCGCTATTGGAATACAGTCATGTACGTATTACGCGCAGAGGATTCGGGGAAATCGTTTTTTAGAGTACTGAAATCGTTATCGGTATTATCAATAACCGATTTAATAATCGCACGAATTGCGGCTTGCGCCGTGGAAGCGTTCAGCCCGCCAATTCGCGATGCAACGCGAGAAACTCCTGCGCGAGCTTGTGCGCCGGCTCCAGATGGATGACCGGCTTCGACTGCTGATGCGACTCGCGAATCTTCACCGACGCCGACAGCCGCGACTCGAGCACCGGCAGCCCTTCGTCGACGAGTTCGTCGACCAGCCGCTGCGGCAGGCTCGCGCGCGGCTGGAACTGGTTGATGACGATCCCTTCGACTTCGAGCGCCGCGTTGTGGTCCTGCTGGATCTCCTTCACGTTCTCGAGCAGCGTGTAAAGCGCGCGGCGCGAGAAGTCGTCGCAGTCGAACGGAATCAGGCAGCGCTCGACCGCGATCAGCGCCGAGCGCGTGTAGAAGTTCAGCGCGGGCGGCGTGTCGATGTAGACGGCATCGTATGCATCGAGCTCGTTCAGCGCGTCTCGCAGCTTGTAGATCTTGTAGCGGGACTCGAGCTTGCCGTGCAGCGTGTCGAGGTCCGGATGCGCGGGCATCACGTCGAGGCCGTCGAATGGCGTCGGATGGATGAACGATGCGACGTCGACCGGCCGGAAGTTGAACGTCAGCGCCGTCTCGAAAAAGTCGGCCACGCCCGGCTGCGCGTCGGTCGCGCGGTCGCCGAGCAAGTAGCGCGTGGAGTTCGCTTGCGCGTCGAGATCGATCACGAGCGTGCGCAGCCCTTCGTGCGCGCTGATCGCCGCCAGGTTGCAGACGATGGTCGACTTGCCCACGCCGCCCTTCTGGTTGAATACGACCCGCCGCATTGCGTCTCCTTCGCTCGAAATGCCGAAAGAATCAGCTTAGCCGGTCAATCGTGGCGGCCGCATGACATCGGTCAGATATGCGTTCCGATGCGGAAATGGGCGCAGTGAAGAGCAATGACGTCGGGCCCCCGCGCACGACAAGCGCCGAAAAAAGGTGCCATGTTGCGGCGCAACATTGTCGCAGTTAAAATACGGGAAAACCCTTAGTCAAGCCTGTAAAGGAGTGGTTGTGTACCCCGTATTTTCGTTCCTGATGGATCTGCTGCCGGGCCGCCGTGCAGGTTCGTTTTCGCCCGCCGCAAAAGTTAACCGTGTCACGTTTACGGGCGCTGTGGATCGCAGCGACGGCGTGATCCTGTCGATTCACGGCGGCGACGCGCTGGTCCGTTGGCCGAAGGGCGGGAAATCGGTCGAGCGCGTCAGCAATCTCGTTGCGATCGTGACGGAAGCGTAACGGGTTTCGTTTTTTCGGGCCATCCGAAACGGGCGGCCAGCGGACGATCCCGCCGGCCTGCGCTGCCGCGGAGAGCCCTCAAGTCTGCGCCGCCCGGCGGCGCCGTCGACGTGCACGCCCCCGTCCCGACGCACAACGGTTGGGGCCCGATCGAACGACGCGTAAACGAAAAAAGACCCGAAGGTCCACGCTGAACTACTGATTCTGCGTAGACGTTCGGGCCTGTCGTTTCGGCAGGAACCGACGTTGGGCTTAGAACGGAATATCGTCGTCCATCTCGTCGAAGCCGCCGCCTGCCGGCGCGCTCGGACGGCTCTGGCCGCCGCCTGCACCGCCCCGTGCGGCGCCGCCGGCACGCCCGCCGCCACCGCCGCGTTCCATCTGCTCGCCGCCGCGGCCGCCGCCGCCGCCACCGCCATAGCCGCCGCCGTAACCGCCCTCGTCACCACCGCCACCGCCGCCGCCCGAACCGCCGCGGCCGCCCAGCATCTGCATCTGGTCGGCGACGATCTCGGTCGAATAGCGATCCTGGCCGTCCTGGCCCTGCCACTTGCGCGTGCGGATGCGGCCTTCGATATAGACCGACGAACCCTTCTTCAGGTATTCGCTGACGATCTCGGCCAGACGGCCGAAAAACGCGACGCGGTGCCACTCGGTCATTTCCTTGAAATCGCCGCTCGCCTTGTCCTTGTAGCGGTCGGTGGTCGCGAGACGGATGTTCGCAACCGCGTCGCCGCTCGGCAGGTAACGGACTTCAGGATCGGCGCCGAGATTGCCGACGAGGATGACCTTGTTGACGGATGCCATGTGTTTCTCCAGTAAATTCGATGCCGGGCCGCCCGCGAATGTCGCCGGAGCAGCCCGCCGGGCAAGCCCGCAAGCGTCGCCGCTTGCGCGCCCGAAAAGTGAGTTCAGGCCTTGCGCGGCGGCGCTTTCATGCTGGCCGCGATTATAAGCCACGCCGCGACGAGCCCCGAGCATGCATAGAAGACGGTGTTCGCGCCGCCGTGCTTCAACAGCCAGCCGCCCACGATGCCGCCGAGCGCGAGCCCGACCGATTGCGTGGTGTTGTAAACGCCCGTGGCCGCACCCTTGCGCGAACCTGGCGCGAGCTTCGACACGAGCGACGGCTGCGACGCTTCCAGGATGTTGAAGCCGAGGAAGTACACGAACAGGATCGCAGCCACAATCAGGATGGTATGCGGTGCGCTGCCGAGCAACAATTGGCCGATCAGGATAGCCAGAATGCCGCCGAGCAGCACCGGCTTCATCTTGCCCCGTTTCTCCGCGACGATGATCGCCGGAACCATCATCACGAACGCGAGCCCCATTACCGGCAGGTACACCTTCCAGTGCGCGGCGACCGGCAGCCCGCCGTCGACCAGCAGGCGCGGCACGACGAGGAACAGCGCGGTCTGCGTCGCGTGCAGTACGAGCACGCCGAAGTTCAGGCGCAGCAACTCGCCGTTGTGCAGCACTTCGGCAAACGGCGCCGGCACATGCACGGGCTTCGCCGCGTCGGGCACGATCCACACCACGACGCCGATCGCGAGGATCGACAGCACGCCGACAATCGCGAACAGCCCGCTCATCCCGACCCAGTGGAACACGATCGGCGCGCCGACGATCGCGACCGCGAACGATACGCCGATCGATCCGCCGACCATCGCCATCGCCTTCGTGCGGTTCTGCTCGGAGGTCAGGTCCGCGATGAACGCGAGCACCGCGGACGATACGGCGCCCATCCCCTGGATCACGCGGCCGACGATGATCCACGTGATGTCGTGCGCGAACGCGGCGACGAAGCTGCCGAGCGCGAAGATCAGCAGCCCCGTCGCGATCACGGGCTTGCGGCCGAACTTGTCCGACGCCCACCCGTAGAAGATGTACAGCAGCGATTGCGTGACGCCGTAGGCCCCGAGGGCGATCCCGACGAGCAGCACGTTGTCGCCGCCCGGAATGGTTTTCGCGTAGACCGAGAACACCGGCATGATCATGAAAAGGCCGAGCATGCGCAGCGCGAAGATCGCCGCGAGCGACGTGGTCGCGCGCAGTTCGGGCGCGCTCATGCGGGAAGACGTGGCGGACGGATTGGACATCGGGAATGAATTTCGAATGATCGGAATGTCCGCCCGACGGCGGGCGGCGGAAGATCAGGGCCACCGGCGCGGGGGGGCGTGGCAGGCGCTTCCCGGCGTGCTTGCCGGCACGCGGTGCCGGCGGCCCGCAGGCCGCCTCGGGCCGGGCGGCGCGGCCGCTTTTCGCCGGCGTGCGCGCCGCGTTGCTGCCAGCTGCTGCAAAGGCTGGGGGCCCCCAACGACGGCCTCGAAAAGCCGTTATAGTAGCAGGTTTGGTTCCCTCCATTTTCGCCAGGTTCATGGAACAGATACGTATCCGTGGGGCACGCACCCACAACCTGAAAAACGTCAATCTCGACCTGCCGCGCCACAAGCTGATCGTGATTACCGGGTTGTCAGGGTCGGGCAAGTCGTCGCTTGCGTTCGACACCCTTTATGCCGAGGGTCAGCGCCGCTACGTCGAAAGCCTGTCCGCGTACGCCCGCCAGTTCCTGCAGCTGATGGAGAAACCCGACGTCGACCTGATCGAAGGCCTGTCCCCGGCGATCTCGATCGAGCAGAAGGCAACGTCGCACAACCCGCGCTCGACCGTCGGCACGGTCACCGAAATCCACGACTACCTGCGACTTTTGTTCGCACGTGTCGGCACGCCGTACTGCCCGGACCACGACATCCCGCTCGAGGCGCAGAGCGTCTCGCAGATGGTCGACGCGGCGCTCGCGCTGCCCGAGGAAACCAAACTGATGATCCTCGCGCCCGTCGTCGCGAACCGCAAGGGCGAGCACGCGGAGCTGTTCGAGGACATGCAGGCGCAGGGCTTCGTGCGCTTTCGCGTGCGCTCGGGCGGCGGCACCGCGAACGAAGGCGTCGCGAAGATCTACGAGGTCGAGTCGCTGCCGAAGCTGAAGAAGAACGACAAGCACACGATCGACGTCGTCGTCGACCGCCTTAAAGTGCGCCCGGACATGAAGCAGCGCCTCGCGGAATCGTTCGAGACCGCCCTGCGCCTCGCCGACGGCCGCGCGATCGCGCTCGAGATGGACACCGACCGCGAACACCTGTTCAGCTCGAAGTTCGCGTGCCCGATCTGCTCGTACTCGCTGCAGGAGCTCGAGCCGCGCCTGTTCTCGTTCAACAATCCGATGGGCGCGTGCCCGGAATGCGACGGCCTCGGCCAGATCACGTTCTTCGACCCGAAGCGGGTTGTCGCGCACCCGTCGCTGTCGCTCGCCGCCGGCGCCGTGAAAGGCTGGGACCGCCGCAATCAGTTCTACTTCCAGATGCTGCAGAGCCTTGCGGCGTTCTACGAATTCGACATCGACGCGGCGTTCGAAGATCTCCCCGAAAAGATCCGCAAGGTGCTGCTGTACGGCTCAGGCAAGCAGACGATCCCGTTCTCGTACATCAACGAGCGCGGCCGCACGACGATCCGCGAGCATGTGTTCGAAGGGATCATCCCGAACCTCGAGCGCCGCTACCGCGAGACCGATTCGGTCGCGGTGCGCGAAGAGCTCGCGAAATACCAGAACAACCAGCCGTGCCCGTCGTGCGACGGCACGCGGCTGCGCCGCGAAGCGCGCCACGTGCGCGTCGGCACCGGCGACTACGCGCGCGGCATCTATGAAATCAGCGGCTGGCCGCTGCGCGACGCGCTCGGCTATTTCGACGGCCTGTCGCTCGACGGCGCGAAGCGCGAAATCGCGGACAAGGTGATCAAGGAAATCGTCGCGCGCCTGACCTTCCTGAACAACGTCGGGCTCGATTATCTGTCGCTCGAGCGCAGCGCGGAGACGCTGTCCGGCGGCGAGGCGCAGCGGATCCGGCTCGCGTCGCAGATCGGCTCGGGGCTGACCGGCGTGATGTATGTGCTGGACGAGCCGTCGATCGGTCTGCACCAGCGCGACAACGACCGGCTGATTGCCACGCTCAAGCACCTGCGCGACCTCGGCAACTCGGTGATCGTCGTCGAGCACGACGAGGACATGATCCGCACGGCCGACTACGTCGTCGACATGGGCCCGGGCGCGGGCGAGCACGGCGGCGTCGTGGTCGCCGAAGGCACGCCGAAGCAGGTGCAGTCGAACCCGCAGTCGCTCACCGGCCAATATCTGGTCGGCAAGCGCACGATCGAGTATCCGGACGAACGGATCGCGCCCGATCCCGAACGGATGCTGCGCATCGTCGACGCGCACGGCAACAACCTGAAGCACGTCGATCTGGAACTGCCGGTCGGCCTGCTGACCTGCATCACGGGTGTGTCGGGCTCCGGCAAGTCGACGCTGATCAACGACACGCTGTACCACGCGGTCGCGCGCCACCTGTACGGGTCGTCGGCGGAGCCCGCGCCGCACGAGGCGATCGAGGGCCTCGAGCACTTCGACAAGGTAATCAACGTCGATCAGTCGCCGATCGGCCGCACGCCGCGCTCGAACCCGGCCACGTACACCGGCCTGTTCACGCCGATCCGCGAGCTGTTCTCGGGTGTGCCGACCGCGAAGGAGCGCGGCTACGATCCGGGCCGCTTCTCGTTCAACGTGAAGGGCGGCCGCTGCGAGTCGTGCCAGGGCGACGGCGTGCTGAAGGTCGAGATGCACTTCCTCCCGGACGTCTACGTGCCGTGCGACGTGTGCCACGGCAAGCGCTACAACCGCGAAACGCTCGAAGTGCAGTACAAGGGCAAGAACATCAGTGAAGTGCTCGACATGACGGTCGAACACGCATACGAATTCTTCAGCGCGGTGCCGGTCATCGCACGCAAGCTGAAGACGTTGCTCGACGTCGGCCTCGGTTACATCCGCCTCGGCCAGTCGGCCACGACGCTGTCGGGCGGCGAGGCGCAGCGCGTGAAGCTGTCGCTGGAGCTGTCGAAGCGCGACACGGGCCGCACGCTGTACATCCTCGACGAGCCGACCACCGGCCTGCACTTCCACGACATCGCGCTGCTGCTCGAGGTGATCCACCGGCTGCGCGACCAGGGCAACACGGTCGTGATCATCGAGCACAACCTCGACGTGATCAAGACGGCCGACTGGGTGATCGATCTCGGCCCCGAAGGCGGCGCCGGCGGCGGCCAGATCATCGCGCAGGGCACGCCCGAGCAGGTGGCGAAGACCAAGGCGAGCTTTACCGGCAAGTATCTCGCGCCGCTGCTCAAGCGTCCTGCCCGCAAGGCTGCGGCCGGCTGACGACCGCCGTTCCCGCGCGTGGCTGCCGGCCGCGCGCGGGAACGGAATTCGCGGCAGCCCCGGCGTCATCGTTTTCCCTCCCGCGGTTTTCCCCTCTGCGTTTACACCACGAGCCAAACTGTCCCGAGGCGGACCATAATGGCAGCTATACTTTACGGTCGTAAGGTTCGCCATCCGCACCAATCCGGTGCGGCGCCGGCCGACCGCCGTCCTGCCGCGTACCGCGCGTCACGACACCCGAACGACAGGAATCCACGATGGAGAAGCAACAAGAGTCGCGCGACGCCCAAAGCCGCGAGCCGCACCTGCGCAGCGTGCGGCTGACGAGCGACTTCAGCCTGCCGAAGCTGTCGGCGATCGAGATCGGCAGTTATCTGTTCGCCCTCGTCGCGATGGTGCTGGTCATCGAGCTCAAGCTGCTCGGCGGGTTGCTCGCCGGATTGCTCGTCTATCAGCTGATCCATACGATCGCGCCGGTCATCGAACGCCACACGACAAGCATGCGCGCGCGCTGGGTCGCCGTCGTGCTGCTGTCGATCGCGATCGTCGGCGGGCTCACCGGCCTGACGATCGGCATCATCGAGCACTTCGAGCACACGGTGCCGAACCTGCAGAGCCTGCTCGACCAGCTGATGCAGATCGTCGAGCAGACGCGCGCACGCACGCCGGCCTGGATCGCGAACCTGCTGCCGGTCGACGTCGAACAGATGAAGGCCAAGGCGGCGCTGCTGATGCACTCGCACATGGATCAGCTTCAACAAGGCGGCAAGAGCGTCGCGCGCGGCTTCGGCCACGTGCTGTTCGGGATGATCATCGGCGCGATGATCGCGATCGGCGTCGAGCACGGCAAGGTGCGCCGGCCGCTGTCGACCGCGCTCGTCACGCGCGTGTCGCGCTTCGCCGAGTCTTTCCGCCGGATCGTGTTCGCGCAGATCAAGATCTCGGCGATCAACGCGGCATTCACCGCGATCTACCTGCTCGTCGCGCTGCCGGTCTTTCACCAGCGGCTGCCGCTGTCGAAGACGCTCGTGCTCGTCACGTTCATCGTCGGCCTGCTGCCGGTGATCGGCAACCTGATCTCGAACACGCTGATCGTCGCGGTGTCGCTGTCGGTCAGCATGGGCACCGCGATCGCGTCGCTCGCGTTCCTCGTGATCATCCACAAGCTCGAATACTTCCTGAACGCGAAAATCATCGGCGGGCAGATCGAGTCGCGCGCGTGGGAGCTGCTGCTGGCGATGCTGATCATGGAAGCCGCGTTCGGCTTGCCGGGCGTGATCGCCGCGCCGATCTTCTATGCGTACCTGAAGCGCGAGCTGTACATGCTGCGGCTGATCTGACGGCCGCGCGCCGCCGCCCCACTCGTCATCCAAACAAAAACGCCGCGCTCCGTCGAGCGCGGCGTTCTTGCTTTCAGCGGCCGTCGGGCGGCACGGGCCGCCCGACGCGAACCGCGATCAGCGGAACACGACCGTCTTCGTCCCGTTCAGCACGATCCGGTGTTCGACGTGCCACTTCACCGCGCGCGCGAGCGTCACGCACTCGACGTCGCGACCGATCGCGGTGAGCTGGTCGGGCGTCATGCTGTGATCGACGCGCTCGACTTCCTGCTCGATGATCGGGCCTTCGTCGAGGTCCGTCGTCACGTAGTGCGCGGTCGCGCCGATCAGCTTCACGCCACGGTCGAACGCCTGGTAGTACGGCTTCGCGCCCTTGAAGCTCGGCAGGAACGAATGGTGGATGTTGATCGCGCGGCCGGCGAGCCGCTGGCACATGTTCGGCGACAGGATCTGCATGTAGCGCGCGAGCACGACGAGATCGGCCTGGTGCTCGTCGATCACCTCCAGCACGCGCGCTTCCTGCGCGGCCTTCGCCGCCTCGGACGAGCCGCCGACGAGCGGGAAGTGATGGAACGGAATGTTGTAGCTCGCGGCGAGCTGGTAGAACTCCTTGTGATTCGACACGATCGCCGGAATCTCGATCGGCAGCTGGCCGGTGCGATAGCGGAACAGCAGGTCGTTCAGGCAGTGGCCAATCTTCGACACCATGATCACGACGCGCGGCTTCACCGCCGCGTCGTGCATCTCCCAGCGCATCGCGAACTGCTCGGCGAGCGGCGCGAATTCCTGGCGCAGCGTGTCGAGCGCCGACGCGGCATCCGCGCCGCCGCCGTCCTGCACGAAGTGCACGCGCATGAAGAACTCGCCGGTACGGCTGTCGCCGAACTGCGCCGAATCGAGAATGTTGTTGGCGCGTTCGAACAGGAAGCCCGAGACCGCGTGGACGATGCCGTGCCGGTCGGGGCACGACAGTTTCAAGATAAAGCTGTGATCGGTCGACATGACCGCTACTCCTTCGTTTCGGTATTCGTCAAATGGCGCGCGTTCGGCCGCCTCCCGCGCGCGAGGCGCGGGCCTCGGCCACGGCCTCGCATGCGGCGCGTTATGCGGCCGGCGCGAACAGCGCGTCGATGCCCTCGGCATCGGCCGCCGCGAGCCAGCGATGGCGCAGCAGCGTGTCGAGCATCGCGAGGCTCGCATCCATCGTCGCGCGGCCTTCGCGCAGCCACGCGATCACTTCCGGCACGCCGGCCAGCAGATGCTCTGCTACTTCGCCGTCCTGGTTGTGCGGCGCGAAGTCGCGCGGCAACGGCAGGTCGTACACGAAGATCAGTTCGGACTGCGTGCCTTCCGGCAGCGAGCACAACACCTGCACCGCGCGGCCCGCGATCGCGCGCGCCGCGAGTTCCGCCGGCATGCCGGCCTCTTCCCAGCATTCTTTGATGAGCGTCTCTTGAACGCCCAGCCCCCAACCGATGCCGCCCGCGACGACGTTGTCGAGCATGCCGGGGTCGGTGGACTTGGTCGCGCTGCGGCGGCCGAGCCACATCTGCGGCGCGGCCGGCGAACCCGGTGCAACCGCATATTCTACGATGCCGTTCAGATGCACCGCATAAGTCTGCGTGCCGAAGAAGCGCGACGCGGCGCGCTCGATATACGCGAGCGGCGGATCGTCGAAGCGGTTGCGGATCGCGTAGATTTCGTCGCGCCAGCCCGGAATCGCGCCTTCGGCCGCGAGCGCGCCGATCGCGCTCGCGAGCGCCATGCTGCGCGCGTCGACCGTGTCGTAGCGTGCCGACAGCACGACGCGCTCGTCCGTCAGTTCAAACACGTCAGGCCAGCGCACGAGCTTCGCGACGTCCCGGCGCCGCACCCAGCCGACCTGTCGGCCGGCGATCTCGAAGCGCAGGTGCGCGGCCCGATCGAAGCGGCGCGCAGCAGCGATGCACGGAAACGTCATCGGCTTCAGTCCTTCAGGGCAACGTGAATGCCGATCGCGATGAACGTCGCGCCTGCGATCCGGTCGAGCCACACGCCGGCCTTCGGGCGACGCTTCAGCCATGCGCCGATCGCACCGGCGCCAACGCCGAACAACGAGAAGATGGCGGCCGTCTGCAGCATGAACAGCGCGCCGAGCTCGAACATCTGCAGCGTCACGCCCTGCGTGCCGCGCGGATCGACGAACTGCGGCAGAAACACGACGAAGAACAGCGTGACCTTCGGGTTCATCAGGTTGCCGATCACGCTTTGCCGGAAGATCGCACCGAGCGGCTGAGGCGGCCGCTCATGGGCATTCGCGAGGCCGTGGCTGCGCAGCGCCTTGATGCCAATCCAAATCAGATACGCGGCGCCCGCGAGCTTCAGCGCCTGGAACGCGACCGGCGACGAGCGCAGCACGGCCGCGACGCCGAGCGCCGCGAGTGTCGTATGGAACAGGATCCCGGCCGTGAAGCCGAGCGCCGCGACGAAACCGGCCGCGCGCCCTTGCGAGATCCCGCGTGCGAGCACCTGCAGGTTGTCCGGACCGGGCGCGAACGTGATTGCGATCGACGTGGCGAGAAACAGCATGAAATTGGGCATCGTGACCTCGCGGCGTGGGCGGCGTTCAGTGGCTCACCGGTTCAGTGGCCGGCGAATTCGGTGACGGTGTAGACCGGCAACCCC
Organism: Burkholderia sp. AU19243; assembly: GCF_018148075.1. Taxonomy (NCBI): domain Bacteria; kingdom Pseudomonadati; phylum Pseudomonadota; class Betaproteobacteria; order Burkholderiales; family Burkholderiaceae; genus Burkholderia; species Burkholderia sp. AU19243. The sequence goes on from NZ_JAGSTV010000003.1 coordinate 164,103, forward strand.
GCATTGCGCAGCAGCGCGGAGCCGCCGAGATCCGGCAGATCGATGATCGCCGCGCCCTCGACCACGACCGCGCCGAGCCGCTGCAACAGGTTGCGCCCCGCCATCATCGTGCCGCCGGTCGCGATCAGGTCGTCCATGATGATCACGCGGTCGCCGGGGCGGCATGCGTCTTCGTGGATCTCGACCGTCGCGCTGCCGTATTCGAGGTCGTACGATTCCGAGCGCGTCTTGTACGGCAGCTTGCCGACCTTGCGGATCGGCACGAAGCCGACGCTCAGCTCATACGCGACGATCGGCGCGATGATGAAGCCGCGCGCGTCGAGCCCCGCGACGTAGTCGAGCTTCGCATCGACATAGCGTTCGACGAACAGATCCACGAGGATGCGCAGCGCCTTCGGGCTCTGCAGCAGCGTCGTAATGTCGCGGAACATCACGCCCGGCTGCGGCCAGTCCGGCACCGTGCGGATCTGGCTATGGATGAAGGCGACCGGATCGAGCGGTGCGCCCGACGACGAATGCGGCATGAAACTCTCCGAAAAAAACGGTGCGCGAAGATCGGGCACCGTTTCGAGTAAATACGGGTCAGGTTATTGAATCGGCTGGTCGATCCGACCGGGCGTCATGCGACCGCAGCGGGCGGTTCGCGCCGGTGGCGCGACAGCCGCTCCTCGGCGAGCGCGAGCGCTTCCGGCAGCCCGCGCAGCACGACGATATCGCTTGCGCGCAGCTTCGTCTGCGGATCGGGTTCGACGCCGCGGATGCCGTGCCGGCGGATCGCCGTGACTTCCAGCCCGAGCACGTACAGCCCCAGTTCCTCCAGCGAGCGCCCGACCGCGTCCGCGCGCGCATCGACCGGCACCGATTGTAGCCGCACCTGCTCGTGGTCGTCGTCGTCCGCATCGTCCGCGCCGTGGAAATAGCCGCGCAGCAAGCTGTAGCGTTCGTCGCGCATCTCCTCGACGCGCCGCACCACCTTGCGCATCGGCACGCCGACCAGCACCAGTGTGTGCGACGCAAGCATCAGGCTGCCCTCGACGATCTCCGGAATCACTTCGGTCGCACCGGCCGCGAGCAGTTTCTCGAGATCGGCGTCGTCGACCGTGCGCACGATCGCCGGAAGCGTCGGCTCGAGTTCATGCACGTGATGCAGCACGCGCAGCGCGGACGGCGTGTTCGCATACGTGATCGCGACGGCCGCCGCGCGATGGATGCCGGCCGCGAGCAACGACTCGCGGCGCGCGGCGTCGCCGAACACCACCGATTCGCCGGCCGTCGCGGCCGCGCTCACGCGATCGGGGTCGAGGTCGAGCGCGACGTACGAAATGCCTTCCTGTTCGAGCATGCGCGCCAGGTTCTGGCCCGCGCGCCCGTAGCCGCAAATGATCACGTGGCCGCGCTGCTTCAGGCTTTGCGTCGCGATCCGCGTCATTTGCAGCGACTGCTGCATCCATTCCGTCGACGACAGCCGCATCACGATCCGGTCCGCGTTCTGGATCAGGAACGGCGCGGCAAGCATCGACAGCAGCATCGACGCGAGGATCGCCTGCAGCAGCGTCGAGTCGACCAGATGCCGGTCGAGGATCAGGTTCAGCAGCACGAAGCCGAATTCGCCGGCCTGCGCGAGCCCGATACCGGTGCGCATCGCGACGCCCGGCGTCGCGCCGAACAGGCGCGCGAGCCCCGCGATCATCGTCGCCTTGAACAGGATCTGCCCGACGAAGAAGCCGAGCACGATCAGCGGATGCTCCCAGATCACGCGCGGATCGAGCAGCATCCCCGTCGTCACGAAGAACAGGCCGAGCAGCACGTCGCGGAACGGCTTGATGTCCTCCTCCACCTGATGGCGGAACGGCGTCTCGGAGATCAGCATCCCGGCGATGAACGCGCCCAGCGCGAGCGACAGCCCGAAGCGGTCGGTGATGAACGCGGCGCCGAGCGTGACGAGCAGCAGGTTCAGCACGAACAGTTCCTGCGAGCGGCGCCGCGCGACGACGTTGAGCCAGCGCGTCATGAACCGCTGACCGATGACGAGCAGCAACGCGAGCGCGATCACGATCTTCACCGCCGCGAAGCCGAGCGTGAGCGCGAGGTCCTTCGACGACTCGGCGCCGAACGCGGCGATCACGATCAGCAGCGGCACCACGGCGAGATCCTGGAACAGCAGCACGCCGAAGATGTTGCGGCCGTGTTCGGTCTCGATCTCGAGCCGCTCGGCAAGCATCTTCGACACGATCGCCGTCGACGACATCGCGAGCGCGCCGCCGAGCGCGACGCTGCCCTGCCACGTGATGTGCACCCAGCGCTCGAACAACGCGCCGAGCACGACTGCGACCGCGAGCGTCGCGACCACCTGCAGCAGCCCGAGGCCGAACACGAGCCGCTGCATCGCCCGCAGCTTCGCGAGCGAGAATTCGAGGCCGATCGAGAACATCAGGAACACCACGCCGAATTCCGCAAGATGCTCGGCCCGTTCGAGATCCGCGGCGACGCCGAATGCGTGCGGGCCGACCAGGATGCCGACGGTCAGGTAGCCGAGCATCGGCGGCAGGTTCAGCGAGCGAAATACGACGACGCCCACCACCGAGGCCAGCAGCAGCAGCAGGGTCATTTCGAGCGGGGAAATCACGGGCGAAGCGTCCTCGTTCGTCGGGGCCGCGGCAATGCGGGCGCGGGTGGTGGCGATGGGCCGGCAACCTCGGCACGCGTCCGAAGGTGCGGCACGGCGAACAAACGCCTTTGCTATACTCCGCGCATGATAGCGAAAATCAATGATGATCGGGCGCTCGCGCTCGCCCGCGACGTGCTCGACATCGAAGCGGACGCCGTGCGCGCGCTGCGCGACCAGCTCGACGGCGACTTCGTCCACGCCGTTGCGCTGCTGCTCGGCTGCCGCGGGCGCGTCGTGGTATCCGGCATCGGCAAATCGGGGCATATCGCCCGCAAGATCGCGGCGACGCTGGCAAGCACCGGCACGCCGGCCTTCTTCGTCCATCCTGCGGAGGCCAGCCACGGCGACCTCGGCATGGTCACCTCCGACGACGTCTTCATCGGCATCTCGTACTCCGGCGAGTCGGAAGAACTCGTCGCAATCCTGCCGCTCGTCAAGCGCATCGGCGCGAAGCTGATCGCGATCACGGGCCGTGCGGAATCGAGCCTCGGCACCCTCGCCGACGTGAACCTGAACGCCGCGGTCTCGAAGGAAGCGTGCCCGCTGAACCTCGCGCCCACCGCGAGCACGACCGCCGCGCTCGCGCTCGGCGATGCGCTCGCGGTCGCGGTGCTCGACGCGCGCGGCTTCGGTTCCGAGGACTTCGCGCGCTCGCATCCGGGCGGCGCGCTCGGCCGCCGCCTGCTCACGCACGTGCGCGACGTGATGCGGTCGGGCGACGACGTGCCGCGCGTCGGGCTCGACGCGACGCTATCCGATGCGCTGTTCCAGATCACCGCGAAGCGGATGGGCATGACCGCCGTGATCGGCGCAGACGGCCGCGTGGCCGGCATCTTCACCGACGGCGACCTGCGCCGCGTGCTCGCGCGCGAAGGCGATTTCCGCACGCTGCCGATCGCCGACGTGATGACGCGCGCACCGCGCACGATCGGCCCGGACCAGCTCGCGGTCGAAGCCGTGGAACTGATGGAGCGCCACCGGATCAACCAGATGCTCGTGGTCGATGCGGACGGCGCGCTGATCGGCGCGCTCAACATGCACGACCTGTTTTCGAAGAAGGTGATCTGATGAGCGCAGCGCTGACAGCGGCCGAACGCGCGAGCCGCGTGAAGCTGATGATTTTCGACGTCGACGGCGTGCTGACCGACGGCGGCCTGCTGTTTACGGCGGCCGGCGACGCGATGAAATCGTTCAATTCGCTCGACGGCCATGGCGTGAAGCTGCTCGGCGAGGCCGGCATCGCGACCGCGATCATCACCGGCCGCCGCTCGGACATCGTCGCGGCGCGCGCGAAGGAAATGAAGATCGCGCACCTGTTCCAGGGCGTCGAGAACAAGCTCGCCGTGTTCGCCGATCTGATCGCATCGCTCGGCATCGGCGCCGACGCGTGCGGCTACATGGGCGACGACTGGCCCGACCTGCCGGTGATGCTGCGCTGTGGCTTCGCGGCCGCGCCTGCCAACGCGCACCCCGAGGTGATCGCCCGCGCGCACTGGGTGGCAGAGGCCCGCGGCGGTCACGGCGCGGTGCGCGAGGTGTGCGACGCGATCCTGCGCGCGCAACGCCGCTACGATGCGCTGCTCGCGGCTGCCTGCGGAGCCTGACGGATGAACACGCATTTTCGCTGGACCCAACTGCTGCCGCTCGTCGCGGTGGCCGCGCTCGCGGGCATCACATGGTGGCTGCTGCAGGCGACGCTGCCGCCGCCCGGCGAGGGCGCCGCGCAGCCGAAGCGCCACACGCCCGACTACTTCGCCGACAACTTCTCGGTCACCGAACTCGACCAGACCGGCACGACGCAGTACCGGCTCACCGCCGCGAAGCTGATCCATTACGAAGACACGGAGAGCAGCGACCTGACCGATCCGGCCATGCGCGCGTTCCAGCCCGGCAAGCCCGTCGTGACGACCACCGCGAAGCGCGGCACGGTCAACGGCGACGTGACGATCGTCGATCTGTACGACGACGCGCGCATCGTGCGCATGGCCGGCGGCGGCGATCCGCAGATGCAGGCCGATTCCCAGCATTTCCGGATCTTCGTCAATGACGATGTGATCCAGACCGAAAAGCCGGTTAAACTTCAGCGCGGCCTGTCGCTCGTCAACGCGACCGACGGCATGAAGTACAACAACGTCACCCGGGTCATCGAGCTTTACGGCAACGTGCGCGGCACGATCGCCGCGGCGGACACGTCCGGCGGCTCGAAAGGCCAACCCAAGTGACGCATCCCTCACGTGACTGCATGAACGAACCGTTCCCTCGACAGAATTCCGGCGGCGCTGCGCGCGCCGTCCGCGCCGCGCTCGCCGCGACGCTCGTGGCGCTCCCGCTGGTCGGGCTGGCGCCGCTCGCCCATGCCGAGAAGGCCGACCAGAACAAGCCGATCAACGTCGAGGCCGACAACCTGACCTACGACGACTTGAAGCAGGTGACCGTCGCGACCGGCAACGTCGTGATCACGAAGGGCACGATCATCATCAAGGGCGATCGCGTCGAAGTGCGCCAGGACCCGGAAGGCTATCAGTACGCGACGTCGTTCGGCAGCGGCAAGAAGCACGCGACGTTCCGCCAGAAGCGCGAGGGCCTCGACGAATACATCGACGGCGACGCCGAGCGCATCGACTACGACGGCAAGCAGGACCTGACGACGCTGACGACCGCCGCGACCGTGCGCCGCCTGCAGGGCACGTCGACGATCGCCGACACCGTGCACGGCAGCGTGATCACGTACGACGGCCAGCACGACTTCTACACCGCGAAGGGCGGCAAGGACGTCGCGGCGCCGGGTAATCCGAACGGCCGTGTGCGCGCGATGCTGTCGCCGAAGAACGGCGGCGCCGGGCCGCTGAACGGCGCGCCGGCGAAGCTGTCGCCGTCGACCACGATCCAGGGAGCGCCGGGTCAATGAACGCGCTCCCGAACCGCCAGCCGGCCGGCACCACGAGCTCGCTCGTCGTCCGCAACCTGAAGAAGCGCTACGGCTCGCGCACCGTCGTGAAAGACGTGTCGTTAGACGTGAAGAGCGGCGAAGTCGTCGGCCTGCTCGGCCCGAACGGCGCCGGCAAGACGACGTCGTTCTACATGATCGTCGGCCTCGTGCCGCTCGATGCGGGCGAGATCTCGCTGAACGGCAGCTCGATCAGCCTGCTGCCGATCCACAAGCGCGCGTCGCTCGGGTTGTCGTACCTGCCGCAGGAAGCTTCGGTGTTCCGCAAGCTGACCGTCGAGGAAAACATCCGTGCGGTGCTCGAGTTGCAGCACGGCGAAGATGGCAAGCGGCTGTCGAAGGACGCGATCGCGTCGCGCACCGAGGCGCTGCTGGACGAACTGCAGATCGGCCATCTGCGCGAGAACCCGGCGCTGTCGCTGTCGGGCGGCGAACGCCGCCGCGTGGAAATCGCGCGCGCGCTCGCAACGAATCCGAGCTTCATCCTGCTCGACGAACCGTTCGCCGGCGTCGATCCGATCGCGGTGCTCGAGATCCAGAAGATCGTCAAGTTCCTGAAGCAGCGCAATATCGGCGTGTTGATTACCGATCACAACGTGCGCGAAACGCTCGGCATCTGCGACCACGCGTACATCATCAGCGACGGTTCGGTGCTCGCCGCCGGCGCGCCGAGCGAAATCATCGAAAACGAAAGCGTGCGCCGCGTGTACCTCGGCGAACACTTCCGCATGTAACTCCCCTCTTCGCTGGCTGCCGCCTGCGCGGCATCGCCGTGCGGTGGCGCGCGCACGCGTCGCGCGGCGGCCTGTGCGCGGCCGGGCGCCGCGCCGCGCGTAATCGCGGATGGCTCAATGCGCCTGGGTCGTGGCAAACTGCCGGTATGACTCCCTCATTGCCATGAAAGCCAGCCTTCAACTCCGCCTGTCGCAACATCTAGCGCTGACCCCGCAACTTCAGCAGTCGATCCGGCTGCTGCAGCTGTCGACGCTCGAACTGCAGCAGGAAGTCGCGATGGCCGTCGCGCAGAATCCGCTGCTCGAGAACGATGACGAATGGATCGCGAGTCCGCTGCGGGTCGCCGCGGACGGATCGCTGATCGCGCAGACGCCTGCCGGCCAGAATGCCGAACCGAGCGCGTCCAACGGCAGCACCCAGTCAAGCGATCGCGCCGAACGCGACGAACCTGCCGGCGCCGACGAATACGACGGCTACGCGTCCGGCGACGCCGGCGACGGCCCGCAGTGGAATCTCGACGAATTCGGCCGTTCGAGCGGCGCATCGGACGACGACGACCTCCCGCCGCTGCAGGTGCAGGAAGCGGCGACGTCGCTGCGCGACCACTTGTCCGCGCAATTGCGCGTCACGCAGGCCAGCCCGCGCGACCGCGCACTCGTGATGTTCCTGATCGAATCGCTCGACGACGACGGCTACCTGACGGCGTCGCTCGACGAGGTGCTCGCCGACCTCCCGCCGGAACTGGAGATCGACGGCGACGAGCTGAATGCCGCGCTCGCGCTGCTGCATAGTTTCGACCCGCCCGGAGTCGGTGCCCGCTCGGCGTCCGAATGCCTGAAGCTGCAGCTGCTGCGCCTTGATCCGTCCCCGACTCGGACGCTCGCGCTGGAAATCGTGTCGCAGCATCTCGAACTGCTCGCCGCGCGCGACTTCACGCGGCTGCGCAAGCACCTGAAGGCGACCGACGACGCACTGCGCGACGCGCATGCGCTGATCCGCTCGCTCGAGCCGTTCCCGGGCGCTGCATACGGCAAGGCCGAGGCCGACTACGTCGTGCCCGACATCATCGTGAAGAAGGCCGGCCAGGGCTGGCTCGCGGAACTCAATCCGGAGGTGATGCCGCGCCTGCGGATCAACAACCTCTACGCGAACATCCTGCGCAACAGCCGCGGCGATCCGGCGGCCGGTTCGCTGAAACAGCAGCTGCAGGAGGCACGGTGGCTGATCAAGAATATCCAGCAGCGATTCGACACGATCCTGCGTGTCGCGCAGGCGATTGTCGAGCGTCAAAAGAATTTCTTTGCGCACGGTGAAATTGCCATGCGCCCCTTGGTTTTGCGGGAAATAGCTGATACGCTGGGCCTACACGAGTCGACTGTCAGCCGTGTGACAACCGGCAAGTACATGCTGACCCCGTTCGGGACGCTCGAATTTAAGTACTTCTTCGGATCACACGTTTCGACCGACACCGGAGGCGCCGCATCGTCGACCGCCATCCGAGCCCTGATCAAGCAACTGATAGGAGCTGAAGACCCAAAATCGCCACTTTCGGACAGCCGCATTGCCGAGCTGCTGGCAGAACAGGGTTTCGTGGTCGCGCGCCGCACGGTTGCCAAGTATCGCGAAGCCCTCAAGATCCCGGCAGTGAATCTGCGCAAGTCTCTTTAAGCCTGCTGCCTGCCCGGCGGCAGGCGTGTTCCGGCCACCGCGCACACGGGGAACAGGCCGGGCGACCTGTCCGCGATTCCGCCGCCGCGTGCGGCGCGGGCAAGTCGACCGGAGCGCCGCCTCGATGCGGCCGGGTGGTCACTCGCTTGGAGAAGCACTATGAACCTGAAGATCAGTGGACATCATCTGGAAGTCACGCCTGCAATTCGCGAATACGTGATCACCAAGCTGGACCGGGTGCTACGCCATAGCGATCAGGTGATCGATGGCACTGTGATCCTCTCGGTCGACAACCACAAGGAAAAGGACAAGCAGCAGCGCGCAGAAATCAATCTGCACCTGAAGGGCAAGGACATCTTCGTCGAAAGCGCAAACGGCAACCTGTACGCTGCGATCGATCTGCTGATCGACAAGCTGGATCGCCAGGTCGTCAAGCACATGGAACGTCTGCAAACCCATGCGCACGACCCGATCAAGCTGCAGCCGTCGATCGACCAGATCGAATTGCCGCCGCAATAACGGTCAACGCAATACGCACGCCGCCCGGTTCGCCGGGCGTTTTTTTTGGGTCCGCGCGGCCGTGGTGCGACCGGTCCGTCCGTGCTGCGCCACGCGCGCGGCTGTGCTCTATAATGTCCCGGTTATCGCCGGGGGGCATCGGGTGCCATCGCTGCGTTGCTGGCCTCCCGTGCCGAACGCCTCGACATCGCCGAACATGGAAGATCAGTCTGCCGCCGCAAGGAGACCCCAGGCCGCCCAATCGCCTGTCAACATGAATCGCCTAGCCAAAATCCTGCCCATAGAGAACGTCGTCATCGACCTCTCCGTCACCAGCAAGAAACGCGTCTTCGAACAAGCCGGGCTGATCTTCGAGAATCAGAACGGCATCGCCCGCAGCACCGTCACGGACAACCTGTTCGCGCGCGAGCGCCTCGGCTCGACCGGGCTCGGCGAAGGCGTCGCGATTCCGCACGGGCGCATCAAGGGGCTCAAGCACCCGCTCGCCGCGTTCGTGCGGCTTGCGGACGCGATCCCGTTCGAAGCACCCGACGGCCAGCCGGTCGGTCTCCTGATTTTCCTGCTCGTCCCCGAGCAAGCCACCCAGCAGCACCTCGAAATCCTGTCGGAAATCGCGCAACTGCTGTCCGATCGCGACGCGCGCGAGCGTCTGCACAACGAAACGGATATCGCCGAGTTGCATCGCCTGCTCACTCAGTGGCAACCTTGAGTTGATCCGGGCGGATTATTTTCCCGAACGAGGCGGCACGCGCCGCCATCCAGGGCCGCCCGGCGCCGGTCCGGCATGGCGACGCCCGTCGCCGCGCGCATGCACCGGCTCAATGGAGTGACGAGAGTCATGGATACGTCCAGCATCAACGCCCAGAGCATCTTCGACGACAACGCGGCCACGCTGAAGCTGAGCTGGCTGACGGGGCATGAAGGCTGGGAGCGCGGTTTCTCGGCCGACACCGTCGGCAATGCAACGTCGAGTGCCGACCTCGTCGGCCACCTGAACCTGATCCACCCGAACCGGATCCAGGTGCTCGGCGAAGCCGAAATCGACTACTACCAGCGGCAGACCGACGAAGACCGTTCGCGCCACATGGCCGAGCTGATCGCGCTCGAGCCGCCGTTTCTCGTCGTCGCCGGCGGCGCCGCCGCGCCGCCCGAGCTGGTGCTGCGCTGCACGCGCTCGTCTACCCCGCTGTTTACGACGCCGATGTCGGCCGCCGCGGTAATCGACAGCCTGCGGCTCTACATGTCCCGCATTCTCGCGCCGCGCGCGACGCTGCACGGCGTGTTCCTCGACATCCTCGGGATGGGCGTGCTGCTTACCGGCGACTCCGGGCTCGGCAAGAGCGAGCTCGGCCTCGAACTCATCAGCCGTGGCCACGGCCTCGTCGCCGACGACGCGGTCGACTTCGTCCGACTTGGCCCCGATTTCGTCGAAGGCCGCTGCCCGCCGTTGCTGCAGAACCTGCTCGAAGTGCGCGGCCTCGGCCTGCTCGACATCAAGACGATCTTCGGTGAAACCGCGGTGCGCCGGAAAATGAAGCTGAAGCTGATCGTCCAGCTCGTGCGCCGCCCGGACGGCGAATTCCAGCGGCTGCCGCTCGAAAGCCAGACGGTCGACGTGCTCGGTTTGCCGATCAGCAAGGTCACGATCCAGGTGGCGGCCGGTCGCAACCTCGCGGTGCTCGTCGAGGCGGCCGTACGCAACACGATCCTGCAGTTGCGCGGCATCGACACGTTGCGCGACTTCATGGATCGGCAACGGCTCGCGATGCAGGATCCCGACAGTCAGTTCCCCGGCAAGCTCGTGTAACTTTCCCGCGCCGGCCTCGCAGCGCCGACGCGTCGAGCCGGTGCTATGATGAAACGTCAGGATTCTCTGCTTCCCATGCGCATCGTCCTCATCACCGGCATCTCCGGCTCTGGCAAGTCCGTCGCGCTGAACGCGCTCGAGGACGCAGGCTACTACTGCGTCGACAACCTGCCGCCGCACGTGCTGCCCGAACTTGCCCGCTATCTTGCCGAGGGCGGCCAGCATCGGCTCGCGGTCGCGATCGATGCGCGGTCGAGCGCGTCGCTCGACGAAATGCCCGGCCTGATTCGCGCGCTGTCGCTCGAGCACGATGTCCGCGTGCTGTTCCTCAACGCGAGCACGCAGGCGCTGATCCAGCGCTTCTCCGAAACGCGCCGGCGCCACCCGTTGTCCGGTTCGCCGTCGCACGACGCGAACGTCGGGCTGCTGTCGTCGCTCGAGGAAGCGATCGAGCGCGAACGCGAACTCGTCGCGCCGCTCGCCGAATTCGGTCATCAGATCGATACGAGCACGCTGCGCGCGAACGTGCTGCGCACTTGGGTCAAGCGCTTCATCGAGCAGAAGAACAACGACTTGATGGTGATGTTCGAGTCGTTCGGCTTCAAGCGCGGCGTGCCGCTCGACGCCGACCTGATGTTCGACGTGCGCGCGCTGCCGAATCCGTACTATGACCATGAGCTGCGCCCGCTCACCGGGCTCGACCAGCCGGTCATCGCGTTTCTGGACGCACTGCCGATCGTCCACCAGATGATCGACGACATCCATGCGTTCCTGATGAAATGGCTGCCGCACTTTCGCGAAGACAACCGCAGCTACCTGACCGTCGCCATCGGCTGCACGGGCGGCCAGCATCGCTCGGTGTTCATCGCGGAAACGCTCGCCGCGCGCCTCGCGCACGATGCGAACGTGATCGTGCGGCATCGTGACGCGCCCGTGGATGTCGACGCGTCGTCGCGGCTCGTCACCGAGGTCGACCGACCTTAGCGACACCCGCCCTCTCGCCGGCGCGCCATGTCTACCCTATCGACGACCCTGATCGACTTGCCGCTGTTCCCGCTGCACACGGTGCTGTTTCCAGGTGGCTGGCTGCCGCTCAAGGTGTTCGAGGCGCGCTATCTCGACATGTGCCGCGCATGCCTGCGCGACGATGCGCCGTTCGGCGTATGCCTGCTGAAGAGCGGCCCGGAAGTCGCGCAGGACGGCGCCGTGTCGGTGCCCGAGACCATCGGCTGCATGGCGCGCATCACCGAGTGCGACACCGGCGAATTCGGGATACTGTATCTGCAGGCGGTCGGCACGCAGCGTTTCGAGCTGCTGTCGTATCGCGTCGAAGCGAACGGGCTGCTGGTCGGCATCGCCGAGCCGCTGCCCGACGACATTCCGCTGGAAGGAGAACAGGCGCTCGCGCAGTTCGGATCGTGCGCGGAGGTGCTCGAGCGGATCATCGAAGCGCTGAAGAAGAGCGAACCCGACAAGATGCCGTTCATCGAACCGTTCCGTCTCGACGATCCGAGCTGGGTGTCGAACCGGCTTGCCGAGCTTCTGCCGCTCGACCTGCGCGCACGGCAGAAGCTGATGGAGTTTCCCGACGTCGGTGCGCGGATCGATGCCGTGCACCACGTCCTTGACCGGCACGGGTGGCTGTAGGCGCCCGCTGTTGCTTCGCGTCGCACCGGCATCGTCCGGGTGCTCGGTTGCTCCGTTCGAGCGGCAAAACACGCTTGGGCCGCGCTGCATTCGCGTGAGCGCGCCCCGCTTCCCGTTTCGTTACAGCAGCGGCCCGCTCAACGCATCGAGCAGCTTGCGCACGGGGGCCGGCACGCCATACGCGTCGAGCGCGGCGAGCGGCACCCACGCGGTCTCGGCGTCTTGCGCGCGCGCGGGCGGCGTGCCGTCGTTCTTCAGGTCGCTCAGCCGCGGCTCGATCTCGAGCCGGAAATGCGTGAACGTATGCGTAAACGCCGCGAGCGGCACCGGGCCGCCGCCGCCGAAGCCGCGCGCGAGTTCGGCCAGTGCCGCATCGCCGTCGGCTTGCGGCAGGCACCACAGCCCGCCCCAGATGCCAGCTGGCGGGCGCCGCTCGAGCAGCACCGCGTCGCCGTCGCGCAGCACCAGCATCCAGGTCTTGCGCGTGGGCACGGCCTTCTTCGGCCGTGCGGCCGGCAGTTCGCGCTGCCGGCCCGTGGACTGCGCGACGCAGTCGCCCGCGAACGGGCAACGCGCGCAATCCGGCTTGCCGCGCACGCACAGCGTCGCGCCGAGATCCATCAACCCCTGCGTATACGCGCTGACGTCGGCTGCGTTCGCGGCATCCGGCAGCAGCGATTCGGCCAGCGCCCACATGTCGTTCTCGACCCGCTTCTCGCCCGGAAAACCTTCGATGCCGAACACCCGCGCGAGCACGCGCTTCACGTTGCCGTCGAGGATCGTCGCGCGCGCTCCGTACGCGAACGATGCGATCGCCGCTGCCGTCGAGCGGCCGATGCCCGGCAGTTCCGCGAGCGCGTCAGGCGTCGACGGGAATACGCCGCCATGCTCGGCAGCAACCACCTGCGCGCAGCGGTGCAGGTTGCGTGCGCGCGAGTAATAGCCGAGGCCGGCCCATAGCGCCATCACGTCGTCGGCCGGCGCGGCCGCAAGCGCGGCGACGTCGGGAAAGCGCTCGAGAAAGCGCGTGTAATACGGAATGACGGTCGAGACCTGGGTCTGCTGCAGCATGATTTCCGACAACCAGATCCGGTATGGATCACGGGTGTTCTGCCACGGCAGGTCGTGGCGGCCGTGCTCGCGCTGCCACGCGATCAGGCGCGTGGAGAACGAACGATGCAGCGGCGTGACGGGAAACGGAGCGGGGGCGATGCGGGGCGGCTTCAAGTGTTCGAATCTTTGTAAAAGGTTGCAGCGCCGAACTCAACGCTGGCAGGTCGGGCAGAAATAGGTCGAACGCTGACCCTGCACGATCTGACGGATCGGCGTGCCGCACACGCGGCAAGGCAGTCCGGCGCGGTCATAGACGAAGCAGTCGAGCTGGAAATAGCCGCTTTCGCCGTTGCTGCCGACGAAATCGCGCAACGTGCTGCCGCCGCGCTCGATCGCATCGGCGAGCGTCGCGCGCACTGCGTCGGCGAGCCGCTCGTAGCGCGGCAGCGAAACCTTGCCGGCGGCGGTCGTCGGCCGGATGCCGGCGCGAAACAGGCTCTCCGATGCATAGATATTGCCGACGCCGACGACCATGTCGCCGGCGAGGAGCGCCTGCTTGACCGATACCGTGCGGCCGCGCGTGCGTGCATGCAGGAGCGCACCGGTGAACGCGGACGAGAACGGCTCGACGCCGAGGCTTGCGAGCAGCGGATGCGCGTGCACGTCGCCCGCTTCGCGCGGGTGCCACAGCACCGCGCCGAAACGGCGCGGATCGCGGAACCGCAGCACGAATTCGTCGAAGATCCAGTCGATGTGATCGTGTTTCGCGGCAACCGGCACGCCGGCCGCGGGCAGCACGCGCAGCGTGCCCGTCATCCCGAGATGGACGATGAACCAGCCGGCGTCGACCTCGAACAGCAGGTACTTGCCGCGACGCTCGACGGCGAGCACCTCGCGTGCGCGCAATTGCTCGGCGAGTCCGGCCGGCACCGGCCAGCGCAGCATTGCGGTGCGGACGTCGACACGCTCGACGCGGCGGCCCGCGACAAAGGGCGCGATGCCCCTGCGCGTGACTTCGACTTCTGGCAACTCTGGCATGTTTTGCGGGTCTGAGACGAGGATCTGTTTACGTACGGAACGCGCATGCGTTGCCGCGAACGGCCGCTCGCGAGACGCGCGACGCCGCGAATACTGACGTACTCGCACGGAGCGCCACGCGGCGAGCGGTCGTTCCCGCGGCAACCCCGAATCGAGAAGTTTATGTCGGGGGAATGCCCGAAATCGCCCGCATCGCGGCGTCGCTCGGCGCTTGTTCGGTTCGCCAAACGACGCTCGTCGCTTCTTGCCATGCAGGCGATTTCGGGCATTCGCATGTGCGTTCCATATGTAAACGGACCCTACCACGATCGTGCGTGTATTGTAGCGAGCGCGTTACAATCGGTTGAAACACCGAACGGATTTCCATGACCCTGCCCTCGAAGATGCTTCTGAAGCGCCCCGCCGCTGCGTGCGGCGCGCGTGCCTTCCCGGTCCGCCGTGCGCTCGGCGCAGCGCTGTTCGCCGCCTGGACCCTCACCGCCCTCCCGGCTCACGCGCAAGGTCCGGCATCGGACGACACGGAGCCGCAGGGCGCGTTCGAACACGTCATGTCGGACGAGAAAAAGGATCTCCCGGGCGTCCCGCTGACGAGCCAGATCGTCTATCAGGTGCTCGCCGCGGAGGTCGCGCTCCAGCGCAACCAGCCGGCACCCGCGTACCAGACCTATCTCGCGCTTGCCCGCGACACGCGCGACCCGCGCATGGCGCAGCGTGCGACCGAGATCGCGCTCGGCGCGCAAAGCCCGGCCGATGCGCTGTCCGCAGCCAATCTGTGGCGCCAGTACGCACCCGATTCGAACCGCGCATCGCAAGTCGACGCCGCGCTGCTCGTGCTCGCCGGCAAGCCGGCCGATGCGCAGCCGATGCTCGCGCGCGAGCTGGCCCGCGCGACGGGCGAAACGCGCGGCCCCGCGATCCTCGCGCTGCAGGCGCTGCTGGTGCGCGGCTCCGACCGCGTCGGCGGCCTCGCGGTGCTGAAGGACATGCTGAAGAACGACATGAACCGCCCGGAGGCGCACCTCGCGATCGCGCGGCAGCAACTGGCGGTCGACGACAAGGAAGGCGCCGCACAGTCGCTGAAACAGGCGCTGCAGATTCGCCCCGACTACCTGCCGGCAGCACTGATGCTGTCGCAGATGGGGCCTGCGGAGCGCGCTGCCGGCATCGTGTCATTCGAGAAATATGTTCAGCAGAATCCGAAGTCGCGCGACGCACGGCTCGCGCTGTCGCAGCTCTATCTCGCCGACGATCGCCTCGACGACGCGCAGAAGCAGTTCGAGACGATGCGCAAGCTCGATGCGAAAGATCCGACGCCGCTGATGGCGCTCGCGCTGATCAAGATCCAGCAGAAAAAGCTCGACGACGCGAGCGCGTACCTGAAGCAGTACGTGCAGCTCGGCGGCAAGCAGCCGAACCTCGACGTCGGCCAGGGCTACATCTACCTTGCGCAGATCGCGATCGAACAGGGCAACGACGCGCAGGCGTCGCAGTGGCTCGACAAGGTCGACCAGACGAGCCAGCACTACCTGCCGGCGCAGATCACGCGTGCGCAGCTGCTGCAGAAGCAGGGCAAGACAGACGAGGCGCGCAAGGTGCTCGACGATCTGCCGATCAGCGATCCGCGCGACGCGGCCGTCGTCGCGCGCACCGATGCGTCGATCCTGTTCAGCGCGAAACGCTATTCGGAAGCCGAGGCGCGGCTCGGTCGCGCGGTCGAGGACTTCCCGGACGATCCGGACCTGCGCTACGACTACGCGATGGCGGCGGAAAAGACGGGCCACTACGCGACGATGGAAAAGCAGCTGCGCGAGCTGATCCGCACGCAGCCGGACAACCCGCAGGCATACAACGCGCTCGGCTATTCGCTCGCCGATCGCAACCAGCGCCTGCCCGAGGCCAGCAAGCTGATCGACAAGGCGCTGTCGCTCGCGCCCAACGACGCGTACATCATGGACAGCCTCGGCTGGGTGAAGTACCGGATGGGCGATTCGGCGGGCGCGGCGAAGGTGCTGCGGCGTGCGTACGAATTGCAGCCGAATGCCGAGATCGGCGCGCACCTGGGCGAGGTGCTGTGGAAGAGCGGCGCGCAGGACGACGCGCGCACCGCGTGGCGTGCCGCGCAGAAGCTCGAGCCCGACAACGAAACGCTCGTGCAGACGCTGAAGCGCTTGCAGATCAACGGCCTTTGATGCGGATGCTCCCGATGCCTCTCCTGTCTTCCCGTGCGCGGCGCGCGCTGGCGGCGGCCGGCGCTGCGCTCGCGCTCGCCGGCTGCGCGAGCACGCCGCCGTCGGCGAATGCGCCGGGCGCCGTGCTGCAGACGGCCGCGACGCACGCCTATCACGGCCGCTTCGCGGTGCAGTACAACGACCGCTTTGGCCGGCAACAGAACGTGTACGGCAACTTCGACTGGCAGGAACAGGGGGACGACGTGTCACTCGAACTGCGCAGCCCGCTCGGGCAGACGCTTGCGGTCGTCAAATCGACGCCGCAGGCCGCGTCGCTCGAATTGCCGAACCGCCAACCGCAATACGCGACGGACGTCGGCGAACTGATGCAGAACACGCTCGGCTTCTCGCTGCCGCTGGCCGGCCTGCGCTACTGGCTGCTGCCGACGGCGGCCCCGGCGACGCCCGCGCAGACGGTACGCGACCCCGCCGACGCGACGCGCGTGAAGCAGATCCGCCAGGACGGCTGGACGATCGACTACCTCGCCTACGCGGACGCACCGGCCACCGGTGTCAAACGTGTGAACCTCGTGCGCGCAACGCCGCCGCTCGACATCAAGCTCGTGCTCGACCAGTAAGCACGCGAACCTAGCTCCGACCTACGCATGACCGATTCGACCCGCTCGCTGCGCAACTGCCTCGCGCCCGCGAAACTCAACCTGTTCCTGCACATCACCGGCCGCCGGCCGAATGGCTATCACGATCTGCAAAGCGTGTTCCAGCTGCTGAACTGGGGCGACACGCTGCACTTCACGCTGCGCGACGACGGCCGCGTCGCACGCGTCACCGACGTGCCCGGCGTACCCGAACAAAGCGATCTCGTCGTGCGCGCGGCCAATCTGCTGAAAGCGCATACGGGCGCTGCGGCCGGCGTAGACATCGAAATCGACAAGCGCCTGCCGATGGGCGCGGGCCTTGGGGGCGGGAGCTCCGACGCGGCCACGACGCTGCTCGCGCTGAACCGTCTGTGGCAACTCGACTTGCCGCGCGCGGAATTGCAATCGCTCGCGGTAAAACTCGGCGCCGACGTTCCGTTTTTTGTTTTTGGAAAAAATGCGTTCGCAGAGGGTATCGGAGAGGAATTAGCTGAGGTAGAATTGCCGACTCGCTGGTTCCTGGTTGTGACGCCGCGAGTTCATGTCCCAACCGCTGAAATTTTTTCAGATGAGTTGTTGACAAGGGACACAAAGCCAGTCACAATTGCTGACTTTCTTGCACGGCAAAACAGCGATGCGGGATGGCCAGACAGCTTCGGCCGGAACGATATGCAGCAAGTTGTGACAAGTAAGTACGCGGAAGTTGCGCAGGTGGTCAAATGGTTGTATAATGTGACCCCCGCGAGGATGACCGGCTCCGGAGCTAGCGTGTTTGCAGCATTTCCCAGCAAGCACGAGGCAGAAGCGGCGAAAGCCAAGCTGCCCACCGGTTGGAACGGTGCAGTTGCCGAAAGCCTGAACGAGCATCCGCTCTTCGCTTTCGTGTCATGAAGTTTTGCTTTGCCGGATGGCCTACGTGTCCGGTGAAGTTATCAGTTAAGTGTAGGGGAGTCGCCAAGTTGGTCAAGGCACCGGATTTTGATTCCGGCATGCGAGGGTTCGAGTCCTTCCTCCCCTGCCAAAAATTTTCCCGCATTTCCCGCCTAAGCCTGAAGCAGGTGCACGATGAGCAGCCACAGCCATGATGGCCTGATGGTCTTTACTGGCAACGCGAATCCCGCGCTGGCCCAGGAAGTCGTCAATATCCTTGGTATCCCCCTCGGCAAAGCAATGGTCAGCCGTTTCTCCGACGGCGAGATCCAGGTCGAGATCCAGGAAAACGTGCGCGGCAAGGACGTCTTCGTCCTGCAATCCACGTGCGCGCCGACGAACGACAACCTGATGGAACTGATGATCATGGTCGACGCGCTCAAGCGTGCGTCCGCCGGCCGGATCACCGCCGCCATCCCCTACTTCGGCTATGCCCGTCAAGACCGTCGCCCGCGCTCCGCGCGTGTTGCGATCTCGGCGAAGGTCATCGCGAACATGCTGGAAATCGCCGGCGTCGAGCGGATCATCACGATGGATCTGCACGCCGACCAGATTCAAGGCTTCTTCGACATCCCCGTCGACAACATCTACGCAACGCCGATCCTGCTGGGCGACCTGCGCAAGCAGAACTATTCGGATCTGCTCGTCGTGTCGCCGGACGTCGGTGGCGTGGTTCGCGCCCGGGCACTCGCGAAGCAGCTGAACTGCGATCTCGCGATCATCGACAAGCGTCGCCCGAAGGCGAACGTCGCCGAAGTGATGAACATCATCGGTGAAGTTGAAGGCCGCACCTGCGTGATCATGGACGACATGGTCGATACGGCCGGCACGCTCTGCAAGGCCGCGCAAGTGCTGAAGGATCGTGGCGCGAAACAGGTGTTCGCGTACGCGACGCACCCGGTTCTGTCGGGTGGCGCCGCCGAGCGTATCGCCGCGTCGGCACTCGACGAGCTGGTCGTCACCGATACGATCCCGCTGTCGGCCGAATCGCTGGCCTGCTCGAAGATCCGCTCGCTGACGAGCGCGAGCCTGCTGGCAGAAACGTTCTCGCGGATCCGCCGCGGCGACTCGGTGATGTCGCTGTTCGCGGAATCCTGATCGCGGAACGATACGATTTAGCATGCGCGGAAAGCGAAGCGGCAACGCTTCGCTTTTTGCACAATCGGACGGGATAGACGAAACCCCGTTCGTTTCATCGGGGGCCGCCATTTCGCCGGCCCCGTTTTACTGCCTGGTCGCGGGCAGCAATTGGAGAATCACATGAAAGTCGTCGCTTTCGAGCGCCAACAGCAAGGTACGGGTGCGAGCCGCCGCCTGCGCAACGCCGGTAAGACCACGGGTATCGTCTACGGTGGCGAAGCAGCCCCGCAAAAGATCGAACTGGATCACAACGCGCTGTGGCACGCACTGAAGAAGGAAGCCTTCCACTCGTCGATCCTCGACCTGGAAATCGCTGGCCAGTCGCAACAGGTTCTGCTGCGCGACGTGCAATACCATCCGTTCAAGCAACTCGTGCTGCACGTTGACTTCCAGCGCGTCGACGCGAAGAAGAAGCTGCACACGAAGGTGCCGCTGCACTTCCTGAACGCCGAAGTCAGCCCGGCAGTGAAGCTGTCGAGCGCAATCGTCTCGCACGTCGCGACGGAAATCGAAGTCGAGTGCCTGCCGTCGGCTCTGCCGGAATTCCTCGAAGTCGATCTGTCGAAGATCGAAGCAGGTCAGTCGGTGCACGCGAAGGACATCGCACTGCCGAAGGGCGTGACGCTGGTCGCGCACGTCGACGCGGAAAACCCGGTCGTCGCATCGGCGACGGTCCCGGCTGGCGCCGTGTCGGACGCAGCAGGCGAAGGCGAAACGCCGGCTGCGTAAGCGGCTGCCTACACGCCATTCGATCCGTTTCACGAAAACGGTCGACGCAACCCGCCGCGGCTTGCCCGGCGGGTTTTTCTTTTTCTGCGCCCAGGCGGCCGCTGCCGCCTACGAAACGTCATGATCAAACTGATCGTCGGCCTCGGCAATCCCGGGGCGGAATACACCGCGACGCGCCACAACGCCGGCTTCTGGCTGATCGACCAGCTTGCCCGCGAAGCCGGCGCGACGCTGCGCGACGAGCGCCGCTTCCACGGCTTCTACGCGAAAGCCCGGCTGCACGGCGAGGAAGTCCATCTGCTCGAACCGCAGACGTACATGAACCGCTCGGGCCAATCCGTGGTCGCGCTAGCGAGTTTCTTCAAGATCCTGCCCGACCAGATTCTCGTCGCGCATGACGAACTGGATCTGCCGCCCGGCACCGTGAAGCTCAAGCTCGGCGGCGGCAGCGGCGGGCACAACGGTCTGAAGGACATCTCGGCACACCTGTCGTCGCAGCAGTACTGGCGGCTGCGCATCGGCATCGGTCATCCGCGCGACCTGATCCCGGAAGGCGCACGCGCCGGCGCGAAACCGGACGTCGCGAATTTCGTGCTGAAGCCGCCGCGCCGCGAGGAGCAGGAGGTGATCGACGCGTCGATCGAACGCGCGCTCGCGGTGATGCCGATGGTCGTCAAGGGTGAGCTCGACCGCGCGACGATGCAGTTGCATCGCAACTGATCCGCCCGCAACGGCATGCGGCAGCGGACCGCCCGGCCGTCACGCGCGGCCTCGCCGTGCCGCGCAACTGCGCACTGCAACGCCGACATGCGGTAATCTGGTCGTTTTTTGCCCGTCAGGAGCCAAGCGGTGAGCCGTTACTGGAGCGACGTCGTTCAGCAACTCGTGCCTTACGTGCCGGGCGAACAGCCCGCGCTCGCGCACCCCGTCAAGCTGAACACCAACGAGAATCCCTATCCGCCTTCGCCGCGCGTCGTCGCGGCGATCGCACGCGAACTCGGCAATACCGGCGACTCGCTGCGCCGCTATCCCGACCCGCTCGCGCGCGCACTGCGCGAGACGGTTGCGGCCCATCATCGGATCAAGCCCGAGCAGGTTTTCGTCGGCAACGGTTCCGACGAGGTGCTTGCGCACGCGTTCCAGGCGCTGCTCAAGCATGACCGGCCGCTACGCTTTCCCGACATCTCGTACAGCTTCTATCCGACCTACGCGCGCCTGTACGGCGTCGAGACGACGATCGTGCCGCTCGCGAACGATTTCTCGATCCGGGTCGAAGACTATCTCGACGACGCCGGCTGCGTACTGTTCCCGAACCCGAATGCGCCGACCGGCCGCGCGCTGCCGCTCGCGGACATCGAGCGCATCGCGGCCGCGAACCCGTCGTCGGTCGTGCTGATCGACGAAGCGTACGTCGATTTCGGCGCCGAATCGGCGATCGCGCTGATCGACCGCCATCCGAACCTGCTCGTCGTACACACGACGTCGAAGGCGCGCTCGCTCGCCGGGATGCGCGTCGGTTTCGCGTTCGGCGATGCGGCATTGATCGACGCGCTCAATCGTGTGAAGGACAGCTTCAATTCCTATCCGCTCGACCGGCTCGCACAGGCGGCCGCACAGGCGGCGTACGAAGACACCGACTACTTCGGCGCGACCTGCCGCCGCGTGATCGACAGCCGTGCGCGGCTCACGCATGCGCTGCAAACGCTGGGTTTCGACGTCGTGCCGTCGGCTGCGAATTTCGTGTTCGCGCGCCACCCCGCGCACGATGCCGCGGCGATCGCGGCGAAGCTGAAGGAGCGGGAAATTTTCGTGCGGCACTTCCGCGCGCCGCGCATCGACCAGCACTTGCGCATCACCGTCGGCACCGACGCCGAATGCGACGCGCTCGTCGCGGCATTGCGCGACGTGCTCGGCTGAAACGATAGCGGAAGAGGCAGCTACGGCTGTAGTCACAGCTGTAGCGAAACCGGCGCCGAACGGCGCCGGCCGAGGAAACCATGACGTGGTGACACCTGCGGCGTCACCGCACGGTCACTGCGCGTCGTCGCCCTTCGCGGCGATCAACGCGTGATACTTCTCCATCAACTGCGCGTGCGATTCGTCATGCTGCGGATCGCGCGGAATGCATTCGACCGGGCACACCTGCTGGCACTGCGGTTCGTCGAAATGACCGACGCACTCGGTGCATTTCTTCGGGTCGATCACGTAGATATCAGGGCCCATCGAAATCGCGCCGTTCGGGCACTCGGGCTCGCATACGTCGCAATTGATGCACTCGTCGGTAATCATCAAAGCCATACTGATCTCACTTCTTAAGGCCAGCGGCCGGCTTCGGATCGAAACCGGCCGGCGCCGCGTTACGCGGCCGGGCCTCCCATCGCAGCGACTTTCTCGGTCAGCCACTTCTCGACGGACGGGAACACGAACTTGCTGACATCGCCGCCCAGCTGCGCGATCTCGCGCACGATCGTCCCCGAGATGAACTGGTACTGATCGGACGGCGTCATGAACATCGTCTCGACGTCGGGCAGCAGGTAGCGGTTCATCCCCGCCATCTGGAACTCATATTCGAAATCGGACACGGCGCGCAGGCCGCGCACGATCACACGCGCGTTATTGGTGCGGACGAAGTCCTTCAGCAGACCCTTGAAGCCCATCACCTTCACGTTCGGATAATGGCCGAGCACCTCGTTCGCAATCTTCAGACGTTCTTCGAGCGAGAAGAACGGCTTCTTCGCACGGCTGTCGGCGACACCGACCACCAGCGTATCAAAAATGCTCGACGCACGCCGCACGAGGTCTTCGTGCCCGCGGGTCAGCGGATCGAACGTACCGGGATACACGGCGACTACCATGTCGCTCCTCCTGTCATCACGCAATCGGGGTGGCAGCCGTGCGACGCGCACGCCGCTGCCGAGATGGGCGTGCGTCGCCGTTGCGGCGCGCCGCCTCGTATGGAACGCGCATTATTCATCATTTTCGCGCCGCAGCAAATGATAGTGAACCGCACCGGCCTTGCCGTGCTTCACCACCTGCCAGCCGGCCAGCGCGTCGTGAGCGCCCGGTTCCAGCTCGGCGCCCGTTTCGACGTACAGCGCGCCATCGGGCGCGACGAGCGGCGCCGCGAGCGCGAGCGCGCGCTCGAGCACGGCCGGCTCGCCGAACGGCGGATCGAGGAACACGACGTCGAACACGCCTGGCGTCAGCCCGGCCGCGAGCCGCAGCGCGTCGGCTTCCGCGACTTCGACCGAACGCGCGCCGAGCTTGTCCTTGATCGCGCGCAACTGCTGCGCGGCGCGCGGGTGGCGTTCGACCATCACGACGCTCGCCGCGCCGCGCGACGCGGCCTCGAAGCCGAGCGCGCCGGTGCCGGCGAACAGGTCGAGGCAGCGCTGCCCGTCGAGTTCCTGGCCGAGCCAGTTGAACAACGTCTCGCGCACACGATCGGGTGTCGGACGCAGGCCGTCGAGATCGAGCACGGCGAGCGGCGTGCGTTTCCAGTCACCGCCGATGATGCGGATCGTGTGCGGCTTGCCGCGGCTGGCGGAGGCCGCCGGGCGGCCGGAAGAGGAACGGGACATACGGAGTATCGACGACGGAGGGACCGGGTGCGCACGGGGGCGCACCGCCAAACACGCGCACGTTACCACAGCGGCGGCGCCGGCTGACGCGAGTGCCGCGCCGCACTGATAAAATGCACGGTTTCGGCCGTCGTGCGCACACGCGACGGCCACTCCGGCGCTCCGCCCTCGCGGCGCCCCGCCCTCTTCCCGACGTCAGACCATGTTCAGCTTCTTCAAACGATTCAAGAAAACGCAGGAGTCCGACTCCGCGGAATCGCAATCGGCCAATGCGCAGCAATCGGCCGCGCCGGCCGACGCGCCCGTTGCCGAGCCCCGCCCGGCGGCCGACGCACCGCAAACGCCCGCGCAACCGCAACCGGCCGCGCCGGCCGTCGTGATGACGGTCACGCCGGCCAACGACGGCAGCGACGACGTCGTCGAGACGGTCGAGATCGTGCCGCCGCCGACGCAGGACGCATCGGCGAAGAAATCGTGGCTCGAGCGCCTGAAGTCGGGGCTCGCAAAGACGGGCTCGAGCATCACCGGCGTGTTCGTCAACACGAAGATCGACGAGGATCTGTATGAAGAACTCGAGGCGGCGCTGCTGATGTCCGATGCCGGCGTCGACGCGACCGAGTATCTGCTCGGCGCGTTGCGCGAGAAGGTGCGCGCGGGCCGGCTGACCGATCCGCAGCAAGTGAAGGGGGCGCTGCACGACCTGCTCGTCGAACTGCTGAAACCGCTCGAGAAGTCGCTGATGCTCGGCCGCGCGCAGCCGCTCGTGATGATGATCACGGGCGTGAACGGCGCGGGCAAGACCACCAGCATCGGCAAGCTCGCGAAGCACCTGCAGAGCTTCGACCAATCGGTGCTGCTGGCCGCGGGCGACACGTTCCGGGCAGCCGCGCGCGAGCAACTGGCGGTCTGGGGCGAGCGCAACAACGTGACGGTAGTCCAGCAGGAAAGCGGCGACCCGGCCGCGGTGATCTTCGATGCGGTGAGCGCCGCGCGCGCGCGCAAGATTGACGTGATGATGGCCGACACGGCCGGCCGCCTGCCGACGCAGCTGCACCTGATGGAAGAGCTGAAGAAAGTGAAGCGCGTGATCTCGAAGGCGCACGACGGCGCGCCGCACGAGGTGCTGCTCGTGATCGACGCGAACACGGGACAGAACGCGCTTACGCAAGTGAAGGCATTCGACGACGCGCTCGGGCTCACCGGGCTGATCGTCACGAAGCTCGACGGCACTGCGAAGGGCGGAATCCTCGCCGCGATCGCGCGGCAGCGCCCGGTGCCGGTGTACTTCATCGGCGTCGGCGAGAAGGTCGAGGACCTGCAGCCGTTCAGCGCCGTGGAATTCGCGGACGCGCTGCTCGGCTGAACGCCGCCTGCCGCATCGTCACGGGCGCCTGCGGGCGCCCTTTTTCATGCGCGGCCGCACACCGTGCGGCCGGCGGCCGCAACGTCACTCGGCGTCGGGTTGCACACCCGGCGCGGCGGCCTTGAATGCATCGAGCGTCGACGCATGATCGGCGATCCGCTGAATCGTCGGGAAGCGCGTCGTGTCGATCGAGAAGCGGTTCGCATTGAACACCTGCGGCACGATGCAGATATCGGCAAGCGTCGGCGAGTCGCCGAAGCACAGCTTGCCGGTGCGCGGATCGTTCGCGAGGCGGGTCTCCAGCGACGCGAAGCCTGCCTCGATCCAGTGCCGGTACCACGCGTTCTTCGCGTCCTCCGGAACCTGCAGCGTGTGCTTCAGGTACTTCAGCACGCGCAGGTTGTTCAACGGATGGATCTCGCATGCGACCTGCAGCGCGATCGCGCGCACGTACGCGCGATCGACAGGGTCCTTCGGCAGCAGCGCCGGCTCCGGGTGCGTTTCCTCGAGATATTCGATGATCGCGAGCGATTGCTGAAGCGTCGCGTCGCCGTCGACGAGCGTCGGCACGACCGCGTCGGGATTCAGTGCGCGGTACGCGTCCTTCAGTTGCTCACCGCCGTCGCGCAGCATGTGGACCGGGACCGTGTCGAACGGCAGCTGCTTCAGATTCAGGGCGATCCGCACGCGGTAAGACGCGGAACTGCGGAAATAGCTGTAGAGCTTCATCGGGTGTCTCTCGTAGTGATATTCGGCCGGCGGGCGGGGGACGGAGAGCCGCCATGCGCGCGCCGCACCGCCGGGAACCCGAGTTTAGCGCGGCGCGCCGCGTCGGCACACGAGCGGGGCGCGCGTGGCCGCGGCGCGCCCGTGCGATACTCGGGGCATTCCCGATCGCTCACCGTGCGGCCCGATGCCGGCCGCCGCCCCACGCTCCGATGACCGCTTCCCACGATTTCGCAGCTTCGCCGTTCCCTTGCGCCCGCTTCATCAAGGAAATCGGCCGCGGCCCGCACGGCGCACGCGCGCTATCCGCCGAAGACACGTTCGAACTCTATCGCGCGATGCTCGATGCGCGCGTGTCGGACGTCGAACTCGGCGCGATCCTGATCGCGTATCGCCTGAAGGGCGAAACGGCCGACGAACTGGCCGCGATGCTGGCCGCCGCGCAGGCGTCGTTCGAACCCGTGCACGTGCAGGACGCAGCGTTCCGGCCGGTATCGATTCCGAGCTACAACGGCGCGCGCAAGCAGCCGAACCTGGTGCCGCTGCTTGCGCTGCTGCTCGCGCGCGAAGGCGTGCCGGTGCTCGTGCACGGCGTCGAACGCGATCCGGGCCGCGTGACGAGCGCGGAAATTTTCGCCGCGCTGTCGATCGCGCCGTCGACGTCGCACGACGCGATCGAGGACACGCTTGCCGAACGCCGCGTCGCGTTCGCGCCGATCGACGCGCTCGCGCCGCGCATCGCGCGCCTGCTCGCACTGCGCAGCGTGCTCGGCGTGCGCAATTCCACCCACACGCTCGTGAAGATTCTGCAGCCGTTCGCGCCGGCCGGGCTGCGGCTCGTCAACTACACGCATCCGCCCTATCGCGACAGCCTCGCGGCACTCTTCCGCGACCATCCGGACGCCGCGCTCGGCGGCGCACTGCTTGCGCGCGGCACCGAAGGCGAGGCGGTGGCCGATACGCGGCGTCAGGTGCAGGTCGACTGGCTGCACGACGGCGTGTGCGATACGCTGATCGAGGCCGAGCGCTCGTCGAGCGACGCGCCGCCCGTCGCGCTGCCGGAGTCGCGCGACGCGGCAACCACGGCCGCGTGGACGGACGCCGTGCTGCGCGGTGAAATTCCGGTGCCGGACACGCTCGCGCGGCAGGTCGAGACGATCGTGCGAATCGTCCGGATTGCGGCGTGACCCGCCGCGCGCGCCGCGCCTCTGTCGCGCCGGCCTTCCGACTGACCATTTGACACGCGCACGCATCCTGGCATAGAGTTGACGCCATGCGTTCCTTTCCGAACACCCTCCGAATTACCTCCGGCCGCCTAGCGCGGTCGCTATCGCTACGACTAGCCTAAGGCTGTCTTAGCGCCGTGTGCTGTCCGCACGGTCCCTCCAGCAGTTCCTCGCAGCACCCTTCTCGCAGTTTTTACAACCCGAAGTCGTCAGCATTCGTCCGTCTATCCGGCGGCCGATTCGCGAAGATCATCCGCACCCGCAGCGCGTTTCCCGCGCCACGGTGCGAGGCAGCGCCACCCGTCGCCCTTGCCGCCCGTCTTCGCTCGCGACTTGAGACCCGAGGTCCAGAAGATGAAGCGCAACCCGCAAGACAAATACCGTCCGTTCGAGCCCGTCCGCATCAACGGCCGCCGCTGGCCCACCCGCACCATCGAGCGCGCGCCGGTCTGGATGAGCACCGACCTGCGCGATGGCAACCAGTCGCTGATCGAGCCGATGAGCATCGAGCAGAAGCTCGAATTCTTCGACATGCTGGTCGCGATCGGTTTCAAGGAGATCGAAGTCGGTTTTCCGTCGGCGTCGCAAACCGACTTCGATTTCGTCCGCAAGCTGATCGACGAGAAGCGGATTCCCGACGACGTGACGATCGAAGTGCTCGTGCAGTCGCGCGAAGACCTGATCGCCCGCACGTTCGACGCGCTCGAGGGCGTGCCGCGCGCGATCGTGCATCTGTACAACGCGATCTGCCCGTCGTTCCGGCGCATCGTGTTCGGGATGTCGAAGGACGACGTCAAGGCGCTCGCGGTGAACGGCACGCGCATGATCAAGGAGCACGCGGCGGCTCGCCCGGACACGCACTGGACCTACCAGTACTCGCCGGAAACGTTCAGCATGACCGAACTCACGTTCGCGCGCGAGGTGTGCGACGCGGTCGCGCAAATGTGGCGGCCGACACGCGAGCGCAAGATGATCGTCAACCTGCCGGCGACCGTCGAAGCCGCGAGCCCGAACGTGTTCGCCGACCAGATCGAGTGGATGGACCGCAACCTCGCGTATCGCGACAGCATCGTGCTGTCGGTGCATCCGCACAACGACCGCGGCACCGCGGTCGCGGCCGCCGAACTCGCACTGCTCGCGGGCGCCGACCGGATCGAGGGCTGCCTGTTCGGCAACGGTGAGCGCACCGGCAACGTCGATCTCGTGACCCTCGCGCTGAACCTCTACACGCAGGGCATCGACCCGGGCCTCGACTTCTCCGACATCGACGCGGTGCGCCGCGTTGTCGAGCGCTGCAACCAGATTCCGGTGCATCCGCGTCATCCGTACGCGGGCGACCTCGTGTTCACCGCATTCTCGGGCTCGCACCAGGACGCGATCCGTAAGGGCTTCGCGCAGCAGCGTCCCGATGCGGTGTGGGAAGTGCCGTACCTGCCGATCGACCCGGCCGACCTCGGCCGCAGCTACGATGCGGTGATCCGCGTCAACAGCCAGTCCGGCAAGGGCGGCGCGACGTTCCTGCTCGAGCGCGGGATGGGCTTCACGCCGACGCGCCGCGTTCAGATCGAGTTCAGCCATGCGGTGCAGACGCTCGCCGACGCATCCGGCGAGGAAGTGACCGGCGATGCGATCTGCGCACTGTTCGCCCGCGAATTCTTCGAGGCCGACGGGCCGGCGTCACGCCATGGCAACGGCGCGCGCTGGCAGAACCGCGACATCGCGGGCGCGGCGCCGGCCGGTACCGCACCCGAAGACGCGGTGCAGCGCGCGGCCGCGGCGTTCGCGGCGGCAGCCGGCACGACGGTCGACGTCGCATCGTGCGAGCACGTGCGCACGGCGGATGGCCGGATCGCGGTGTCGGTCGGCTGCCGGATCGGCGATGCGCCGCTGCGCCACGGCGTGGGCGTACACGACGATCCGGCGAGTGCAGCGCTCGATGCGGTCGTCAGCGCGATCAACCGCTCGGCCTGGCACTGCGCCGACCGCCGTGCGGCGGCCTGACCGGCGAGTTGCATTTCATGGTCGGAATGTCAGCGAGCGGTGTGTGACCGCCCGTGCACCGCGCGATCCGCGGTGCACGGGCCAACAAGAAGCGGCCCAGAAGGCCGCTTCGATTGGGACGTGAAAACGAGCGCCACGCGCGCTCACGTCTCGGTCGCGCACCGCGTCGCCTGCCACGCGAGCAGCCGCCATTCGCCGTGTTCGTGGGTATGCACGGCCGTATAGGCGATCGGGAACACGAGGCCGCCGTTGTTCGTTTCCATCTCGATCAATGCGCGCCCGGTGACCACGCAGGTTGCATCGCCGACGGGCAACAAGTCCTGCGACTGGATCTCGATCTGGCGATAGCGGCGGCGGCCGGCGACGATGGCGTCGATGAACTGCTGCTTGGTTTCGCGTTTGCCGTTGGTGTGCACGAAGAAAACCTTGTCGGACAATTGCGCGTCGAGCGCCTCGCCGTCCCCGTCGACCATCGCCCGGAACCGATCGCGCTCGAGTGCGCGAATCGCATCGACCACCTTCGCCATCGCCTGACTCCTCGGCAACGCGCCCGCCGTGCGCCGGCGTGCGGATCAGAAGTTGTACTGCACGTAGAACTGGTGGAAATTTATACCAGGATTCGGCTCTTTGATACCCGCGTTAGACACATGTTGAAAACGGTAGCCGAGCTGATACTGTTGCCGTTCGCCGAACTGCGCGCCGACACCGACGACGTCCGCGAACTGGAACGACGTCGACAGCGACAGGTTGTTCGAGATGGTCGGATGCGTGAGGAACCGGATCCCGGCGCCGGCTTCGACGAACGGGCGCACCTGGCCCGCGCTCTTGATGAAACGGAACATCGGCGTCGCGCCGAATTCGCCGATATTGGCGTGCACGTTGCCGCCGGTGTGCCAGTAGCCGACATGGCCTTCCATCACGAATGCGAAGTGCCAGCCGCCGATTTCCCACCAGTTCCAGCCCGGATCCCACACCACA
Source organism: Burkholderia sp. AU19243 (assembly GCF_018148075.1). Lineage (NCBI taxonomy): Bacteria > Pseudomonadati > Pseudomonadota > Betaproteobacteria > Burkholderiales > Burkholderiaceae > Burkholderia > Burkholderia sp. AU19243. Next base: position 193,683 of record NZ_JAGSTV010000003.1, read on the forward strand.
CCGAGATCGGCCTTGTCGATCCCGTGGCGATCGGAAAACCCGCCTCCCGCCTGGATGCCCCACCGATCCGCAAACGCGGCGCCCGATCCGCCGAGCAGCGACGCCGCCACCAGCGCATGCACCGCAAGCCGGGTACGAGGCCGGCGGTTCTTCTTATTGTTCATCTGACACTCCAACTTTGTGGGTTGAATGGAGCCTCGCCGCAGCGGCTGGGCCCGAGCGAACTGAATGGTATGGTAAAGGACTTTTCGGATCGGCATCAGGAAGCGAAATTGTTTGCTTCCAAAACTACAAAAATCGAAAACGTCTACTGATTACTATCTGAAACAACGACTTACGGAACTCGGCGACACCGCACAGGTCGCAAATTAGACTATCGACTCCAGCAAGTCGATAGAAAAACGGGAACTTGGATGCCCCCGTGCCCTCTAAGGAATTAGCACTCGGATTGCCGGAGTGCTAAGATGGGCCCCGGAATCTCATCCGAGACTACGGGTTTGTCCCTGATTCCAAAGGAGTTTTTAGTGAGCCACGCCCTGACCCTTCCGAACACCCTGAGCCCGACGCCGGCCAAGGCCGAATCGGCAGGCTCGCTGGCGCTCGCAACCCACGCGATGTTGCCGGGCCAGCTTGGCAACATCGACGCGTACATCCAGGCCGTCAACCGGATCCCCCTGCTGACCGCCGAAGAGGAACGCCAGTACGCGACCGAATTCCGCGAACACAACAACCTGGACGCGGCGCGCCACCTCGTGCTGTCGCACCTGCGGCTCGTCGTGTCGATCGCGCGCAACTATCTCGGTTACGGGCTGCCGCATGGCGACCTGATCCAGGAAGGCAACATCGGCCTGATGAAGGCGGTAAAGCGCTTCGATCCGGAGCAAAACGTACGCCTGGTGTCGTACGCGATTCACTGGATCAAGGCCGAGATTCACGAATACATCCTGCGCAACTGGCGGATGGTGAAGGTCGCGACGACGAAGGCGCAGCGCAAGCTGTTCTTCAACCTGCGCAGCCACAAGAAGAGCATGCAGGCGATGACGCCCGAGGAAATCGACGGCCTCGCGCAGGAGCTCAACGTCAAGCGCGAGGAAGTCAGCGAGATGGAAACGCGCCTGTCGGGCGGTGACATCGCGCTGGAGGGCCAAGTCGAGGACGGCGAAGAGGCGTACGCGCCGATCGCCTACCTGGCCGATTCGCACAACGAGCCGACCGCCGTGCTGGCCGCGCGTCAGCGCGACATGCTGCAGACGGACGGCATCGCGCAGGCGCTCGACGCGCTCGACGCGCGCAGCCGGCGGATCATCGAGGCGCGCTGGCTGAACGTCGACGACGACGGCTCGGGCGGCTCGACGCTGCACGACCTCGCGGCCGAATTCGGCGTATCGGCGGAACGCATCCGCCAGATCGAAGCGAGCGCAATGAAGAAGATGCGCACCGCACTCGCCGAATACGCATAAGCGCAATTCAGAGCGTTTCCCCCAAAACCGCTGCCCCGCCCGGCAGCGGTTTTTTTCGCCTGTCATTTCGCGTCACGCGTCGTTTATTGACTGACCTTATTGATCGGGTATCGGACGGATTCCGCCTCCTTCCGTATAACCTTGATCTGCCTCAAGTTTTCACCCGCCGTTCGCGACGGTCTGCCGCAGCGCGGCACTCGGCAGCCGGAAGCCGGCATTTTAAAATTGGCACGTCGGCTTAAAAGGATTAAAAAAACAGCTTAACCGCCGTCATAAATCCGACGTAAAGTCGCCCCAAACCACGTAAATCGATTCAGGATTATCGCCTTGATCTCGATCAATAAAGAGCCTGCCGCGCGTTCCCCGCGTGCCGACGGCACGGTCGGCTGGCGCGCGCGCATCGTCGCGTGGGCCCGCGGGCCAACGCTCGTGCGCGACATCACGCTGGTGCTGATCGTCAAGCTGATCCTGCTGATGTCGCTCAAATACGCATTCTTCAATCATCCGCAGGCCCAGCACATGTCGCTGCCGCCTGCCGTCGTCGCCGAGAAGCTGCTCTCGGTGCCGGCGCCTGCATCCTCCGAGGGAGACCACCATGATAAGTAGCGAAGTCGTCGATCTGTCGCGTCTGCAGTTCGGCATCACGGCGCTCTACCACTTCCTGTTCGTGCCGCTGACGCTCGGCCTGTCCTGGCTGCTCGTCATCATGGAAGCCGTGTACGTGATGACCGGCAAGCAGGTCTACAAGGACATGACCCAGTTCTGGGGCAAGCTGTTCGGGATCAATTTCGCGATGGGCGTGACGACCGGCATCACGCTCGAATTCCAGTTCGGCACGAACTGGTCGTACTACTCGCACTACGTCGGCGACATCTTCGGCGTGCCGCTCGCGGTCGAAGGCCTGATGGCGTTCTTCCTCGAATCGACGTTCGTCGGCCTGTTCTTCTTCGGCTGGAACCGCCTGTCGAAGGTGAAGCACCTGATCGTCACGTTCCTCGTCGCGCTGGGCTCGAACCTGTCCGCGCTGTGGATCCTCGTCGCGAACGGCTGGATGAACAACCCGGTCGGCGCCGAGTTCAACTACCAGACGATGCGCATGGAGCTGACGAGCCTGTTCGACGTGCTGTTCAACCCGGTCGCCCAGGTGAAGTTCGTGCACACCGTGTCGGCCGGCTACGTGACGGCGGCGATGTTCGTGCTCGGCATCTCGTCATGGTACTTGCTGAAGAAGCGCGACACCGACTTCGCGCTGCGCTCGTTCGCGGTCGCGGCGGGCTTCGGCCTCGCGGCCACGTTGTGCGTGATCGTGCTCGGCGACGAATCCGGCTATACGACCGGCGAAGTGCAGAAGATGAAGCTCGCCGCAATCGAATCCGAATGGGAAACCCAGCCCGCGCCGGCCTCGTTCACGCTGATCGGCATCCCGAACCAGAAGGAAGAGCGCACCGACTACGCGATCAAGATCCCGTACGCGCTCGGCCTGATCGCGACGCGCTCGATCGACGAGCCGGTGGTCGGCCTGCGCGAACTCGCGAAGCACAGCGAGGAACACATCCAGAGCGGGATGGTCGCGTACGGCGCGTTGCAGAAGATCAAGGAAGGCGACACGAGCGCCGCGACCCGCGCGCTGTTCGACCAGCACAAGCAGTATCTCGGCTACGGGCTGATGCTCAAGCAATTCACGCCGAACGTGGTCGATGCGACGCCGGAGCAGATCAAGGCCGCCGCGAAGAAGACGATCCCCCCGGTCGCGCCCGTGTTCTTCTCGTTCCGGATCATGGTGTTCCTCGGCTTCCTGTTCCTCGCGACCTTCATCGCAGCGTTCTGGTTCTGCGCGCGCCGGCAGCTGCTGGATGACAACCGCCGCTGGTTCCTGCGCTATGCGGTGTGGGCGATCCCGCTGCCGTGGCTCGCCGCGGAATTCGGCTGGGTCGTCGCGGAGCTCGGCCGCCAGCCGTGGACGATCGCGGGCATCCTGCCGACGCATCTGTCCGCGTCCAGCCTGACGTCGACGGACCTGTACCTGAGCCTCGCCGGTTTCATCGCGTTCTACACGGCACTGTTCGTCATCGAGATCAAGCTGATGTTCAAGTACGCGCGCCTCGGCCCGTCGTCGCTGCATACCGGCCGCTATCACCACGAACTCGCCTCAGCCGGCGAGCGCGCCGCGGTTTGAGCACGCCCCCGCAACGGAACAAGGAATCGCTATGGACTACGCAACTCTCAAGCTGATCTGGTGGCTGCTCGTCGGCGTGCTGCTGATCGGCTTCGCCGTCACCGACGGCTTCGACATGGGCGCGACCGCGCTGCTGCCGTTTCTCGGCAAGACCGACGACGAGCGCCGCATCATCGTCAACACGGTAGGCGCGACGTGGGAAGGCAACCAGGTATGGCTTATCACGGCCGGCGGCGCGATGTTCGCCGCGTGGCCGCTCGTCTATGCCGCGTCGTTCTCGGGCTTCTACTTCGCGATGCTGCTCGTGCTGTTCGCGCTGTTCTTCCGGCCGGTGGGCTTCGACTATCGAAGCAAGCGGCCCGACCCGCGCTGGCGCGCCGGCTGGGACTGGGGCCTGTTCGTCGGCGGCTTCGTGCCGGCGCTGGTGTTCGGCGTCGCATTCGGCAACCTGCTGCAGGGCGTGCCGTTCAAGTTCGACAGCGACCTGCGCGTGACCTACTACGGCGGCTTCTGGGCGCTGCTGAACCCGTTCGCGCTGCTCTGCGGGCTCGTCAGCCTCGCGATGCTCGTCGCGCACGGCGCCGCGTTCATCAAGATGAAGACCGACGGCGCGATCGCTCGCCGCGCGTCGATCGCGCTGCGCGTGTCGGCCCTCGTCGCGGTCGTGCTGTTCGTGCTCGCAGGCGTGCTCGTCGCGTCGACCATCGGCGGCTTCCACATCACCCACGCCGCACCGAACGACACGGTCGCGAACCCGCTGCTGAAGGACGTCGCGGCCGGCTCGGGGTTTTGGCTCGCAAACTACGGCGAATATCCGTGGATGATCGCGGCGCCGGTGGTCGGCATCGCCGGCGGCCTGCTCGCGCTGCTGCTCGCCGGCTCGAAGCAGGAAAAGACGGCGTTCTTCTGCACGGGCCTGATGATCGCCGGCGTGATCCTGACCGCGGGCTTCTCGATGTTCCCGTTCATCATGCCGTCGTCGCTCGATCCGCGCAGCAGCCTCACCGTATGGGATTCGACGTCGAGCCACATGACGCTGCAGGTGATGCTGTTCGCGGTGGTCGTGTTCCTGCCGATCGTGCTGCTCTATACGGGCTGGGTCTATCGCGTGATGCGCGGCAAGGTCACGCATCAATCGCTCGAAGAGAACAAGCACTCGATGTATTGAACCCGGCCGGGGGCGCATACGCGCCCTTCGCCACCGTTTCGCAAGGAGTCGGATCATGTGGTATTTCAGCTGGATTCTCGGTATCGGCGTCGCACTGTCGTTCGGCATCGTCAACGCGATGTGGCTCGAAGCGCGGCAGAAATCGCAGGAAGCGTCGGTGCGCGCACGCCGCGACTGACGTGCGATACATGCGCGGCGCGCGCGGCCGGCAACCATGCCGCAGCCCTCGCCGCGCCGTCGCATCGCCGGAACGAACCTCGCTTCATGCGAGGTTTTTTTTCGTCGTCGTCACGCCGGCCGCGGTTCACAGACCGATGCCAATTTAGCGCCAGATTGATACCACTTGAATACCAATAAAAGGTTTCATAAGATCTTTCCACACGGCCGCTGACAGGCCGTTTCCATTCAGTGGGGGAGACATGCGATTTCCGTGTCTGCTGCGCGCCGTCGCACCGCGTCGCCGTTCGCGTGCAGCGGCCGTTCCCGGCCGGCCGCGCGCCCCCGCCGGCCGGCGATACCTGCCGGACGGTGCTCGCGATTGTCGCGTCCGTATCGCAGCGGTCCGCGCGCCGCCCCGATGAACGCGTTCCGGCGCTCGCGCCGATCCGATCGGCACGCGTACTCGACTCCGGGGCCGTAACGCGCGTCATCAGCGTGTCGAACACGTCCGGCTCCCCTCGTCACGCCGGACATCGATGTCCCCCGCAGCTCCGTTGAAAGCCCAGACCGCAGCGACGTCGTCTCGCGAGGCCGCTACGCCCCTTTTTTCTGAGGAGTTCGAATGAAACGCACGTTGCCTTCCCTGTTGACCGGCTTGCTGATCGCGGCACTGCTGCCGGCGGCAAGCTGCGCCGAGCCCGCGCAATCCGCTGCGGGTGCGCTCGCCGGCACCGCGCGGCCGGCCATGCAGCCGGCCGACCTGGCCGCAGTGCTCGCGAACGGTCTCGCGCTGCGCGTGGTCGTCGACAACAATCACGCGGCCGCAGCCGGCGTGCCATGCGCCGATCTCGGCGCCGACGGTGCGGCCTGCGCGACCGGACGCCTGTTTCTGCAGAATCGCGGCCACCAGCCGATCGCCGACGGCGGCTGGAAGCTCTACCTGCACAGCATCCGCCGCCTGCTGCGGATCGACCGGCCTGACTTCGCGCTGCGGCGGCTCACGGGCGACCTGTACGAACTGACACCGCAGCCGGGCGCCGTCCGGCTCGGGCCCGGCGAACGCATCGAGCTCCCGTTCGTCGCCGAATACTGGCTACGGCGCTACAGCGACGTGATTCCGCGGCCGTACGTCGTCGTCGATGGCGCGCCGCCTGCCATGCTGCGCTACAACGACACCGACGACGAGTTGCGCTACGTCGAATCGCTGCCGGCCGACGCGCAGAACAGCTCGACCGGCAATGCGCCGCCGGTGGCCGCGCGCCCCGATGCGAGCCGCGCGCTGCCGAGCGTGAAGCGCGAGCAACCGCTGCCCGGCGCGCTCGACCTGCGCGGCGTCGAACTCGCGCTGCCCGACCTGCCCGACGCGCAGGTCGCGGCGCTGCGCGAGCGCGCGGCGACGCTGGGTCTCGACGGCGCACGCGTACCGGTGCGTGGCGCGGTGGCCCCGCGCCGGCTGCCGGCCGATATCGCGAAGCCGGCCGGCTACCGGCTCGCGATCGGGCCGCGCGGCGTCCTGATCGAAGGCTACGATCGCGCGGGCGTGTACTACGGCGTGCAGACGCTGTTCTCGCTCGCGCCGGCCGGCGGCGGCACGATCCCGGCGCTGCTCGTCGAGGATGCGCCGCGTTTCGTGCACCGGGGGATGCACGTCGATCTCGCGCGCAATTTCAAGCATCCGGCGACCCTGCGCCGCCTGATCGACCAGATGAGCGCGTACAAGCTCAATCGCCTGCACCTGCACCTGTCCGACGACGAAGGCTGGCGCATCGAGATCCCGGGCCTGCCGGAGCTGACCGATATCGGCGCGCGCCGCTGCCACGATCCGGGCGAGACGCGCTGCCTGCTGCCGCAACTCGGCTCCGGTCCCGACAACCGCTCGGGCGGCGGTTACCTGACGCGTGCCGATTACGTCGAGCTGGTGCGCTACGCGGCCGACCGCTTCGTCGAAGTGATTCCCGAAATCGACATGCCCGCGCACGCGCGCGCGGCCGTCGTGTCGATGGAAGCGCGCTACCGGAGGCTGCACGCGGCGGGCCGGGACCAGCAAGCGAATGCGTACCGGCTGCTCGATCCGCAAGACACGTCGAACCTGACGACCGTGCAGTTCTACGACCGGCGCAGCGATCTGAATCCGTGCGTGCCGGGCGCGCTGAATTTCGCATCGAAAGTGATCCGCGAGATCGCGGCGATGCATGCGGACGCACAGGTTCCGCTGCGCATCTGGCACTACGGCGGCGACGAAGCGAAGAACATCCTGCTCGGCGGCGGCTTCCAGCCGCTGAACGGCACCGACCCGAACAAGGGGCGCATCGATCTGGCCGCGCAAGACAAGCCGTGGGCGCGCTCGCCCGCGTGCACGGCACTGCTTCAGCGCGGCGAGATCAAGTCGATCGACGAGTTGCCGACGCGCTTCGCGAAGCAGGTGAGCGCGGCGGTCGATGCGAACGGGATCGGCACGATGGCCGCGTGGCAGGATGGCATCAAGCACGCGAACGGGCCGCAAGACTTCAGCACGCGGCGCGTGATGGTGTCGCTGTGGGACACGATCTTCTGGGGCGCTTCGGACAGCGCGCGCGACCTGAGCAACAAGGGCTATCTGACGGTGCTCGCGTTGCCCGACTACCTGTACTTCGACTTCCCGTACACGCTGAACCCGCGCGAGCGCGGTTATTACTGGGGCTCGCAAGCCACCGACGAGTACAAGGTGTTCTCGCTCGCGCCGGAGAACCTGCCGCAGAACGCGGAGGTGATGGGCGATCGCGACGGCAACGCATTCGAAGTCACGGGCACGGGCGCCGCACCGCGCATCGAAGGGATTCAGGGGCAGGCATGGGGCGAGGTGATGCGCAACGACACGTTCCTCGAGTACATGGTCTATCCGCGGCTGCTCGCACTCGCCGAGCGCGCGTGGCACCGGGCGGACTGGGAGCTGCCGTATGCGGCCGGCGTGCGTTACAAGCGCGGCGACACGCATCATGTCGACACGGCGGCGCTGCAGCGGGACTGGGCCGGCTTCGCGACGCTCGTCACGCAGCGCGAATTGCCGAAGCTCGACCGGGCCGGGATCGGCTACCGGAAGCCGACCTTCACGCTGACGAATCCTTGAACGATCGGACGACGAAACGGCTGCGCGGCTGATCCGAATCAATGGCGCAGGCGGTGCGCGATGCGGCTGAGCGCATCGCGCGCCCACAAAGAAAAACGGCTTGCGACACATCCGTCGCAAGCCGTTTTCGTTCTACCGTCCGGCGGCCCGGACCCGCCATGCGGCTCGGGCGCGTTTCATCGCATCACGCCGGTTGCGCGGCCGCGCCGCCACCCGCCGACGGCAGGCGCGCGCCGAGCTGTTCCGCATAGCGCAAGGCCGCGCTGCCGCAGACGATGTGGAACGTGTCGGCCGACACCCACGCGACATCGAGCGCGCCGAGCCGCTCCCGATCGACCGCCGTCGCATCGCGCACGACGACACGCAAACGCGTGGTCGCGATCGCGTCGAGCGATGCGACGTTGGTCGCGCCGCCGAACACCGCAAGCCAGCGCAGCGGATCCGGGTCGAGCGGCCCGGCCGCCGCGCCGGTGACAGCCTGCGCGGGGGCAGCCGCGGCCGGCGCGGCAGCACCGGTCGCGCCGCTACCGATTGCCGCACGCATTTCGTCGGCGATGATGTCGGCCTCCGGCCCGATGATCACCTGCACGCTGTTGCCGCCGCGCTTGAGCACGCCGCGCGCGCCGATCGACTTCAGTTCCGGCTCGGATACTTTCTCCGGATCGACGACGGTCAGGCGCAGGCGCGTCGTGCATGCGTCGACGACCGTCAGGTTGCCCGCACCGCCGAGCGCGGCGATGTAGCGCTGCGCGCGCGGCGCGACCGCTGCGGCATCGGCCGCCGGCGCGACGAAGCCGCCCGATGCGTACGATTGCGCCGCGGCATCGGCCGACGCCGGCTCGCGGCCCGGCGTCGCCATGTTGAACTTGCGAATGAAGAAGCGGAACAGCCCGTAGTACGCGACGCCATACGCGATACCGAGCGGAATCGCGATCCAGCCCTTCGTCGACAGCCCGTAGTTCAGCACGTAGTCGATCGCGCCGGCCGAAAACGTGAAGCCGAGCTTCACGCCGAGGATCTGGCAGATCGCGAGCGACAGCCCGGTAAGTACCGCATGGATCACGTACAGCACCGGCGCGAGAAACATGAAGCTGAATTCGATCGGCTCGGTCACGCCGGTCAGGAATGACGTGAGCGCCATCGAGAACAGCAGCCCCCCGACCATCGCGCGGCGCTCCTTCGGCGCTTCATGCAGCATCGCGAGACACGCGGCCGGCAGGCCGAACATCATGATCGGGAAGAAACCGGCCATGAAGGCGCCCGCGGTCGGATCGCCGGCGAAGAAGCGGTGCAGGTCGCCGTGCACGATCTCGCCGCCGGCCGGCGGCGTGAAGTTGCCGAACACGAACCACGCAAGCGAGTTGATGATGTGATGCAGGCCCGTGACGAGCAGCAGCCGGTTCAGGAAGCCGAACACGAACGCACCGATCGCGCCCGCCGTCGTCAGCCACTGGCCGGCCGCGTCGATCGCATGCTGGATCGGCTGCCATACGTATCCGAACACGATCCCGAGTATCACGCACGCCAGCCCCGTGATGATCGGCACGAACCGCTTGCCGCCGAAGAACGCGAGGTAATCGGGCAGCTTGATGTCCTTGTAGCGGTTGTACAGCAAGCCCGCGACCACGCCCGCGATGATCCCGGACAGCACCCCCATGTTCAGCTTCGGATCGATGTCCTTCATGATCGCGGTTTCGATCAGATAACCGATCGCGCCCGCAAGCGCCGCCACGCCGTTGTTGTCCTTCGCGAAGCCGACCGCCACGCCGATCGCGAACAACAGCGGCAGGTTGTCGAAGATCGCGCCGCCGGCATCGGCGATCATCTTGATGTTGAACACGTCCGGCTGTCCGAGCCGCAGCAGGATGCCGGCGACCGGCAACACCGCGATCGGCAGCATCAGCGCGCGGCCCAGGCCCTGTATCTTCAGAAACGGATTCCCGTCCATTCAGTCCTCCAATCCATGTCTCGTCGTTAAGCGTCGTTGACCTAATTGCTTTCGTAGTGAAACGGGTCGCGCGCCCGCCGTCGACGTTCAGTCGAGCGGCCAGACCTCGCGGCTTGCTGCCCTTACCGCCTGTGCCGAGTCGAGCGCGAGCAGTTCCTGCGCACGCTGGCGACACAGCTGGTAATCGAGACGGCGCACACGCGCCTTGATGCCCGGCACCGATACCGGGTCGACCGACAGTTCGGTCACGCCGAGGCCGACGAGAACCGGCACCGCGAGCGGATCGCCGCCCAGCGCGCCGCACACGCCGACCCACTTGCCGTGCTTTGCGGCGCCGCGCACCGCGATGTCGATCAGACGCAGCACGGCCGGATGCAGACCGTCGGACTGCGCGGCGAGATCGGCCTGGCAGCGGTCCATCGCGAGCGTGTATTGCGTGAGGTCGTTGGTGCCGATCGACAGGAAATCCGCGTGCTGCGCCAGCTGATCGGCAAGCAGCGCCGCCGACGGCACCTCGATCATCACGCCGACCTCGATCGGCTCGGTGCGGCCTTGCGCGCGCGCAAATTCGTCGATGCGCTTACGCAACCGCACGAGCTCGCCCGCGTCGGTCACCATCGGCAGCAGGATGCGCACCGCGCCGAACGGCTTCACCGCGAGCAGGCCCTGCAGCTGATCGTCGAGCAGATCGGGGCGCACCTGCGCGAGGCGAATGCCGCGCAGGCCGAGCGCCGGGTTCGGCTCGGGCGGCAGCGTCAGGTAGTCGACTTCCTTGTCCGCGCCGACGTCGAGCGTGCGGATGATCGCGGTGCGGCCCTGCAGCGCGTCAACGATCGACTGGTAGCTCTGCTGGTGTTCGATGACGGTCGGTGCGGCCTGGCGATGAATGAACATCAATTCGGTGCGCAGCAGGCCGACCGCGTCCGCGCCGTTGTCCACGGCGGTGTTCGCGTCGTCGAGCGTCGCGATGTTCGCGGCGACCTCGATCGCGCGACCGTCGATGGTCGCGGCCGCAACGCCGGCCAGCTGCCGGTTCGCTTCGCGTACGCCGTCCAGACGCTGGCGCTCGTGGCGCGCCCGCTCGACGTCGAGCGCGGTCGGCGCGTGTTCGAGACGGCCAGCACTCGCATCGACGACGACCTGCGTGCCGTCCGGAATCGCATACAGCGCGTCGCCGACCGCCACCAGCGCCGGAATGCCGAGCTGACGCGCGATGATCGCCGCGTGCGACGTTGCGCCGCCGCGCGCCATCACCAGCGCGGTCACGCGCTGGCGATCGAGCGACGACAAGTCCGACGGCGTGAATTCCTCCGCGGCGAGCACGGCCTCGTCCGGCAACGCGCGCGTCGCGCCGCTCGTGTGGCCGAGCGCGCGCAGCACGCGCTTCTCGATGTCGCGCAGGTCGGCAGCGCGCTCGGCGAGCAGCGCGTCGTCGAGCTTCGACAGCGTGTCGATCTGCGCGCGGATCGTCGCGCGCCACGCGAAGCCCGCGCTCTTGCCGAGACTGATCTGGTCGCGCGCCGCATCGACCAGCGTCGGGTCCTCCAGCAGTACGCGATGAACCGCGAAGATCCCCGCTTCGCCGACCGCACCGCGCGCCGAAGCGTTGCGCACCGTGTCGTCGAGTTCGGCGTCGACCGCCTTCAGTGCCTGATCGAGCCGGCGGCTTTCGGACGCAGGCGTGCCGGCAGCCTGTTCGGGCGGCACGATGTCCGCATCGTCGAGACGCACGAGCGCGCCGACCGCGATGCCCGGCGCCGCGCACACGCCCGCGAGCGTGTCCGGATCGGCGGGCGCGCCGGTGTCGCGCGCGACCGTCTGCGGTGCGGGCGAGCGCAGCCGCGCCGGCTTCTCCTCGACCTCGCCGTGCGCTTCGCGCAGCAGTTCCCGTTCGACCGCGTCGACCGCTTGCCGCGCCTGTGCGCCGCGCCCGATCAGCTCGATCGTCGTCCCTTCGCCAGCGCCGAGGCCGAGCAGCCCCACGACGCTCGCGATCGACGCCTTGCGGCCTTCGAATTGCACGTCGACGGTCGCATCCAAACCGCGCACCGACTCGCGTGCGCGCGCGGCCGGCCGTGCATGCAGGCCGCCCGGCTGCGTCAGCACGATTTCGCGGCGCACCTCGTTCATCGCGGCGGCGCCCGCCTGCGCCGCTTGCGCCGCAGCTTCCCCTTTCCCGCGCAGCGTCAGGAGCGGCGTCTCGCCGGCCGTCGCGAAACCGCTCGCGCGCTCGACGACGTCGAACGCGTCGGAGTTCGCGATCGCGATGACCGACACCAGCGAATGCGCGCTGCGCGCGACCGCATCCTGGTCGAACTCGATCAGCAGGTCGCCCGCATCGACTCGCGCGCCGGCTTCGACGCGCGCCGTGAAGCCCTGCCCGTTCAGCCCGACGGTATCGATGCCGATATGCAGCAGCACTTCCGCGCCCTGCGGCGTCGTGATCGTCACCGCATGGCCGGTGCGCGCGAGATGCGACACGATGCCGGCACACGGTGCGACGAGCTTGCCTGCGAGCGGATCGATGCCGATGCCGTCGCCGAACATCCCGCCGGAGAACACCGGATCGGGCACATCGGCGAGCGCGACGATCCGCCCCGTCAACGGGCTGAGCAGGACAATCTGATCATGGGTGGAACTCTTCAACTGGGACTCCTCGGCGCGTCTCATCGGCTGTCTCGGCTATCAGTGCGTTTCGGTGACTTTGTTCAGGTGGCGCGGCGTGTCGGGATTGCGCCCGCGCGCGACGGCAAGTTCGGCCGCCATCACGTAGAACGAAAGAATGGCGGCGATCGGGTCGAGCGCCGAATGCGTGGATTGCGCAAGCGGCAGCACGGTGCCCGACACGCCCGGCGTGCCGGCGGGCGCCGCGAGCAGCACGGCGGCGCCGCGGGCACGCATGTCGTGAGCGAGCTGCAGCAGCCCGGCCTGCTCCGGCCCCGGCGGTGCGAACACGAGCAACGGATAGTCGCGGTCGATCAGTTCCATCGGGCCGTGACGGACCTCGGCGCTCGAAAACGCCTCGGCCTGGATCCCGGACGTTTCCTTCAGCTTCAGCGCGGCTTCCTGAGCGATCGCGAGGCCCAGGCCGCGGCCGATCACGATCATCCGCTCGATACCCGCGAGCGCGTCAACGGCCGGCGACCAGTCGAGCCGGCCGGCCTGCGCGAGCACGTCGGGCAGGCCGCGCAACGCGGTCGCCAGCGCGGCGTCGCGCTGCCAGTACGCGACGATCTGCGCGGACAGCGACAGCATCGCGATATAGCTCTTGGTCGCCGCAACCGACAGTTCGGGGCCGGCCATGAGCGGCAGCTGGTGCTCGCACGCGTCGGCGAGCGGCGACGGCAGCACGTTCACGGCAGCAACGGTGCGCGCGCCGGCTTCGCGCAGCGCGGCCATCGTGTTGACGAGATCGGGGCTCTTGCCCGACTGCGAGAACGCAAGCGCGAGCTGGTCCTGCACCTTCAGCGGCGCCTGCTGCAGCGTCGCGACCGACATCGGCAGCGACGCGACGGGCACGCCGAGGCGGCTCATCGTCAGGCTCGCGAAATAGCTGGCGGCGTGATCCGAGCTGCCGCGCGCGACCGTCAGCGCGACGGCCGGCGGATGATCGAGCAGTTGGCCGGCGAGCGCTTCGACGCGCGTGGTGTCGGCGAGTTGCGCGGCGACGACCTGAGCGGACTCGCGCGCTTCCTTAAGCATATTCGACAATCGATTCTCCTTCGACGTAGGTCGCGGTGAGGTTCAGGTCGCGATCGAACACCGCGAGGTCGGCCCACGCGCCGCGCTCGAGGCGCCCGCGATCGGCGATGCCGAGATAGTCGGCCGCATAGCGCGACATCCGGTTCGAAACGTCGGCGATCGGCAGGCCGAGCGACACGAGATTGCGCAGCGCCTGATCCATCGTCAGCGTGCTGCCGGCGAGCGTGCCGTCGGCGAGCCGCACGCCGCCGAGACACTTCGTCACATGCTGGCTGCCGAGCCGGTATTCGCCGTCGGGCATGCCGGTGGCGGACGTGCTGTCGGTCACGACGTACAGGCGCGGGATCGCGCGCAGCGCAGCGCGGATCGCGCCGGGATGCACGTGCAGCAGATCGGGGATGATTTCCGCGTACTCGGCATGCGCGAGCGCCGCGCCGACGAGGCCCGGATTGCGGTGATGCAGCGGCGACATCGCGTTGAACAGGTGCGTGAACCCGCATGCGCCATGCTTGAGCGCGGCGACGGCGTCGTCGTAAGTCGCGAGCGAGTGGCCGAGCTGCACGCGCACGCCGCGCGCGGCCATCTCGCCGATGATCTCGATGTGGCCGGCGATTTCCGGCGCGAGCGTGACGACGCGGATCGGTGCGATCGACAGGTACTTCAGCACTTCGTCGAGTACGGCCGACACCGCCGCGTCGGGCTGCGCGCCGAGCTTGCCGGGGTTGATGTACGGGCCTTCGAGGTGAACGCCGAGCACGCGCGCGGCGCCGGGCGTACGCGTGCGCGCCGCGATGCCGAGGTTCGCGACGACTTCCATCAGTTCGTCGCGGGGCGCGGTCATCGTCGTCGCGAGCAGGCTCGTCGTGCCGAATTGCGCGTGCGTGCGCGCGATCGTGTCGATCGCGTCGCCGCCTTCCATCACGTCGGCGCCGCCGCCGCCATGCACGTGCAGGTCGATGAAGCCGGGCAGGATGTACGGCGCGTCGTTCTTCGCAGGGTCCACAGGGGTGCCGTCGAGCGCGGCGATGCGGCCATTTTCGCTGTCGATCGAGCCGTGAATCCAGCCGTCGGGGGTCAGGATGTTTCCAGTCAGCATGACGTTTCTCTTGATGAGCGGGTGACGCGGACATCCGCGTCGCGCTTTGCAAATTCGTTGCGATTCATTGCGCGCGATTGCGTTCCATTGCGTGTCGCGCGGCGTGCGCGCAGCCTCGCGCGTCAGCGTTTCAGTTCGGCGACGAAGTCGTAGTAATCGTCGCGGCAATACGTTTCGGTCACTTCGATCGCGCGCTGGTCGGTGCCGTAGCCGATGCGCGTGATCACGAGCAGTGCGGAACCCGGCTTCACCGCCATCCATTTCGCGACGTCGTGCGTCGCGTTCGCCGCGCGAAAGTGTTGCAGCGCGCGCACGACCGTCATCCCGCGCGCGTCGAGGTACTCGTACAGCGACGCGCCGAGCGCCTGCGGATCCGGCACCACCGCGGCCGGCAGCGTCGAATGCTCGACGGCCATCACGATGCCGTCCGCGCGGCGCAGCCGCTCGAGCCGTGCGACCGTCGCGCCCGGCGCGAGCCCGAGCCGCGTGAGCTCGTCGCGGCTGGCGGCGCGCAGCGTGCGCGACAGCCACACCGAATCGGGCACGAAACCGCGCTGCTGCATCTTCGCGGTGAAGCCCACGAGCCGCGACAGCGGATCGGCGACGCGCGGCGTGATGAAACTGCCCGCACCACGCGCCCGCTTGATCAGCCCCTGCTCGACCAGCAGCGCGAGCGCGCGGCGCGCGGTGATCCGCGACACGCCGACCGACGCCGACAACAGCCGCTCCGACGGCAGCGCCTCGCCTGCCCGCCACGCGCCGGCATGAATCGCGCTCGTTAGATTTCGGGCAAGCTGCAGATACAGCGGCGTGTCGTCGAGGGGATCGGGCGCCAGTTCGGACCAGCCGGTTTCCATGTGCCTCCGCGTGTCGGACGACGATCTCGGACCGTCGAAAGTGAACGCATTATATAACCACCATAATACCAGTCAACGAACTGGTATTAGCTGGCACAAAATCGCGGGAAGCCTTGTCCGGCAAGCGTTTTAGTAACCGAAAAGCCTTTGTTTACAATGCGATGCGGGATAGGGATTTACCCGGATTGGTATGCAAGGGGACAGTTCCGGCGGCGCATCCGGCCGCTTGAAAGGGACGAAATCGACACCTGAATAGAACCAGTTCGCGTAACTGGTATGCATCGTCGGCCGGGCGCCCGGAAAGCGTCCGGCGCGCGTCACGTCAGTGAAACTCGCGGCTCGACGTGCGCAGGCCGCCGAGCAGCGGCGTCAGGTCCTCGAAATGCTGCGCGACGAGGTGCCTCACGTCGCTGACGACTTGCCACACGCCCGATGCTGCGAGCAGCCGCGAATCGAGCGTTTCGCGGCGCTGCCGCGCGAGCAGTTCGGGCCGCACGATCACGTTTACGCAGCCCGTTTCGTCCTCGAGCGTCATGAACATCACGCCCTTCGCGGTGCCCGGCATCTGTCGCGCGATCACGAGCCCGCACGCGCGTGCGAGGCGGCCGTCGGGGCGGTCGCGCAGCTCTGCCGCGGACGACAATCGCTGCGCACGCAACGCGGGCCGCAGCAGCGCGACCGGATGGCGGTTCAGCGTGAGGCCGGTGGCGTGATAGTCGGCGAGGATGTCGTCGGCTTCGGATGGCGCGTCGAGCGCGGGCTGCTCCGCCTCGTCGATCGGCGCGGCGGCGAGCAGGTCGCGCTCGGGCGCCGCGGCGACGGCCCGCCACAATGCATCGCGGCGATGGCCGGCGAGCGTCGCGAGCGCGTTCGCGGCGGCGAGCGCTTCGAGATCGCGCCGTTCGAGCTGCGCGCGGCGCGCGAGCGCATCGACGTTCTCGAACGGGCCGGCCGCGCGCGCGGCCTCGATGCGCCGTGCGGCGGCCTCGCCGAGACCGCGCACGAGCGACAGGCCGAGCCGCACCGCGGGCTGGCCGTGCGGCGGCGGCTGGCCGGGCAGCGCTTCGAGCGACGCCTCCCAGCCGCTGCGCGTGACGTCGGCCGGGAACACCTTCACGCCGTGGCGTTTCGCGTCCTGTACGAGTTGCGCGGGCGCGTAGAACCCCATCGGCTGGCTGTTCAGCAGCGCGGCGACGAAGATCGCCGGTTCGTGGCATTTAAGCCAGCTGCTCGCGTACGCGAGTTTCGCGAAGCTGGCCGCATGACTCTCGGGAAAACCGTATTCGCCGAAGCCCTTGATCTGCTCGAAGATCTGCTCGGCGAACTCGCGCGTGTAGTTGCGCTCGAGCATCCCGCTGATGATCTTGTCGTGATACTTCTCGAGGTTGCCCTTGCGCTTCCACGCGGCCATCGCGCGGCGCAGGTCATCCGCTTCACCGGGTGTGAAACCCGCGGCGACGATCGCGATCTGCATCACCTGCTCCTGGAAGATCGGCACGCCGAGCGTGCGCTCGAGCACTTCCTTGAGCGCGTCGCTCGGATACGTGATCTCACCCTCCTCTTCACCGGCCACGATCCTGCGCCGCTTCAGGTACGGATGCACCGCGCCGCCCTGAATCGGGCCGGGCCGCACGATCGATACCTGGACGACAAGATCGTAGTAATTGCGCGGCTTCAGCCGCGGCAGCATCGACATCTGCGCACGCGATTCGATCTGGAATACGCCGACCGTATCGGCGCGGCAGATCATGTCGTAGGTTGCTTTGTCATCCTGCGGAATGTGTTTCAGCGTGAACGGTTCGCCGTTCTTCTCCGGCCCGCGCCACGTGGTGCGCAGGTCGAACGCGCGATGCAGCGCCGACAGCATGCCGAGCGCGAGCACGTCGACCTTCATCAGCCCGAGCGCCTCGAGATCGTCCTTGTCCCACTGGATCACGCGCCGCCCGTCCATCGCCGCGTTCTCGACCGGCACGAGCCGCGTGAGCTTGCCGCGGCTGATCACGAAGCCCCCCGAGTGCTGCGACAGGTGACGCGGAAAGTTGAGCAAGCGCGCGGCGAGTTCCGCCCACGTGCGGATCAGCGGCGTGTGCGGGTCGAGCCCGGTCGACGAGAATTGCTGCAGCAGATCGCGGCTGCCGTCGAACCAGCGATGCCCCTTCGCGACGCGATCGACCAGCATCGGATCGACGCCGAGCGCCTTGCCGGTTTCGCGCAGCACGCCGCGCGGACGATACGTCGATACCGCGGCCGCGAGCGCGGCGCGATCCTTGCCGTATTTTTCGTAGATATGCTGGATCACTTCTTCCCGGCGCTGATGCTCGAAGTCGACGTCGATGTCGGGCGGCTCGCCGCGCTTTTCGCTGATGAAGCGCTCGAACAGCATCGTGCTCTGGTCGGGATCGACCTCGGTGATACCGAGGCAATAGCAGACGACCGAGTTCGCGGCCGAGCCGCGGCCCTGGCACAGGATGTTCTGGCTGCGTGCGTATTTGACGATGTCATAGACGGTCAGGAAGAACGGTTCGTAGCTCAGTTTTGCAATCAGCTCGAGTTCATGGCGGATCAGCTTTTCGACCTTCTCCGGAATGCCCTGCGGATAACGCGCGGCCGCGCCCGCCCGCGTTTCCTGTTCCAGGTAGCTCGTCGGTGTGTGGCCGTCGGGCACGATTTCGTCGGGATACTCGTAGCGCAACGAATCGAGTTCGAAATCGCACGCGTCGAGCATCGCGCACGTCTCGGCGATCTCGGCCGGCGCGAACAACTTCGCGATCCGCCCGCGCGAACGCAGATGCTGCTCCGCATTCGGCGCAAGCGCATACCCGCATTCGGAAACCGGCATACCGACGCGAATCGCCGTCATCACGTCCTGCAGCGGCTTGCATGAGCGCACATGCATCGTCACGTCGCCGAGCGCGACGACGCGCACACCGCGACGCTCGCCGGCGTCGCGGATCTCTTCGCGCTGCGCACCGTCGAGCGCGCGCTGCAACTGCACGAGCCCGAGCCGCGCACGCTCGCCGAACGTTGCGCGAAACCATGCGACCTGTGCATCGAGCACGTCCGCCCGCACCGGATACGTCGGCACGAGAATCGCGAAGCAGTCGGGCATGCCGCGCAAATGGGCGAACTGGGCCGGCGGCGCCGACAGCATCCGCGACGTCAGCGTATAAGTGCCCTTCGGCGACGCCATGCGCCGCCACGAAATCAGCTCGGAAAGGTTGCCGTACCCCTCGCGGTTCTGCGCGAGCAACACGAGCCCGAACGCGCCGGGGCCCGGATCGTGGCCGGGCGCGGCTTCATCCGGCGTGACCTCGAAATACGAACCGATGACGAGCGGCAATCCTTTCGCCTTCGCGGCAACATGCATGCGCGGCGCGCCGGCGAGCGAGCATTCGTCGGTGATCGCGATCCCGCGATAGCCGAGTTCCGCCGCCCGCTCGACCAGTTCTTCCGCATGCGACGCGCCATGCAGGAACGAAAAGTTCGAACGGCAGAACAACTCCGCGTAATCGGGCAGCAGACTGAATTGCGCAACCATCTTCGTTCACCCGAACAGCCCGTGCAGGAACCAGTGCGGTTCGGACTCGCTCCCCGCTCGCTCCCTGAACACCCAATAGCACGCACCGGCTTCGTCCTGCGCGACGTGGTAATCGCGGGCAGCGAGCTGACCGTCGAACCACCCGGCCTCGATCCGCTCCGTCGACGACATCATCCGCAGCGGCGTATGAAATACCGGCCGCTCGCCGCGCATCAGCAGCGGCAACGGCTCGGCCAACAGCCACGCGGGACGCGGCGGCGCGGCCGGCAGCCCGCCGGCCGGCTTGCCTGCCTGCGCATCGAGCGGCAGCCAGCGGTTCGCGGCCTCCGGCCGGTAATCGGCGACGGGCGCCGCGCGCAGCACGTTGTCCGCGCCGAGCCGAGCGACCAGCAGTTCGAGCAAGCGTGCGCGCGTCTCTTTCGTGCCGCCCGGCTCGGGAAACAGATCGTCGGCCGGCGGCGCGACCGATTCGACGCGCGTGGCCTTCAGCCGCACCGCGATCACCGCGGCCGGCAACTCGACGCGCGCGAGCCGCTCGCCGAGCAGCCGCATGAAGTGCGCTTCGTCGCGCACCGGAGCCGCGAACGCAAGCTCGAGCGGCGTCGGCGGCACGGCCTGGCGGCCGCGCTCGTGCTCGAGATCGAACGTCATCGCGGCAAGCGACAGCTGCCGCGCGGCAAGCCACCCGCAGAGCTGCACGACGAGC
Source organism: Burkholderia sp. AU19243 (assembly GCF_018148075.1). Taxonomy (NCBI): domain Bacteria; kingdom Pseudomonadati; phylum Pseudomonadota; class Betaproteobacteria; order Burkholderiales; family Burkholderiaceae; genus Burkholderia; species Burkholderia sp. AU19243. The sequence continues at coordinate 213,599 of NZ_JAGSTV010000003.1, forward strand.
CGCCGCGCGGCGAACAGCACGGCTTCCGCGTATTCGACGCGCTCCGGCAACTCGAGCCGTACGTCGAACACGGGCGGCACCGCCATCCATGCGAGCGGCTCGACCGCATCGCCGTACGCGCGATCGAGCGCGGCGAGCAGCGCCGGACCGCAGCGGCGCTGCAGCCCCGCGCGCGGCAGGCCTCGCAGATCGGCGAGCGTGCGGCAGCCGAGGCCGTCGAACCAGCCTGCATATGGACGCGCATCGGGCAGCAGCACGCACGGCAACCGGTCGAGCGTGCGGACGAGCGAAGCCGGCGCAGCCACGCGGCGCCGGATGCGCGCCCGCGCCGACGTGCGTGCGAGCAGCCACGCGCCGCGCCCGGTCGGCGCGGCGGACAGGCGTGCCGCATAGCCGAGCGCCGCGAGTGTTGCCCGCACCTGGCGGCACAGCGCCGGCAGCCCGCCGAACAGGCGCAGGCTCGGGCCGACGTCGACGATCAGCGTCGCTTCGTCGTCGAGCGCGACGCACGGCGAGAAGCGCAGCAACGCGAGCGCGACCGCGCGCAGTGCATCGGCCTCGCGGGCGGGATCGCGTTCGACGAGCCGCGTGTCGGGCGCGAGCGTCAGCACGCCGCCGCGCTTCATGCCCGCACGCACGCCCTGCCGGCGCGCAGCCGCATCGGCGATCAGCACGACGCCCTGCTCGAGCACCGCACAGCCGGCCTCGCCGGCCGCTGCGTCAGACGGCGGCGCGGCGCACACGTCGAGCGGCAGGCGCGGCAGATGGATGCCGAGCAAGACGCGCATAGCGGCTCTCCACGATGGGCGACGGCAAATCGAGCTCGAGCGGCTCGCTGCGCGCGGGCCCGCGACGCTTGACGATGTCGAGCGACACGCCGCCCGGCACCGGGTGCAGCGCGACGCGCAGCACGGCCGGCGACGGCTGCCGCGCGGCCGACAGCGGGCGCAGCATCACGAACAGCGTATCGCCGGTGCGCGCGGCCGCGAGATGCAGGCGCCGCAGCGCATCGGGCCGCGCGTCCTGCCAGAGCAACAGCGCGCCGCAGCAGCCCGCCTTGAGCGCCTGCTCGGCGGCCCACAAGGCATCCGTGCGGCTGCCGGCGCGCAGCCACAGCAGCGCATCGGACGGCACGCCGAGGCTGGCGAGCGCGGCCGCATGCGGTGCGTGCGGCGGCGCGACGAGCGCAAGCGGACGCCGCGCGCTGACGGTGCGCGCAAGCGCGGGCGCGAGCAGCCGCATCTCGCCGCAGCCAGGTTGCGCGGCCAGCAGTTCGACGAGCCCGCCGACGGGCCACCCGCCACCCGGCAGCTCGGCGGACAGCGGCGCGAAGCCCGTGTCGATCGTGCGCGGGCCGCCGCGCGCGAGCTGCGAGCCTCGCCACAGAGAGGGATGAAGGGATTCGGGGGAAATGGAGGATGCGAGCATGACGCCACCCACAACTGTATGGATATACAGTATATGGCAATGCGCTCGTGCCGCACAGTACTGGGACGAAACCGGCTTTTCGTCAGACTAGAGAGAGCCGGAAAGGAGGCGCCTGCGTCCGGTTACGGTACACCGCGCCTGCCGCGCCCGCCTCGGGCAGGGCGAACGCCCCGCGAGCGCCCACCGCCATCGTCCGGCGTCGAAAACACCGGCGAACCGGCCCGCACGGGCGCGCGACGCAAGCCAACCGCCACGGCGGCACGCACCCCGCATCCCGTGCCGGCGGCCCGCTTCCCGCCCGTTACCCGAGCAGCAACGCGTCGTCGTCGAGCTGCTCGTGCCGCACCTTCTCGAACATGTGCAGCAGATCGGGCACGTCGAGCCCGCGGCGTGCATCGCCCGACACGTCGAGCACGACCTGGCCCTGGTGCAGCATCACCGTGCGGTCGCCGTAATCGAGCGCCTGCCGCATGCTGTGCGTGACCATCATCGTCGTCAGCTTGCTTTCGTTGACGATGCGCGCGGTCAGTTCCAGCACGAACGCCGCCGTCTTCGGGTCGAGCGCGGCCGTATGCTCGTCGAGCAGCAGGATCCGCGACGGCCGCAGCGACGCCATCAGCAGGCTCACCGCCTGCCGCTGGCCGCCCGACAGCAGCCCGATCCGGTCGGTGAGCCGGTTTTCCAGCCCAAGGTTCAACAGCCGCAGCTTGTCGCGAAACAGCTCGCGCGACGGCCGGTCGAGCGCCGCGCGAAAGCCGCGCCGCGCACCGCGCGCCATCGCGAGCGCCATGTTCTCCTCGATCGTCAGCGCCTCGCAGGTGCCGGCCATCGGATCCTGGAACACGCGCGCGACGAGCGGCGCGCGGTCCCACGCCGGCTGGCGCGTGACGTCGATGCCGTCGATCGCGATGCGCCCCGAATCGACGCGCTGGTCGCCGCTGACCGCATTGAGGAAGGTCGACTTGCCGGCGCCGTTCGAGCCAATCACCGCGACGAACTGGCCGTCGGGAATCTCGAGCGACAGCCCGCGCAGCGCACGCGTCTCGATCGGCGTGCCGGGATTGAACGTGAGTTTGAGGTCTTGTGCGGACAGCATGTCATGCCCCTCCGTTCTTGCGCGCGAACAGCTTCTTGCGCGTCGCCGGCAGCACCAGCGCGATCGTGACGAGCGCGGCCGTCACGAGGTTCAGGTCCTGCGCCTTCAGGCCGATGAATTCGCTGTTCAGCGCCAGCGCGATGAAGAAGCGGTAGACGATCGCGCCGAGCACGACGGCGAGCGTCGTCAGCACGAGCCGGCGCGCGGGCAGCAGCGTCTCGCCGATGATCACGGCGGCCAGCCCGATCACGATCGTGCCGATCCCCATCGAGATGTCCGCACCGCCCTGCGTCTGCGCGAACAACGCGCCTGCGAGCGCGACGAGCGCATTCGACAGCGCCATCCCGGCGAGCGTCGCCCGCCCCGTCGCGATGCCTTGCGCGCGCGCCATCCGCGGGTTCGCGCCAGTCGCACGCATCGCGAGGCCGAGCTGCGACGAGAAGAACCAGTCGAGGCCGAGCTTCGCGACCACGACGACGATCGCGAGCAGCGCCGGGCGCAGCACGTAGTCGGGCATCCAGTCCGGCTGCAGTACGGTAAAGACGGTCGGCTCGGTGATGAGCGGCACGTTCGGCCGGCCCATGATCCGCAGGTTCACCGAGTAGAGCGCGATCATCATCAGGATGCTGGCGAGCAGGTCCATGATCTTCAGCCGCACGTTGAGCCAGCCGGTGACGAAGCCCGCCAGCGCGCCGGCAACGATCGCGATCACGGTCGACGTGAACGGGTCGTGGCCGGCAGAGATCAGCGTTGCGGCGACGGCGCCGCCGAGCGGAAAGCTGCCGTCGACCGTGAGATCGGGGAAGTTGAGGATGCGGAACGAAATCAGCACCCCGAGGGCGACGAGGCTGAAGATCAGGCCGATCTCCAGCGCGCCCAGAAACGAGAACAGAGACATGATGGGGAAATCCTGTTGCTTGCCGGCCGGACGTGTACGGCCGGGCATGTATGGCCGGCAAAACGGACGGGCGGCCCGGGTAAGAGCCGCCCGTCCGGCGGTTTCGTTCAGGCCCGGATCGGGCCGGCCGCGCGCGGCGATCGCCGGCCGCGGCTTACTTGATGACCGTCTTCGCTTCCTTCACGAGGTCCGGCGACAGCGTGACGCCCTGCTTCGCGGCCGCGCCCGTGTTCACGAACAGCTCGAGGTTGCTGCTCGTCTCCGACGCGATCGCGCCCGGCTTCTCGCCCTTCAGGATGCGCGCGACGACCTTGCCGGTCTGCCGGCCGAGGTCGCCGTAGTTGATGCCGAGCGCCGCGATGCCGCCGCGCTTCACGCTGTCGGTGTCGCCGGCGACGAGCGGAATCTTCGCCTCGTTCGCGACCTTCACGAGCGCTTCGTACGCGGACACGACGTTGTTGTCGGTATTCGTATAGATCACGTCGACCTTGCCGATCAGGCTCTTCGCGGCCGGGCCGATGTCGACGGTGCGCGGCGCGGCCGCTTCCTTCAGCGTCATCCCCTGCTTCGCGAGGATCTCCTTGAGCTCCTTCACGACGACGACCGAGTTCGCCTCGCCCGGGTTGTACACCATGCCGACCGTCTTTGCCTTCGGCACGACGCGCTTGATCAGCGCGACCTGGCGGTCGAGCGGCAGCTTGTCGGACACGCCGGTCACGTTGGCGCCCGACGGACCCCAGCCCTTCACGAGCTGCGCCGCGACCGGATCGGTCACACCCGAATACACGACCGGCACGCTCTTGGTCGACGCGACGACCGCCTGCGCGGCCGGCGTCGCAATCGCGACGATTACGTCCGGCTGGTCGCCGACGAACTTGCGCGCGATCTGCGCAGCCGTGCCCGTGTTGCCCTGCGCGCTCTGGTATTCCCACTTGAGCTTGTCGTCGCCGTAGCCTTCGGCCTTCAGTTCCGCGCGCACGCCGTCGCGGATCGCATCGAGCGCCGGGTGATCGACGATCGACAGCACCTTGACGGTCTGCGCGTGCGCGGCGCCCGCCAGCGCGAGCGCAGCGACGCCGGCCGTGATCGAACGGATCGCGAAAGTCTTGAAACGCTTCATGGGTGAGTCTCCCCCGTATTTGTGTCGGTTCTGGATGATGGATTCCCGCCGCCGTCATGCAGGTGCCGAGCGCGCGTAGCCGGGTGACGGCGGAGGCGGCAGCGGCCCCGCGCGGGCCCCGGGAAGGCGCGCGGCGGCGAACGCACGAGGATACCATTTCCGCAGACCACCGCCTGACTGAACGCTTTCGCGCCCAGCACGGCCGCCGCGTGCGGGCGCGCCCGCACAATCCGCCGAAAGCCCGGCCGGCAGCCCTTTGCAGCCCGCTTCGATGCAACGCGCCAGCCGCCCGCGCCGCTTTACGCTATGCTGTCGGCCGACCCAGTCCATGCCATCGGAGGGCGTATGAAACGGGGGTTCCGTGCGGTTGCCGAGGCGGTTGCCGCGCTGACGCTGGCGCTGCCGGGCGCGGCGCTCGCGCTGACCGACGGCAACGCGCAATACGACGACTGCATGCTGGGCGCGCTGCGCGAGAGCCGCAACGGCGTGGCCGCGCAGCTGATCCAGCGCTCGTGCGACGCGCTGTACCGCAACAACGCGATGCTGCTGCCGCGCGAGCGACGCTTTCACGAGTGCGTCGTGCAATCGCTGCCGGGTGTGCGCGACAACTATGCGATCCAGCAGATCATGGCGATCTGCTCGCGGCGCGGCGAGATGTGAGCGCGCGCTGAACGCCGGACACGGCAATGAAAAAGGGCCTGCGCGATGCAGGCCCTTTCGTTTCAGCGGTCGGACAACGGTGCGGCGTTCAGAACGACGCGACCATCGAGCCCTTGAACTGCTTCTTGATGAATTCCTTCACTTCCGGCGACTGGTACGCCTTGACCAGCTTCTTCACCCACGGCTGATCCTTGTCCTTCGCGCGCACGGCGATCAGGTTCGCGTACGGGCTCGTCAGCGATTCGAGCGCGATCGCATCCTTGGTCGGCTGCAGGTTCGCGGCGAGCGCGTAGTTCGTGTTGATCACGGCCGCGTCGACGTCCGACAGCACGCGCGGCAGTTGCGCGGCGTCGAGCTCGGAAATCTTCAGCTTCTTCGGGTTCTCGGCGATGTCGAGCACCGTCGCATTGTTGCCGCCGGTGCCCGCGCCCGCCTTCAGCTTGATCACGCCTTGCGTCTGAAGCAGCAGCAGCGCGCGGTTCTCGTTCGACGGATCGTTCGGCACCGCGAGCTTCGCGCCTTGCGGCAGATCCTTCAGCGACTTGAACTTCTTCGAGTACACGCCGATCGGCGAAATGTAGGTGAGGCCCGCGCTGACGATCTTGTAGCCGCGCTGTTTCACCTGGCTGTCGAGGTACGGCTGGTGCTGGAAGCTGTTCGCGTCGAGGTCGCCCGCGTCGAGCGCCGCGTTCGGCTGCACGTAGTCGTTGAACTCGATGACCTTCACGTTCAGGCCTTCCTTCTCCTTCGCGACCTTCTGCACGACCTGCCACACTTCCGCATCCGGGCCGGCGACCGTGCCGACCTTGATCACCTTGTCGTCGGCGTGCGCGCCCGCCGACAGCGTCAGCGCTGCGCCGGTGGCCAGCACGGAAAATACCTTCAGGAGACTGCGACGCTTCATCTGTTTCTCGCTTTCTTGCTAACTGAAAAATGGGGCGCGATACGGGTATGCCCGGACTCGCACGAAGGCGCAAATGGTGTCACAGGATCGGCCGGAAGTGAAATACATCCCGCTCATATGGGTATGCACTGCGACGGTGCCGGGTGCGCCCGCGCGACCCGGCGATCGGTTGCATTTCAACGGGCGCCGCCGCCCGCTTCGGCGACCCGGAATGCGCCGACCGCGTCGCGCAGTTTCCCGGCCTGCTCCTGCAGCGACGCGGCCGCCGCCGCGGCCTGCTCGACCAGCGCCGCGTTCTGCTGCGTGACCTGGTCCATCTGCGTGACCGCGCGCCCGACCTGCGTGATGCCGCTCGCCTGCTCCTCGGACGCGGCCGCGATCTCGCCCATGATGTCGGTCACGCGCGCGACCGCCTGCAGGATCTCGCCCATCGTCGTGCCGGCCTGCCCGACCAGCGTCGAACCGTTGCGCACACGCTCGACCGAATCGACGATCAGCGCGCGGATCTCCTTCGCGGCCGTCGCGCTGCGTTGCGCGAGCGAGCGCACCTCGCCCGCGACCACCGCGAAGCCGCGGCCCTGCTCGCCGGCGCGCGCGGCCTCGACCGCCGCGTTCAGCGCGAGGATGTTGGTCTGGAATGCAATGCCTTCGATCACGCCAATGATGTCGGCGATCTTGCGCGAACTGTCGTCGATCTCGCCCATCGTGCCGATCACGCGGCTCACGACGTCATTGCCCGCCCGCGCGATCTCCGAGGCATTGTTCGCGAGCCCGCTCGCCTGCCGCGCGTTGTCGGCATTCTGCTTCACCGTCGCGGTCAGCTGCTCCATGCTCGCAGCCGTTTCCTCGAGCGACGCGGCCTGCTCCTCGGTGCGCTGCGACAGGTCGTCGTTGCCGGACGCGATCTCGCGGCTCGCCGACGCGATCGACTCGGCCGACTGGCGGATCCCGCCGATCGTCGCCTGCAGCCGCGCCTGCATGTCGCGCATTGCCGCCATCATGCTCGTGCGATCGCCGGCTCGCACCGGTACCGGCCGCGTGAGATCGCCCTGAGCGATGCGCGTCGCCAGCGCGGCTGCTTCGTCCGGCTCGCCGCCGAGGCTGCCGCGCACGTTGCGGATGATCACGAGCATCGCCGCGCTGATCACGAAGCCGATCACGAGCACGACCGCAAGGTGGCCGAACAGCGTGCGGTAGTAGACGGTATCGATGTCCTTCAGGAACACGCCGCTCGAGATGTTCCAGTCCCACGGCGCGAAGCGCGTGACGTAGCTGATCTTCGGCACCGCGGTCTCGCTGTGCGGGAGGCGGCCGCGATACTCGGCGAAGCCGCTGCCGCTCGCCTTCGCGGCGTTCAGGATCGTGACGAACAGCGGCTTGCCGTCCGAATCGAGATAGTCGCCGACCTGCGTGCCGACCAGCTTCGGCAGCGTCGGGTGCATCAGCACGACCGGCTTCGAATCCATCACGAATACGTAGCCGGACTCACCGTAGCGCATCGCGGCGAGGCTCGAGAGCGCGTCGCGCTTCGCATCGGCCTCGGACAGCGTGCCGGCCTGCGCGAGCGCGTGATACGCCTTCACGATGCCGGCCGCCGAGTCGACGAGGTTGGCGATGCCTTCCTTGCGTTCAGCGAGCATCGTCGAGCGCGTCTCGTACGCACTCCATGCACCGACGCCGAGTAGGCCGATCCATACCAGCGCAAGCGCGAGCCACAGCTTGCGGTTCAAACTCATTCTGCTCATCTGCGTGCCTTGAAGTCGAAGTCTTTGCCCGCGTTGCGCGCGCACGGCCGGTCGCGCGCAAACGGTTGCTTCCGTATTTACGGCAGCGAGGCTTTCAACTTGAATACACGCACCCGATGCGCGCAGCGCGCGTGCCACGCGCGACACCACATCGAACGGCCGCTGTGCTACAAAGATCGGCTGGCCGGTGCGCGATGCGCCGGCGACATTCCGGGGCCATTCATGTACGTCATCGACATCCACTACACCGCGTCGCTCGAGCGCATCGACGATGCACTCGAACGCCACCGCGCGTATCTGCAGCCGCTGTTGGAACGCGGGATTTTCATTGCGGCGGGCCCGAAGGTGCCGCGCGAAGGCGGCATGATTCTCGCGGCGCGCATCGATCGCGACGAACTCGACGCGATTCTCCAGACCGACCCGTTCGTGACAGAAGGGCTCGCAACCTATCGCGTGACCGAGTTCAGGATCACGCGGGCCGCGCAGGGCTTCAACGTGCCGGCGCTGCCGTAACGTCGCGCGCGTGCATGCCCGGGCGCGCGACAAGCGGCGTATCAGAAATCGTCGGAAAGCAGGAGGAATGCGTGACGGCGCAGCCCCGTCACGCGTGTCGCCGGGCCGGCGCCCGCGCGTTCATGCGGCGTGCGCCGCTCAGTCGACCAGCAGTTTCAGGTCGTGGACCCACGGGCCGGGGCCCTGGCCGTCGCGCACGAACAGGCGCAGCTTGCCGTCGCGATCGAACACGTAGCTCGCGGCCGTGTGATCCATCGTGTAGCTGCCGGGCGTATTGCCGGGCACCTTCGCGTAGTACACGCGGAAATCCTTCGTGACCTTCTTGAGCTGCGCTTCGTCGGCCGGGCGCAGACCGATGAACGACGGATCGAACGCGGGCACGTACTGGCCGAGCAGCGCGGGCGTGTCGCGCTCCGGATCGACGGTCACGAACAGCACCTGCACGCGTTTCGACGCGTCGGGCCCGAGCTGCTTCAGCGCTTCGGACAGTTCGGCCATCGTCGTCGGGCACACGTCCGGGCAGTGCGTATAGCCGAAGAACATCACGACGGCACGGCCCTTGAAGTCGGCGAGCGTGCGCACCTTGCCGGTCGTGTCGGGCAGCGCGAAGTCGCTGCCGAACTGCGTGTTGCCGGTGATGTCGAGATTCTGGAATTTCGGTGCGTTGTCGCAGCCCGTGAGCAGCGCGGCTGCCGCGAGTGCGCACGCGAGCATCCAGCCTTGGCGCGCGCGGCGCCCGAACCATGATTGGAGCATTGCGTTCAAACCGTGCGGTTACACGCCGAGCAGCGGGCGTGCATAGTGATCGACGAGCAGCGCGGCGAACAGCAGCGACAGGTAGACGATCGAGTAGCGGAAGGCCTTGCGGGCGAGTTCGTCCGAATAGTCGCGGTAGATCTTCCACGCATACGCGAGGAACACCGCGCCGAGCAGCACCGCGCTCGTCAGATAGACGGCGCCGCTCATCCCGGAAATGAACGGCATCAGCGCAACCGCGAACAGAATCACCGTATACAGCAGGATGTGCAGCCGCGTGTACTTCTCGCCGTGCGTGACCGGCAACATCGGCAGCCCCGCATTCTCGTAGTCCTTGCGGCGATAGAGCGCGAGCACCCAGAAATGCGGCGGCGTCCACACGAAGATGATCAGCACGAGGATCCACGCATCGCCCGGCACCGCACCGGTGACGGCCGCCCAGCCAAGCGCCGGCGGCATCGCACCCGACGCGCCGCCGATCACGATGTTCTGCGGCGTCATCGGCTTGAGCAGCAGCGTGTAGATCACCGCGTAGCCGACAAACGTCGCGATCGTCAGCCACATCGTCAGCGGGTTCGTGAACGTATAGAGCGTCCATGCGCCGACGCTGCCCAGCACGGCCGAGAACAGCAGGATCTGCGGGGTCGTGATCTCGCCGCGCGCGGAGGGTCGCCACGCGGTGCGGCGCATCATCGCGTCGACCTTTTGCTCGACGAGGCAGTTGATCGCGAACGCGGCGCCGGCCAGCAGCCAGATGCCGACCGTGCCGCCGATCAGCACGTGCCACGGCACCATGCCCGGCGTCGCGAGAAACATGCCGATCACCGCGCAGAACACCGCGAGCTGCGTGACACGCGGCTTCGTCAGCGCCATGTACTGCGAAAACCGGCTACCGGGCGATTGGGAAAGGGTGCTTTGCATGGGGACGGTCACGCCGGGGCGGCGTCGCGCGCGGGCTGCACGACACGGCCGGGGCGGCTTGAAAGGATGCGAAAGTTTAACATGACGACGAGCAGCAGCAGGACCGCGGCGCCGCCGTTGTGCGCGACGGCAACCGGCAGCGGCCACTGCAGCACGATGTTGGTCAGGCCCGTCAGGAACTGCACCAGCACGACCAGCAGCACACCGTTCGCCGGACGCCGCAGCGACTCGAAACGGCGCATCTTCAGCGCGAACGCGACCAGATACGCGACGACGACGAACGCGAACGTGCGGTGAGTCCAGTGAATCGCGACCAGCGCGTCCTGCGTGATCGCCTCGCCGTCCTTCGTCATTCCGAGCGCGCGCCACAGGTGGAAGCCCTGGCCGAAGTTCATCGGCGGGATCCACTGGCCGTTGCAGGTCGGGAAATCGGTACAGGCCAGCACCGCGTAGTTGGTGCTCACCCAGCCGCCGAGCGCGATCTGCACGACCAGCAGCACCAGCGCCGCGAGCGCGGCCGCGCGGTGCCGGCCGGCTTCCGGATCATGCGACGGCAGCGGCGTCTGCCGCGCCGCGAGCCAGCCGAGCGTGCCGAGCAGCGTGAGCCCGAGCAGCAGATGGGTCGTGACGATCACCGGCTGCAGCTTCATCGTGACCGTCCACGCGCCGAACACGCCCTGTACGACGATCAACAGCAACAGGCTCGTCGGCCACCAAGGCGACACGTGCAGCGGACGGCGGCGCAGCCGCGCGGACCACGCGATCACGACCTGCGCGATGATCAGCACGCCGATCGCCATCGCGAAATAGCGGTGGATCATCTCGATCCATGCCTTAGTCATGCTGACGGGGCCGGTCGGCATCGCCTGGTGGGCGGCCGTGATCGCCGCGTGAGCGATGAACGGCGACGACGTGCCGTAGCAGCCCGGCCAGTCCGGGCAGCCGAGGCCCGAATCGGTGAGCCGCGTGAAGCCGCCGAACATCACGAGGTCGAGGGTCAGGAACGTGGTGATCCACACCAGCTTGCGAAACTTGTCGTCGTCGGCCTTCACCCACACGTACGACAGCGGCAGCAGCGCAATGCACAAGCCGATCAGGCCGAGTTGCAGTAGATACGACATCGAATGGTTGCCTCGTCGTCTCGCGTTAGCCGATGCTCGACCACTTCAGCAGCTTCGTCACGTCCGCCTTGATCTTGCTGGGATTCGGATTCTTCGGGAAGCGCATCATCAGGTTGCCGTTCGGATCGACCATGTAAAGGTGGTCGCTGTCCTTCGTGCCGGTGTCGGCCGGCAGCCACGCGGCGACCGCGGCCGGATCCGCGACGAGGCGGCGCGTGTCGGGATACGCGTCGAGCACCTTCTGCGGGATCGCGCCCGCATCGCTGCGCAGCCACACCATCGTGATCCGGTGCCGCTCGCCGGCCTGCGTGACGCGGATCTGGCGCATGAAATAGAGCTTCTGCGCGCACGCGTCGTCGCACGCGCTGCGATCGGTCATCACGAACAGCCACACGCCGCGCAGCGACGACAGCGGCACCGTCTTGCCCGTTTCGTCGGTGACCTGCAGATCCGCCGGGATCGGCCGCTGCGGCTCGATCAGCGTGCCGTAGTTGGTCGAACCGCCCTTCGGCTTGATCACGTAGTAGGTGAAGTACGACGCGATGATCGGCGCCGCGCATACGAGCCCGAGCAGTACGAGCATCCAGCGGCCGCGCTTGCGGGCCGCCGGTGAAACCGGCGACGCGGCCGGACTCTGACGGGAAGATTGCATGGACAAATCAGACCTCTCGAAACGAACCCGCGGCGCTGCCGCCGCGTCGGGGCTGCGCTCACGCGCCGGCCGACTTCTTCGCCGCACGCCGCGCGGCGTACAGGCCGAAACCGAGCGCGGCCGCCGCGATGCCCCACCACTGAAACATGTAACCGTAATTGCGCTCGACGCCGGTCGTCGCCGCCGGCCAGTCGCGCACGAGCTTGTCGCCGTCGTCGCTCGTCTGCTGGATCACGAACGGCTGCAGCGGCAGCCCCGTTTCCTTCGCATATGCGGCGACATCCAGGTTCTGCCGGATCTTCTGGTGCGCAGCCGACCCGCCTTCGCCGAGCTCGAATGCACGGGACGCGTCGGCGCGCGCGATGCCTTCGATCTCGATGTCGCCCGCGGGCGTCGCGAACGGCTCGATCGCCGTGCGATCGGCGATGTTGCGCGGCAGCCAGCCCCGGTTCACCAGCACGGCGCCGCCGCCCGTGAGTTTAAACGGCATCACGACGTAAAAACCCGGCTGGTCGTTATACGGCCGATTGTCGAGGAACACCGCTTGCTCGGGCACGAAGCGGCCCCTCGCCCGCACCCGGTGGAACTCGATCGACGCGAGCGGGATCGGCTCCGCGCCGACGTCGACGGGCGCCGCGTGCTCGAAGCGGACGATGTTCGCCTGCAGCGCTTCCTTCTGGTGCGCGCGGTCGCGCTGCCAGAAACCGAGGCGTATCGCGCCCGCGACGACGACGAGAACCAGCAGCGCAGGCAGCCAGCGAATCTTCATCGGGCTGCCCGCGAAACGCATTCGCGAAAGCGAAGTGCGATAATTATCCTCTTCCTTTCGAATTGCCGTCGTCCGGTTCGTGTCATGCAGATACTCGTTCCCATCGCCTTCGTCCTGATCATCGCCAGCATGGGCTCGGCGCTGTATTTCATGATGCACGACCGCGGCCATACGAAACGCATGGTCTGGTCGCTCGCCACCCGCGTCGGGTTGTCGGTGTCGCTGTTCCTGTTCATCCTGTTCGCGAACTGGATGGGCTGGATCCATTCGACCGGCCTGCCGATCGGGCGTTGATACATCCGCCGCCGCTGTGACATTTCGCCGCACAGCGGTGCCACCAAGCAAAAGCGCCGCCTGACTGAGTCGCGGCGGCGCCGGTGGCGTTGAGCACGGGCAGCCGGCCGCTGCCCCGTCCCCGCCAATGAAAACGGCCCGCGCATCGCTGCGCGGGCCGTCGTTGCATTTACAGCCAGTAGACGACGACGTACAGGCCGAGCCAGACGACGTCGACGAAGTGCCAGTACCACGCGGCGCCTTCGAATGCGAAGTGGTGATCGGGCTTGAAGTGGCCGCGGATCATCCGCACCAGCACCACCGCGAGCATCGTGCCGCCGAGGAACACGTGGAAACCGTGGAAGCCGGTCAGCAGGAAGAACGTCGAGCCGTAGACGCCCGAGTTCAGCGTCAGGTTCAGTTCGTTGTACGCGTGGTAGTACTCGAAGCCTTGCATGAACAGGAAGCAGATACCGAGCACGAGCGTCGCGGCGAGCCATGCGATGGCCTTCTTGCGGTGATCGTCGCGCAGCGCGTGGTGAGACACCGTCAGCGTCACGCCCGATGCCAGCAGGAACGCGGTGTTCAGCGTCGGGACCGGCCACGGGCCCATCGTCTTGAAGTGCCCGGCGAGCGCGGCGGGGCCTTCGTTCGGCCACACGGCGGAGAAGTCCGGCCAGATCAGCTTGTAGTCGAGGCTGCCGAGCTGGTGCAGCGCGATTTCGCGCGCATAGAACAGCGCACCGAAGAATGCGCCGAAGAACATCACTTCGGAGAAGATGAACCAGCTCATGCTCCAGCGGTACGACTTGTCGACGTTCTTGCCGTAGTGACCGCCTTCCGATTCGGCGATCGCGTCGCCGAACCAGTGATACAGCGTGAAGAGCAACCACAGCAGGCCAAGCAGCGCCGTGTACGGAGCCCAGTCGTGACCGTTGATCCACAGCGCCACCGACCCGAGCATGACCAGCAGGCCGACGGCCGCGCTGATCGGATGCTGCGACGGATGCGGCACGAAATAGTACGGGGTCTGGTTTTGACCGCTCATGCTTGATTCTCCACTTCAGTCCAATTTGTGTACCGGAAACCGCTCCGGCTGTATTTCTTGCGCGGCGCGACGGCCGCCGCTCTTTCCCGCACGCAGCGCCGGGGCGCTGCGCACTGCATTCTTTCGCGGCTCCGGCCTCAGCCGACGACCGCTCGCACGATCAGGATCAGCACGCCGATGAACACGCCGGCCGCGATCAACGCGACGATCAGCACGTGCAGCGGATTCAGCTGCGTCGCATCGGCCTCCAGGTCGCGCCGCTTGCGCACGCCGAAGAACGACCACAACACCGCTCGCAACGCCTGGCCGAACGACCCGCCCCGCTTGGTTTCCGTCATCGCCCCGTCTCCGTCGTCATGCGGCCGGCTTCGCTGCGCCCTGCTCCGCCGTCTTGCGCGGTGCGGGCGCCGGCGCGGCCGGCGTATTCAGCTCGAAGAACGTGTACGACAGCGTGATCGTCTTCACGTCCTTCGGCAGCTTCGGATCGATCACGAACACCACCGGCATCTTGCGCGACTCGTTCGCGGCCAGCGTCTGCTGCGTGAAGCAAAAGCACTCGATCTTCTTGAAGAACTCCGTCGCCTGCTTCGGCGCGTAGCTCGGAATCGCCTGGGCGACCACCGGCCGGCCCTGGCCGTTGGTCACGTCGTAGACGATCGTCGTCAGTTCGCCCGGATGCACGTCGAGGCTATTGTGCTCGGGCTTGAAACCGAGCGGGCCGCGCGCATTCGCATCGAACTCGACCGACACGGTGCGGCTGTAGTCGACCTGCGTGCTCTTCGCCTCGCGTTCGCTGACATCGCGCTGCACCAGATTGTTGATGCCGGTGATCTGGCAGATCGCGCGATACATCGGAATCAGCGCGAAGCCGAAGCCGAACATCAGCGCGGCCACCACGAAGAGCTTCACCAGCATCGAACGATTGAACGCCCGATCGACGGCGCCCTCTTCCGGCTTCGACATACGACTACATCCTCGCTACTGCGTCAGTTACTGCATCAGTGAGTGGACAGCCACCACTGCTTGATCACGACACCCACAAAAAAAACGGCGGCGATGACGAGCAGGGTGAGGCCGAGCCGCTTGTTGCCCGCGCGAATCTGCTCGGGCGTTCGTCTTTCTTGTGGATTCCGGTTCATCTGAAACTTCGCTGAAACTTCGCTGGTCCATCGATCCGGCGCCCGCCGCGCCTGCCTGCACGGCAGGCAGCGGCGGAGCGCACGGTGATGCTTATTCCACGTGCGGCGGTTGCTCGAACGTGTGGAACGGAGCCGGGCTCGGCACCGTCCATTCGAGGCCCGTCGCGCCGTCCCACGGCTTGTCCGACGCCTTTTCCAGCTCGCCGCCGCCACGATAGGCCGGCAGCGCGACTGCGAACAGGAAGTACACCTGCGCGAGGCCGAAGCCGAATGCGCCGATCGTCGCGACCTGGTTGAAGTCCGTGAACTGCGCCGGGTAGTCCGCATAGCGGCGCGGCATGCCCGCGAGACCGACGAAGTGCATCGGGAAGAACGTCAGGTTGAAGAAGATCATCGACGACCAGAAGTGGATCTTGCCGCGCGTCTCGTTGTACATCCAGCCCGTCCACTTCGGCGACCAGTAGTACCAGCCCGAGAACAGCGCGAACAGCGAGCCGGCCACCAGCACGTAGTGGAAGTGCGCGACCACGAAGTACGTGCCGTGGTACTGGATGTCGAGCGGCGCCATCGCCAGCATCAGGCCCGTCAGGCCGCCGAACGTGAACACGAACAGGAAGCCGATCGCAAACAGCATCGGCGTTTCGAACGTCATCGAGCCGCGCCACATCGTCGCGAGCCAGTTGAACACCTTCACGCCCGTCGGCACCGCGATCAGCATCGTCGCGTACATGAAGAACAGCTGGCCGGTGACCGGCATGCCCGTCGCGAACATGTGGTGCGCCCAGACCATGAACGACAGGATTGCGATCGAAGCGGTCGCGTACACCATCGAGCTATAGCCGAACAGCGTCTTGCGTGCGAACGCGGGGATCACCTGCGACACGATCCCGAACGCCGGCAGAATCATGATGTACACCTCGGGGTGGCCGAAGAACCAGAAGATGTGCTGGTACATCACCGGGTCGCCGCCGCCTGCCGCGTTGAAGAACGACGTGCCGAAGTGGCGATCGAACAGCACCATCGTGATCGCGCCTGCCAGAACCGGCATCACGGCGATCAGCAGGTACGCGGTGATCAGCCAGGTCCATGCGAACATCGGCATCTTCATCAGCGTCATGCCCGGCGCGCGCATGTTCAGGATCGTCACGACGATGTTGATCCCGCCCATGATCGACGACGCACCCATGATGTGGACCGCGAAAATCGCGAAGTCCATGCCCGGGCCCATCTGCGTCGACAGCGGCGCGTACAGCGTCCAGCCGGCAGCCGTCGCACCGCCCGGCGCGAAGAACGAACCGACCAGCAGCACGGCCGCGACCGGCAGCAGCCAGAAGCTGAAGTTGTTCATCCGCGCGAACGCCATGTCGGACGCGCCGATCTGCAGCGGAATCATCCAGTTCGCGAAGCCGACGAACGCCGGCATGATCGCGCCGAACACCATGATCAGGCCGTGCATCGTCGTGAGTTCGTTGAAGAACTCCGGACGCATGATCTGCAGGCCCGGCTCGAACAGCTCGGCGCGAATGCCGAGCGCCATCACGCCGCCCGACAGGAACATGATGAACGAGAACAGCAGGTACAGCGTACCGATGTCCTTGTGGTTGGTGGCGAACAGCCAGCGGCGCCAGCCGTGCGGCGCTTCGTGCGCGTGGTCGTCGTGCGCGTGGCCCGCGGCTACGTCGTGCCCGATGCTAGACATGAGAATCTCCTAATGCGAATACGTCGACTAACTCAGCGACACGTCAAGCCGCCGGCCCGATCTCGACACGCCGGGCTTCCTTGGCGTCAGCCCCGCCCGTGATCGTTTCCGGCTTTTTGAGAATAATGTGGTCTTCCGCCACGCCTGCTGCCTTCAGCGCGTCGCGCACGGCCTGTGCGCGATGCTTCGCGAGTTCGGCGTTCGCGTCGGCCGAGCCCGTCTTGTCGGTGAAGCCCGACAGCGCGAGCTTCGCGTCCGGATGTGCCTTCGCATAGTCGGCCGCCGCTGCGATCGCCGCTTTCGCGTCGGCCGGCAGCACGCTCTTGCCCGTTTCGAAGTAGATCGTCGACAGTGCCGCCGCGGCCGACGCGGACGCTGCCGCCGGCTGCTCGGCCGCGCCCGATGCCGCTTGCGCAGGCGCCGCTTCGGCCGGCGCCGCCGCGCCCGCGGCGTCTTCCGGCATCTTGCCGTTGCGCGCGTCAGCCACTTGCTTCGGCTGCAGCAGGTCGTTCTTGTGGTTGCCCCACGAATTGCGCTCGTACGTGATGACCGACGCGATGTCGAGGTCCGACAGCGACGCCCACGACGGCATCGCCCCCTTGCCGTGCAGCACGCGCTCGACGTGGCCGGCGATCGGGCCGTTCACGATCGGGCTGCCGTCCATCGCGGGGAACGCGCCGAGGCCCTTGCCGTTCACCTGGTGGCAGGCCGCGCAGTTCGCCTTGTAGACTTCCTCGCCGTGCGCGACGAGTTCGGCCATCGTGTAAACCTTGTTCGGATCGACGGATGCGCTGGCGAGCTTCGCCTTCTGCGCGGTGACCCACTTCGCGTAGTCGTCTTCCGACAGCACTTCGACGACGACCGGCATGTACGCATGTTCCTTGCCGCACAGCTCGGTACAGAAACCGCGGAACGTACCGACCTTGTCGGCCTTGAACCACGTGTCGCGCACGAAGCCGGGGATCGCGTCCTGCTTCACGCCGAACGCGGGCACGTACCACGAGTGGACGACGTCGTTCGCGGTCGTGATGATGCGGATCTTCTTGTTGACCGGCACGACGAGCGGGTTGTCGACTTCCTGCAGATAGGTTTCGGTGATGGCCTTCTTGCCCATCACTTCGTCGCGCGGGGTGGTCAGCGTCGACAGGAAGCCGATGCCCTCGCCCGGGCCCTTCACGTAGTCGTAGCCCCACTTCCACTGGTAGCCGGTGACCTTGATCGTGAGATCGGCGTTGGTCGTGTCCTTCATCGCGACGACGGCCTTCGTGGCCGGCAGCGCCATCAGCACGACGATGATGAACGGCACGATCGTCCAGATGATTTCGACGGTCGTGCTCTCATGGAAATTGGCAGCCTTGTGGCCTTTGGATTTGCGGTGCGCGAAGATCGAATAGAACATCACGCCGAACACGCCGACGAAGATCACCGTACACAGGATCAGCATCATCGTGTGGAGATCGTAGAGCTCCTCGGCGATCTTCGTGACCGGCGGCTGAAAGTTGATCTCGTTGACGCGGGGGCCGCCCGGGCTATCACCGACCGCCAGAGCAGCGCCGGCAAAGAGCAATCCGCTGCATGCCAGCACGCCCGTGAGGGCTCGCTTGATTGTTTTCATAGCATCCTTACCCAAAATTTCCATTCAAACCCTCCCCCGTCGCAAGCCGCCCGCCCGTTCCGGCCGGTGCCCGCGCTTCGTCAGCCGCAGCGCCTGAGCGACACGCGCAGCTCGTCGGCGAACTGCGCACGCTTGTACTGCGCGAGATGCTGCCCGATTACGACGGTCTGCCCACGCGATACCAGTCGAATCGGATCGCGCGGCGTCGGACCCGGCTCGACCCGCACCCAGCGCGGGTTGAATTCGATCTGCGTGAACCGCTCCGCATCCATCCGCTCGATCACGAGCCGGTGCGGAAACAGCCTGATGCGCTCGTAGTCGACCGCATGACGGGCATAGATCGCAAACGCGATTCCGACCGCCAGCAATTCGACTCCGGTAAAGGGCATGACGAGCCAGGCCCCACGCCACATCAGCAATGCCGCGATCACCAGCGAGAAGCCCGCGAGCGACGCGTAAAACAGCATGAACTGGCGCGGCGACACCGAACAGTTGCGTTTCATCAGCCAGTCCGCGAGGACCGGTTCGCTGTTCGTCGTCTCCGCCAACACCCTCGCTGCTTCCATCGCCGCCTCACGCGAATGGCATGCGATGCATGCCTGCATCGGACTCGTCGGCCCGTATTGCGGGGACCCCGGGACGACAAGCTGACGCATTATAGGCGGGTTCAATGGCATCCACAAGCAAGCGGCTATCGGCCCGCGAGCCAAGCGCCACAAGCTTCCCGGCCATTTTTCGCATCAATTCGACCCCGCTTTGCGCCGCTAATTTCGGACATAACAAAACCCCTCTTTACCGCTTTACCGATTCTTCGGACGCCCCTTTCCGATATCTTCGATGCGCACGATCCCGTGCCCTTCCGCGGTCGTACGCGGCACCGCTTTCCACGCGTGGCCGTAGATCACTTCGAACGTCAGCGCGATCGTGCCGTCCGCGCGCCGCCGCGCCTCCAGCGCGTCGCCGAGCGCCGCGCGAAAGCGTCGTATCGCGTGCGCCGGCACCGTACGGTCGAACGGATACGCGCCCCAGCGGCGCACGTCGGCCAGCAGCGAATCGGGGGTCTTGTACGTGACGGTCAGCACTTCCTGGTCCATCACCGGTATCTCGAAGCCGCTCTCGACGAGCATGTCGCCGAGGTCGTGCATGTCGACGAAATCGATCACGCGCGCGGCCGCCGGTGCGATGCCGAGGGCCGCTTCGGCATCCGCGCAGGCTGCGCGCAGCTCGCGCAGCGTGTCGGGGCCGAGCGTGCTGAACATCAGCAGGCCGTTGACGCGCAGCACGCGCTGCCACTCCGGGAAGACGGTATCGGGACGCGAATGCCAGTGCAGCGCGAGGTTCGACCAGATCAGGTCGAACGCGCCGGCCGCGAACGGCAGCACCGAGAAATCGGCCTGCGCGACCCGCGGGCCGCGCTGGCCCAGCGCCCGGCCGAGCGACGCAGGCAGCCAGCGGCGCCAGCTCGTCTGCTCGACCTCGCGTTCGCCGGCCCGCGCGAGCATCGCACCCGACAGATCGACGCCGAACACCGGCGCCTCGGGGAAGCGCGCGCGCAGCGCCGGCAGGTCGTCGCCGGGGCCGCAGCCCGCGTCCAGCACGGCCGCGGGGCTCACCTTGATGTATTCGAGGCGCTCGTTCATCCGCTGCGCGATCTCGCGCGGCAGGAACGCGACCGCGTCGAACGTGGCGGCACGGCGATCGAAGATGCGCCGCAAACGCCGGGCGTCATTGGCCGGACGGCCGGTTGAAGTCGAAGCTGGGGACATGTCGGGCACACTGGCGAAGAGCCCGAAGTATACTCGCTCGCCTCGCAGCCTTCAGCGAGGCGGGCCCGTCAGGAGTGTTCGCGATGGATCGCAGTTCCGCCCCGCGCCCGCTGCGCGTCGTTTTGTCGCAGATTGGCATGCTCGCTGCGCGCATCGGCGCACTGGCGTTGCCGAATCGATGCGCGTTGTGCGGCAATTTGTCACACACGGTGATTTGCGTGCCGTGCGACGGCGCGTACTGGAATGAAACGCGGCTGCGCTGCGACGTCTGCGCGGTGCCGCTGAGCGTCCGCACCCCGCGGCCGCGCGCGGCGAGCGGCCCGCACGCGGGCGACGGGCGTGCGTCCGCGTACCGTTGCGATGCGTGCCGCGCGACTCCGCCGCCGTTCGATGCGACGCTGGCGCTCGCCGATTACCGCGCCCCGCTCGACGCGCTCGCACGCGGCCTGAAGTTTCATGCGCGGCTCGCGCTCGGCGCGGAATTCGCCGCGCGGCTCGCGCGGCAGGTCGACGACACTGACGCGATACGCGCCGCGGGCAGCCTCGACGTAATCGCGCCGGTGCCGCTGTCGCGCGCACGGCTCGTCGCCCGCGGCTACAACCAGGCGTGGGCGATCGCGCGGCCGCTCGCGCGCCGGCTCGGCGTGCACGCCGACGCGGCGCTGCTCGCGCGCGTGACCGACACTGCGCCGCAGTCGCGGCTGGACCGGCGCGCGCGGCGTGACAACGTGCTCGCGGCATTCGCGGTGACAGGCGATGTCGCCGGCCGTCACGTGGCGCTCGTCGACGACGTGATGACCTCCGGCGCGACGCTCGCGGCGGCCGCGCAAGCATTGAAGGCGGCCGGTGCCGCGCGCGTGACGAATCTGGTTGCGCTGCGCACCGCCAGGGATTAATTAGATAGACAGTAGAGAGGCCGTCCGCACGCGGACGCGGCCGTCACGAACCGGCCGGCCGGGAACGAGCAGATGTCGCTCCGCCCCGGCCGGCCCAGCCAGACCCAACCATGTTCAACGTCGTCCTCGTCGCCCCCGAAATTCCGCCGAACACCGGCAACGTGATTCGCCTGTGCGCCAACACCGGCGCGCGCCTGCACCTGATCGAGCCGCTCGGCTTTCCGCTCGACGACGCGAAAATGCGCCGCGCCGGCCTCGACTATCACGAATATGCGGAAATGCGCGTGCACCGCGACTGGGACGCGTTCGTCGCGGCCGAAACGCCCGATCCCGCGCGGATGTTCGCGTTCACGACCCGCGGTTCCGGGCGCTTTCACGACCACGCGTTCGTGCCCGGCGACTGGTTCGTGTTCGGCTCGGAGACGCGCGGCCTGCCGGCCGACTTGCTCGAGCGCTTTCCGAACGAACAGCGCGTGCGCCTGCCGATGCGGCCGGGCAATCGCAGCCTGAACCTGTCGAACACGGTGGCCGTGGTCGTGTTCGAGGCGTGGCGCCAGGCCGGCTTCGAAGGCGGCGCCTGACGCGCACGCTACTGCGGCGCGGCGCCGGAAAGCGCCGCTAGCGGCCCGCTAGCCGCGCGCGATACAGGTCGTGTATGTCGGACGAAAAGCACGCGAATATCACGCGCGCGAGGTTCGGCGCCTGCGGAAGCGTTTCGATCACCGTACCGACCGCGATGTCGACGGCCTCGTCGGCCGGATAGCGATAGATGCCGCAACTGATCGCGGGAAAGGCAATCGACGTCGCCGCCACGTCCTCGGCCAGCTCGATCGCGCGCCGGTAGCACGCGGCAAGCAGGTCGGGCTCGCCGCGCGCGCCGCCGTGCCATACCGGGCCGACCGCATGAATCACGTACCGTGCCGGCAGCGCGTGGCCGCGCGTGAGCTTCGCGTCGCCGGTCTCGCAGCCGCCGAGCGTGCGGCACTCCGCCAGCAGGCCCGGGCCGGCCGCGCGATGGATCGCGCCGTCGACCCCGCCGCCGCCGAGCAGCGAACCGTTCGCGGCATTGACGATCGCGTCGACGTCGAGCGTCGTGATGTCGACGAGTTGCGCGTCGAGCGTGGTGGAACCGATCTGGAGCATGACACCCTCGCGAAGCGCCGGAGATGCTTCAAGCGTAGTGCGCTTTGGCGCCGCGTGCTTTGCGCGAACGCGCGGCTGCAACAGCCCGAATGATGTTCGTCAACCGTACTGGCGTCGCGCGCATGCGGAGCACCAGCGCTGACGGCTGCGTCACCGGTCTGCGATCCGTGAACCCGGTCCGCCGGCGGTCATTCGGCGCGTGCGTCGCGCCGCAGCAGCCCGCTCACCGCATCGCGCGGTGCAACGCCGTCGAACAGCACGCCGCACACGGCCTCGGTGATCGGCATTTCGATTGCCTGCGCGCGCGCCAGCGCGAGCACGGCCTGCGCACACCGCACGCCCTCGGCCACATGGCCCAGCGCACCGAGGATGTCGTTCAGCGAGCGGCCGGCCGCGAGTTGCAGGCCGACCGTGCGATTGCGCGACAGGTCGCCCGTCGCGGTGAGGATCAGATCGCCGAGGCCCGTGAGGCCCGTGAAAGTTTCGGCGCGGCCGCCGAGCGCGACGCCGAGGCGCGACATTTCGGCGAGGCCGCGCGTAATGAGCGCAGCGCGCGCGTTCAGCCCCAGACCGAGGCCGTCGGCGATGCCGGTCGCGATCGCCAGCACGTTCTTCACCGCGCCGCCAACCTCGACGCCGACGACGTCGTCGCCCGTATAGATCCGCATCGCGCCGTGATGAAACGCGGCGAGCGTGCGCTCGCGGCATTCGGCGGAAGCGCTCGCGACCGTCAGCGCGACGGGCAGCGCAAGCCCGACCTCGCGCGCGAAGCTCGGCCCCGACAGCACGCCGTTGCTGTGCTGGCCGGGCAGCTCGGCCGCGATTACCTGATGCGGCAGCAGATGCGTGTCGGCTTCGAAGCCCTTGCAGACCCACACGACGTGCGCGGGCACGCAGCCGGCGTCGCGCATTGCGCCGAAGAGTATGCGCAGGCCGGCCACGGGCGCGGCGATTACGCACAATGCGTCGTCCGCGGCGCCGTGCGCGAGCGCGGCGCCGAGATCGGCGTCGTAGCGCAGCGCATCGGGCAACGCGATGCCGTCCAGATAGCGGGAATTTTCGTGCCGGGCCTGCAGCCCGGCGATCAGCGCGGCGTCGCGCGCCCACAGAAGCGTATCGTGCCGCGCGGCCAGATGGCCCGCGAGCGCGGTGCCCCAGGCACCGGCGCCGAGAACGGCTACTTTCATACCCAGCACCGGTCCGGAGTCAAACGTCAGTTCAGCGTCGTGCCATTCGGCGCGCCGTTCGGTGCGGCTGCCGCACCGGCCTGCTGCTGAAGCTGCGCGAGACGCTGCTCGTACAGCGCCTGGAAGTTGATTTCCGCCAGGTGGATCGGCGGGAAGCCCGCACGCGTGATCGCGTCCGCGATGTTCGAGCGCAGGTACGGGAACAGGATCGTCGGGCACGCGATGCCGACGAGCGGGTCGAGCTGTTCGTCCGGAATGTTGCGAATGTCGAAAATGCCGGCCTGCTTCGCTTCGATCAGGAACGCGACCTTGTCCTTCACCTTCGCGGTGACGGTGCCCGACACGACGACCTCGAACACGCTTTCCGCGAGGCGCTCGGCCTTGACGTCGACTTCGACTTCAACCGACGGCATGTCCTGCTCGAGGAAGATCGCCGGCGAATTCGGCTGCTCGAGCGACATATCCTTCAGGTAGACGCGCTGAATGTTGAAGAACGGTTGGTTTTCGACGTCGGACATGGTGTTTCCCTAAAAATGGTGGCGAGGCGGCCGGCTTCATGCCGGCCACCCCGGTTGGATCCTGTGCGCCCAGAGCCGCGGCGCGGCCGGCGGCCATTCTGCCCTAATCAGGCCGCTTGCAGAAGCGGCACGAGGCCGCCTTCGCGGTCGAGCTTCGACAGATCGTCGTAACCGCCGACGTGCGTGTCGCCGATATAGATCTGCGGCACCGTGCGCCGGCCCGTGCGCGCCATCATCTCCTCGCGGCGGGCCGGATCGCGGTCGATCAGTACCTTTTCGATCTGCTCGACGCCGCGCAGCTTCAGCAGGCGCTCGGCCTGCATGCAATACGGACACACCTGCGTGCTGTACATCAGAACCTTGTTCACTTCGCCACTCCTTGTTTGACGACCGGCATCCCGGCCTGCTGCCAGGCGGCGACGCCGCCTTCCAGCACGTGTACCTCGGCATAGCCCGCCGCCTCGACCTCGCGCGCCGCCTTTTGCGACTGCTGACCGTTCTGGCAAACGAGCAGCACGGGGGTG
Source organism: Burkholderia sp. AU19243 (assembly GCF_018148075.1). Lineage (NCBI taxonomy): Bacteria > Pseudomonadati > Pseudomonadota > Betaproteobacteria > Burkholderiales > Burkholderiaceae > Burkholderia > Burkholderia sp. AU19243. Next base: position 237,990 of record NZ_JAGSTV010000003.1, read on the forward strand.
CTCTTGTTCTTCGCGACCTGCGCAATTTTCGCGCCGATCTCGCCGGCCGCGACCTGGCGCGCGGACGGCAGATGGCCGGCGGCGAAGTCGGACGGCGCGCGCAGGTCGATCACGACCGCGTTGCGGCGATTAATGAGCTGCGTCGCTTCCGCAGCCGACAGGCCGCCGCGGCCGCGGCGCAGGGCCGGCCACGCAAGCAGGCCGCCGGAAACCAGCAGGATCGCGATAAGGGCCAGGTTCGTGTAATTGGTAAAGAACGTCACGGAAAGCCGCCGGAAAAAGAGAAATCGGAAAAGGACAATCCCGCCATTATAAAATAACCGTCTTGCGCGATGGCGGGCCCGGACCGGGCGCCGCGCGCCGCGCCCCGCTTCCCTCTCACTACCGACCGCAAGATCCATGTACAAACTCGTTCTCATCCGCCACGGCGAATCGACGTGGAACAAGGAAAACCGCTTCACCGGCTGGGTCGACGTCGACCTGACCGAACAGGGTCGCAACGAGGCCTACCAGGCCGGCGAATTGCTCAAGGAAGCCGGCTACACGTTCGACATCGCATACACGTCGGTGCTCAAGCGCGCGATCCGCACGCTGTGGCACGTGCAGGACAAGATGGACCTGATGTACCTGCCGGTCGTCCACTCGTGGCGCCTGAACGAGCGCCACTATGGCGCGCTGTCGGGCCTGAACAAGGCGGAAACGGCCGCGAAATTCGGCGACGAGCAGGTGCTCGTGTGGCGCCGCAGCTACGACACGCCGCCGCCCGCGCTTGAGCCGACCGACGAACGTGCGCCGTTCAACGACCCGCGCTACGCGAAGGTGCCGCGCGAGCAGCTGCCGCTCACCGAGTGCCTGAAGGACACGGTCGCGCGCGTGCTGCCGCTGTGGAACGAGTCGATCGCGCCGGCCGTGCGCGCGGGCAAGCAGGTGCTGATCGCAGCGCACGGCAACTCGCTGCGCGCGCTGATCAAGTATCTCGACGGCATTTCCGATAGCGACATCGTCGGCCTGAACATCCCGAACGGCGTGCCGCTCGTCTATGAACTCGACGAGAACCTCAAACCGATCAAGCATTACTACCTCGGCGATCAGGAAGCAATCGCGAAGGCGCAGGCCGCCGTCGCGAAGCAGGGCAAGGCGGGCTGACGCCCGTCGCGGCGGGCAGGCCGCCATTCGCGCGGCCTGCCGCCGGCCGCGTCGGCGCGCGGCGCGAACCTTCACGGCTCCGATGCTGTCGAAACCGCTTTCGACTTCGCCGCACATCCGGCGGCACCCGCCGGGCCCCGGGACCGGGCCTCCGGCGCTTTTCGCGCCGTTCCACTGAGTATTCGGACGAACAGTTATACTTGTCCGCTACATCCCCGCTACCGCCACGCGCTTCCCGACCGCACCAGACTCTCTATGCGAATGAAATTGAAGAACATCGGCCTGATTGCCGCGGGCCTCGCCACGGGCGTATTCGCGACGCTGCAGATCTCGGCGTCTGCCGAGCAGACCGTCACCGCGCCGCTTCCCCTCGACCAGCTCCGCCTCTTCGCGGAAGTGTTCGGCCAGATCAAGCGCGAGTACGTCGAGCCGGTCGACGACAAGAAGCTGCTGACGGCGGCGATCAAAGGCATGGTGTCGAGCCTCGACCCGCACTCGTCGTTCCTCGACAAGACCGACTATGACGAGCTGCAGGAGCAGACGAAGGGCCGCTTCGCGGGTCTCGGCATCGAGATCTCGCAGGAAGACGGCCTCGTCAAGGTGATCTCGCCGATCGAGGACACGCCCGCGTTCCGCGCCGGCATCCGTCCGGGCGATCTGATCACGCGCATCAACGACAAGCCGGTGCGCGGGATGACGCTCGACAAGGCCGTCAAGCAAATGCGCGGCGAGCCGGGCACCAAGGTCACGCTGACGATCTTCCGCAAGAGCGACGACCGCACGTTCCCGATCACGGTCACGCGCGCGATCATCAAGGTCCAGAGCGTGAAGATGAAGATTCTCGACCCGGGCTACGCATACATCCGGATCACGAGCTTCCAGGAGCGCACGACGCCCGATCTCGCCGCAAGACTGCAGGACATCGCACGCCAGCAGCCGAACCTGAAGGGCCTGATCCTCGACCTGCGCAACAACGGCGGCGGCCTGCTGCAGAGCGCGGTCGGCGTCGCCGGCGCGTTCCTGCCGCCCGACTCCGTCGTCGTGTCGACCAACGGCCAGATTCCCGATTCGAAGCAGGTCTACCGCGACACCTACGACAACTATCGCCTGCCGTCTTTCGACGGCGATCCGCTGAAGAATCTGCCGCCGATCTTCAAGACCGTGCCGATGGTCGTGCTGACGAACGCGTATTCGGCGTCCGCGTCGGAAATCGTCGCCGGCGCGCTGCAGGATTCGAAGCGCGCGCAGATCATGGGCAAGACGACGTTCGGCAAGGGCTCGGTGCAGACGGTTCGCCCGATGACGGCCGACACCGCACTGCGCCTGACGACCGCCTACTACTACACGCCGAGCGGCCGATCGATCCAGAACAAGGGCATCACGCCCGACGTGCCGGTCGATCAGTACGCGGACGGCGATCCGGACGACGTGCTCGTGACGCGCGAGGTCGACTACACGAACCACCTCGCGAACACGCAGGACCCGAACGAGAAGAAGGAACAGGAAGAGCGCGAGCAGCGCCGGATGGATCAGCTGCGCGTCCTCGAGGAGCAGAACGACAAGAAGACGCCGGAGCAACGCCAGAAGGATCGCGATCGCAAGCCGATCGAGTTCGGCAGCGCCGACGACTTCATGATGCAACAGGCGCTGAACAAGCTCGAGGGCAAGCCGGTGCAGGAATCGAAGTCGCTGCTCGCCGAAAGCACGACCAAGAGCCCTGCGGCGAAGGCCGCGTCCGCCGCGAAGGCGTCGGGCGCGAAGGCCGCCGCACCGAAGGCCGCGTCGGCGCCGCAGTAAGCGCCGGCCGGCATCCGACGGGCCATCGCGGGAAGACCGCGATGGCCCGTTTTTCATGTGCGCCTAGAATACGCAGACACACGCGAAACGCGCCCGCGCCGCCGCCGGCGGCCTGCATCGCCCGACCTCCCCATGAACGACGATCAACTCCTCCGCTATTCCCGTCACATCCTCGTCGACGAAATCGGCATCGAGGCGCAGCAGCGCTTCCTCGACGCGCATGCGATCGTCGTCGGCGCGGGCGGACTCGGCTCGCCGGCCGCGATGTATCTCGCGGCGTCCGGCGTCGGCACGATCACGCTCGTCGACGCCGACACGGTCGACCTCACGAACCTGCAGCGGCAGATCCTGCACGCGACGGCGTCGGTCGGCCGCAGCAAGGTCGAATCGGGCCGCGACACGCTCATGCGGCTGAACCCGGAGGTGACGATCGATGCGGTCGCCGCACGCGTGGACGACGCGTGGCTCGACGAACACGTGCCGCGCGCGAGCGTCGTGCTCGACTGCACCGACAATTTCGCGACACGCCATGCGATCAATCGCGCGTGCGTCGCGCACGGCGTGCCGCTCGTGTCCGGCGCTGCGCTGCGCTTCGACGGCCAGATCAGCACGTTCGACTTCCGCGACCCTGCCGCGCCCTGTTACGCGTGCGTGTTCCCGGAAGACCAGCCGTTCGAGGAAGTCGCGTGCGCGACGATGGGCGTGTTCGCGCCGACGGTCGGGATCATCGGCGCGATGCAGGCGGCCGAAGCGCTGCGCGTGATCGGCGCGATCGGCACGACGCTCAGCGGCCGGTTGATGATGCTCGATTCGCTGCGGATGGAATGGACGACGATGAAGATCGCGCGCCAGGCCGATTGCCCCGTGTGCCAGCGGCGGCACTGACGCGCGCAATGCATGCGCGCAAGCGCGCATGCATGACGTTTCGCTACATTGGCGAATGTGCGGTGCAGCGGTTCAGGCCGCAGCGTCCGCGCGCGGCTCCGCGACCGCTAGGCGCTTGAGCGCCGCCTGCACTTCCTCCGGCTCGAACGCGGCCAGCACGTCGGCCGTCGGCTTCTCGAGCGACTTCAGGTGCGCGCGCAGAATCTCCTGCTTCACGACCAGCAGCTGGCTCGGATGCATCGAGAACTCCGTGAGCCCCATCCCGAGCAGCAGCCGCGTAAGCGCCGGGTCGCCCGCCATCTCCCCGCACACCGACACGGACACGCCCGCGCGCTTCGCTTCGCGCAGCGTATAGGCGATCAGGTGCAGCACCGCCGGATGCAGCGGGTCGTACAGATGAGCGACCGCGTTGTCCGCACGATCGATCGCGAGCGTGTACTGGATCAGGTCGTTCGTGCCGATCGACAGGAAATCGAAGCGCTTCAGGAACAGCGGCAGCGCAATCGCGGCCGCCGGAATCTCGATCATCGCACCGACGCGCACGTTCGGATCGTATGCGAGCCCCGCGTCGTCGAGCTGGCGCTTCGCCTCACGGATCAGGTCGAGCGTCTGGTCGATCTCCTGCGCGTGCGCGAGCATCGGGATCAGGATCTTCACCTGCCCGAACGCGGACGCGCGCAGGATCGCACGCAGCTGCGTGAGAAACATCTGCGGCTCGGACAGGCTCCAGCGGATCGCGCGCAGCCCGAGCGCCGGATTCGGCGCAGTCTCGTAGCCTTCGTCGAGCGCGTCGAGCGGTTTGTCCGCGCCGACGTCGATCGTGCGGATCGTCACCGGCATCCCCTTCATCCACTCGACCGCGCGCTTGTAGGCGGCGAACTGCTCTTCCTCCTCGGGCATCTCCTTCTGATGCATGAACAGGAATTCGGAGCGGAACAGCCCCACGCCGACCGCGCCGGCCTCGACGGCCGCCTTCGCGTCGTCCGGCAGCTCGATGTTCGCGTACAGGTCGATCTTGGTGCCGCACAACGTTTGCGTCGGCGAGAATTTCAGCCGCTGCAGCTTGCGCTGCTCGAGCAGCTTCTCGGACTGGCGATACGAATATTCCTCGAGGACGATCGGCGCCGGATCGACGATCACGATCCCCTGGTCGCCGTCGACGATGATCAGGTCGTCCTGGCGGATCAGCGAACTCGCGTGCTGAACGCCGACTGCGGCCGGGATGCCGAGGCTGCGCGCGACGATCGCCGTGTGCGACGTGCGGCCGCCGAGATCCGTGACGAACGCCTGGAACGACTGCGACTTGAACTGCATCATGTCGGCCGGCGCGATGTCGTGCGCGACGACGATCATCTCGTTCTGGCCGCGCGCGGCCGCGCCATCGAGCGCCTGCGACGCGGATGGCGCACCGGCGAGTGCCTTCAGCACACGCTCGACCACCTGCTCGATGTCGGCCTTGCGCTCGCGCAGGTATTCGTCCTCGATATCGTCGAAGTGGCGCGTGAGCAGCTCGAGCTGCTCGGTCAGCGCCCATTCGACGTTGTAGCGGCGCGTGCGGATCAGGTCGATCGTTTCCTGCACGAGCATCGCGTCGTTCAGGATCATTGCGTGCACGTCGATGAACGCGCCCACTTCGGTCGGGGTGTCGTCGGTCAGGTCGGCGCGCAGCGCGTCGAGCTCGCGGTTCACGACCTCGCGCGCGGTACGGAACCGCTCGACTTCGGCATCGATCTGGTCGGCGTCGACGAGATAATGCGCGACGTCGAGCGCCGCCGGCGCGATCAGATACGCTCGCCCGATCGCGATACCACGTGAGACGGGAATGCCATGCAGCGTGAACGACACGCGCACCTCCTCTGTACATGTAAAGCCGCGGCACACTGCTGCGATGCGCTTATGACCCCGGTTGTCGATTATAAATTCCGCGCGTGCCCGCTGACTGCATGCAGCGCAGCATTGCGCGTTTCGCATCAATGTTACGGACGAAAAAAATGCCGCGGAAAACGCGGCATTCTGCATCGAAACGACAATGATCCCGTGCGGGCATCACTGGCCTTCGCCGAACTTGTCCGCAATCAGTTTCAGCAGCGCGTCCATCGCTTCCTTCTCGTCGGGACCGTCGGTCTCGATCGTCACCGTGCTGCCGATACCGGCCGCCAGCATCATCACGCCCATGATGCTCTTCGCGTTGATCTTGCGCCCGTTGCGCGTCATCCAGACTTCGGACTGGAAGTTGCCGGCCAGCTGCGTGAGCTTGGCGGACGCGCGTGCATGGAGCCCCAATTTATTGACGATCGTGGTTTCTTGTTGAAGCATGATTCTCGGTCGGGTCGGTCGCGGCCGCCGACGACGGGCGTCGGCGGATCGGTCTAAAACAGGAAAAACGGGCCGGTCAGTGCGATTCGGTGCGCGGTTGCGGCTCCGGCGGAATCGGCGCGCACTGGCCGCAGCCGACTTCGGTCGGCGGCGGCGGCGTGCCGGCCGCCACTTCGTGAACGCCCTTCGCGCCGCCGGACAGCGCCTTGTCGACGAGCTTGTCGAGCGGCACGGTGCGGTAGCAGACTGCGCGCACGAGCATCGGCAGGTTCACGCCGGCGAGCACGCGCACGTTGTCGAGCTTCGCGAGCTGGCCCGCGATGTTCGCGGGCGTCGCGCCGTACATGTCGGTCAGGACGACGACGCCGTTGTCTTCCCTGAGCCGCGCGAGTTCCGCGTGAGCGAATGCCATCACCTGGGCCGGATCGCTATCCGCCAGCACGTCGATACAGCCGATGCGCGCGGGCACGCCGCCATAGATGTGCGCGATGCAGTCGCGCAGCGCGGTGGCGAGCGGCGCGTGCGCGATGATCAGGATCCCGGCCATGTCAGCGTGCTCCCGCCCGCGGCTGGCGGGCCGACGCCCCGCGGCGGGGCAACGAGCATAGCGAGTGAGGGAAGCGTTTCATGTTCAGCCTTGCAACGGTTTCGGCCCGACCGCCGGGCCTTCGGCGCGCTGGTCGCGGCACCGGGCAAGCGGGCATTGTAGCAGGCCGATCGAACCGCTCCGGCGACGGGGGACCTGCGCGGCCGCCGCCGGGCTTGCGCGCGAAACGGGCTACGCGGCCGCCCGCTCCAGCGCGTCGATGAACATTGCGGCGACGTCGAAGCCCGTCTGCTCCATGATCTCGCGGAAGCAGGTCGGGCTCGTCACGTTCACCTCGGTCAGCCAGTCGCCGATCGCGTCGAGCCCGACCAGCAGCAGCCCGCGCGCGGCCAGCACCGGCCCGAGCGTCTCGGCGATCTCGCGGTCGCGCGGCGTCAGCGGCTGCGCGACGCCGAGCCCGCCCGCGGCCAGATTGCCGCGCACCTCGCTACCCTGCGGAATCCGCGCGAGCGAATACGGAACCGCCTCGCCCGCAATCAGCAGGATCCGCTTGTCGCCGGCGGTAATCTCGGGAATGAACTTCTGAATCATCAGCGAGCGCGTGCCGTCATGGCCGAGCATCTCGATGATCGCGCCGAGATTCATCCCGTCGGCCTTCACGCGGAACACGCCCATCCCGCCCATCCCGTCGAGCGGCTTCACGATCACGTCGCCATGCTCCGCGTGGAATGCGCGCAAACGCGCGGCGTCGCGGGTCACGAGCGTCGGCGCGACGAACTGCGAGAACTCGCCGATCGCGAGCTTCTCCGAGTGATCGCGGATCGACTGGGGTTTGTTGAACACGCGCGTGCCCGCACGCTCGGCCAGCTCGAGCATCCACGTGGCCGTCACGTATTCCATGTCGAACGGCGGATCCTTGCGCATCAGCACCGCGCCGAACGACGTCAGCCGGCGCGATTCGTGCGCGCCCGCCTCGTACCACGGGTAGCGGTGCAGGTCGGCAGTGTCGCCGACGATCGTCACGCGCTGCACGTCCGCCTCGACGCCCGAGCCCGTCCACGCGAGCTGGTGCGGCTGGCATGTGTAGATCGCATGCCCGCGCCGCGCGGCCTCCGCCATCATCGCGTAGGTCGAATCCTTGTAGATCTTGAAGCGCTCGAGCGGGTCGGCGATAAAGAGAATGTCCATGCGGGTCCTGTACGTAGCGAAGCCGTTACACCTGGATGGCTTCGGGATCGGTCTTTTCCAGTTCGATCGACGACGCGATCAGCGACAGGCGCGCGACGACGCCGTACATGTAGAAACGGTTCGGCGGCGCAGCGCCCGGCTTCGCGCCGGCATCCGGCAATGCGGTGTGCTCGAAGCCGAGCGGCACGTAGTGCATGCCCGGCGCGTTCAGGTTCTGGTCGCGCTCGCGGCCGCCGTGGGTGCGGTAGAAACCGCCCACCACGTAGCGGTCGATCATGTACACGACCGGCTCCGCAACTTCGTCGCCGACGCGCTCGAACGTATACACGCCTTCCTGCACGATCACGTCGCGCACCGCAAGCCCGGCCTTCGACTCGGCCATCTGCGCACGCTCGGCCTTCGACATGCGGCCGATCTCGGCCGCGTCGTGCACGGTCATCACGCCGCGCCCGGCGGTGCCCGCGTCGGCCTTCACGACGACGTACGGCTTTTCGCTGATACCGTATTCGCGGTATTTGCGCGCGATCTTCTTCAGCACGCCGTCGATCGCGTCGGCGAGCGCCTGCTCGCCTTCATGCGCCTGCCAGTCGACCCCTTCGACGTGCGCGAAATACGGATTCACCATCCACGGATCGACGCCGACCATCTTCGCGAACTTCTTCGCGACGTCGTCATAGCAGGAGAAGTGCGTCGACTTGCGGCGCACGGCCCAGCCCGCGTGCAGCGGCGGCAGCAGGTACTGCTCGTGCAGGTTTTCGAGCACGGCCGGGATCCCGGCCGACAGGTCGTTGTTCAGCAGGATCGAGCACGGATCGAAATTCTTCAGGCCGAGGCGGCGCTGCGAACGCTCGAGCGGCTCGAGCACGATCTTCTGGCCGTCGGCGAGCGTGATCGGCGTGATGTCGGTGATGCTCGAATCGAGCGAGCCGAAGCGCACGTTCAGGCCGGCCTGACGCATGATCGTCGCGAGCCGCGCGACGTTTTCCAGGTAGAACGCGTTGCGGGTCGGCAACTCGGGAATCACGAGCAGGTTCTTCGCGTCCGGGCAGATCTTCTCGATCGCGGCCATCGCGGCCTGCACGGCGAGCGGCAGCACTTCGGACGGCAGATTATTGAATGCGCCGGGAAACAGGTTCGCGTCGACGGGCGCCAGCTTGAAGCCGGCGTTGCGCAGGTCCACCGAACAATAGAACGGCGGCGTGTGTTCCTGCCATTCGAGCCTGAACCAGCGTTCGATCGCAGGCGTCGCGTCGAGGATCTTCTGCTCGAGTTCGAGCAGCGGACCGTTCAACGCGGTAACGAGGTGGGGAACCATGAATCACTCGCGAGCGGGAGAATGAAGATTGTAGAGCAATTGCCCTGCCCATTTGGGGATTGTTCCCGGCTTCACAAGGATATGGAGGAAGTTTTCGGCTATTGACCCGATAGAGTGAAGGGTCATCCGCTCCGGCAGCACGCAGCAGGAGAAAAAAAGCCCGCCGGGTGGGCGGGCCGAAGTCGCTGCGCTCATTCGGGGCGGGCGCCGTCTGCGCGGCGGCCCGCGTTCAATCTCATGACTTATTCGACATGCTCGCCGTGCAGGATCACGTCGAGACCTTCGCGCTCTTCCTCTTCGGTCACGCGCAGGCCGATCGTCAGGTCGATCAGCTTCAGCAGCACGAAGCTCAGCACGCCGCTGTAGACCAGCGTGATCAGCACGCCCTTCGCTTGCAGCATGAGGCTGCCGTCGGCGCCGCCGATGTCCTTGACCGCGAACACGCCGGTCAGCAGTGCGCCGAGAATCCCGCCCACGCCGTGCACGCCGAACGCATCGAGCGAATCGTCGTAGCCGAGCTTCGACTTGAGCCACGTCGCCGACCAGAAGCAGATCACGCCCGCCGCGACACCGATCACGAGCGCGCCCGCCACACCGACGAAGCCGGCTGCCGGCGTGATCGCCACGAGACCGGCGACCGCGCCCGACACGATGCCGAGCACCGACGGCTTGCCCTTCGCGATCCACTCGGCAAACATCCAGCCGAGCGCCGCGCACGCCGTCGCGACTTGCGTCGTCAGCATCGCGAAGCCGGCACGGCCGTCGGCCGCCACCGCGGAACCCGCGTTGAAACCGAACCAGCCGACCCACAGCATCGAGCCGCCGATCATCGTCAGCACCAGGTTGTGCGGCGCCATCGATTCACGACCGTAGCCGACGCGCTTGCCGAGCACCAGGCACGACATCAGGCCCGCGATACCGGCGTTGATGTGCACGACCGTGCCGCCCGCGAAGTCGAGCACACCGTCTGCCGACAGCCAGCCGGTCGGCTCCCACACCATGTGCGCGATCGGCACATAGACGATCAGCGACCAGAGCGTCATGAACACGAGCATCGCCGAGAACTTCATCCGGTCGGCGAACGCGCCGCAGATCAGCGCCGGCGTGATGATCGCGAACGTCATCTGGTAGACGAAGTAGACCGACTCGGGGATCGTCGTCGCGAGGTGGCTGACGGTCAGCGTGGTCGCCTTGTCGCCCTTGATGTAGTTCATGCCGTGCAGGAACACGCGCGACAGGCCGCCGATGAAGCCGTTGCCCGGCGTGAACGCGAGGCTGTAGCCGATCACCGTCCACAGCACCGTGATCAGCGCGGTGATCGCGAAGCTCTGCATCACCGTCGCGAGCACGTTCTTCTTGCGGACCATGCCCGCATAGAACAGCGCGAGGCCGGGGACGGTCATGAACAGCACGAGCGCGGTGGACGTTAGCATCCACGCGGTGTCGCCGGCACTGATCTTCGACGAGTCGACGGAGAACGGCGCGGTCGGGGCCGCAGGTGCGGCAGGCGCGGATGCGGCGGCGGCGGCCGATGCGTCCGCGGCGCCCGAAGCGGGTGCGGCGGCGGCGGTTGCCGATGCGTCGGTGGCGGCAGGCGCCGAAGCAGCCGGCGCGGATGCCGTTGCGTCGGAAGCCGTTGCAGCGGGCGCGGACGCGGCCGCGGCGGAAGCCGCGTCGTCGGCGAGCGCGGGGCCAACGCCGGCCGCGATCAGCGAGCCGGTCATCAGCAGGGACATCAGAAGTTTGCGCATCTCAGGTTTCCTCTTGTCGCTTGTCTTTGTTACAGCGCGTCAGCGCCTGTCTCCCCGGTCCGGATCCGGATCACCTGTTCGATCGGCGTGACGAAGATCTTGCCGTCGCCGATCTTGCCGGTGCGCGCCGCCCGCTCGATCGCCTCGACCGCCTGGTCGACGAGATCGTCGGACACGGCCGCCTCGATCTTCATCTTCGGCAGGAAATCGACCACGTATTCGGCGCCCCGGTACAGCTCGGTGTGCCCCTTCTGGCGCCCGAACCCTTTCACCTCGGTCACCGTGATGCCGGAGACGCCGAGCGCGGACAGCGCTTCTCGGGTCTCATCGAGCTTGAACGGCTTGATGATTGCGGTAATGAGTTTCATGAAGTCCTCTCGCTGGGTGGTCCCGTCGAATTGGTTGGAATGTTGTAACGGTTCTCTCCTCAGCAACTCGCATGCCATGTTTGCGCGAGCACCGCGTCGAATGGCTTCGAAGCGGGGTCGCATCGTCCGTTGAAAGGTGCGGAAGCCCGGCCGAATGGCCAACGTGGCCCGGTTTGCTGGCGCGCCGAAAGGATCGTTGCTAGAGTGCACGCACGTCCCGGCTCACCGGGCCATTCACCCATGCGGGCGCCATGCCCGGATTTCGCGCTACTGGCGCACCATTTCCGGTCATGTGTGCATCATGGGCACGTACGCAACTGAAGATGCACATTTTTTGTGCAAGGAAGGGATATCTCATGAAGCAACCCAGCGATGTTTTCAACGATCTGCAGTCGCGCGTCAGCGACCTGCTGAAAAACTCGCCGGCGAAGGATGTCGAGCGCAATGTGAAGGCCATGCTGTCGCAAGGCTTCTCGAAGCTCGATCTCGTCACGCGCGAGGAGTTCGACACGCAGGCACAGGTGCTCGCCCGCACCCGCGTGCGTCTCGAGGAGCTCGAGAAGCGCGTCGCCGAACTCGAGCAGCGACTCGCCGCATCCCAGGCCTGACGCCTCACCCGACCTGACGGTCCGGGCGCGGGCCGCCCCGTGCGGCCCGCGCCTGCCACGCGGATGTCGGCAAGCCATGCGGCAGGCCGCTCCGTCGTTCTTCGCAGTCCCCCGTTCTTCGCTGTTCGTCGTTCTTCGCTGTACCTCGTTCTTTCCCGCGCCACGCCGGCACGCGCGCACCGATTCCTCCGATTCCCGTGGCATGCGGCCCCCCATCGTGCCCGACCGATTCCATTTGCAGGAGCCTCGCCATGTCGCTTGCTGTGGTGCGCAGTCGCGCGCCGGCGGCCGGCCGCGCGCCGGACGTCACCGTCGAAGTCCATCTCGCCAACGGGTTGCCGTCGTTCTCGATCGTCGGCCTGCCCGATCTCGAAGTCCGCGAAAGCCGCGAGCGCGTGCGCGCCGCGCTGCAGAACTGCGGATTCGACTTCCCGGTCAGGCGCATCACCGTCAATCTGGCGCCGGCCGACCTGCCGAAGGAGTCGGGCCGCTTCGACCTGCCGATTGCGCTCGGCATCCTCGCGGCGAATGGCCAGATCCCGGCCGATGCGCTGGCCGGGCGCGAATTCGCGGGCGAGCTGTCGCTGACCGGCGCGCTGCGGCCGATGCGCGGCGCGTTCGCGATGGCGTGCGGTGCGGCGCGCGATTGGCGCGCGAGTGAAGGCGCGGATGGCTTCGGCCCGAACCTGGATTCCGGCGCGCGTCTTGGTGCCGATAGCGGCCTCGCGGCGGGTCTTCCTGGCACCTCCGATTGCTGCGCAGCCGCCAGCGCGACGGCCCGGTCCCGTCCACCCGAGCTCTACCTGCCGCTCGACAGTGCGGCCGAGGCCGCGCTCGTGCCCGGCGTCACCGTGTTTGGCGCATCCGACTTGCCCGCGTTGTGCGCGCACCTCGCCGGTGCGCCGGACGCGCGCCTCGTGCCGGTTGCCGCACCGTGCGTCGACGGCGTGCCGGCGCCCGCCGCTCCCGATCTCGCGGACGTCGTCGGACAGCGCGGCGCACGGCGCGCGCTCGAAGTAGCCGCGGCAGGCGGCCACCACATGCTGATGGTCGGGCCGCCCGGCGCCGGCAAGTCGATGCTCGCCGCGCGGCTGCCCGGCCTGCTGCCGCCGCTGACGGACGACGAAGCGCTCACGTCGGCCGCGCTGCTTTCCGCGAGCCGGCTCGGCTTCTCGCCCGCCCAGTGGCGCCGGCGGCCGTTCCGCGCCCCCCATCATTCGTCGAGCGCGGCCGCGCTGGTCGGGGGCCGTAATCCGCCGCAGCCGGGCGAGATCACGCTCGCGCACCTCGGCGTGCTGTTCCTCGACGAGTTGCCCGAGTTTGACCGGCACGTGCTCGAAATGCTGCGCGAGCCGCTGGAAGCGGGCCGCATCACGATCTCTCGCGCAGCGCAGCAGGCCGACTTCCCGGCCGCATGCCAGTTGATCGCCGCGATGAACCCGTGCCCGTGCGGATGGCACGGCGACCCTTCCGGGCGCTGCCGCTGCACGCCGGACGCCGCCGCGCGCTACCTGCGCAAGCTGTCCGGGCCGCTGCTGGACCGGATCGACATCCAGATCGACTTGCCCGCGCTGTCGCCGGCCGAACTCGCGTCGCGCGCGACGGCCCCCGGCGAGCCGAGCGCCGCGGTCGCCGCGCGGGTCGCGCACGCGCGGGCGCTGCAGCTCGAGCGTCAGGGCAAGACGAATCACATGCTGAGCGGCCGTGAAACCGACGACCTGTGCCGGCCGACCGACGACGGCGAGCGACTGCTGCGCGAGGCCGGCGAGCGGTTCGGCTGGTCGGCGCGCGCGTATTTCCGCGTGCTGAAGGTCGCACGGACGGTCGCCGATCTGGCCGGCGACCCGATGCCGACAGCCGCGCAGATCGCCGAAGCGATCCGCTACCGGCGGGCGCTCACCGCACTGTGAGCGCCCTCGGAGGACAAAATACGGCTGTCAAGACTTGACTTATGCACAATTTCGCGAATCCGGGGCCGGCGCCGACGTCGCCACGACCGAATTCGCGCAGAATCTCTATCTCTTTGTTTTAATTGACTTTTATCGAAAGGGCCGGAAGCCGTTAAAAATACCGGAAAGCCGTCCGGCGCGGCTCTGCGGGAGATGAGCCCGACTTTTCAACAAAGTTATCCACATCCGCTGTGGATAGCCCAAAAATCCCCGCAAAATCCGTCGATTAGCGTCGAAAGCTGCGAACGAACTTTCAGTTGTCACAGCGTGTCGGCACGCGTCACCGGCCCTGTCAGTCGAGCTTGAACGAGCCGAAAAACTGGTCGAACTGCTCCTGCGCGAGCGGGCCGTCGGCGATCACCACCGCCTGGTACGCGTGCCGGCCGCGTGCGACGAGCCGCGCGACGATCGTCTTGTGCGCATGGTCGCCGCCGCTGGCCGCGCCCGCGACGCGCAACTCGAGCCCGGCCACCGCGCCGCCCGCCGCAAGCGGCACCGCCACGGCGGCCGTCTGCGGCGCGCCTTCGAGATTGCGCGACAGCCCCGTGCGCAGAAATTCCAGCGCGGCGCGCCGCGTGTCGTCGCGGTCGTCCGGCAACGTCAGCGTGCCGACCGCGAACACCGCCCCGTCGACGTGCGCAGCCTGCATCCGCATCGGCATCGACGCGCCGCCGACCGCCACCGGCTGGTCCTCGACGGTCGGCTTCGCCGGCAGGTCGATCGTATAGCCGGCGTCGTTGTGCAGCGTGCGCCAGTCATACGACGGCGAACACGCGGCAAGCGCCGCGCCCACACACGCGAGCGCGGCGAAGTGTCGCAGTAAACGAAAAAGGGGACGCAATGAATCGACGGCTTCCTTCGGCATGGCGGTGACGGGCAGGCAAAACCGCCATTATCCGCTGAAGCCGACACCGGAGATGCGCGGGCGCCGCCGGTGCGCGCGCCGCATTCGCGCTAAAATAGGCGCCGAATTTCGACGTCCTTTGCATCGATCCGCGCGATCGACCGACTCCGAGAGCACCGCAGATGAACACCACGCCTCCCGCCCGGCGCCGCACCGGGCCCGCCCGCTATATCGCCGCGGCCGTCGTCGTCGCCGCGATCGCCGTCGCCGGCTTCTTCGCGTTCAACGGCAAGTCCACCGTGCCGGACGCCACCTTCACGCTGCTGTCGGGTCAGAAGGTGTCGACGGCCGGCGACCTGAAAGGCAAGGTCTACCTCGTGAACTTCTGGGCGACGAGCTGCGCGACCTGCATGCAGGAAATGCCGCAGATGGTCGAGACCTATAACCGCTTCAAAGGCCAGGGGCTCGAATTCGTCGCGGTCGCGATGAATTACGATCCGCCGATGTACGTCGCAAACTACGCGCAGACGCGCCAGCTGCCGTTCAAGGTCGCGCTGGACGACGGCAGCGTCGCGAAGCAGTTCGGCAACGTGCAACTCACGCCGACGACCTTCGTCGTCGACAAGGACGGCAAGATCCTGAAGCGCTACGTCGGCGCCCCGCAATTCGCGGAACTCGACGCGCTGCTGAAGAAGGCGCTCGACGGCAACGCGGCCTGAGCCCCGCGCGCCGCTACCGCCCGACTGACTCGCAGCGCGCCAGACGGCGCGCTGCTCCGCACAACGGACCGCACTGCGGTCCGTTCGTTTTTCAGCGCTCGCCGTCGCCTTTCGCCGACAGCCCGTAGCGCTTCATCTTCTCGTACAACGTCGCCTTGCCGACATGCAGCCGATCGGCTGTCGCGGCGACCGCGCCGCCCGTCTGGTTCAGCGCCTCGGCGATCACCGCGCGCTCGAACTGCTCGATGCGCTCCTTCAGCGTCTGGTCGTTCTCCGCCGCGTCGTCGTTCGCGCCCGCGTGCTGCGGCATGTCCGCGACGCCGAGCACGAAACGGTCGGCGGCATTGCGCAGCTCGCGCACGTTGCCCGGCCAATCGCGCTGCATCAGGCTCGCACGCTGCCGGTCTGTCAGCACCGGCGCCGGCCGCCCGTAGCGCACGGCGGCATCCAGCATGAAGTGCTCGAACAGCGGCACGATGTCTTCGCGGCGCTCGGCGAGCGGCGGCAGCGCGATCGTCACGACGTTGAGCCGGTACAGCAGGTCGCGCCGGAACGTGCCGGCCGCGACGAGCTCGCTCATGTCGCCCTTCGCGGCCGCGACGACGCGGCAGTTCACGCGGATCGGCTGATTCGAGCCGAGCCGCTCGAGCACGCCGTCCTGCAGCACGCGCAAGAGCTTCACCTGCAGCGCGAGCGGCATGCTTTCGATCTCGTCGAGGAACAGCGTGCCGCCGGACGCGTACTCGAGCTTGCCGACGCGCCGCTTCGCGGCGCCGGTGAACGCACCGGGCTCGTAGCCGAACATCTCGGACTCGAACATCGGCTCGGGCAGCGCGCCGCAGTTCACCGCAATGAACGGCTTGTCGCGACGCGGCGACAGCTCGTGCAGGCTGCGCGCGATCAGCTCCTTGCCGGCGCCGGTGTCGCCGTTGATCAGCACCGATGCATCGGTGGGTGCGACGTTCGCGATCAGCTTGCGCACCTGTTCGATCGCCGGGCTGCGGCCGATGATGCGCGGCGCGACGATGTTCTGCCCGGCCAGCTCGCGCCGCAGCGCATGGTTCTCGAGCACGAGTTCGCGCCGCTCGAGCGCGCGACGGACCGTCTCGATCAGCCGCTCGGCCGCGAACGGCTTTTCGATGAAGTCGTACGCGCCGTCGCGCATCGCCTGCACGGCCATCGAGATGTCGCCATGACCGGTGACGAGAATCACCGGCACGTCGGGCACGCGCTCGCGGCACTGCGCGAGCAGATCGAGCCCGCTCGCGCCGGGCAGCCGGATGTCGCTGACGATCACGCCGGCGGTTTCCGCGACGATCGCCTTGTCGGCCGCCTCCGCCGATTCGAACCCGGCGACGTCGAACCCCGCGAGCTGGAGGCTCTGCACGCTCGCCCGGCGAACGAGCGCATCGTCTTCGATATAGATCACTTGCAGCCGGTTGGCCATCGTAGTCACTTGCTCCTGACAGGCCGCGCGGCGCAATCGCGCGCGGCTCTCGTTGATGCCGGCCGGCGGGGCGCTAGCGCGAACCCGCCGGCTCGGACACGGCGTCCGGATGATGCGTGCGTGCGCGCCGCAACGTCAAGACGAACAGCGCGCCGCCGGACGGCGCGTTGCGCGCGGTCAGCGCGCCGCCGGCGTCGCTCGCGATCGACGACGAGATCGCAAGGCCGAGCCCGAGCCCGCGCCCCATTTCCTTGGTCGTGAAGAACGGTTCGAACAGGCGCGGCAGCAGGTCGGGCGCGATGCCCGGACCGTTGTCGCGTACTTCGATCGCGACCGTCGCGACGGACACCGCGATCGTCACTTCGATCGCGGGCGCCGCGACGCCGGCGACCGCGTCGAGCGCGTTGCCGAGCAGATTGATCAGCACCTGCTCGAGGCGCAGGTCCTCGCAGCGCGCGACGAGTTCCGGATAGTCGCGCGCGAGGTCGAGCGGCGCATCCTGTGCAGGCGACACGGTCGCGTCCTGCAGCGTCAGCGTGAGCGCGACGCCGCGCAGGCGCTCGCCGAGCAGCGACAGCACACTGCGCAGCGCGCGCACGACGAGCGCCTGCTCGTTGCGCGGCTTTGCGCGGCCGACGAACAGCTTCAGCTGGTTCGTGATCTTGCCCATTCGCTCGGTCAGCGCGGCGATCGCTTCCAGGTTCTCGCGCGCGGCCGTCTGTTCGCCGCGATCGAGCAGCACGCGCGTGTTGTCCGAGAAGCTGCGCAACGCCGCGAGCGGCTGGTTCAGTTCATGCGTGATGCCGGCGGCCATCTGGCCGAGCGCCGCGAGCTTGCTCGCCTGGATCAGTTCGTCGTGCGCGGCGCGCAGTTCCTGTTCCGCGCGGATCCGGTCGCCGACTTCCTTCTGCAACTGCTCGTTCGCTTCCGACAGGTCGGCCGTACGCTCCTCGACGCGCCGGTTCAGCTCCGCATACGCCTGCTGCAGCAGCGCGCGGCCGCGGATCATCTCGCGCACGCGCGCGCGGCGCATCCGCCAGTAGAACGCGAGCAGCGCCACCGACACGAACCCGAAACCCGTGACGATCGTCGCGTTGCGGGCGTCGGCGTCGACCGGGGCGATCGGTGCAAGCGTGACCAGCAGCCAGTCGGGTTCCCCGATCCGCCGTTTGCTCGCGAGAAAGCGCGGCGCGCGCCGGCCGGGACCAAGCCGCACGATCTCCGCATCGGCGCCGAGCACCTGCTCGACGCGCAGCGGCAGCGGCGTGACGGGCTGCTGCGCGTACTGGCGCGTCTCGTAGATCGACGCCGCCACGGGCCCCGTGAGCGGTCGCAGCGTGTGGTACTTCCATGCGGGCACCGACGACAGGAACACGACGCCGTGATCGTCCGCGACGACGAGCGGCTCGGACGCGTCGGCGCCCTGGAACCATTCGAGATTGAGCTTCACGACGACGACGCCGGCAATCCGGCCGTCGCGCCATACCGGCTGCGAGATGTAATAGCCGGGATCCCGCGAGATCGTGCCGATGCCGAAGAAACGGCCGACCTGCCCGTTCATCGCATCGAGGAAATATGGACGGAAACGATATTCGGTCCCGACGAAGCTGTCGGGCGCGCGCCAGTTGCTCGCGGCGACGCACAGGCCATCCGCGCCGATCACGTAGGTGACGGTCGCGTGCGCGTGTTCGTTGAGGTCTTCGAGGTAACGGTTCGCGCGCGCGGTGAAATCGGCACGGTTGGGCTCGGCGAGCAAATCCTGCACGTACGGATGGCTGCCGAGCAGATAAGGCAGCGATTCATAACGGTCGAGCGTGCTCTTGAGCGCGTTGGTGGTGCGGTCGACGCGCACCGCGGCATTGCGCTGAAGCTCGGCGACGCCCCGCTGCCATGTGATGGTCCACGTCAGCGCGCATGCCGCGGCGAGCGCGGCGGCAAGCACGGCGAAGATGAGCAGGCGGCGCGTCACGGTCGAGGCTTCCTGACGATGCGGATCGCCTATTGTGTCATAGGCCTCCGCATCGCTGCCCCGGTCGCCGCGGCCCGCCCGGCCGACGGGCGGCGCCGCCGCCTGCTCGTTCATCGCATCAGACGCCGGCCGTCTCGGTCGGCGTGACTTCGCTACCGCCCTTCAGCGCCTGGCGCAGCTTGTTGCGGTCGAGCTCCTTCTCCCACGCCGACACGACGACGGTCGCGACACCGTTGCCGACGATGTTCGTCAGCGCGCGGCATTCGCTCATGAAGCGGTCGATGCCGAGGATCAGCACCATGCCCGACAGCGGGATCGTCGGCACCACCGCGAGCGTCGCGGCGAGCGTGATGAAGCCCGCGCCGGTAACGCCGCTCGCACCCTTCGACGTCAGCATCGCCACGGCCAGCAGCGTGAGCTGCTGCATCCACGTGAGCTCGATGTTGGTCGCCTGCGCGATGAACAGCACGGCCATCGTCATGTAGATGTTGGTGCCGTCGAGGTTGAACGAGTAGCCGGTCGGCACGACGAGGCCGACGACCGAACGCGAGCAGCCGGCCTTTTCGAGCTTTTCCATCAACTGCGGCAGCGCGGCTTCCGACGAGCTCGTGCCGAGCACGATCAGCAGCTCTTCCTTGATGTACGACACGAAGCGGATGATCGAGAAGCCGGTGAAGCGCGCGATCGCGCCGAGCACGACGAGCACGAACACGACCGACGTCAGATAGAACGTGCCGATCAGCTTGAGCAGCGGCACCAGCGAGCCGACGCCGTACTTGCCGATCGTGAACGCCATCGCGCCGAACGCGCCGATCGGCGCCAGCTTCGTGACGATGTGGACGATGCCGAACAGCACGCGCGTCAGGCCGTCGATGAAGTCGGTCACGACCTTGCCACGCTCGCCGAGGTGCGCGAGCACGCTGCCGAACAGGAGCGCGATCAGCAGGATCTGCAGGATTTCGCCCTGCGCGAACGCATCGACCATCGTGTTCGGGATGATGTGCATCAGGAAGTCGACCGTCGACTGCCCGTGCGCCTTCGCCGCGTACGACGCGACTTCCTTGCCGTTCAGCGTCGCCGGATCGATGTTGAAGCCGACGCCCGGACGCAGCAGGTGCGTGGCCGCGAGGCCGAGCAGCAGCGCGAAGGTCGACACGATCTCGAAGTACAGCAGCGCCTTGCCGCCGACGCGGCCCACCTTCTTCATGTCCTCCATGCCGGCAATGCCGGTGACGACCGTACAGAAGATGATCGGACCGATCACCATCTTGATCAGCTTGATGAAGCCGTCGCCGAGCGGTTTCATGTCGGTGGCGAGCGCCGGATAGAAGTGGCCGAGGATCACGCCGACGATGATGGCGAAGATCACCTGCACATAGAGCACTTTGTAGAAGGGTTTCTTCTTCACGATGGTTCCTGCTGAAGTAGATGAGCCGTGGAAACGGCGTCACGCGCGCAGGCGAATGTCTCGGGGGAGAAGGCATTCGCCCGCGCGGCTGCCGTGCCGCAACAAGCGATGCCTCAGAACATCCGACAGGGGAGGAAGGCGCTGGTCATCGATTGTCTCCTTGGTTTAATAGTCGGGCCGGGGGGCGGCCGTGCTTTTCATATCGCAAGGTCGATGCCAGGTTTCCGGAACCCCTCAAGCCGTTGTTTTCATTGTATTTCTCATAATGCGGCACGCAAGGAAATCCGGGATTCCGGATTTCCGGAAAATATCCGTCCGGCGATCCGGACGGATGCATCGTTTCATCGGATGAATCAGTGCTGGACGGCGCGGCTCGCGAGCACGCCCGTCTGCGCGTAGAACTCCTGCCGCTCGAACGCCTCGCGCTCGCGGCGTGCGCGCTCGCCGCGGTCGGCGAGCGAGCCGACCACGATCCCGATGAACGCGAGCGGCACCGACACGAGCGCCGGGTTGTCGAGAAATACCGGCGCGTGCGCGTGGTGCAACACGTCCACCCACACCGACTTGGACAGCACGGTGAGCACTACCGCCGACGCGAGGCCGAGGGCGCCGCCGAGCACCGCGCCGCGCGTCGTCATTCCACGCCAGAAGATCGACATCGCGAGCACCGGGAAATTCGCGCTGGCGGCCACCGCCGCGACGAGGCCGACCATGAACGCGACGTTCACGTGTTCGAACAGGATCGACAGCGCGATCGCGATGGCGGACAGCCCGATCGTCGCCGCGCGCGAGATGCGCATCTCGAGCCGTTCGTCCGGCTTGCCGCGCGCCCACATCTGCGCATACAGGTCGTGCGAGATCGTCGTCGCGCCGGCGAGCGTCAGGCCGGCGACCACGGCGAGGATCGTCGCAAACGTGACGGCCGCGATGAACCCGTAGAACCAGTTGCCGCCGACCGCCTGCGCGAGCTTCACCGCGACCATGTTGGATCCGCCGAGCAGGTCGTGCGTCAGGTTGAACGTGCCGTTCGCGCCGAGCCGGAAGAATTCCGGATGCTGCGCGAGCAGCACGATCGCCGAGAAGCCGATCACGAACGTCAGCAGGTAGAAGTAGCCGATGAAGCCGGTGGCGTACAGCACCGACTTGCGCGCCTCCTTCGCGTTCGGCACCGTGAAGAAGCGCATCAGGATGTGCGGGAAGCCGGCCGTGCCGAACATCAGCGCGATGCCGAGCGACAGCGCGTTGGCCGGATCGCGGATCAGCTTGCCGGGCCCCATGATCGACAGCGCGCCCGGATGCACCGCCACCGCGCGGCGGAACATCTCGTCGACGCTGAACCCGAACTCGCCGAGCGCGAGCCACGCGAGCAGCGTCGCGCCGGCGAGCAACAACACGGCCTTGATCACCTGCACCCAGGTAGTCGCCGTCATCCCGCCGAAGAACACGTAGACGACCATCAGCACGCCGACGATCAGCTCCGCCGTGCCGTACGACAGCCCGAACAGCAACTGGATCAGCTTGCCCGCGCCGACCATCTGCACGACGAGGTACAGCACGACGATCGTCAGCGCGTTCGCGGACGTCAGCAGCCGGATCGGCCGCTGCGCAAAGCGGTACGCGACGACGTCGACGAACGTGAACTTGCCGAGGTTGCGCAACGGCTCGGCAATCAGGAACATCACGAACGGCCAGCCGACCAGGAAGCCGATCGAGTAGATCAGCCCGTCGAAGCCGAACATGAACACCATCCCCGACAACCCGAGAAACGACGCGGCCGACATGTAGTCGCCCGCGATCGCGAGCCCGTTCTGCAGCCCGGTGATGCCGCCGCCGGCCGTATAGAAGTCGCGGGTCGAGCGCGTGCGGCGTGCGGCCCCGCGCGTGAGCGCCAGCGTCGCGAACACGAACGCGAAGAACATCGCGATCGCGACCGGGTTCAGCTCGACCTTGTCGGGCATCGGCCCCGCGACGCCGGTCGCGTGAGCGAAGGAGGACACGAAAACGGCCGGCGCGCCGAGTGCGCGCGAAATGACTCGCATGCAGGCCTCCGTCACGAACGTTGCAGGATCGCGTCGACGCGGCGGTCGAACGCACGATTCGCGCGCAGCACGTAGCACGCGGTCAGGCCGATCGCGACCAGGATGATCGCGACGCCCGCGACGATCCCGACCGTCGTCGTCGCGCCGCGGTAGAGCGGCGCGGCCAGCACATGCGGCGCGAGCGCGACGAGCAGGATGAAGCCGTAGTACGTGGCGATCATCAGCGCCGTCAGCGTGAAGCTGAAGCGGCGCCGTGCACGCACGAGCTGCTGGTAGTCACGGCGCGCCGTGACCGATTCGATGACGGAAAGCTCCATGGTGTCTCCAATATCTTCTCGTCGTTACGCGACGTGTGTTGTATGGAACATCGGCGCGCGTCCATTGCGCCGCCCGCGCCGCGGCGGCAACCGATGCAGTCCGCTACACGATGCGATCCGCCCGCAGCCGCGCGACGTCTTCCGCCGACATCCCGAGCCAGTCGCCGAGCACGTCGCCGGTATCGGCGCCGAGCACGGGCGGCGCGCCGCGCACCGGCAGCCGCGCGCCGTCGAAGCGATACGGCGGCGCAAGCACGTCGACGCCGCCTGCGACCGGATGCGGCTGCCGCGTGACGAGTCCCGCGCGCGCCGCACGCTCCGACGTCAGCGCTTCGTGCAGCCCGAGCACTTCGCCGCACGGAATGCCGGCCCCCGCCAGCGCCGCGAGCAGCGTCGCGCGCGGCCGCCGCGCGAGTTCGCGACGGATCTCCGGCAGCAGCGCGGCACGATTTTCGGAACGGCCGATGTTGGTCTTGTAGCGTTCGTCGGCCGCAAGCTCGGGCCGCTCGATCGCATCGCAGAAGCGCGCGAACTGCGTGTTGTTGCCGACCGTGATCACGAGGGGGCCGTCGGCCGCGTCGAACACGCCGTACGGCACGATCGACGGATGCGCGTTGCCGTAGCGCGGCGGATCCTCGCCCATCAGCAGCGCATCGAGCCCGTAGTACGCGGTGATCATCAGCCCGCAGTCGAACAGCGCCATTTCGATGCGCCGCCCGCGGCCGGTCGCATGGCGTTCGTACAGCGCGGCCAGAATCGCCTGCGCCGAATACATGCCGGTAAACAGGTCGACCGCCGCGACGCCGAACTTCAGCGGCGGCTGGCCAGCCTCGCCGTTCAGTGCCATCAGCCCGGCCTCGCCCTGCACGACGAGGTCGTAGCCGGGGCGCGCGGCTTCCGGGCCCGACCGGTCGTAGCCGGAGATCGCGCAATGCACGAGCCGCGGATTGAGCGCGGCGAGCGCGTCGTAGCCGAGCCCGAGCTTCTCCGCGCCGCCGCACTTGAAGTTGTGGACCAGCACGTCCGCGTGCGCGGCCAGCTCGCGGGCAATGCGCCGCCCTTCGTCCGTCTGCAGGTCGATGCAGATCGACCGCTTGCTGCGGTTCACGCTGTTGAAGTAAGTCGTCTCGGTGTTGCCGATCCGCAGCCCCCAGTCGCGGGTGTCGTCGCCCCGCGCCGGGTGCTCGACCTTGATCACTTCCGCGCCGAAATCCGCGAGCACCATCGCGCTCCACGGGCCTGCCAGCACGCGCGAGAAATCGAGCACTTTCACACCGGCCAGCGGCAGCGCGCGCGTGTCGTTCGTCATCGTTGTCTCCTCCATTCGCGCCGTCCGTCTCTTATTGGTTGGACAGCGCGATGTAGCGCGCGAGATGGTGATCCTCGTCGCCGAGCTGGTGATCGATCATCACGAGCCGCTTCGCGTAATGCGACAGCGGCAGCTCCCACGTCATCCCGATCCCGCCGTGCAGCTGGATGCTCTCTTCCGCGACCAGCGTGCCGATCCGGCCGACGGTGTACTTGGCCGCCGCGAGCGCGCGTTCGCGCACCGCGCGCGGCGCATCGAGCTGCGCGGCCGCGTTGATCACCGCCGAGCGCGCCTGCTCGACTTCGAGCAGCAGGTCGGCCATTCGATGCTGCAGCGCCTGGAAGCTGCCGATCGGCATCCCGAACTGCTTGCGCGTGCGCAGATAGTCGAGCGTCGCTTCCTTCGCGACGTCCATCGCGCCGAGCGCTTCCGCCGACAGCGCAAGCAGCCCGTAGCCGAGCACGCGCTCGAGCAATGCGGCCCCTGCTTCGCCGCCGTTCGCTTCGGACCCGCCTAGCGCGGCATCGGCCGGCAGCACGACACGTTCGAAGCGCACTTCGGCCGCGCGGCCGCCGTCGATCTTGCGGTAGTCGCGCAGCGACACGCCCGGCGCATCGGCCGGCACGACGAACAGGCCGATGCCGGCCGCGTCGTCGTCATGGCCGGACACGCGCGCGCTGACGACGAAGAACGCCGCTTGCGCGGCATGGTCGACGACGCCCTTCGCGCCCGTCAGCACCCAGCCGTCGCCAGCGCGCTCGGCGCGCGTGCGCACGGTGGTCAGCTCGTAATGCGAGCCCGGCTCGTCGTGCGCGAACGCGGCGCTCGCGCTGCCGTCGATCAGCGCGGCGAGCCGCGCGCGATGCGCGTCGCCGCCGGCGAGCGCGAGCGCGCGGCCTGCGAGCAGCGCGCCGAGGAACGGCTCGACGACGAGCCCGCGCCCGACGCATTCGAACACCACGGCGATGTCGAAACCTGCGCCGCCGAAGCCGCCGTCCGCTTCGGAGAACAGCGCGCCGACCGCGCCAAGCTCGGCAAAGCGCCGCCACATCGTGCGGTCGAAGCCTTCGGCCGATTGTGCGATGCGGTCGCGCACCGGGAACGCGTATTGTTCGGCGATGAAGCGGTTCAACGTATCCGCCAGCATCCGCCGGTCTTCCGTGTGCTGAAAATCCATCGTCGCGTCCCTCGTCACAGCCCGAGCATCATCTTCGCGATGATGTTCTTCTGGATCTCGTTCGAGCCGCCGAAGATCGACAGCTTGCGGTTGTTGAAGTACTGCTGCGCGACGCTCGCCGCTTCGTCCGGGCCGACCGGTTCGCTGTCCTGCGCGTCGTTGGCGTCGAGTGCGTCCTCGATGAACGGCAGCGCATACGGCCCCATCGCGCGGCGCATCAACGCGGTGATTTCCTGGCGGATCTGCGTGCCGCGGATCTTCAGCATCGAGCTTTCCGCGCCCGGCGCGCCGCCGCCCGCGACCGCGGCCAGTACGCGCAGGTTGGTCGTGCGCATGTTCTCGAGTTCGATCTCGACGCGCGCGACGCGGGCCGCGAAGAACGGATCATCCAAAAGCGGCCGGCCGTTCTTCGTGACCTTCGCCGCGACCGCGCGCAGCCGCTCGAGCGCGGCCGTCGAGAAGCCGATGCCCGCGATGTTCGTGCGCTCGTACGTGAGCAGGTATTTCGCGTAAGTCCAGCCGCGGTTTTCTTCGCCGACCAGGTTTGCCGCGGGCACGCGCACGTCGGTGAAAAACACCTCGTTCACTTCGTGCTCGCCGTCGAGCGTGATGATCGGGCGCACTTCGACGCCCGGCGTGTTCATGTCGACCAGCAGGAAGCTGATGCCCTCCTGCTTGCGCACGTCGGTCGCGGTGCGCACGAGGCAGAAGATCATGTTCGCGTAGTGACCGAGCGTCGTCCACGTCTTCTGGCCGTTCACGATGTAGTGATCGCCATCGCGTACCGCGGTGGTCTTCACCGACGCGAGATCGGAGCCGGCGCCCGGCTCCGAATAACCCTGGCACCACCAGTCGGTGCCGTCGAGAATGCGCGGCAGCCAGTGGCGCTTCTGCGCTTCGCTGCCGTACTTGATCAGCACGGGGCCGAGCATGTTCACGCCAAACGGCACGATGCGCGGCGCGCCCGCGAGCGCGCATTCGTTGTCGAACAGGAACTTCTGCGCGACGCTCCAGCCGGGGCCGCCGTACTCGCGCGGCCAGTGGCTCGCGAGCCAGCCTCGCGCGTTCAGGATCGCGTGCCATTCGCGCATGTCGTCGCGCGTCAGGCGCAGGCCGCCCTTCACCTTGCGCGCGATGCGTTCCGGCAGTTCGGCGGCGAGAAAGCGCTGCACGTCGGTGCGGAACGCTTCCTCTTCGGGAGTGAAATTGAGGTCCATCGTGGGTCCGTTGCGTATGCGATTGACGTTCAGTCGATGTGGTTCAGGCTCGCGAAGTTCGCGCCGCGCTCGACCAGCTCGACGAGCAGCGGCGACGGCTTCCAGAACAGCGGATCTTCGTGCGCGAACGCGCGGATGTCGGCGAGCACGTTGTCGAGGCCGACCGTGTCCGCGTAATGCATCGGCCCGCCGCGATAGCGCGGGAAGCCGTAGCCGTACAGGAACACCGCGTCGACGTCGAGCGGGCGCAGCGCGATCTTCTCGTGCACGACGTTCGCACCTTCGTTGATCATCGCGGCGACGTAGCGGCGCAGGATCTCGTCGTCGGTGAACGTGCGCGGCGTGACGCCCTTCTTCGCCCGTTCTTCCGCGACGATTGCTTCGACTTCCGGGTCCGGCGTGCCGACGCGCGCGCCCTCCGGATACAGGTAGTAGCCGCGCCCCGTCTTCTGGCCGAACCAGCCGCGCTCGCACAGGCGATCCGAAATCTCCACATAGCGTGCGTTCGGATCGCGCGTCGCCGCGCGCCGCTTGCGGGTCGCCCAGCCGATGTCGCCACCCGCGAGATCGACGACCTGAAACGGTCCCATCGGAAATCCGAACTCGCGCACCGCGCGATCGATCTGGTACGGCGATGCGCCGTCTTCCATCAGGTAATCGGCCGCGGTGCGGTAGACGGCCAGGATCCGGTTGCCGATGAAGCCGTCGCACACGCCGGCCCGCACCGGCGTCTTCTTCATCTGCTTCGCGAGCGCGAACGCGGTCGCGACGACGTCGGCACTGACGCGCGCCGGCACGACGATCTCCAGCAGCTTCATCACGTTCGCCGGCGAGAAGAAATGCAGGCCGATCACGTCGGCCGGCCGGTCGATGCTGGCGGCCAGCTCGTCGATGTCGAGATACGACGTGTTGGTCGCGAGCACCGCGCCCGGCTTGCATACGCGCGCAAGTTCGCCGAATACGGCCTTCTTCACGGCCATGTCCTCGAACACGGCCTCGATCACGACGGCGGCCTGCGCGAGCGCGTCGTACGACGTGCTGCCCTTGAAGCGCGCGAGCCGCGCCGCGTGCGCGGCGGGCGTCATCCGGCCCTTGGCGACGAGCGCGTCGTACACCTTCTCGACATGCGCACGGCCGCGCGCGAGCGACGCGTCGTCGCGTTCGATCATCGTCACCGGCAAGCCGGCGTCGAGCGCGGCGACCGCAATACCCGCGCCCATCGTGCCGCCGCCAACCACGCCGATCCGCTCGACCGGGCGCGCGCTCGCGCGGCGCGCCTCGGGCGCCTTCGCGGCCTCGCGTTCCGCGAAGAACGCATGCACCAGGCCCGCGCGCTGCGGACTGTCGACGCATTGCAGGAACAGGCTGCGTTCGAGCTTCATTCCCGCGTCGAACGGCAGCGTGAGCGCGGCCTCGACCGCGTCGACGATCTTCGCGGGCGAGAACAGCCCGCGCGATTTCTTCGGCAACTCGGCGCGCGCCGCATCGATCGCGGCTTGCGCGGCCGCTCGATCGGCGAGGCCCTGCGCATCGCGCGTGCGCCGCGGCGGCGCGCCGAGCGACATGAGTTCCTGCGCGTACGCGAGCCCTTCGGCGAGCGTGTCGTCGCTGTGCGCGACGCGATCGACGAGGCCAAGCGCGAGCGCTTCGTCGGCGCTCGCGTGGCGGCCGGTCAGCATCAGGTCGAGCGCGGCCTTTGCGCCGATCAGGCGCGGCGCGCGCTGCGTGCCGCCCGCGCCCGGCAGCAGGCCGAGCGTCACTTCGGGGAGCCCGAGCTTCGCGCCGGGCACCGCGATCCGGTAATGCGCGGCGAGCGCGACCTCCAGGCCGCCGCCGAGCGTCGCGCCGTGCAGAGCGACCACGACCGGCTTCGCGCTCGACTCGATCCGCTCGCACACGTCGGGCAGGGACGGCGGCACCGGCGGCTTGCCGAATTCGCGGATGTCGGCGCCCGCGATGAAGTTGCGGCCGGCGCCGACGATCAGCACCGCGCGGATGGTGGCATCGGCCTGCGCGGCGTCGAGTGCGTCGGCGAGGCCGCGCCGCACGTCGGCAGACAGCGCGTTGACGGGCGGATGGTCGACCGTGACGACGAGCACCTTGTCGCGCCGTTCGCGCGTGACGGTGCCGCTCGCCGGTGTCTCGGGGGAAGCGGATGAATTCATCGTGTCTCCAGGTGCGGTGCGCCGTGCGCGGTGGACCGCGCCCGCACCGGCGGTCGATGCCGGTTCGCGAGCGTGGTTCCGCGTGGGCGGGAAACGGATCCGGCGCGGTGGCCAGCCATCGGTGGATTCTCGATTGATCGAGATTCATTGACAATTCCCGCCCGCCTTTACAAGCTGTCAAGTCCGACTTGACATTGAATGCTTTCGAACCGTTTCGGCAGGTTAAACGGGACGGATCAGGAGACACCGCGGATGGACCTGAACGCGCTGACGCTGCTCGTCGAGATCCTCGACGCCGGCAACCTGAGCAAGGCCGCGCAGCGGCTGAAGATGAGCCGCGCGAACGTCAGTTATCGGCTGAACCAGCTCGAACGCTCGATCGGCCAGCAGCTCGTGCGCCGGACGACGCGCCGCATCGAGCCGACCGAGATCGGGCTGAAGCTGTACGAGCACGGCCGGCGCATTCGCAACGAGCTGCTTGCAGCGCAGGAATCGGTGACGACGCTCGGCCAGGACCTGCAGGGCCGCGTCCGGCTGTCGGTGCCGAGCGGCTACGGGCAGATGGTGATGTCCGAGTGGCTGCTCGCGTTCAAGCGGCTGCATCCGGGCATCGTGCTCGATGTCGTGTTCGAGAATCGCGTGGAGGATCTGATGCGCGACGAAGTCGACATCGCGATCCGCGTGATGTCCGAGCCGCCGCAGAATCTCGTCGCGCGCGACATGGGCGCCGTGCGCTACGTCGCGTGCGCGTCGCGCGCGTTCGCGGCCGAGCACGGGATGCCGGCGAGCCTCGGCGCGTTGGCCGCCGCGCCGGTCGTCACCGCGACGGTGCTGGGCCGGCAGCTGCGGATCGCCGCGTATCTCGGCGACGAGCGCCACGAGGTGCTGCTCGAGCCCACGCTGATTTCGGAGAACTTCCTGTTCCTGCGCGAGGCCATCCTCGCGGGAATCGGCGTCGGCATCGTGCCCGACTACGTGATGCAGGACGACATCCGCAGCGGCGCCGTCGTCACGTCGCTCGACGCTTATCGGCTCAGCATCTTCGGCACGCACATGTACATGCTGTACATGCCGAACCGGCACCACACGCGCGCGACCCAGACCTTCATAGAGTTCATCCTCGAACAGGCCGGAAAGACCGGCCGCGGCGGGCCGGGCGGGATGCGTCAGGGTTTCCTGTCTGATGACAACCCGGCGGCCGCGCGGCGACAATAGCGCGCCGCGTGCGCACGGCGCCGCCGCCTCCTTCGAATTCACCGTTGCCGAGGGTTCAATGTTCGACCGGATTCGTCCGCCTTCGCGTCCCCGGACGCTCGCCGCCACGCTCGCGCTCGCCGCGCTGGTCACGTTCGGGGCCGGCTGCACGTCGCCGTCCGCACCATCGAACGCCGTCATACCGGTCGCCGCCGCATCGGACGCCGCAGTGCCGCTGCCGGGCGCGCACGCGCCCGAGCGGTCGTCCGGCTGGACCGACAAGCCCGGCTGGACGTCGCAGCGCTTCATGATCGCGGCCGCGAACCCGCTCGCGACGCAGGCCGGCTACGAAATGCTGAAAGCGGGCGGCACTGCGATCGACGCGGCAATCGCGACGCAGATGGTGCTCGCGCTCGTCGAGCCGCAGTCGTCGGGCATCGGCGGCGGCGCATTCATGCTCTACTTCGACGGCAAGGCGACGCAGGCTTACGACGGCCGCGAAACCGCGCCGGCCGCCGCGACCGACCGGCTGTTCTACGGCCCGACCGGCCAGCCGATGAGTTTCTACGAGGGCGTGGTCGGCGGGCGTTCGGTCGGCACGCCGGGCGTGCTGCGCATGCTCGACGCCGCGCATCGCGCGCACGGCAAGCTGCCGTGGCGGCGGCTGTTCCAGCCGGCGATCCGGCTCGCCGAGCACGGCTTCACGATCAGCCCGCGTCTGGCGATGCTGATCGCGAACGACAAGTACCTGATGAACGATCCGGCCGCGCGCGCGTACTTCTACAACAAGGACGGCACGCCGAAGGCGGCCGGCACGGTGCTGAAGAACCCCGCGCTCGCCACGGTCCTGCGCCAGATCGCCGATCGCGGCGCGAACGCGTTCTACACCGGCGCGATCGCGCGCGACATCGTCGCGAAGGTGCGCAAGCACCCGACGAATCCGGGGCTGCTGTCGCTGCAGGATCTTGCGCGCTACAAGGCAAAGGTGCGCGCGCCGCTATGCACCGACTACCGGCGTTCGGTCGTGTGCGGGATGCCGCCGCCGTCGTCGGGCGGCCTCGCGATCGCGCAGATGCTCGGCATCCTCGAGGCGATGCCGGACTGGCAGCAGATCGGCGCGCAGAAGCCGGTGCGCAACGACGTCGGCTACGAGCCGACGCCGTTCGCCGCACACCTGTTCAGCGAGGCCGGACGCCTCGCGTATGCGGACCGCGCGCGCTACGTCGCCGATCCCGATTTCGTGCCGCTGCCCGGCGGCAACTGGGCGAGCCTCACCGACAAGTCGTATCTCGCGCAGCGCGCACGGCTGATCGGCGACACGAGCATGGGCGTCGCGCAGGCCGGCACGCCGCAGGGCGCGACGCTCGCGTTCGCCGACGACCGCAGCCCCGAATTGCCTTCGACGTCCGACCTCGCGATCATCGACCGCTACGGCCAGGCGCTGTCGATGACGACCAGCGTCGAGGACGCGTTCGGTTCGCGGCTGATGGTGCGCGGGTTCATGCTGAACAACCAGCTGACCGACTTCTCATTCGTGTCGAGCGAGAACGGGCGGCCGGTCGCGAATCGCGTTCAGCCCGGCAAGCGGCCGCGCTCCGCGATGTCGCCGGAGCTCGTGTTCGACCAGAAGACGAAGCAGGTGACGATGATCGTCGGCTCGGCCGGCGGCCCCGCGATCATCAACCACGTCGCGAAGACGATGATCGGCGTGCTGGACTGGGGGATGACGATGCAGCAGGCGATCGCGCTGCCGAACTTCGGATCGATGAACGGGCCGACGCAGCTCGAACGCGGGCGCGTGTCGAATGCGCTCGTCGACGGATTGAAGGGGCGCGGGCACGACGTGAAGGTCGTCGAGATGAACTCGGGCGTGCAGGGGATCCAGCGGCTGAACGTGCAGGGGCAGACGGTGTGGTTCGGTGGCGCGGATCCGCGGCGGGAAGGAGTGGCGATGGGCGAGTGAACGGCCGCGCGAAGCATTCGCGCGTGCCCGTGCCGCATCACCCGCGCCCCTTCCACGGCACCAGCCGCCGCTCGACCCACCGCATCGCGAGATCGAACAGCCACGCGATCGCGCCGATGATCAAAATCCCCATCACCACGATATCGGTACGCAGGAAGCTCGACGCGTTGAGCACCATTTGCCCGAGCCCGGCCGTCGCGGCGACCATCTCGGCCGCGACGAGCGTCGTCCAGCCGAACCCGATCGCGATCCGCAGCCCGGTGAGGATTTCCGGCAGCGCGGCCGGCAGCACCACGTGCCGCACGATTTGCGCGAAGCTGCCGCCGAGCGAATACGCGGCGTTGATCTGCTCG
This sequence comes from Burkholderia sp. AU19243, assembly GCF_018148075.1. Classification (NCBI taxonomy): domain Bacteria; kingdom Pseudomonadati; phylum Pseudomonadota; class Betaproteobacteria; order Burkholderiales; family Burkholderiaceae; genus Burkholderia; species Burkholderia sp. AU19243. The sequence continues at coordinate 269,981 of NZ_JAGSTV010000003.1, forward strand.
ACCGTCGCCGCGCGCACGCCGGCGCGTGCGGCCATCGCGATCGGCGCGAAGCATGCGAGGAAGATCACGACGAGCTTCGCCGTTTCGTCGATGCCGAACCAGATCACGACGAGCGGCAGGTACGCGAGCGGCGGCAGCGGCCGGTAGAACTCGAGCAGCGGATCGAGCACGCCGCGCGCGATGCGGCTCACGCCCATCAGAATGCCGGCCGGCACGCCGATCGCCGTCGCGAACACGAACGCGCCGAACACGCGCGCTGCGCTCCACAGCAGGTGTTCGGACAACGGCAGCCCGCCCTGGATACGGCCGTGCCATGCGTCGACGAACGCGATCCACACCGCTTCAGGTGCGGGCAGGAACAGCGGCGGCAGCCACTGCAGATGCGTCGCGACCCACCACAGCACGGCCAGCGCCCCGGCCGTCGCTACGCTGAGCGCGGCCGTCGTCCCCTGCCCCGGCAAGCGGTAGCGATGCGACGCACGGGCCCGACGGGCTGCGTCGCGTCGTCGTACGGCGTGATCGTCCTGCGCGGACGGCGCGGCCGCGCGCTCGGCCGCCAAAGAATCCTGCGTGCTCATGTCGCCCTGCTTGTCCAAAGTACTGATCCGCCCGCGTCCTACGGATGCGCCGTGCCGCGCGAACTCATGCATCACGCGGCCTCCGCGGCCGCGTCGTCGCGATGCAGATATGCGATCAGCCGCTCGCGCCACGCAATGAATTCCGGCGACGACTTCGCCGCTCGCGCATCGCGGGAAGCGACGTAACGCCGCGCGAACGGCAGCTCGAAGGTTTCCGCGATCCGGCCGGGGCCCGGCGTCATCACGACGAGACGCGTGGCGAGGAACAGCGCCTCCTCGACGTCGTGCGTGATGAAGAACACCGTCTTGCCGGTGCGCGCCCACACGTCAAGCACGAGCGACTGCATCGTGCCGCGCGTCATCGCATCGAGCGCCCCCATCGGCTCGTCCATCAGCAGCACGCGGGGATCGCTCGCGAGCGCACGCGCGATGCCGACGCGCTGCTGCATTCCGCCGGAAAGTTCATACACGCGCGCATGCGCATGGCGCTCGAGGCCGACGAGCGCGAGCATCTCTGTCGCGCGCGCTTCGCGTTCGGCTTTCGACACGCGCGCGAAGCGCAGCCCGAGCGCGACGTTGTCGAGCACGTCGAGCCACGGCAACAGCGCGTATTTCTGGAACACGACGCCGCGATCGGCGCCGGGGCCGGTGACCGGCACGCCGTCGATGCGCACGTCGCCGGTCGTCGGCGCGACGAAGCCGGCCATGCAGTTCAGCAGCGTCGTCTTCCCGCACCCGGAGGCGCCGAGCGCGACGACGAATTCACCGGAATCGATGCGCAGGTCGACGCGCGCGAGCGCCTGCGTCGTCGGTCTGCCGCGCTCCCCCGGATACGCGACCGATACGTGACGGACTTCCAGCGTGCTCATGATCGAAGGGCTCCGCGACGAGTGGGCTGAATGGTCGGGCTCAGCGCGCGGCCTTCTGCACGAACTGCGGATCGACGCCGGCCGAATAATCGGCGAGCACCGTCTGGATGGTGCCCTGCGACTTGAGGAATGCAGCGGTGGCCGCGAGCGACTTCGCGGCGCCCGATTGCGCGCCGCCGCCGAGCCACGTCGGCGAAGCCTGTTCGGCCACCGTCGGAAACGCGTAGAGCGCGAGGCTGGCCGGCACGTCCTGCGCGTTCGCGCCGGACACCTTCGCGACCGCCGCAACCTGCGGCGAGCCGACCTTCCAGGCCGCCGCATGCGCGCGATAGTCGGCGTCTGCCGACGCGAGAACCTTCACGAAGCGCGTGACGAACTCGGGGTTCTCGCGCGCGAACTTGCGGCTGACAACGAAGCCGTCGAACGTCGATTTGCCACTTTCCTTCGCAACCCGGCCGGACGTCGTCAGCACGGTGCCCGACTGCTTGACCTTCGCGAGCACCGGATCCCAGATATAGGTCGCATCGATGTCGCCGCGCGTCCATGCGGCCGCGACTTCGGGCGGACGCAGGTTGACGATCTTCACGTCGTTCGGATTGACGCCGGCGGCCTGCAGCGCGACGAGCGTATGGAAGTGCGACGTGGACACGAACGGCACGCCGATCTTCTTGCCCTTCAACCCGGCGACGCTGGTCACCCCGGAGCCGTTGCGCGCGACGAGCGCCTCGGCGTCGTTGATGTTGTCGAGCACCCAGAACAGCGAGATGTCGAGGCCTTGCGACAGGCCGGCCGCGATCGGGCTGGAGCCGGCCTCGCCGAGCTGCACGGAGCCCGACGCGAGCGCGCGGATCACGTCGGCGCCGCTGTCGAGCTTGCGGAACGTGACCTTGTAGCCGGTTGCCTTCTCGACTTCACCGCTCGCCTGCGCGTAGCGCCACGGTACGACCATGTCCTGATACGCGATCACGACTTCGCGCGATTCGGCGTGTGCTGCGCCGAGCGCGGCAAAGGCGGTCAGCGCGACGAGCGCGCGGCGGATGAAGCTGAAACGGGACATGCGGCTCTCCTTCGGAATGCGGGTGTTGCAAGCGGAGAGCCGACTTTACGAGCTTTGCTCGCGGCGGGAGCGAACTTATCGTGCGAAGCTATCGATGCCGTTTCGGCTTTGCTTTTCATGCTTTATTGCATGTGATCGTCGATTGAGCGGCGATCAGTGCGTGGAGACATGCGATCGCAGTTCGCCTTCGACGCGACGACAGAAACAATCGCTGGTGTCTCGGCAACTCTCTCAGACGCGTGTGGATACTGATGCCGTACGTCCTTTGTATCGCGTCGACCGACCGCGAGTGTCGCCCCATGCAGGGGGCCACCGGGTCTAAGCGGTGACAAGCGAGACAGACCAGAATGTAAATTCTCCGCGGGGCCATCAAAACAAAAATTTAGACTAGATTTCCGATTCTCGCCAAAGCTCCGATTTTTCAGATCGAATGACTTAGATGGCCCACCGATCCATTTCGCATATCGCCAGAAAAACACGCCATTCTCGCCAGAAAAAATTTCGTACACGTCCCATATCAATTCGACAAAGCAAACGTTAGCTTTCCATATCAAACGAAGAATCGTTTGACACTCGGTTCGATAAAAGTCACTTAAAAAGATGCATGCACCTCAACATCGCGAGGAACCATGAAAAATGCAACTCAGACGTATCAATCCACTTCAGCGTCCAATCCAAACAGTACGCCTTTCTGCCTCCCAACAGAACTCATCAAATACCGAAACGATGGCGTCATCAAGAAATTTCGGGACAAATGGAGTGTAAGCGAGCAAGCCGCCAGCGACATCTTCGAGGAAACCAAGAAATTCCTTTTCCTAGCGGATCATGCACAGAGGCACTGCATCACCTTCGAAATCGACGAGTCCGTTCTCATCATCGATAAGATGTGGCACACCTTTATTCTTTTCACCAAAGAATACTCCGAGTTCTGCGATGCATTTTTTGGGAGGATGCTACATCACACTCCCTTCTGCAGAGCGCATCTAATCGAAAAAATCAGAGATCTCTCGTCTCACGGAATCACCCTATCCGAATACAAGAGGATTCGGCTTCAGCAGCAAATCGATATCATCCACGAGACCTTCGGCATCGAAACCGTAAGAAAATGGTATGTCGAGTTCGGCAATTCCTATTCGCTACAAAAACTCAACGCCCTCCAGCGCCCGGTTTACCACGAAGATCTCGTTCACATCGGCTCGCCAATGGATCCCGAAGCAGCAAGATCCTTAACGCCGACTGAATTGATCGAAGGAATCATCCAGCGACAGAATCCGTCCATGTACTGTGGTGGGCACGGTTGCGGCGTCTATTGCTCATGCAACTCGAACAAGAGTTTGTATTCCTGATCGACGAATCGTCGATCACGATTTCAATGCGCGTCATGGACAAACCGTTCGGTTCTAGCAAGTCGTAAGCGACGGCTCCACTCATTGCCCGTCAGCACGACCGCATGGTGCCGTGTCTCGTTCATGGCGCCTCCCCCGACCGGCAATCCTTCTCATTGCACCTATCTTGAAAAGAAACACTAAAAATGCGTCTCGCCTGCCATTGTTGATAAATCGATATCGTGGCCTGCTTTTCGTCATTTTCATCGCATCTGCCGCCACTTCGGCACTCAATACCTCATTGGGTGCACTTTTGAAATGGTTAACGGAAAGCATTCAGAGCAACAGCGCACACGGCATCTACTTATTCGTACTGTTTTTCTCGATTCAACGTCTGCTGCTTCCCGTTTGCGGCGGAATCTCGACATTCTCGTCCAACATCCTTGCGGTGAGGTTGGAAAATGACATCAGAGACGCATGGTACAAACACGTCATCAATCTGGACTCAAGTTCGTCAAGACAAAAAAACTCCGGAGAGTTGCAGAAGAGACTTCAAGACGCCATCGGGTCCGTCCGCTCGTTTCTGAACAACACATTGCGCTCCACGCTATCCATCACTCTCGAATTTATTTCGATCATTGCGTTTACGCTCTTCTTGATCGGACCAAGTGCGAGTCTGGCGCTCGTACTATGCGGTGTGATTTATTCAATCTATATCATCAAGGTTACTCGCACTCGCGTGCCGCTCATTCGAAACATCTCCGAAGCAGATGCGGCGTGCTCTGCCTTCATGCATGACAGTTTCATCAACGCCGGACCGATTTCATCCGAGGCAATCTCGGTGCGCGCTCGGAAACATGCACTGCTCTTGACGACGTTGGCAAAAAAACGGTTTTATCACTCAAAGGAGCTCCTGAAAGACAGCATCTGGGCAGCCGTACTTTGCGGGGGTATGGCGTACGTCGCGCTCTCGTGGTTCGACGGCGACAAAATTGGAAGCATAGGTACCACGATCATGCTCTCCACTGGATTAGCCCATATGATTTCACAGATCAATTCACTCGGATTCAATTACAGAAACATCCTGCACGCCAAAATCGATATTGAGCGAATATCGGACGCACTCACTCAAGCGAATGTAGCGCAACGAGAGCTGATCACGATTAATATCCGAACAACAGAAAATATCCACTACAAAATTGATAATCTCATTTTATTTGACCATCAAGACAGGCAATCCTACCCCGTTACGGGTGATATCGTCATTCTAAAAGGTCACATCAATTCGATGAGAGGGGACAGCGGGATCGGCAAAAGCACGCTCGCGCGTATCATGAGAGGCGAAATCACTCCTCCTACCTCGAAGATATTTCTATGCGGCATCGACATGTCGTCTGTCGAGCGCGACTCCTTGCTCCAGTCGATTTCCTCCACATCGCAAGAAAGTATCATTTTCAATGAATCCATCCGCAACAATCTTCTCTACGGCAATCCCGATGCCCACGATAGCGAATTGATTTCAACGCTATCGTCAGTCGGGTTGAGTAAATTTTGCACCGCAGATGGTCTGGATTTTGTCGTCGGTGAAAAAGGGGGGCTATTATCCGGAGGCGAACGGCAGCGACTAGGAGTCGCCAGAGCGCTCTTGCAAAATGCTGACCTGATTATTCTCGACGAGCCGTTTGCCGGGTTGGAGACTGCCGGCGTGATCAGCTTGGCCTCGTTAATTGCGGATTTGTCGAATCGCGTCTACGTCCTCCTCATTCTGCATCAGGATCCTCGCCAATTATTCGGCACCTCGAGCACTCCGCTCAATGCCTTCGTCCTCGCGGCGAATTCCGATCTGAAAACGCTGGAGATTATTCGTGACTAACTCCCTCTTCCCGAACTTCGATCTCGAATTCTTCACCAAGCATGTGCTACACATGCACCCACATCTGCTTGGTCCCGTGATGCGCCAAAATCTACCTAATTGGAGCACCGTAAACGCTCTACTAGAAAGTGGGTTGCTCGACTACCCCAGAATCAGAATTAGTAGCGCTGACACGGAATATCCGCGCGGATACTGCGGATTTCTAAGATACAGCTCGAATCCACGCGGCGGCAGGTTCGCGACAATTATGCCTGACCTTCTGTATCGCGCGCTGGATGATGGTTGCACCATTATCATCGACGGATGCCAGGATTACTTTCCACCTGTCTTAGCATTGACTACTGAAATCGAACACATCCTGAAATGCCAGTCGTGGGCGAACCTCTATATCTCCGCTCAATCCGGGACTAGTTTCGGGTGCCATTTTGACGACCACGACATCATTTCAGTGCAGCTGTCCGGTGAAAAGCGTTGGCACATCTATAATCCGACATATATTTCACCAAACAGAGGAGACAAGAGCTTCTATCTCGATCCGCCAACCGGCTCACCTGATCTCCTTGAAAACCTGCGAACAGGATCCAGCCTATATCTCCCTTCCGGCTACTGGCACAACGTCCAAACCATCTCAGCCCACTCGTTGCACATAACATTTGGCCTCGATTTTCCGAGAAAATTGGATATCATTCACGCCATAGCCAATCAACTTGGACTTAGCGAAATTTTTCGCGGCACCATCAATTTCGACCCAGACTCAGCTGATTTTTATATTTTTAGAGAGAATATAATTAATGCAATCCGAGAGATTGACATAGAAGAATGCATGAAAAACGTCATCACAATTCACAAAAAACGACGCCCGGCGTTTACCCTGCCCAATTACCAAATCAGCACAAAATATCGATAAACACCATAAAATATTCAATTCACCAAAATCTCATGAAGCCAAGATACAGTCTATTGCAAATGAGAGACGTCTGGATCGACGCCTATATGAATGGGGACGTCGATCAACTTAATTTCGTCGAAAGCCCTCATTTCTTCGTAAAGCGAGGAGGCAGAATATCGACGAAATCCCAACAAATATCCTATATACAACGACATCTGCTCGAGCAGAGTTGGTGTAATTTCGGTATGTACGTCCACGACGAAATCACGAAAATCTCTGAAAAACAGCAATGGGCGTCGTTTTCCGGCACCGGCTCGATGCGACGCGATGGAAGAATACTTACCATGTTTGATTTTCTAGAGCTGTGGCTAATCTGCGACGATCGGTGGCAGATAGCAGCGCTTTGCTATGACGAAAAGCATCGAGAAAGTGGAATAACGGCGGATCAACCGAATCACGAATAGCCATGCGTTCAGACTTCCTGCAATCAATTTATCACTACTCTTGATAAACATGAATGATTCTCTAACGACAAACCACCAATTCACCGGTGCTCGACATAGTGCCGATGTTATCGAGCGCTTGCGTAGGCATCCTGCAGAAATCTGGCATCGTGGTGCGCGGATCGCCGACGTTACCACCGATCCGGCATTCAAGAATGGAGTGGCAACCTTGGCCGGGCTCTACGATTACCAATGGAACGCTGAGGATATCCTGCTCGAGAAGGGTCCCCGGGGAACGGTGGTCAATCGCTCATTCGGTATTCCCCGCACCCCCTCAGACCTCGTTTCGCTTGGCAACGCTCTTCAGCATAGCGCCCAATACAGTATGGGGATGCTCGGGCGCGAGCCCGCGTATCTGAATCGTGCAATATCCTCTTTCTCGGGAAGTGCAGCCTTGTTCAGCACTTCCGATCGAGCATATGGCGCAAATGCTATTCGATACCACGATTTCATTCGTGAAAACGACCTATCGTTGACTCACACACTGCTCAATCCACGCCCTGACCGCTTGGTTGGCCCAGCGCTCCAGGTTGATGCGGCGGTTGCCACTCACGTGTGCGAGGAACGGGATGACGGTATCGTAATACGCGGCGCACGTCTGCTTGCGACTCTGCCATTCGCCGACGAGATTGCACTCTTTCCCGCGCGCTTGATGGATCATTCTGATCGATCAAAGTCATACGCATTTGGCTGTGCACTCCCGACCGCGACGCCCGGCCTGCGCTTCGTCTGCCGCGACTCGGTAGATTACGGATTCGGCGCGGCGGATCACCCGCTTAGCGCCCGATTCGAAGAAATGGACGCGGTCGCGATCTTTGATGATGTGTTTGTTCCGTGGGAACGCGTCTTTTGCTATCGAGACATCGATATTTGCAATATGGCCTATATGGCCACCGGTGCAACCGCACACATGGCTTACCAAGTAGTTTGCAAGAATATCGTCAAGACCGAGTTTCTCCTCGGCCTGGTCTCCCTGATGATAGAAGGATCCGGGCTGGAAAAATTTCAGCACGTTCATGAAAAAATGGCGGAAGTCTGGGTCAATCTTGAAACCTTGAAGGCCTTCAGACATGCAGCCGAAGCCGGCGCCCATAACAATGCCTTCGGGATGCTCGTTCCGGCCTGGGACCCGCTCGACGCCGCTAGAAATCTGTATCCTCGTCTCTATCCCAGAATGGTCGAGATCATTCAGCAACTCGGAGCCAGCGGCCTCGTTTCGATGCCGGCCACGATATCTCTCACTGGACCGCTTGCTGCAGACATTAGACGCTATTACGAGGTAGCCCGCATGGATGCCTATGATCGGATCGCGCTGTACCGGTTGGCATGGGACACGGCGATCTCGGCATTTGGCGGGCGCCAAATCCTATATGAACGCTTCTTCTTCGGTGACCCAGCCCAAATGGCGTCGCGCTTGTTTAGAGAAAAGGACTGCTCCGAGGCAATGAATCGGGTCAAAGCATTTCTGGCGCGTTCGTGAAACGCGTGGCATCTTCTCGTACCTGATTATTTGAGCCGCGAGAAACCGCGATTTCGCGGGATATCGGAAAAAACGAACAAAATACCGCGCCGCGGGTTTTTGTGCGTTCAACTCAGCGAGCAATCAGACCACCCCCGCCCCATGCGCCTGCAGATCGGCGTGATAGCTCGAGCGCACCATCGCGCCGACGGCCGCGTGCGTGAAGCCCATCTTGTACGCCTCTTCCTCGTACATCTTGAACGTATCCGGATGCACGTACGCGCGCACCGGCAGATGGTGCTCGGACGGCTGCAGGTACTGGCCGATCGTCAGCATGTCGACGTCGTGCGCGCGCAGGTCGCGCATCACCTGCAGGATTTCCTCTTCCGTTTCGCCAAGGCCGACCATCAGCCCCGACTTCGTCGCGACGTCCGGATGCAGCGCCTTGAAGTCCTTCAGCAGCTTCAGCGAATGCGCGTAGTCCGAACCCGGGCGCGCTTCCTTGTACAGGCGCGGCACCGTTTCGAGGTTGTGGTTCATCACGTCCGGCGGCGCCGCGGTCAGGATCGACAGCGCACGGTCGAGACGGCCGCGGAAGTCCGGCGTCAGGATCTCGATGCGCGTGTCCGGCGACTGTTCGCGCACTTCGCGAATGCACTCGACGAAGTGAGCAGCACCGCCGTCGCGCAGATCGTCGCGATCGACGCTCGTGATCACGACATACTTGAGCTTCAGCGCGGCGATCGTGCGCGCGAGATTCTTCGGTTCGTCCGCGTCGAGCGGATCGGGGCGGCCGTGGCCGACGTCGCAGAACGGGCAGCGGCGCGTGCACTTGTCGCCCATGATCATGAACGTCGCAGTGCCCTTGCCGAAGCACTCGCCGATGTTCGGGCAGCTCGCTTCCTCGCACACGGTGTGCAGGTTGTGCTCGCGCAGGATGGTCTTGATCTCGTTGAAGCGCGAGCTGCCGGTGGCCGCCTTCACGCGGATCCACTCCGGCTTTTTCAGCTTCTCGATCGGAATGACCTTGATCGGAATGCGCGCCGTCTTCGCCTGCGCCTTCTGCTTGGCGGTCGGATCGTAGGCAGCGGTCGCGGCCGAATCGGCCGGTGCGGGAGAAGCGGTAACGTCAGTCATTCGAATGTTCCAGTGCCTGCGGCTTGTCGGCGGCCGCGGATGCGCCATCGAGGTTGGCAATCAGGCGCCCCACGAGCGTGCGGGCGACGTCGTTCCAGTCGGCGGCAACCTCGAGGCTCGCCATGTCGACGGTTTCCAGTCCGGCGTAGCCGCACGGGTTGATCGCGAGAAACGGGCGCAGATCCATCTTCACGTTCAGGCTCAGCCCGTGATAGCTGCAGCCGTTGCGGATCTTCAGGCCGAGGGCCGCGATCTTCGCGCCTTCGTGCGCGCCGGACGCCACGTAGATACCGGGCGCGCCCGCCTTGCGGACCGAAGCGAGATTATACGCCGCGAGGGTTTCGATCACGGCCTCCTCGATCTTCGTCACGAGCGTGCGCACCATCAGCTTGCGGCGGCGCAAGTCCAGCAGCAGGTAGACGACGATCTGGCCGGGGCCGTGATAGGTGATTTGTCCGCCGCGGTCGACCTTCACGAGCGGCACGCCGCTGTCGGCCACCAGCAGGTGAGCCGGGTCGCCGGCCTGGCCGAGCGTGTAGACGGGGGGATGCTCGACGACCCAGATTTCGTCGCCGGTGTCGGCCGTGCGCGTGTCGGTGAACGCGCGCATCGCGTCAAAGCTCGCCTGGTAGGCCTCGCTGCCGCGCCAGCGCACGGTCACCGGCACGACGGACTCGACCGGAGCCCCGGCGGGCGATGCGGAAACAGCGACAGGCGTGGACACGATGGCAACCGGCGAGACGGACATGGCCGTCAGTTTACCGAAAACCCATCGGTCTCGCCGGGCAGGGAAAAGGGACGGATGGCAGGCATCCGTCGGACGAAAGCCGCGTCAGACGGTGCGCCAGCCGTCGTGAAGCAGCGCATTCACGCGCTCGCGCAGCCGCGCGAGCGCACCGCGTGCGACGTCCCGAGCCGGTCGCGACACCGAGAACGCGACGTGCGCGCCCCGCCCGCTTTCCGCACTGAGCCACAGCCGCTCGCCGCGGCGCAGCTTCAGCGTCTCGCCGTCGACGAGGAAGTAGTCTTCGACGTCGTTGCTGCGCGTCGCCCACACCGGCCCGCACTGCACAGTCAGGCGCGTGCTGTGCTGGACCTTCATCGGTACGGTTTCGCCTGCGGGGATTTCGAACGTGATGCTTGAGGAAATTTCTTGCATGATCGACTCCGCCAATACGTGCTTCGATGGCTACAATCGTAGTCACCCCAAGGCATCCGACCAAACGACCATTTTTCACGTCGATGTGAGGAAAATTAGCAAATGGACCTCCGCCAGCTGCCTGCGCTCAACGCCATTCGCGCATTCGAAGCCGCCGCGCGGCACGAGAACTTCTCTCGCGCCGCCGACGAGCTCTACGTCACGCACGGCGCGGTCAGCCACCAGGTGCGCGCGCTCGAGGAGGAACTGGGTGTGCAGCTGTTCACGCGCAACGGCAAGCGGCTATGCCTGACCGACGCCGGCATGCGCTACGCGCAGCAGATCCGCACCGCGCTGATGGTGATTGCCGACGCGACACGCGACGTGCGCGCGAGCGACCGCGGACGGCGGCTCGTGGTGTCGATGCTGTCGTCGTTCGCCGCGCGCTTCATCACGCCGCGCATCGGCACGTTCATCGAGCGGCATCCGGAAATCGACGTCGAACTGCAGTCCACCAACTCGCTGACCGATTTCGCGCGCGACGACGTCGACCTCGCGATCCGCTTCGGTTCCGGCAGCTATCCGGGGCTGCACGTCGAGCCGCTGTTCGACGAGGTGTTTTTTCCCGCGTGTTCGCCGGCGCTGAACGGCGGCAAGCTGCCGCAGACGCCCGCCGATCTCGTCCACTACAACCTGCTGCGCTCGGACGACGAGCTGTGGCGCCCGTGGTTCGACGCAGCCGGGGTCGATACGCTGACCGAGCCGAAACGGGGGATTCTGTATCAGGATTCGTCGAACCTGCTGCTGGCCGCGATCGAAGGCCAGGGTATCGCGCTGGTACGTCGCTCGCTCGCGGTGCACGACCTGCTCGACGGGCGCCTCGTGCGCCTGTTCGACATCGACGGGCAGAGCCCGTGGCACTATTTTTTCGTGTGCCCGCCGCCGCTGCTCGATACGCCGCGCGTGCAGGCGTTCAGGACGTGGATTCTCGAGGAAGTCGCGGAGTTCAAGAGGCTCTGCGACGAACTGGATGCGCGACGCGCGGCGGGGAAATGCCCGGCCGAGTGCGCGCTGGACGGAGGATGGAAAGGGATCAGCGGCCGTTTGCGCTGATCCCCGGACAGCCGCAACGGCCCGTTACAGCACGACCTTGACCATCGGATGGCCGGTCAGTGCACGATAGATGTCGTCGAGCTGTTCCTGGCTCGTCGCGCGCACGGTGATCGTGAGGCCGGTGTAGTTGCCGCCGCTCGATGCGCGTTCTTCGATCTTCTCGACGTCGATCTCGTTGTCGTGGACGGCCACGACCTTGAAGATCGTGTCCTTGAACTCCGGGTGCGCCTTGCCCATGATCTTGATCGGGAAATCGCACGGAAACTCCAGCAGCGACTCCTTCCGGGCATCGACCGCGCCGGTGACCTCGATGGTTTTGGTCGGTTCGCTCATCACTTTCTCCGGGTTAGGTCAAACTGTTCAAACTCGCGTGCCTTCGCACGCTGGTACGCGTCGTACAACGCCGCGAACACGGGGCCCGGCTTGCCGCCCTGCACGGGCAGATCGTCGAGCGACGTGACCGGAAGAATTTCCTTCGTGGCCGACGTGATCATGATCTCGTCCGCAGCGCGCAGCTCGACCTCGCCGATCTCGCGCGCGACGAACGGAATGCCGCATTCGTCGGCCAGCTGCTCGACCAGCGCGTAGCGGATCCCTTCGAGAATCCTGTTGCTGCGCGGCGGCGCGAACAGTTCGCCGTTCTTCACGACCCACACGTTCGACGACGACCCTTCGGTCACGTTGCCGTCGCGCAGCTGGATCGTCTCGAACGCATCGCGTTCGGCCGCATGCTGCGCCATCAGCACGTTGCCGAGCAGCGAGATCGACTTGATGTCGCAATGCAGCCAGCGGCGATCCTCGGCCGTCACGCAGCGCACGCCCTTGGCGCGCTCGTCCGCCGACGGCAGCCGCAGCGGGCTCGTCATCGCGAACACCGTCGGCACCGCGTTCGCCGGAAACGCGTGACCACGCTTCGCGACGCCGCGTGTCACCTGCAGATAGACGAGCGCGTGGCCGCCCGCAAGACCTTCCGCGTTCGCGGCTACCACGCGCTCGATCAGCGCGCGCCAGCCGGCCGCATCGTGCGGGTCGGCGATGCCGATCTTCTTCAGGCTGCGCGCGAGCCGGTCCAGATGCTGTTCGATCCGGAACGGCACGTGCGCGCCGTCGTGCGCATAAACGGGGACAACTTCATACACCCCATCGCCGAAGATGAACCCGCGGTCGAGCACCGGCACACGGGCTTGCGACAGCGGCACCAGTTCCTCCTGCGACGACACGCTGAGGTAGACGATCGGTTCGAATTCGGCTTGGCTCATGGCTATACCAGATGGGGATGAAGTCGTGAAAACAAAGGCCCGTCGCGCTTACTTCTTCTTGCTGAACATCAGCAGGATCGAGTCCCAGATACGTCCGAAGATACCCGCTTCCGGCACTGCCTGCAGCGCGACGACCGGGAACTCCGACAGCGTCTTGCCGTCGGCGACGATCTTCACGGTGCCGACCTGCTGGCCTTCCGCGAGCGGCGCGATCAGCGGCGCGTTGACGTCGACTTCGGTCTTGACCTTGTCGCCGAGGCCGCGCGGCACCGTCACCCACTGGTCGCCCTTCACGCCGACCTGCACGGTGTTCTCCTTGCCCTTGTACACGCGCGGCGTCGACATCGCCTGGCCGCCCTTGAACAGGCGCACCGCGTCGAACGCGCTGTAGCCGTAGTTCAGCATCTTCATGCTGTCCTGCGTGCGGTCGTTTTCCTTCTGCTCGCCCATCATCACCGACACGAGGCGACGCTGGCCGTCGACACCCGGGATCGCGCGCTTCGCCGATGCGATCAGGCAGAAGCCCGCCGCCTGCGTATGCCCGGTCTTCAGGCCGTCCACCGTCGGATCCAGCCACAGCAGCCGGTTGCGGTTGCCCTGACGGATGTTGTTGTACTTGAACTCCTTCTCCGAGAAGATCCCGTAGTACTGCGGAAAATCGCGAATCAGGTGCGCGGACAGCTTCGCGAGGTCGCCGGCCGTCGTGTAGTGGTTCGGGTCGGGCATGCCGTTCACGTCGGCGAAGTGCGTGCCCTTCATGCCGAGGCGCTGCGCCTCGTCGTTCATCATCGTGACGAACTGCCCTTCGCTGCCGCCGACGAGTTCGGCCAGCGCGATCGCGGCGTCGTTGCCCGACTGGATGATCATCCCGTAGACGAGGTCATGCACCGACACCGGCTTGTTCGCCTCGATGAACATGCGCGATTCGTCGCGGCCGACGCGGCGCACGGCCTCGCTCGGCGTGACGATCTGCTCCATCGAGATCTTCTTCTTGTCGAGCGCCTCGAACACCAGGTACGCCGTCATCAGCTTCGTCAGCGACGCGGGCTCGACACGTTCGTCCGCGTTGCCCGATGCGAGCACCGTATTGCTCGTCGCATCGACGAGCACCCACGAGCGTGCGTTCACGCCCGGCGGCGGCACCGCGCCCGGCATGAAGGTCGCAGGTGCGCCGGTGGACTGCTCGGCGGCGGCCGGCGCCGCATGCGCGGCCTTGGCCTTGGCGGCGGGCTTCGCCTCGGCGACGACGATCGTGGACGCGAGCGCGACAGGCAGCATCACGCCCAGCGCGACGTTGCGCGCGGCGGTGCCGAAGGCGATGGAAGAAGCGAGGGACTTGAGGCCTTGGGAAGACAGACGCATGATCGATTCAGGCTGATGGCAGAAAGTGCGGCGCGAAACGCGCAGGGTTGAACGGCAAGGCGGCGGGCGTTCCGGCATGCATCCGACTGCGTCGGACGGCGCGAAACGCGCCGGTTGGACTCGTGCGGACGCGTTCGGTTCGCGGCCGTCGCGAGCGGGCGGACAGGCGGCGAAACGAGCGCCGCATGGGCCAGCCGGGCCGCGGGCGACGCGAAATGCGGCCATTATACGTGGCCGCGAACGGCGTTTTCGCGAACCGGGCGCGCGACGGCCGCATGCGGGCTTCGAGAGGATAGCGCGGCTTCGTTGCAGGCAATCGCGGTCGAAGCCGCCCGAAAGGCGCGCGCAGGCGCCGTGCAAGTCAGGTTGCGCCGTGCCGCGCGGTGCATCGCAGATCGTATTCGACACGATGCGGCGTCGCGACGGAATGCCTTGAAACCCGGCATCCGTTGCGTCTGGAAGAAGATGGCCGGTGCGGCGCGATGTCGCGCGAGCGCGCGCAATCGCAGTCGCTGTGGTGCGGCGGCAGCGCCGCACCACACGAGCGGCGCATCAACGCCACGCGTCGACGATGATGCGCTTGAGCACGTGCAGCTTGCGATGGAAAAAATGCTCGGCGCCCGGGATCACGACGACCGGCAGCTCCTGCGGCCGCGCCCAGTCGTACACCGATCCGATCGGCACCGTGTCGTCGGTTTCGCCGTGGATCACGAGCGTGTTCTCGGGCACGTCGGCGACTTGCCAGCGGCTCGCGGCCGTGCCGACGAACACCATCCGCTCGATCGTGTCGCCCGCGTCGCGCAGCCGCTTCGCGACATGCGACAGCACGAACGTGCCGAACGAGAAGCCCGCCAGCACGAGCGGAAGGCCCGCATACGCGGGCTGCGCGCGCATGTGCGCGAGCACCGCGAGCAGGTCGTCGGCCTCGCCGATGCCGTTGTCGTGCACGCCTTCGGTCGCGCCGACGCCGCGGAAGTTCGACCGGTACACCACGTAGTTGAGCTGGACCAGCGTGCGCGCGAGCGTTTGCGCGACCTTGTTGTCCATCGTGCCGCCGAACAGCGGATGCGGGTGCGCGACGAGCGCGATCCCGCGCGGCGCGGCGCTGCCTTCACGCACGGCGTCCGGCACGTCGACCGCGATTTCGATCTGCCCGACCGGGCCCGCGATCAGCGACTTCTGCGTATGAACGTTCATTCGGCCGCCCGCTCAGATCTTCAGGCGATCGACGACCTTGCCGTCGCGCAGGTGCGTTTCGACGATCTCGTCGATGTCGGCCTGGTCGACGTACGTGTACCAGGTGCCTTCCGGATACACGACCATCACCGGCCCCTCCTCGCAGCGGTCGAGACAGCCGGCCTTGTTGATGCGCACCTTGCCCGGGCCCGCGAGGCCGAGCTCCTTCACGCGTTTTTTCGCGTATTCCTGCATGGTCTGCGCATCGCAACGTGCGCAGCTCGGACGCTCGGCGCCCGGTTCGCGCTGGTTCAGGCAGAAGAAGACGTGGTGCTGGTAATAGGAATCCATGATGGTGACGAGCGGCCCGGCACGCGGCCGGACGTAAAGAGAGGCGATTGCCGTCGCACGCGGCAACGGAGGTGCGGACGATTATAACGACCGGCGCGCGCCGCTGCCGGCGAACGCACCGCTGCCGGCGAACGCACCGCGGCCGCGCTGCCGGTACTGTCGGTACTGTCGGTACTGTCGGTACTGTCGGTGCTGTCGGTGCTGTCGGTACTGTCGGTGCTGTCGGTGCTGTCGGTGCTGTCGGTGCTGTCGGTGCTGTCGGTGCTGTCGGTGCTGTCGGTGCTGCCGGTGCTGCCGGTGCTGCCGGTGCTGCCGGTGCTGCCGGTGCTGCCGGTGCTGCCGGTGCTGTCGGCGCTGCGGGCGTGCGGCCGCCGTCAGCGCCGCAGCCGGCGCGGCAGCCACGCATGCTCGACCCGCTGGCCCAGCCAGATCAGCGCCGCGTACGGCCAGATCCACGCAAGCCAGCGCGCGATGCTGTTGAAGTGCACGTAGCGGCCCTGGCGCCAGCCGGACAGCGTGAAGTCGAAGAACGGATTGACCGGCAGCAGGTTGACGAGCGCGACGCCGGCCAGCATCGCGGCGGCCGCGAGCAGCGCGCGCGCCGGCGCCGGCACGCGCAGCGCGACCAGCGCCGCCGCGAAGCCGAGTTCGATGCCGAGCCGCGCGCCGGGCGTCGCCCACACGACGACCAGCCCGGTGCTCGACTGCATGAAGGTCGCGCCCGCCTTTAGCGCGAGCGTGGCCGCGACGAACGCGATCAGCAGGCGCACGCGCGGCGCGCTCCCGCGCATCGCGAGCGAAGCGATCGCCAGCGCGGCGAACAGCATCAGGCCGCCGAGCACGGCCTCCCACGCGGAGTCGGACAGCCACCCGTCAACACGCTCGGGCCATTCGCTGACGTGCCAGGCGGCCGGCAGCCACGCGAGCAGCGCATCCTGCATCGAACCGTCGGCGCGCTCCCACAGCGCGGCCGGCCAGTCGCCGATGCCGAACAGGAACGGGGACGGAAACAGGATCGCGAACGGCCACAGCGCGGCGAGCAGCAGCGGCGTCGCACCATCGGTTTCGAACCACGCGAAGCGCAGCCGCCGCAGCGCGCCGCGATCGAGCAGCGCGCCGGCCGCCGGTGCAGCCAGCGCCGCGCCGAGCAGCGCACCGAGCGCGTTGGCGCCGAGATCGAGATTCGACGCAACGCGCGTCGGCAGGTAGGTTTGCAACGCTTCCATCGATCCGGACAGCAATATGCCGAGGCCGCACACGATCAGGGTCGCGGCGACGCCGCGCTGGCGCGGATGCAACGCAAGCACACCGAGCGCGCCGAACGGCATATAGCCGAGCACGTTGGTGACCACGTCGAACGCGGTCACATAGCGCTGCATCGGCGCGAACAGGTAGTCGAACGGGCCGATGCCGAGCGACATCCACCCGTGGAACGGATACAGCGACGCGTAGACGATGAGTGCCGCGTACGCGGCGAATGCCTGCCGCGCAAGCGACGACGCACGCGGCGTGCCCGGCGCGCTCATCGTGGCTGCGCGCGGCGCGTCATGGGGTGCCCGCGTACGCCTGCACGCCGGCCCACGCGGCGATCTGCGACACGAGTTCGTCGCTCGCCGCAGCGAGCGCCCGCGCACCGCCGGCCGCATCGGGCGTGCTCGACGGCGCGCGCGCGACGAACGTGCGCTGGCCGAGCACCTTGCCGTCCTGCATCAGCGTTGCGCGCGCGGTGACGGCGCCGTGGCTCTGCGACTGGCCGTCGAACACCTGCTCGAACTCGTTCAGGTCGACTTTCAGCGTCGGCGCGCGCACGCCGTCGGAGCCTTCGAGCACCGCGCCGCGCGCCGACAGCGCGCCGCGCAGCCGCTGGGTGAGCAGTTGCGCGGGCGGCGCGGTCCAGCGGCTGTCGCGATACACGGCCATGCGCTGCGCATCCGCATACGCGAGGCGGTAGACGAATTTGTCGGTATTGAGCGCATCGGGAGAGCCGACGTCGAGCACCTTCAACGCGGGGCCCGTGCCGGCCGTCGCGACCGGCGCGGCGGGCCCGAGGTCGTAGCGAATGTTCGACAGCGCTGCGCTGTCGCTTGCGCAGCCGGCGGCGAACACGAGCGCGAGTATCGCGAGCGTGGCCGCGGCCGGCCGCAGCGCGCGATCAAGGATTCGTGGCATGGAATGTTCCTGGATGATGTTGGCAGTTTCGATCGCGTGACGGCCCGCACACGTCGCGGGCCGCGCGGCCGGTTCGCGGGCGAGCCGCGTCAACGACCGGCCGCCGCACCGGCGCCCGGCCACACGAAGCCTGCTTCGCCGGGGCCTGGCGCGGAACCGGGCGAACCGAACAACAGACTCCGCGGGTTGCGCCCGAGTTCACCGGCGACGTCCTTCAATTGCCGCGACGCATCGCCGACGTCGGCCGCCAGCGAGTTGAAACGCGGCAGCGTGTCGTACTGGACCCGCGCGTTCAGATCGTTCAGCGCGACGCCGACCTGCTCCGCTGCGGCGCCCGCCTTGTTCAGGTTCGCCACCAGCGGCCCGTTCGGCTGCAGCAGCGTGTTCGCCGACGCCATTGCTCGATCGACCTGGTGCATCGTCTCCGGCAGCGCCGCCACCGCCGGCGCGAGCTGCTTCGACAGCGTCGCCGCGCCGTCGGCCGCGTGCTGCAGGCTTTCGGCCGTCGCACGCAGCTGCTCGCGCATGTCCGGCGACATCAGCGCGTTCGCGCTCTTAGCCGCCTGCTCGAGCTGCCGCAGCAGCACGTCGCCCCGCTCCTGGATCTGATCGAACAGGCTCGGGCGCATCGGAATCTGCGCGATCGCCCGCGGCGACGACGGCAGCGGCGCCAGGTCGCGGCCGGTATCCTCGAGCTGCACGAACGCGATCCCCGTCACGCCCTGGAATCCGAGGCTGCCGTACGTCGATTGCGTGATCGGCGCGTCGTGGTCGACGAGAATCCGGATCCGGATCTGGCCCGGATGCGTGCGGTCGAAGCCGATCGACTGCACTTTGCCGACGTCGAGACCGCGAAAGCGCACCGCCGCATCGGGAAACAGGCCGGTGACGTTGGTGCGCGCGAGCAGGTCGTACGGCACGCGCACCGTGCGATCGACGTTGAACCAGAACACGGTGCCCGCGATCGCCAGCGTCAGCGCGATCGTGAACAGGCCGGCCCAGAACGCATGTGATTTGTTTTCCATTCGCGGGTTCCTTGCTTCTTGCGAGGCTTACAACTCGACGCTCGACAGCGCCGGTTCGAGGGCCGCCTTCGGCAGCTTTGCGCGCCGCTCCGGCGGCAGCGCCTGCAGCGCGCGGCGCCCGCGCAGCCCCAGGAAATATTCGTGGATGAACGGGTGGTCGACGTTCGCGGCCTCTTCGACCGGCGCAGCGACCAGCACCTTGCGGTCGGCCAGCACCGCGACGCGCGTCGACAGCGCGACCATCGTGTCGAGATCGTGCGTGACCATCACGACCGTCAGCCCGAGCGTGCGATGCAGCGTCGCGATCAGCTCGACGAATTCGTCCGACGCCTGCGGATCGAGGCCGGCGGTGGGTTCGTCGAGGAACAGCAATTCGGGCTCGAGCGCGATTGCGCGCGCGATGCCGACCCGCTTCACCATCCCGCCCGACAGCGCGGCCGGCATCTTCGATGCATGCTTGCACGGCAGCCCGACCATCTCGAGCTTCAGCATCACAATGTCGTTCAGCAGGTCGGGCGGCACGCGGCCGAGCTCGCGCAGCGGCTGCGCGACGTTGTCGAACACCGTCATCGACGAGAACAGCGCGCCCTGCTGGAACAGCATCCCCGAGCGCGTGCGCATCATGCGCGCGGTTGCATCGTCGATCTTCGACGTATCTTCGCCGAATACCTTGATCGTGCCCGACGTCGGTCGCTCGAGGCCGAGGATCTGCCGCACGAGCGTCGTCTTGCCGGAGCCCGAGCCGCCGACGATCGACACGATTTCGCCGCGCCGTACGTCGAAGTCGAGCTTCTGGTGAACGATGTTGCGCCCGTAGCGCTTCGTCAGGTTGCGCACCTCGATCACGAGGTCGTCGCCGGCTGCGGCCGACAGCGGGCGGCCCGCAGCCGCGCCGTGTGCGGGGGTTCCGTTCGATGCGCTCATCCGAGCCCCACGTTCTGGAACAGGATCGCGAACACCGCATCCGCGAGGATTACGACCGTGATCGACGTGACGACCGACGTCGTCGTGCCTTCGCCGAGGCTCTGCGAATTCGCCTTGATCCGGAAGCCGAAGTGGCACGCGACCAGCGCGATCAGCATCCCGAACACGACACCCTTGCCGATGCCGATGTACAGGTTCGCGATCGGTACGACGCCCGGCAGCGAGCGCACGAAATAGTTGACGTCGATCCCGAGCACCAGCTTCGCGGCGAGCGCGCCGCCCGTGAGCGCGATGATGTTGGTCCACATCACGAGCAGCGGCATCGCGACGCCGAGCGCGAGTACGCGCGGCAGGATCAGCCGCAATCCGTGCGGAATGCCCATCACGCGCATCGCGTCGAGTTCTTCGGTCACGCGCATCACGCCGATCTGCGCGGTGATCGCCGATCCCGAGCGGCCCGCGACGAGGATTGCCGACAGCACAGGCCCGAGCTCGCGGATCACCGACAGCCCGAGGATGTTCACGATGTAGCGATTTGCGCCGAACATCTGCAGCTGCTGCGCGGACAGGTAGCTGAGCACGATGCCGATCAGGAACGCGACCAGCGCGGTGATCGGCAGCGCCTGCGTGCCGGCGCTGTAGATGTTCGCCGAGGTTTCCTTCCACGGCATCGTCTGCGGACGGCGCAGCACCGACAGCGCGTCGAGAATCACGCGGCCGAACATCGCGATGCCGCCCTGCAGATGTTCGCCGAATGCGAAGATTGCCTGGCCGAGCCGCGTGACGGGATCGAACCGCACGACGCGCTCGGGCGCCTCGCGCTGGCTGTCGAGGCGTTCGATCCGCTCGAAGATCGTGCGCTGCGTGTCGCTCAGCGCGACGCCGGACGGCAGCTTGCGGCCCCACACGCGCCACAGCGCCTGGCCGCCGACGTGGTCGAGCCGTTCGATGCCGGACAGATCCCATTCGCTCACGCGCCCGGACGCGATGCCCGCGACGCGGCGGGCGACCGCGCCGCGGTTGCGTGCGAGCGCGAGCGCCGTCCACTGGCCGTACAGGCGCACCGTCTGGCCCTGACTGCCGGCGTCGACCGACAGGCCGGGAGGAGTCTCGAAGTCCAAGGGCGGATTGTTTGCAAAAGGATGACAGCGGCCATTGTAGCGAACCGCCCGGCGCCGCGACGTGACGATTTTCCGGCACGCCGATGCAGCGGGTGCCGCCATCCCCCCGGCCGGACGCCTGCGTCGGCGTGCGACCTTTCATTCTTCCGTCATCTTTCCTTTCGATACTCTCACGCGCCGCACATCAGGCCGTCGGCAGCCGCGCCGCCATCCCGCCGCGCACCTCGCGACTCATAGAACAGAACCCTGAACAGGACAATCGATGCGTCTCCCCCCGCTTTCCCGCCGCCGCGCGACCGGCGCCGCCGCGCTCGCCAGCCTCGCGTTCGTCCTCGCCGGTTGCGGCGGCGACGACGTCACCGCACCGCCGTCGTCGCAGGCCCAGGCGCCGGCCGGCACGACGGCCACGCTCGCGCTGCTCGAAACGACCGACCTGCACACCAACGTGCTGTCGTATGACTATTTCAAGCTCGCCGCCGACAATTCGCTCGGCTTCGAGCGCGTGTCGACCCTGATCGCGCAGGCGCGTGCGCAGTATCCGAACACGCTGCTGCTCGACAACGGCGACACGATTCAGGGCACCGCGCTGGCGGACTACCAGGCGCTCGTGAAGCCGGTCGGCTGCGACCAGACGCTCGCGATCTACAAGGTGATGAACGCCGCGAAGTTCGACGGCGGCGGAATCGGCAACCACGAGTTCAACTACGGGCTGCCGTACCTGTCGCAGGTGACCGGCAACACGTTCGACGTCGACGGATTGCCGGCGCCCGCGCAGCAGAAGAAGTGCGCGGGCCCGAACTTCCCGCAGGTGCTCGCGAACGTGATCAGCGCGAAGACGAACGCGCCGCTGTTCACGCCGTACACGATCCTCACACGCACGGTGACGGCCGTCACGCCCGACGGCAAGACGGTCAGCGCGCCGTTGAAGGTCGGCATCATCGGCTTCACGCCGCCCGCGATCATGAACTGGGACAAACGCTGGCTCGACGGCAAGGTCTACACGACCGGGCTGAAGGAAGCGGCCGAGAAGTACGTTCCCGAAATGCGCGCGAAGGGCGCCGATCTCGTCGTCGCGATCTCGCACGGCGGGCTCGACAATGCCGCGTATTCGCCGACGATGGAAAACGGCAGCTGGTGGCTGTCGAAGGTGCCCGGCATCGACGCGATGCTGATCGGCCACTCGCACCAGGTGTTCCCGGACGCGAACAGCACCGTGCCGCAGTTCAATCTGCCGGGCGTCGACAAGGTCAAGGGCACCGTCAACGGCGTGCCGACCGTGATGGCCAACTATTGGGGCAAGCATCTCGGCGTGATCAAGCTCGGTCTGAAGTTCGACGGCAAGACCTGGAACGTCGACAAGTCGCTGACGACCGTCGAGGCTCGCCCGATCCAGAACGCGGACAAGAGCTACGTCGCCGCCGACCCGTCGGTGTCCGCCGCGATCGCAGCCGAGCATCAGGCGACGATCGACTACGTTAAGACGCCGATCGGCTCGACCGACTACCGGATGAACTCGTACTTCGCGGACGTCGGCGATCCGGGCGCAATCCAGATCGTCAACGAGGCGCAGGCCGACTACGTGAAGACTTACGTGCAGGCGAACCTGCCGCAATACGCGTCGCTGCCGGTGCTGTCGGTGAGCGCGCCGTTCAAGAGCGGCTTCGGCGGCGGCAGCGACTACACCGACGTCGCGCCGGGCGCGCTCGCGATCAACAACGCGGCGGACCTGTACCTGTATCCGAACACCGTGTACGCGGTGAAGGTGAGCGGCAGCGACGTGAAGAACTGGCTGGAGACGGCCGCGAAACGCTTCAACACGATCGATCCGACCCAGGCGACCGTGCAGCCGCTCGTCAGCAGCTTCCCCGGCTACAACTTCGACATGTTCACGTCCGCCGATCTCACGTACGAGATCGACGTCACGCAGCCCGTCGGCAGCCGGATCAGGAACCTCGCGTACAAGGGCGCGCCGATCGACCCGAACGCGCAGTTCATCGTTGCGACCAACAACTACCGCGCGAGCGGCGGCGGCAACTTCCCGGGCCTCGACGGCAGCAAGACGATCTTCGCGTCGCCCGATGCAAATCGCGACGTGCTGATCGCGTTCATCAAGAAGCGCGGCGCGATCACGCGCGCGGCCGACGGCGCGCAGCGCAGTTGGCGCTTCACGAAGCTCGCGAGCTCGGTCGCGCACGTGCGGTTCACGTCCGCGCCGAACCGGCTCGGCGACGCGACGACGGCCGGCCTGACCGGCGTCACGCAGGTCGCGGCCGACGACGGCTCGGGCAAGAACCTCGCGATCTACGAGCTCGACCTCACGCAATGACCACGAGACCCGCGATGCAACCGATCCGGACGATGCGGCCGGCGGAGGCCGGCTTCGGCGCCGCGGCGCGGCGCGTGCTGCGCGCGAAGCTGCCGCCGGCCGCACTGCTGGCGGCGGTGGCCGTGACGATCGCCGCAGCGGCCGCGGCAACGGGCTGGCGCGCAGCGGGACCCGCGCCGAACGCCGCGCAGATCGACGAGTGGCAGGCAATGGTCGCGCAGGCAGTCGAGCCGCACGCGCTTGCACGGTTGCGCACGCTCGCACGGCGCGGCTCCGGCGACGCGCAGGCGGCGCTCGGCATCGCGCTCGCCAATGCGCACGAGCCGGGACTGCGCGACGAGGGCCGCCGCTGGCTCGAAACCGCCGCGCAGGCCGATGCGAACGTCGACGCGCCGGCGGCGCGGCGCGCGCAGCTCGCGCTCGGCAAGGCGCTGCTGCTCGGCAGCGGCGACATCCCGAAGGACTATGCACGCGCCCGCGAGCTGCTCGGTGCCGCTGCCGCACATGGCGACCCCGCCGCCGCGTACTACCTCGGGCTGATCTATCGCAGCGGCTACGGCATCGCCGCGGATCCGGCGCAGGCCGCGCACTGGTTCGCGCTCGCATCGCGCGCCGGCATCCCGGCCGCGGACTTCATGCTCGCGAACGCGTATCGCGACGGCAGCGGCGTGCCGCGCGACGAAGCGCGCGCGCTCGCGCTGTATCGCCGTGCGGCGGAGCACGAGCTGCCGGAAGCCGTGCAGACGCTCGCGATGGCGTATCGCAACGGCGAACTGGGACTCAAGCCCGACGCGGACGAATTCCACGCGCAGTGGATCGAGACCGCACATGCGTTGAAGCATCCGGTGGTTGCGCCGTGATCGCACGGCGGCACCGCACGCACCACCGCACGGCGGCAGAACGCCGGCCTGCGCGACGCGGGTGATCCCGCGCGTCGGGCGTCGAACGCACGCACCGGCGCGCGACGCGCGGTGCGCAGGTCGTCGTGCCGCCCGTCCTGTCGGTCCATACAGCTCGATACGCGGGTGGCAATGCCTTAACAGGCCGCGTCGCATTCACAATAAGACCCGAGAGGACCGGTCCATGTCGCATCGCCTGTCCGGCCTGCGCGCCGCCATCGCCGCCATCGCCGCCATCGCCGCCGCTGTCGCCGCTGTCGCCGCCGTTCCGCTCGTCTTGGCCGCCGCGCCGTCCGCGTCTCCCGACATCTTCAACGCCGCGCTGTGCAAGCCGCCGTTCACGTCGAACCTGATGGACGCGATCTACAACGCCGCGAAGGCGGCCGATCCGAAACCCGACAGCTCGATGCTGGGCGCCGCGGTCTATCGCCTGCCCGAGCGGATCCGCCGGGACGGCTTCACGACGCAGCACGTCGTGTTCGTCGCCACCGGCATCGGCGTGCTCGTGGAAGGGGAAGTCGCCGAGCAGCTCGCCAAACGCTACGAGCACCCGCGAGCGAGGCCACCTGCTGGGCGCGTCGTCCATCGGCTATTCGCGCCGGGTGAACGCGCGCGGCCCCGGCGGTGCGCTGATCCTCGTGTCGGCCCGCCAGGATCCGGCGCTCAAGGGCCGCACGCTGCTCGCCTGCGAAATGACGAGCGATGAAGACATCAAGGCACTCGAGCAACTGGAGCAGCACTGAGCGACCTGAAGTAGGGCCGGCGGGCGGGCCGGCGCAGTTCGTGCGCAGGCCGCCGCGGTACGCCCGCCCGTCCCGCGCATCGCCCGCCACGCGCCAACGTCCCCTGTCGCTACAATAGGCGCCATGAACGCCCCCACCTCCTCCGACACGCCCGATTCCGGCGACGCGCACATCGCCCGCAGCCGGCTCGAGGCGCACCTGGATGCCGCGCCGCGCGCGTGGCCGCTCGATATCGTCGCCGCCACCGGCTCGACCAACGCCGACGTCGCGGCGCGCCTGAAGGCGCTGCCGCGCGCGGCGAACGCCCTGCCCGCGCCGCTCGTGCGCGTCGCGTTCGAGCAGACGGCCGGTCGCGGCCGGCAAGGCCGCCCGTGGTTCGCGCAACCCGGCAATGCGCTGCTGTGCTCGGTCGGCTGCATCGTGCCGCGCGCAGTCGATGCACTCGGCGGCCTGAGCATTGCGATCGGCGTCGCGCTTGCGGAAGGGCTCGCGACGCTGCCGCTCGATGCCCGCGCACGCGTGGCGCTCAAATGGCCGAACGACCTGCTGCTGACGGTAACCGACGCCGGCACGCCGCGCATCGTCGGCAAACTCGCCGGGATCTTGATCGAAACCGTATGGACCACCGCCAGCGCGACCGCGGTCGTGATCGGCTTCGGCATCAACGTGCGCGGCGCGGAAGCCGTTGCCGCGCAGGTCGACGCACTGCGCGCCCGCGAAGCCGCGCTCGCAAGCGGGCTGCCGCCGGCCGCGCTGTCGAGCGCATGCGCGTCGGCCAATCTCACCGACACGCTCGCCGCAGCGCTGAACGCACTCACGCCCGCACTCGCGCAATTCGGCACCGACGGACTCGCGCCGTTCCTGCCGCGCTGGCATGCGCTGCACGCGTATGCGGGGCGCGAGGTCGTGCTGCTCGAACAGGGCGTCGAACGCGCGCGCGGCATCGCGACGGGCATCGATGCGACCGGCCAGCTGCTGCTCGACACGCCGGACGGCGTACAGGCGATCGCGGCCGGCGACGTGTCGCTGCGCGAAGCGCAATGAGCGAAGCACATCTGCTGATCGACGCCGGCAACAGCCGGATCAAGTGGGCGCTCGCCGACGCGCAACGCACGCTCGCGGACACTGGCGCGTTCGGCCACACGCGAGATGGCGGTGCCGATCCCGATTGGTCGGCGCTGCCGCGCCCGCGCGATGCGTGGATCTCGAACGTCGCAGGCCCCGACGTCGCCGCGCGGCTCCACGCGCTGATCGATGCGCACTGGCCGGGCCTGCCGCGCACGACGATCCGCTCGCGGTCCGCGCAATGCGGCGTGACGAACGGCTACACGACGCCCGAGCAACTCGGCAGCGATCGTTGGGCCGGACTGATCGGCGCGCGTGCGGCGTTTCCGGGCGAGCATCTGCTGATCGCGACGTTCGGCACGGCGACGACGCTGGAAGCGCTGCGTGCGGACGGCCGTTTCACCGGCGGGCTGATCGCACCGGGCTGGGCGCTGATGATGCGCGCGCTCGGCACGCATACCGCGCAATTGCCGACGCTGACCACCGACATCGCGAGCGGCCTGCTCGCAGGCGCGCACCCGGAGCCGTTCCAGGTCGATACGCCGCGCTCGCTGTCGGCCGGGTGCCTGTATGCGCAGGCGGGGCTGATCGAACGTGCGTGGCGCGATCTTGCCGACGCATGGCAGGCGCCGGTGCGGCTCGTGCTCGCAGGCGGTGCGGCGGACGACGTCGCACGCGCGCTGACGCTCCCGCATACGCGACACGATGCGCTGATCCTGTCGGGACTCGCGCTTATCGCGGCGGAGGCGGCGGCGCAGGATTGACGAAGTGCCGACCGGCATCGTGCCGGCGGCGTCGACGCAAGCCCGTTGCGGGCCTGGTCAGGGTATCGAGAGTGGAACACGGCGCCGCCGCGTGCGCCCATGCCGACAGCCGGCCGAACGGGGCACTGAATCGATCACGCCGGCCCATGCGGGCCGGCCCGACTGAACGAACGACTGAAACGACGAGGAGTTTCGACGATGCTGCGCTGGCTGATCGCTGTTCTCTTTCTCGCGAACCTGCTCGCATTCGTGGCCGTGCGCGGCGTGTTCGGCCCGGCGCCGGCCGCCGGCCCGCGCGAGCCGGGCATTCTGTCGCGGCAAGTGCAGCCGGCCGCGCTGCATGCGATGCCGCTCATGCAGGCGACCGACCAGCCCGTGGTCGGCGCGCCGATCTCCGCGCCGGGCGTGACGGCGGAGCCGCTGCCGGGCTCGGCGCCGTGACGGCGCCGCGCGCGTATCAGGACTGCTGCGCGCGCACCTTCTTCAGGTCATGGACTACTTGGGCATCGCGTGCGTTGAGGTACGGCAACATCTTGATCGCGTAGTCCAACGCGTCGCGCCAGAACCGCTGAGCGTCAGGCGGATCGGGCATTCCGTCAGCCGCAGGCCGCTGGAACAAGTCGTCCACCAATTCACGGATCGTCTTGTCAGGGTCTTCCAGCGGCAGCGTAATCGAGTCCATCGCCGCGCCGTCATCAGGACCGCCGGCCATAAGCCATGTTGCAAACCCGATCGACCGTTCATTCTTGAAAATCGCGATCGCCTCGATGTTGCCTGCTTGTCTCCAACGAGTAGGTCCGGGAATAATGCAGAGCGTATCGGTCGGCATCTTGAGCATGCCGATCGGCACATCTTCCGCGATATAGCCGGCATCGAGCAGGCGGTGCAGCGGTGGCGTCGGCTCGTAAAAAACACCCCTTTCCGTACCTCAAATGCCAGCCACATGGCGCTGTACTGAGCGCCCCCGGCGAGTGCGTCCGCAGAGCGACCTTCAGCGCCGTGCGGCACGAGATCCCGCGTGAAGCGATCGAAATAGCGCGTCAAACGCAGGATGCCATGCGAGCGCAGCATTTCGGTCAGCGTCGGCGACGCCACGCGATCGGTCGCGGCTCACAACGAGTCCCACGCGAGGAGCGCACCTGTGACCCGATAGCGCACCGGTCCAGGCAAGCGCGCGAGCGTCGGATCGGAGATTGCGTCGCCCGAGCGCACCAACGCGGTAACGAGCCGCTGACGAATGTCGGCCCGTATTGCCTGACGCTGGACCTCAGATACCAAAGCGGTATTGCGCGGCGATGCGCCGGTCAATACGGCTTCCTTCATCCGATCCGTCGATTCCCTCGTACGCAATGCAATTTACTCAAGGGACGAAATCAATCGTGCGCCGCACTCCGTCAGATCATCGTGAAATGCGACCGGCGTACCGTGATGATTGCGCGCGCCGTCTAGCGGAATGATCCTGAACTGGCCGCCGCACTTCGGGCACCATGTCAGGTGGTCTTTCAGCGCAACCGGAACGCCCAGCGCCGTCAGATCATCGCTCGCAGTGATCACTTCGCCGCCGTGGGTCGTCTTGTCATGCAAGCGGATCACGCCGCGTCCGTTCTCGTCTTTCATCATCAACCTCGCGTTCCGACGTACGAGCCAGCAACCGCCGGGTTCTCGAGCCACGCCATCGCGAAGCGTTTGCCATCCGGTTCGCCGACCCAGCCCTCGGTCTTAGCTTTTGCTTCGTTGGGGTAGTCTCCGCGCTGCTGGGCCAGCACAGTATCCCCCCATCCAACCGGCGTACCTGAACGCGGCTGTGCATAAGGGTCGTTCGGATCGACCTCGCTAATCTTCGCAATTTCGGAAGGCCAGATCGGGTCGCGACTAGTCGAATTAGCTAGGATGCGCATCGCGGTAAAGGCGAGTATGAATGGCATCATGATGATGCGCCAGAGCACGGGGGCCTGCATGCCAAAACCGTACAGCGAAAACAGGAATGATTCGCGTGGTGTTTCGTCTTCCGTGTGGAACAGCATTGGCTTCGGCAAGCCGTGCGGGCCGTCGCTCATGTACTTGCACCAGTAGTTCCACTGTGCAAGCGCCATTTCGACCTCGGCGGCAGGCATCCACTCGCGGCCGATCGAGAAGACTCGCGTGACGTTGCCTTGGTCGTTAACCGTGTAATGACGGATATGAAACAACTCGCCGAAGGTCGACATCTCGCGATGCAGGCAAAAAATCGACTCCTTTGACCATGGCACCTCCCATACGATGTCTCCCTCGCTGGACTTGGCGAAGTGCCGACGCTTCCGGATAGCGTACAGCTTGCGCTCACCTCGGTGAAAGCGTATCGGACGGCGACGAAGTCCAAAGAACAAACCTTGACCAAATTTCCACACAATAAACGCGAAAATCAATGAGATCAGCAAGGCAATGAGATCACCCATTACGCTTCCAGAATATGGGTACCGAATTTCCGTGAGCCAATACAAGTATGGCCCAATACAAATTCCAGCAATACCGATCGGCATAGCCGCAGCGGACCATTGCTTTTCTAGAAAAGACGGCTCGATTACGTCCATGTATACGCTGTTAATTTTGAATATTGTTCCAAAATCTTGTGCGTTCGGACCGACAGGTTGATCAATGTGCAGTCGATGCGCCATGTCCCATTCAGGGACCGGCTTACCTATGCACTTCTTCATCAATCTTTCGTCCACGCTTAACCTCCAATTGCTGAGTTGAACGCTTTGAGCTCGTCATCGAGCGTACTGTAATGCTCTCCCACGCTAAATTTGCATCGCTTGACCCAATCACTTAGCTCCGAAGCTTTCAGCGTTGCGATTCCGATGGCAACAAGAATGGACACAATAAAAACCGGACACCGCGCGCAACTCGACCATAAACGCGCCGATGTCCGCATACGGCAATGCCGCGTAATGCTGCACCTGTTTGACCTTGCGGGGCGATGCCAAAAGCTGTTCAAGGTGCCTCGTCCATCGCGCCGGATTCTCGCCGCTGCGCAATCCGCGAACCTTCGCCCAATCCAGGATGGTTTCGATACGGGCACGCAGTCGGGATGCAGTCTCGTTCTTGCTCAACCAGATTGGCTCCAGCACGCGCAACACCAAGTCCGTCGTTACATCGGCCGGACGCAACGCACCGATGACCGGATAAGCGTAAGCGGCCAGCGAGCGGACCCAGAGCTGTCGATACTTGTCACTTCTCCATTCGACGCTACGCGCCTCAACATAAGCGAGTGCGCATTGCTTGAAAGTCAGCGCCGAAACAATCTTCGCCTTGCGCTCCGCCTTCTCCTGTTTGCGCAGGACCGCGGGATCATCGCCCCGCCACACGACCTCGCGATGCGCATTGCGAGCGGGTCGCGCTGCCTCAACGGTCACACGGGGATACGGGCCAATCTGGATCAAGCCCTCACGACCGTCAGGCTTCGACTAGCGGAATTGCCAGTACTTATGGCCGGTCGGCCTGACCAGTAGCGCGAGGCCGCCACCATCACTGAGTCGATAAACGCGCTCGCGCGGCTTGGCCGCGCGGCACTGAACATCGCGAAGCAGGCACTCTGCCATGCCGAAACACCCCCAAATCTACCCGAAAAAGTACCCGGAAAAATTGGGGATTGAATGACACTTTGGCGCTCCATATGGCACCGTCGCCGTGCCAAAACCCTTATCAATAGGCGATGTCCGACACGATACAGAATCTCACGACACTCTAACCGCGCACCTTCTTCAGCAGTGCGGTGGTCGAGCGGTCGTGCTCGAACGGAATCGCCAGCGCACGACCGCCCCAGCCGCGGACGATCGCCGACTCCGGCAGCGTGTCCATATCGTAGTCGCCGCCCTTCACGAGGATGTCCGGACGGACCGCCTCGATCAGCGACACCGGCGTCTTTTCCTCGAACTTCACAACCCAGTCGACGCTTTCCAGCGCCGCGAGCAGCGCCATCCGGTCTTCCTCGCGGTTGATCGGGCGGTCGTCGCCCTTGCCGAGCATGCGCACCGACGCGTCGCTGTTCACGCCGACGATCAGGCATGCGCCGAGCGCCTTCGCGTCGGCGAGATACGTGACGTGGCCACGGTGCAGGATGTCGAACACGCCGTTCGTGAACACGACCGGCGAAGGCAGCGACGCGCGCAGGGCGACCAGGGCGTCGCGGGTAATCAGCTTGCGCTCAAAGGTAGCGGGCATATGTATGTCGGATGGCGTGAGCGGCGCGCGGTGCGCGTCGCGTTGGAACTGGCGGCGCCAGATAAAAAGCCCGCCGGACGATCGGGCGGGCTTCGTGCTTCGGTTACGCGGCGGCGGGGCCGCGGCCGGCGTCATGTCGCGCCGGCTGCGCCGCGCTGCGCGCGTCAGGCCGGTTGCGCGGCCGACGACGGACCGCTTTCGGACTGCAGGCGGCTGGTGACTTCCTTGCGATAGCGGTTCAGCTCCTGCGCGGTCGCGAACGTACGCTCGAACAGGATCGACAGGTTGTGCAGGATCCGTTCGACGACCTTCTTTTCCCATTCGCCGTCGAAGCGGATCTGTTCGTCGAGCCAGCGCTCGAGCCATTCCGGATCGGGCAGCCGCGACTGCACGGTGTCGCGCGGGAACAGCGCCTGGTTCACGTGCAGGTTGGTCGGGTGCAACGGCTTCTCGGTGCGGCGCGCCGACGCCATCAGCACGCCGATCTTCGCGAACGCCGCGCGTGCGACGTCGCCGCAGTTGTTCAGCGCCTTCTTCATGTAGCGCAGGTACGCGCCGCCATGGCGCGCTTCATCGCGCGAGATCGTTTCGTAGATGTGCTTGATGACCGGCTCGGTGTGCCAGTCGGCCGCGCAGCGATACCAGTGATTCAGGCGGATTTCGCCGCAGAAGTGCAGCATCAGCGTCTCGAGCGGCGGCGCCGGATCGAACTCGAAGCGCACTGCGTGCAGCTCCTCTTCGGTCGGCACCATTTCCGGCCGGAAGCGGCGCAGGTATTCCATCAGCACGAGCGAATGCTTCTGCTCCTCGAAGAACCATACGCTCATGAACGCGGAAAAATCGCTGTCGTGCTGGTTGTCGCGCAGAAACATTTCCGTCGCGGGCAGCGCCGACCACTCGGTGATTGCGTTCATCTTGATCGTCTTCGCCTGCTCGTCGGTGAGCAGCGAAGCGTCGAACTTGTCCCACGGAATGTCCTTCTCCATGTCCCAGCGGACGGCTTCGAGCGACCTGTAAAGTTCCGGATAAAGCATGGTGTTCATGATGGTCCCACCCCTGTTCTGCGCAATGCGACTTCTCTAAACGTGACTGTTGCCGCGTGGGCGCGCGAGCGCGCTTTTTTGCAGCCAAGACTCTAATTTTACGCGTGAATCCGGCCCCCGGACGCAGATTCCGCGTCCGGCAGCCGGGCGGCCGCGCCGCCGCCGTGTTGCACGCCGCAGCCCCGCTCCGCCGAACGGAACCGACCGCGCGTGCCTGATGTGGGGGGCCGGCGCAAGCCGGCTCGGTGGCGAGCCCGCCCCGGCGCCACGCGGCTCCTGGAGGAATTCCGCGCCGCGGCTTGCCCGGCGGACTGCTCGATATGGTGTATACGGCGGCGGCCATGATAGCACGCGTGCATGACGGTTCCGAGACGGCGGCCCGGTCCCGCGCCGCCATCTGCGGTGCGGCGATCGGTCGCGGGACGCGTCGCGAAAATGCAACCGATATGTAAGCTGCCGCACATTCTGGCGTCCCAAGGGCGATCAGACCCGCATTTCCCCCGCCGCCAGCCCGCCTTCCGGCGGCGTGCCGGCCGCCGGCGCGCTGCTGCCGTCGGCCCGTGCGATCCAGTCGGCGAGCGTGTCGCGCTGCGCGCGACCGTCGCGGTAGCCGAGCTCGATCAGCTCGCGCGTGAACGCCTCCTCGAACAGCAGATAGCTCGCGAACGACGCGCCGGCGGGCTGGCTGCCGCCCACCGCGCCGAGCAGCCCGCGCATCGTCGCCGGCATCTGCTTCAGGTGCTTCGCGGCGATCAGCTCGATGCGCTCGGACGGCGCGATCGCGAGCACGTCCACGTGCCGCCAGCCGCTATCCACTTCGATCTGGTGCGGCAGATGCTCGATCATCCGGTTGATGTGCTCGATCCGTTCGATGTCCGAGCCGATCGAGTCGAGAAACACGCTTGCGAGCACCTGCTGGCCGATCTGCGCGAGCGACGGGTAGCCGCGTGCCCGCCCCGAGCCGTTCGCGGCGGGGATCTCCGGCCGCGGATCGGCCGCGCCGATCACGACGATCCGGTCCGCGCCGAAGTGGATCGCCGGCGACAACGGCGCGACCTGCCGGATCGAGCCGTCGCCGAAATACTCGATCTGCCCGTCGAGCACCAGCGGCACGGCAGGGAACACGAACGGAATGGCCGACGACGCAAGCAGGTGCGACGCCGACAGGTCGACGAGCCGCGCGGTGCGCTGCGCGCGCCGCCAGGCCTGGATCGGCTCGGCCGCCTGATAGAAGGTCAGGTGCCGGCCGCTCGAATAGCTGAGCGCGGTGACAGACAGCGCATGCAGCAGCCGGGCTTCGAGCATCTGCTCGATCCGGTGAAAACTCAACTCGCGCTGCAGCAGGTGCGCGAGCGGCGCGTTGTCGAGCAGCCCGCGCGGCGAACGGCGTGCCGCCCAGCCGAAGGTCATCGTAGCGAGCCAGCGCGCGCCCGCCGCCGCGATGCCGAGCCAGTCGGTGCGATACACGTAGTCGGCGCGCAGCGGCTCCCAGAATTCGAGCAGGCGCCGCACGCCGTGCGAGAAATCGTCCGCATGGCTTGCGATCGACGTCGCATTGATCGCGCCGGCCGACGATCCGCACACGACCGTAAACGGCACCGTATGCCGATGCGGATCGGCCTCGCGCGAGATCTCGGCCAGCGCCTTCAGCACGCCGACCTGGTAGGCGGCGCGTGCGCCGCCCCCCATCAGAACGAGCGCGAGCCGCATGATCGACCTGCTAACCGGTTCGCGTCACGTCGAGCGCTTCGGCGGCCGGGTTTCCGGCGACGAAGCGGCGGCTGCGCGCGCGGCGGCCGAGCCGGCCGGCTTCGCGCGCTTCGCGGCCGGCTTGCGGGGCGCGGCGGCGGCCGGTGCGGGCGCGTCTTTGCGGGTAGACGACGCGGGTTGCTCGGGCGGCGCATCGGCCGGCGCCCCGGGCTGCATGCCCGGCTGCGCCATCGCGAGGCTCGCGAGCTGGTTGAACTGCGCCTGCAGCAGGTTCCACCAGCCCGACGGATCGAACGCTTGCTGCGCGGCGTCGGGGGCTGGCGGCGCATCGGCTGGCGCGCCGGCTGCCGCAGCATCCGGCGCCGGCTGCGTATCGGCGGGCGGTGCCGAAGCGGCTTGCGCGGCAGCGACCGCCGCTTCTTCCGCTGCCGACATCGAGCTTTGCGCGAACGCGCCGAATGCGCGCAACGTCGCCAGCGTCGCACGCTGGACCTCGAGCGCCTGGATCGCGGACTGCAGCATGCCGAGGTTGAGCTTCAGCCATTGCTCGACCGCACGCAGATCGGTGATCCGCTTGTCGAGCTCCTCGACGCTCGTGAGCGGCGCCATCATGTCGGACATGGTCGACAGCGACGGCGGCAGCCCCGACGCAGCGCCCGGAAACGACGCCATTCCGCCGAACGGCGACATCCGCATCATGTCCCACATCCGGTCGAGCATGTCGGCAGGCTTGAAACCGGCAAAGCCGGCGAAAGGGTTGGAGCCGGAGGCATCGGTCGTCATACGGGCGTCCTGGGTTGACTGGGTGGGCGAAGCGGCCGACGCCGCGCGTGCAGCCGCCTTTGATTCGATGATAGCGCGTCGTCAGAACGGTGCGCCGCCGGGGAAGTCCGGTGCGCGCCGCTCGCGCAGCGAACGAATGCCTTCCTGCACGTCGGGCCCCGAGAAGCCCATGAATTCGAGCGCGAGCGACGCATCGAACGTCGGCCCCGCGCTGCGCAGCCAGTTGTTCAGCGCGTACTTGGTCCAGCGGACCGCCGTCTGCGATCCGTGCGCGAGCCGCTGCGCGACCTCGTACGCCTTCGGCAGCAGCTCGGCCGGCTCCACCGCGAGCGACACGAGGCCGATCCGCTCGGCCTCGTCGCCGCTCACGGGTTCGCACAGCAGCAGGTAGTACTTCGCCTTCGCCATTCCGCACAACAGTGGCCAGACGATCGCCGCATGATCGCCGGCCGCGACGCCGAGCCGCGTATGGCCATCGATGATGCGGGCGTCCTTCGCGGCGATCGAGATGTCGGCGAGCAACCCGGCGACGAGCCCCGCGCCGACGGCCGGCCCGTGCATCGCGGACACGATCGGCTTGCTGCAGTTGATCACGTTGTAGACGAGGTCGCGCGCTTCCCGCCATACGCGGGCGCGCACGTCGAAGTCGTTCGCCATCGACTCGACGAGCGCGAGATCGCCCCCCGCCGAGAAACCCTTGCCCTCGCCGCGGATCACCGCGACGCGCGTGTCGGGATCGCGATCGACGTCGCGCCAGATGTCGGCGAGCTCACGATGCATGCGCTCGTTCGCGGTGGCGAGGCCGCTGCGGTTCGCGCCCTCGCCGCTCATCACGATGTCGAGCACGCCATGCTCGCGGCGTGTCACCTTCAATGCTTCGTAACCGCTGTATGCGGCGAGATCGGCCATGCTCAGCTCCGGGTTCGGGAAACGCGTTGAACGTTTGAAACGCTTGAATCGAGTGTAGCGAAGCCCGCGCGAGCAAACATCGGGCGAAACCCAGCGTGCGCGCCGCGCCCCGGCGTCGCGCGCAATCGCGCCACCGTCAGGCCGCGCCGTCCGGCGGCGCGACCGCCTGCTCGATCGCACCGAAGATCGACTTGCCGGCCGCGTCGAACATCTCGATGCGCACGGTGTCGCCGTAGCGCATGAATTCGGTCTGCGGCGCACCGTGCTCGATCGTCTCGAGGCAACGCTTCTCGGCGATGCAGCAGTAGCCGCGCTTCGCGTCCTTGTTCGACACGGTGCCCGAGCCCACGATCGAGCCGGCACGCAGGTTGCGCGTCTTCGCCGCGTGCGCGATCAACTGGCCGAAGTGGAACACCATGTCGGTGCCCGCATCGGGCTGCCCGACTTTCTTGCCGTTCCAGTGGACGATCATCGGCCGGTGCACGCGGCCTTCGCGCCACGCTTCGTCGAGCTCGTCGGGCGTCACCGCCACCGGCGCGAACGCGGTCGCCGGCTTGCTCTGGAAGAAGCCGAAGCCCTTCGCGAGTTCCGCCGGAATCAGATTGCGCAGCGACACGTCGTTCGCAAGCGTGATGAGCCGCACCGATTTCAGCGCGTCGTCGGGCGATGCGCTCATCGGCACGTCGCCGGTGATCACCGCGACCTCGGCCTCGAAGTCGATGCCCCACTCCTCGGACGGGCACACGATGTCGTCGCGCGCACCGAGGAAATCGTCGCCGCCGCCCTGATACATCAGCGGATCGGTCCAGAACTCCGGCGGCATCTCCGCACCGCGCGCACGGCGCACGAGCTCGACGTGGTTCACGTATGCGGAGCCGTCGGCCCACTGGAACGCGCGCGGCAGCGGCGCCATGCAGTTCGCCGGATCGAACGCGAATGCGTTGCGTGCGCGTCCGTGGTTCAGCGCTTCGTACAGGTCGCGCAGTTGCGGCGCGTAGAACGCCCAGTCGTCGAGGACGCGCTGCAGCGTCGGCGCGATCGCGTCGGCGATTGCCGCGGTGTGCAGGTCGCGCGACACGACGATCAGCTGGCCGTCGCGCGTGCCGTCCTTCAGCGATGCAAGTTTCATGGGGTATCTGCCGTTGTAGTGACGATGGAGGGAATCTATTTTACGATGGTGAATCCGTGCGGCGCGCCACGATCGCGCATGCCGCTTCCGTCCCGACCTTGCCGCCCAGTCGCGCCCCGTTGCCCATGCCCGCCAGCCCGCTTCCCGACGACGATCTCGCCGATTCCGATACCGACGACGCCGGCTCCGGCGAGCACGGCGAAGGCGGCGAGAAGGTCCGCTCCGGCATCCAGTCGATCGAGGTCGGCTTTCGCCTGCTCGACGTGCTGACGAGCGAACCGCGCGCGATGATGCTGCGCGACCTCGCGCAGCGTGCGGGCATGAGCCCGGCGAAGGCGCACCGCTATCTGGTCAGTTTCCTGCGGCTCGGCGTGGTGTCGCAGGATCCGGTGTCGGGCCGCTACGAGCTCGGCGGCTTCGCGCTGCAGATGGGGCTCGCGCGGCTCGCGCGCGTCGACGGCGTAAAGCTCGCGCGGATCGCGCTGACCGAGTTGCGCGACCGCGTCGACCAGACCGTCGGCATCGCGGTGTGGGGCAATCAGGGGCCGACGATCGTGCACTGGATGGAATCGAGCCATCCCGCGAAGGCGTCGCTGAAGCTCGGCGACGTCATGCCACTGCTCGGCTCCGCGACCGGCCTGCTGTTCGCCGCCTACCTGCCGCGCAGCAAGACCGCCGCGATGCTCGAGCGCGAGCTCGCCGACACGCGCCGCTCGCCGCATCACGGCGGCCCGCGCACGCTCGATGAAGTGGAGGCGGTGCTCGCCGACGTGCGCGCGCATCAGGCCGCGCGCGTCGAGGGGATGCTGCTGCCGACGATCCACGCGTTCTGCATGCCGGTGTTCGATTCGGTCGGCGAACTCGCGCTCGCGATCGTCGCGCTCGGCCAGGAAGGCATGTTCGACATCGCGTGGGGCGGCGAGATGGATACCGCGCTGCGGGCATGCGCGCAGAAACTGTCTTACGAACTCGGCTATAGTCCGGACGCGCGCGACGCGTGATCCGCATGACCCGCGGCGCGCGTCATCTCCGCGCCCCGCGCGTGCCGCAGTCGCGGCGCATCCGTGCGATGCACTGCGAACGCGCGGCGCGTCCGGCGGTCCGATTGCTGTGACGCATTGCCCGCGCCGCGCCACGACCAGCCCCAACCCTGTCCCGTTTCGCCGATGCCGCCTGCCGACACCCGCCCTCGTCACGACCTGCCCCGCCACTGGCTGCGCGCGGGCATCGCGGTCGTCGTCGTGCTCGTGCTGCACGCGCTCGCAGCGTTGTGGCTGACGCGCAATCACGATGCGTTCACGCCGCCCGCGCCCGCCGAGATCCCGGTGCAGATCGAGCTGCTGAAGCCGCGGCCGATCGAGCGCCAACCCGCCCCGAAGCCGGCCGACCGTCCTGCCGAGCCCGCGCCCGCGAAGCCGGCTCGCGCCGCACCGAAGCCCGCGCCCGCGCAGGAGCCCGTGCTCACGTCGACGCAGACGGCCGAGCACGGCGAACCGCCGCCGGCCGCGTCCGGCGCGTCCGCTGCAAGCGCCACGGCCGGCGCGTCGGACACGCCGGCGGCATCCGCGGCCGGCGCCGGTAGCGCCGCGCCCCCCGGCCCCGCGACGAACGGCGTGAAGTTCGCGGCGCCGCCGTCCGGCGATCTGCAGTACGACACGTTCTACAACGGGATGCAGAACATGATCGGCACGA
This sequence comes from Burkholderia sp. AU19243, assembly GCF_018148075.1. NCBI lineage: Bacteria > Pseudomonadati > Pseudomonadota > Betaproteobacteria > Burkholderiales > Burkholderiaceae > Burkholderia > Burkholderia sp. AU19243. Next base: position 308,572 of record NZ_JAGSTV010000003.1, read on the forward strand.
TCCACTGGCGCACCGACGGTCACGCGTACGATCTGTCGGTGTCGATGCCCGTGCCGTTCGTGGGTCCGTTCGCGTACCGCAGCGAAGGCCGCATCGATGCATTCGGCGTCGCGCCCGACCGTTACGTGGAAAAGCGCGGCAAGCGGCCCGAGGACATCGCGATCTTCAATCGCGAGATTCGGCAGGTCGTGTTCACGCGCACGCCGAACAACGCGCCGCTGCCCGACGGCGTGCAAGACCGCTTCAGCATGCTGATGCAGTTGTCGGGGCTCGTGCGCGGCAATCCGTCCGCGTACAAGCCGGGCGTCACGCAGCAGTTCTTCGTGATCGACAACAACAACGGCGAGACCTGGCCGATCACGGTGATCGGCGACGAGGACGTGCAGACGCAAGCAGGCATCGTGCGCGCGCGTCACTTCATGCGGCTGCCGCGCCGCGAAGGCGACACGCGGCGCATCGACATGTGGCTCGCGCCGTCGCTCGGCTGGCTGCCCGCGAGGCTCGTACAATCGGAGCCGAACGGCGCGCAAATCGAGCTGCTGTGGCACGGCCCGCTCGCGCCGCCGCGCGCACCTGCCGATGCCGCGCCGTCAGGAGGAACGGCGTATGCGCCCGCCGCAGCATCGTCGCCTGCGGCGGCGCCGGCGCCGGCCGCCGCGCCCGCGCAACCCGTGCAGCAGCCGGCAGTGGAAGTGCCCGCGCCGGCGTCCGCCGCACGGTGAAATCGACGAATCGGCAATTTCGACCGATTAAAGAACGGGCGGAAACGGCCGATGACACTCTTTAACAACTATTTCAGTGCACCGGATCACAATAGGAACGTTTGATAGACATCGGCTTCTAACCGATACACCCCACGCAAACGGGAGAACGGGGTGTGCAGCGCAAGCCCCTTGAAACCGGCACGGCCCGCCCCACCTACGGGACAACAAGGCCAGATGCCACTGCGAAGAGGAGTGCCGCCATGCAAATGATCTACAACAGCCCCAATTACTGCGTCGTCGAATTTGCGCCGCAGGCCGGCCACCATCTGATGAATGCCGGCGGATATGAAATCGTCGACAAGAACGCGCAGCGCGAAATCTTCATCGACGGCGAGCTCGCCGAGCGATTCCGCGCGCACGTGAAGCAGTTGATCGAGGATGAGCCGTCGCTCGACGAAGTGGACGAATTCCTCGGGCAATTCGACAGTCTGATGATGATGCCCGTCGTGCTGCATTAACCGACGCCCAAGGCCCGGCCGAACGCCGGGCCGCTCGCCGTGCACTTGCGCGGCGTCGCGAGCACTCCGATCCAAGCCCCCGCCCCGGTTCGCCGGGCGGGGGTTTTCGTTTGGTTTGCGCCCGCACGCGTTCGTTGCGCGGGCAACGCCAGGCCGCATGCTTCGACGGCATGGCCGCCGCACCTGCGGTCGCGCGCAATCCGCCTGTCGCTCGCCCGGCCGCGCCGCGTCGCGCGAGGCCGGGCGGCGCATGGGCGCACCGGCTACAATGACGGTTTTCCCGTCTTCGCCCGTCTTCCGCCATGTCTGCGACTCCTCTCGCCGCTTCCGCCCCGCTCGACGCGCGCTACACGCGCGGCGCCGAACTGCCCGCGCTGCTGAAATCGCGCATCCTGATCCTCGACGGCGCGATGGGCACGATGATCCAGCGCTACAAGCTCGACGAGGCCGCATATCGCGGCGAGCGCTTCAAGGACTTCCCGCGCGACATCAAGGGCAACAACGAACTGCTGTCGCTCACGCAGCCGCAGATCATCAGCGAGATCCACGACAAGTACTTCGCGGCCGGCGCGGACATCGTCGAAACCAACACGTTCGGCGCGACGACGGTCGCGCAGGCCGACTACGGGATGGAAGACCTCGTCGTCGAGATGAACGTCGAGTCGGCGCGGCTCGCGCGCGCGTCCGCGGCCAGGTACGCGACGCCGGACAAGCCGCGCTTCGTCGCCGGCGCGATCGGGCCGACGCCGAAAACGGCGAGCATCTCGCCGGACGTGAACGATCCGGGCGCGCGCAACGTCACGTTCGACGAGCTGCGCGACGCGTACTACCAGCAGGCGAAGGCGCTGCTCGACGGCGGCGTCGACCTGTTCCTCGTCGAGACGATCTTCGACACGCTGAACGCGAAGGCCGCGCTGTTCGCGCTCGACGAACTGTTCGAGGACACCGGCGAGCGCCTGCCGATCATGATCTCGGGCACCGTGACCGACGCGTCGGGCCGCATCCTGTCGGGCCAGACGGTCGAGGCGTTCTGGAACTCGCTGCGTCATGCGAAGCCGCTCACGTTCGGCCTGAACTGCGCGCTCGGCGCGGCGCTGATGCGCCCGTACATCGCCGAGCTCGCGAAGCTGTGCGACACCTACGTGTCGTGCTACCCGAACGCGGGCCTGCCGAACCCGATGAGCGACACCGGTTTCGACGAGACGCCGGACGTCACGTCGGGCCTCTTGAAGGAATTCGCGCAGGCCGGGCTCGTGAACCTCGCCGGCGGCTGCTGCGGCACGACGCCCGAACACATCGCCGAGATCGCGAAGGCGCTCGCCGACGTAAAACCGCGCCGCTGGCCGAGCCAGTACAGCGACGCCGCCTGACCGACAGCCCCCACGCCCTACATCACACGAATTCGCACCGCCATGACCGATCACATGATGCGCCTTGCCGGCCTCGAGCCGTTCAACGTCACGTCCGGGACGCTCTTCATCAACGTCGGCGAACGCACCAACGTCACCGGCTCGAAGGCGTTCGCGCGAATGATCCTCAACGGCCAGTTCGACGAGGCGCTCGCCGTCGCGCGCCAGCAGGTCGAGAACGGCGCGCAGGTGATCGACGTCAACATGGACGAGGCGATGCTCGATTCGAAGGCGGCGATGGTGCGCTTCCTGAACCTGATCGCATCGGAGCCGGACATCGCGCGCGTGCCGATCATGATCGACTCGTCGAAGTGGGAAGTGATCGAGGCCGGCCTCAAGTGCGTGCAGGGCAAGGCGATCGTGAACTCGATCTCGCTGAAGGAAGGCGAGGACGCGTTCCGCCATCATGCGAAGCTGATCCGCCGCTACGGCGCGGCCGCGGTGGTGATGGCGTTCGACGAGACGGGCCAGGCCGATACCTACCAGCGCAAGATCGACATCTGCAAGCGCTCGTACGACTTCCTCGTGAACGAAGTCGGCTTCCCGCCGGAAGACATCATCTTCGATCCGAACATCTTCGCGGTCGCGACGGGCATCGAGGAACACAATAATTACGCGGTCGACTTCATCGAGGCGACCCGCTGGATCAAGCAGAACCTGCCGCATGCGAAGGTGAGCGGCGGCGTGTCGAACGTGTCGTTCTCGTTCCGCGGCAACGACCCGGTGCGCGAGGCGATCCACACCGTGTTCCTGTACCACGCGATCCAGGCGGGGATGGACATGGGCATCGTGAACGCGGGCCAGCTCGGCGTGTACGCCGATCTCGATCCGGAGCTGCGCGAGCACGTCGAGGACGTGATCCTGAACCGGCGCGCGGATTCCACCGACCGCCTGCTCGAGATCGCCGACAAGTTCAAGGCGGGCGGCGCGAAGAAGGAAGAGAACCTCGAGTGGCGCAACCAGCCGGTCGAGAAGCGGCTCTCGCATGCGCTGGTGCACGGGATCACGACGTTCATCGTCGAGGATACCGAGGAAGTGCGCGCGAAGATCGCCGCGGCCGGCGGCCGCCCGATCAACGTGATCGAAGGCCCGCTGATGGACGGGATGAACATCGTCGGCGACCTGTTCGGCCAGGGCAAGATGTTCCTGCCGCAAGTCGTGAAGTCCGCTCGCGTGATGAAGCAGGCGGTCGCGCACCTGATTCCGTTCATCGAGGAAGAAAAGCGGCTGCTCGCGGAAGCGGGCGGCGACGTGCGCGCGAAGGGCAAGATCGTGATCGCGACCGTGAAGGGCGACGTGCACGACATCGGCAAGAACATCGTGTCGGTCGTGCTCCAGTGCAACAACTTCGAAGTCGTCAACATGGGCGTGATGGTGCCGTGCAACGAGATCCTCGCGAAGGCGAAGGTCGAGGGCGCGGACATCATCGGCCTGTCGGGCCTGATCACGCCGAGCCTCGAGGAAATGGCGTACGTTGCGTCGGAGATGCAGCGCGACGACTACTTCCGCGTGAAGAAGATTCCGCTGCTGATCGGCGGCGCGACCACGTCGCGCGTGCACACGGCCGTGAAGATCGCGCCGCATTACGAAGGCCCGGTCGTCTACGTGCCCGACGCATCGCGCTCGGTGTCGGTCGCGTCGAATCTGCTGTCGGACGAAGGTGCGGCGAAGTATCTCGACGAACTGAAGTCCGATTACGAACGGATCCGCGACCAGCACGCGAACCGCAAGGCGCAGCCGATGGTCACGCTCGAGCAGGCGCGCGCGAACAAGACCAAGGTTGACTGGGCGAACTACACGCCGGTGAAGCCGAAGTTCATCGGGCGGCGCGTGTTCAAGAACTACGACCTGAACGAGCTCGCGAACTACATCGACTGGGGCCCGTTCTTCCAGACCTGGGATCTCGCGGGCCCGTACCCCGCGATCCTGAACGACGAGATCGTCGGCGAATCGGCGCGGCGCGTGTTCTCCGATGCGAAGTCGATGCTCGCGCGTCTGATCCAGGGCCGCTGGCTGACCGCGAACGGCGTGATTGCGCTGCTGCCGGCGAACACCGTGAATGACGACGACATCGAGATCTACACCGACGAATCGCGCTCTGAAGTGCTGCTCACGTGGCGCAACCTGCGCCAGCAGAGCGTGCGCCCGGTGGTCGACGGCGTGATGCGCCCGAACCGCTCGCTTGCCGACTTCATCGCGCCGAAGGAATCGGGCGTCGCCGACTACATCGGGATGTTCGCGGTGACGGCCGGCCTCGGCGTCGACGTGAAGGAAAAGCAGTTCGAAGCCGACCACGACGACTACAGCGCGATCATGCTGAAGGCGCTGGCCGACCGTTTCGCGGAAGCGTTCGCCGAAGCGATGCATGCGCGCGTGCGCCGCGAGCTGTGGGGGTATGCGAGCGGCGAGACGCTCGACAACGATGCGCTGATCGCCGAGAAGTACACGGGCATCCGTCCCGCGCCCGGTTACCCGGCGTGCCCCGATCACCTCGTGAAGCGCGACATGTTCGCCGCGCTGCATGCGGACGAAATCGGGATGAGCGTGACCGATTCGCTCGCGATGCTGCCGGCGGCGAGCGTGTCGGGCTTCTATCTCGCGCATCCGGACAGCCGCTACTTCTCCGTCGGAAAAATCGGGCAGGATCAGCTGGACGACTATGCGCGGCGGATGGCGCTGTCGCTCGACGACGCACGCCGCGCGCTGGCGCCGCAACTGTAACCGCAGCGGCGTCGCCGCTGCCGCCGCCACGCGCGCCGGTCGACGGCCGCATGGCGCAGCAGTTCTGTCACGCACCCTCGGCGATCTCGACATTCGGCGCGACGGCTCGGGTGCGGTTCTCGGGCCGCCGCTTTACGCGCCGCTTCAAATGGGACCGCTGCGTTCGCGATGTCATGCGCCGCCGCGAACGCTGACGCGCGCGCTGGACGGCGACACGCAGGCCGCCAGGCGCGCGAGCGCGAGTTCATCAGACAAAAAGAAACGGCCCGCTGCGAGCGGGCCCCTTCACTGCCTTTGCAGGCTTGCAAACCGCGTCAGTCGCGCGACGACGCTCAGAAGCCCCAGTGCACGTCGGCCTGCCCGGCCTTCGCTTCGCGAAGCATCGTGAGAAACGGCGCGACGCGCTGCGCGAGGCTCGGCGGCACTTCGTGGTGCGCGTGGTCCGCATCGTCTTCGTGGAAATGACCTGCGTGCTCGGCGCGTTCCTGCTTCGCCTGCGCGACCGCGCCTTCCAGCTTCGCGATCGCGTGATCCAGTTCGTCGTGCGTAATCACGCCGCGTTCGCCCAGTTGCTTGCCGACGAGGCCCAGCACGTACACGGCGAAATCCTTCAGCACGTCGAGATCCTGTGCCGCCTTGCTCTTGAACGTAATCATGACAATTCCCTTTTCATCTTGTTGTGCCCGCGCGGCGCGGTTGGGGGGACGCCGGCAGGCCGGCGTCCGGCCTCGCGGACGCGGGGCGCCTGAGCGGCATATTAGCACCTGTTAAAATTCTGCGATCCCTGAAACGCGCGCTTAAAAAGCGCGCCGGCCGGCCGGCGTTCCGGCCGCCACCAACGAAGCCTTCTACCAGCATGCTGCCAGCACACAAACAGACCCTCGAAGCCCTGCTCGCGGATAGCGTCACGCAGGTCGCACACGCGCTGAAAGGCGCCGACGCGGCAAACGCCGACGTGGCGTTCGTCGCCCCCGCCATCACGCTGGAGCGCCCGAAGGTCGCCGCGCATGGCGACGTCGCGTGCAACGTCGCCATGCAGCTCGCCAAGCCGCTCGGCACGAACCCGCGCCAGCTCGCCGAGAAGATCGTCGCCGCGCTGACGGCGCACCCGGCCGCGCAAGGGCTCGTCGACGCGGCCGAAATCGCGGGCCCCGGCTTCATCAACCTGCGCCTGAGCGCCGCCGCGAAGCAGGCGGTGATCGGCGCCGTGTTCGCGCAGGGTCGCGCGTTCGGCACGTCGGAGCGCGAAAAGGGCAAGCAGGTGCTGCTCGAATTCGTGTCCGCGAACCCGACCGGCCCGCTGCACGTCGGCCATGGCCGCCAGGCGGCGCTCGGCGACGTGCTCGCGAACGTGATCGCGAGCCAGGGCTATGCGGTCCACCGCGAGTTCTACTACAACGACGCCGGCGTGCAGATCGCCAACCTCGCGATCTCGACGCAGGCGCGCGCACGCGGCCTGAAGCCGGGCGACGCGGGCTGGCCGGAAGCCGCGTACAACGGCGAATACATCGCCGACATCGCGCGCGACTACCTGAACCGCGAGACGGTCGCGGCGAAGGACGGCGAGCCGGTCACGGGCGCGGGCGACATCGACGATCTCGATGCGATCCGCAAGTTCGCGGTCGCGTATCTGCGTCACGAGCAGGACATGGACCTGCAGGCGTTCGGCGTGAAATTCGATCAGTACTATCTCGAGTCGTCGCTGTACAGCGAAGGCCGGGTCGAGAAGACGGTCGACGCGCTGATCAAGGCCGGCATGACCTATGAGCAGGACGGCGCACTGTGGCTGCGCACGACCGATGAAGGCGACGACAAGGATCGCGTGATGCGCAAGTCGGACGGCACGTACACGTACTTCGTGCCGGACGTCGCGTACCACGTGACGAAATGGGAGCGCGGCTTCACGAAGGTGATCAACATCCAGGGTTCGGACCACCACGGCACGATCGCGCGCGTGCGCGCCGGCCTGCAGGGGCTGCACATCGGCATCCCGAAGGGCTATCCCGACTACGTGCTGCACAAGATGGTGACCGTGATGCGCGACGGCCAGGAAGTGAAGCTGTCGAAGCGCGCGGGCAGCTACGTGACGGTGCGCGACCTGATCGAATGGTCGGGCGGCGCAGCGCCGGGCCAGGAGGCGGCTCCCGACCTGATCGACGAGGCGACCATCACGCGCGGCCGCGACGCGGTGCGCTTCTTCCTGATCTCGCGCAAGGCCGACACCGAGTTCGTGTTCGACATCGACCTTGCACTGAAACAGAACGACGAGAATCCGGTCTATTACGTCCAGTACGCGCATGCGCGGATCTGCTCGGTGCTCAACGAACTGAAGGCCCGCTACAACGTCGACGTCGCGCAGCTTCCGGGCGCCGATCTGTCGCAGCTCACGAGCGCGCAGGCCGTGTCGCTGATGCAAAAGCTCGCCGAGTATCCGGACATGCTCACGCACGCGGCGAACGAGCTGGCGCCGCACGCGGTCGCGTTCTACCTGCGCGATCTCGCTGGTGAATTCCACTCGTTCTACAATGCGGAGCGCGTGCTGGTCGACGACGAAGCGCCGCGCAACGCGCGCGCCGCGCTGCTCGCCGCAACCCGCCAGGTGCTCGAGAACGGCCTGACGGTGCTTGGCGTGTCCGCGCCCGCGAAGATGTAAGGATGTCAGCGCGGCCCGAACCGGGCCGCGAATGGCTGCGGCAGCGCCGCCGTCGGATTGCCCGACGGCAGATGCCCGCCGCGGCCTTTTCACGATTCTTTTTGCAGGTGACTCAAGCAATGGCACAACCACGCCGCACGTCGAAGCAATCGAAACAAGCCGGAGGGACATTTCTTGGAATCGTGCTGGGCCTGATCGTCGGCCTCGCGATCGCGGTGGTCGTGGCGCTCTACATCACGCGTTCGCCGTCGCCGTTCGTGTCGAAGGTCGCGCCGCCGCCGGCCGACAACGGCGCGAGCCAGCCGCAGCAGTTCGACCCGAACCGCGCGCTGCAAGGCAAGACGCCCGGCCAGCCGGTGCCGCAGGCCGCGCAATCCGCGCCCCCCAATACCGCGCCCGGCCAGGCCGCGAATCAGACCCAGGGCGGCTTGCTGCCCGAGCCGCAGATCGTCGAGGTGCCGCCGTCGGGCAACACGAACGGCTCCAGCGGCTCGAACAACAGCACCGCGTCGAATAACGCGTCGTCGGGCAACGGTGTCGCCGTCGCGCCGAAGCCGGCCGACAACACGCCGCCGAAGAAAACGCAGCAGGCGCAGCAACAACAGCAAGGCGGCGAGGACGACCTCGCGCGCTTCGCCGCACAGAAGCAGGCGCAGCAGGCGGCCGCGCAGAAGCAGCAGCAACAGCAACTGGCGAACAACACGCCGAAACCAACGTCGTCGGCGGCGCCCGCCGCGGCAGCGAAGCCGCCGACCGCGAACGACGCGAACACCGGTTACTTCCTGCAGGTCGGCGCGTACAAGACGGAAAGCGACGCAGAGCAGCAGCGCGCTCGGCTGGGCTTCCAGGGCTTCGAATCGAAGGTGTCGAAGCGCGACGTCAGCGGCGTGACGTACTTCCGCGTGCGCGTCGGCCCGTTCTCCAAATTCGAGGATATGAACTCGGCCCGTCAGCGCCTGTCCGATGCAGGTGTCGACACGGCGGTGATCCGTTTCACCAAGCAGTAAGCAACCGGCCGCGCCCCACGCAGATTCCGTTACGTTTCGTAACCCCGAGCAACTGATTCGACGTTCACAACATGAAAAAACTGCTTAGCACGCTCCTTCTGTCCCTGGGCCTCGCCGCCGCGGGCTTCGCGCAGGCCTCGCCGGCCGCACCGGCCGCCGGCAAGGACTTCGAGGTGATGAAGTCGCCGCAACCGGTGTCCGCACCGGCCGGCAAGGTCGAGGTCATCGAATTCTTCTGGTACGGCTGCCCGCACTGCTACGAATTCGAGCCGACGATCGAGGCGTGGGTGAAGAAGCAAGGCAACAACATCGACTTCAAGCGCGTGCCGGTCGCATTCCGTGACGACTTCATCCCGCACTCGAAGCTGTTCTACGCGGTGTCCGCGCTCGGCATCTCGGAGAAGGTCACGCCGGCGATCTTCAACGCGATCCACAAGCAGAAGAACTACCTGCTGACGCCGCAGGCGCAGGCCGACTTCCTCGCGACGCAAGGCGTCGACAAGAAGCAGTTCATGGATGCGTACAACTCGTTCAGCGTGCAGGGCCAGGTCAAGCAGTCGGCCGAGCTGCTGAAGAACTACGCGATCGACGGCGTGCCGACGGTCGTCGTCCAGGGCAAGTACAAGACGGGCCCGGCTTACACGAACAGCATCCCGGGCACCGCGCAGGTGCTCGACTACCTCGTGAAGCAGGTTCAGGACAAGAAGCTCTGATCCCCGCCCGCGCGCCGGCATGACTACTCCGCTGAAGGTCTTCATCACCGGCGCGTCGAGCGGCCTCGGCCTCGCACTGGCCGACGAATACGCGCGCCAGGGCGCCACGCTCGCCCTCGTCGCGCGCCGCACCGATGCGCTCGATGCGTTCGCGCGGCGCTTCCCCAAGTTGTCCGTTTCCGTCTATTCCGCCGACGTGCGCGACGCCGATGCGCTCGCCGCCGCAGCCGCGTCGTTCATCGCCGCGCACGGCTGCCCCGACGTCGTGATTGCAAACGCAGGCATCAGCCAGGGCGCCGTCACGGGCCAGGGCGATCTCGCGACGTTCCGCGACGTGATGGACATCAACTACTACGGCATGGTCGCGACGTTCGAGCCGTTCGTGGGGCCGATGACGGCCGCGCGCCACGGCACGCTGGTCGGCGTCGCGAGCGTCGCCGGCGTGCGCGGGCTGCCCGGCTCCGGCGCGTACAGCGCGTCGAAGTCGGCGGCGATCAAGTATCTGGAGGCGCTGCGCGTCGAGCTGCGCCCGGCCGGTGTCGGCGTCGTCACGATCGCCCCCGGCTATATCCGCACGCCGATGACCGCGCACAACCCGTACCGGATGCCGTTCCTGATGGACGCCGACCGCTTCGCGGCCCGCGCCGCACGTGCGATCGCGCGGCAGCACGCGTTTCGCGTGATTCCATGGCAGATGGGCGTCGTCGCGAAGATACTGCACGTGCTGCCGCGCTGGCTTTACGATCGCCTGTTCGAGAAAGCGCCGCGCAAGCCCAAGGCCGGCGCACACTAAGTGCAGCGTGGAGCCGGCGCATGTATTGCGCCGGGTCGCCGGCTATCCGGCTTTGTCCCGCCCCCGCGCCGTCGTCGCGCGCGACGCCCGCGCCGCCTTCCCCGCCGCCACAACACGCATTCCGTCGCGAACGCAGCCGTTTTTCGCCTAATTCGCCGCGTTCCGACGCCTTTTCTCACGCCGCACGCGCTTTGACGGTATGCTATCCGGCAACCGCGCCGGTCCGTCCTCCGCCGGGCCGCGCCAGCATTCCGGCAACCGGCAAAAAATCAGAAATCACATGGGAGAACCTATGCAGGTCAAGCTGTTCGCCGCGGCCGCGCTCGCCGCCGCTCTCGCCGCCCCGGGCCTCGCCGTCGCCAAGCCGCTCACCGTGTGCACGGAATCGAGCCCGGACGGCTTCGACGTCGTCCAGTACAACTCGCTCGTCACGACCAATGCATCGGCCGACGTGATCTTCAACACGCTCGTGTCGTACGACGAAGCCGCGAAGAAGGTCGTACCGGCGCTCGCCGACAAGTGGGAAGCAAGCGCCGACGGCCTCACGTACACGTTCCACCTGCGTCCGAACGTCGCGTTCCAGACGACCGACTACTTCAAGCCGAGCCGGCCGCTGAACGCGGACGACGTCGTGTTTACGTTCTCGCGGATGCTCGACGACGCGAACCCGTGGCACAAGGTCGCCGGCGCGAGCGGCTTTCCGCACGCGCAATCCATGGGCCTCGTGAAGCTCGTGAAGTCGGTCGCCAAAGTCGACGACAACACGGTGAAGTTCACGCTGAACGAGCCGAACGCGACGTTCGTGCCGATCCTGACGATGGGCTTCGCGTCGATCTACTCGGCCGAATACGCGGACCAGCTGCTGAAGGCCGGCAAGCAGGCCGACCTGAATGCGAAGCCGATCGGCACCGGCCCGTTCGTGCTGAAGAGCTACACGAAGGACGCGCTGATCCGCTACGACGTGAACCCGTCGTACTGGGGCGCGAAACCGAAAGTCGACCGGCTGATCTACGCGATCACGCCCGACCCGTCGGTGCGCATGCAGAAGGTGAAGGCCGGCGAATGCCAGATCGCGCTGTCGCCGAAGCCGCAGGACGTGCTCGCCGCGAAGGGCGAAAGCGCGCTGAAGGTCGTGCAGACGCCGGCGTTCATGACCGCGTTCGTCGCGCTGAACACGCAGAAGAAGCCGCTCGACAACGACAAGGTGCGCGAGGCGCTGAACCTCGCGTTCGATCGCTCGACCTACCTGAAGGTGGTGTTCGACAACACGGCCACACCCGCGAACAACCCGTATCCGCCCAACACGTGGAGCTACGCGAAGGACATCGCGCCGTACGCGTACGATCCGGCGAAGGCGAAGCAGTTGCTCGCGCAGGCCGGCTTCCCGAACGGCTTCTCGACGACGATCTGGACGCGCCCGACCGGCAGCGTGCTGAACCCGAATCCGAAGGCGGGCGCCGAACTCCTGCAGGCCGACCTCGCGAAGATCGGCGTGAAGGCCGAAGTGAAGGTGATCGAATGGGGCGAGCTGATCAAGCAGGCGAAGCTCGGCCAGCATGACATGCTGTTCATGGGCTGGGCCGGCGACAACGGCGATCCGGACAACTATCTGTCGCCGTTGTTCAGTTGCAACGCCGTCAAGTCGGGCATCAACTTCGCGCGCTTCTGCGACGCGCAGCTCGACAAGCTGATCGCGGACGGCAAGTCGACGGCCGATCAGGCCAAGCGTGCGAAGCTGTACGAATCGGCGCAGAAGATCATCCACGACCAGGCGCTGTGGATTCCGCTCGGCTATCCGACCGCCGCCGCGCTCACGCGCCCGAACGTGAGCGGCTATCGCGTCAGCCCGTTCGGCCGCCAGAACTTCGCGGCGGTGTCCGTGCAATAACCGCGCGTGGGGCGCAAGCGACGGCGCACGTGCCGCTCGCTTGCGCGCCTCGCGCCGCGCTTGCTACACTGCGCGCTCATTCCTCATACCGGACGCCAGCCAAAGTGAACAACTAAGCCTTCCCAAAAATGTTTTCGCCGCCGTGCCACGCACGCCGCGCGAAGGGTTTCACACATTTTCGGAGGTGCTTATGGCTGCTGCCACGCCGACCGGCGCGCTCGTCGCGCTTCATCACGTTTCCTTCCGCTTCGACGACGGCGCCACGCTGTTCGATTCGCTCGACCTTTCGATCGACCGCACGCCGACAGGCATCGTCGGCCGCAACGGCGCCGGCAAGAGCGTGCTCGCGCAATTGATCGCGGGCCGGCGCACGCCGAGCGCGGGCACGATCGAGCGTCACACGCCGGTCGTGTACGTCGCGCAGCAGCATGACGACACGCTGGCCGGCGGCCTGCGGACCGTGGCCCAGATCGCCGCGCTCGATGCGCCGCTCGCGGCGCTCGCGCGTCTTGCGGACGGCCGCGCGAGCCAGCACGATTTCGACCTGATCGGCGATCGCTGGGATCTGGCCGAGCGATTGCGCGCCGCGCTCGACGCTGCGGGCCTGCACGACGTGCACGCCGACATGCGCGCAGACGCATTGAGCGGCGGGCAATTGGCGCGCGTCGCGCTGATTGGCGCGTTGCTGTCGGATGCCGGGCTGCTGGTGCTCGACGAACCGACGAACCATCTCGATGCGCCGGGCCGCGCGTGGCTGCGCACGGCGCTCGACGGCTGGCGCGGCGGGGTCGTGCTCGTCAGCCATGATCGCGCGCTGCTCGCGCACGTCGAGCGCATCGTCGAACTGACGCCGCACGGCCTGCGCACGTACGGCGGCAACTATGCGCTGTACCGCGCGCAGCGCGACGCGCAGCAGGATGCCGCGCAGGCCGCGCTCGATCATGCGCGCGCCGAGCGCGGGCGCGTGCGGCGCCGGCTCGAACAGGAACACGACTCGATCCAGCGCCACGCGGCCGGCTCGCTGCGCGACGCGAAAACGGTCAACTTGTCATCGATGGCGCGCCAGAGGCGCAAGGGCGCCGCGCGCAGCATCATGGGACCGGTACGGCGTCAGCAGACGGAATCCAAGGCGGCACTCGACGCGCGCGTGCACGACGCAGCCGCACGCGTCGACGCCGATGCACCGGTACTCGTGTCGTTGCCGGGCACCGAGGTCAGCGCGCACCGCCAGTTGTTCACGCTCGAACGCGCGCAATTGCCATGGGCCGCCGCGGGGCGCGCGGACGCGCTCACGTGGTCGGCCAGCGGCCCCGTGCGCATCGCGCTGACGGGCCCGAACGGCTGCGGAAAATCGACGCTGCTGCGCATGCTCGCCGGCGAACTCGCGCCACGCGCGGGCGCTTGCACGACGTACGTGAGCGCCGCGTATCTCGACCAGCGGCTCGCGCTGCTCGATCCCGATCGTTCGATCGTCGAGCAATTGGGGCGCCTCGGCACGCCGCTCGCCGAAGGCGATCTGCGCAGCCGCCTCGCGCTGCTGCAACTCGATGCCGCACGCGCGACGCAGCCGGCGCGCCGCCTGAGCGGCGGCGAGCGGTTGAAGGCCGCGCTCGCGTGCGCATTGTGGCGCGCCACGCCCGCGCAGTTGCTGCTGCTCGACGAGCCGACCAATCACCTCGATCTCGAATCGGTGCGCGCGATCGAAGCCGCGCTGGCCGGCTTTCCGGGCGCGATCGTGGTCGCGTCGCACGACGCCGCGTTTCTCGCGGCACTCGAACCGACGCACACGATGCAATGGCAGCGCGACGGGTGGCGCTACGAGCCCGTCGCGTAGCGGTGACGATGCGCGCTCAGCGCGCGGCGCGGAAGCGAAGCACGCCGTCGTCGCCTTGCTCGCGCACGAGTTCGCCCGCGAGCCACAGCAGGTTCAGATGCGCGAGCGCCTCGCCGAGCGCGAACGTCATCTGATGGATGTCGAGTTCGCGGCGGCGGAACATGATCGGCACGATGTCGGCCGCGCTGGCCGGCTGCTCCGCGCACGCAACGCGCACTTCGTCGAGCCGCGCGTCGTGGTGCGCGCGCAGTTGCGCGATGCGCGTGCGCACGCCGCGGAACGGCTTGCCGTGCGACGGCAGCACGAGCGTGTCGGGCGCCATCGTCTCGTAGCGGCCCAGCGATTCGAGGTACAGCGCGAGCGGGTTCGCTTCCGGTTCGAGATCGAACACCGACACGTTGGTCGAGATCCGCGGCAACACCATGTCGCCGGAGATCAGCACGCCATCCGCATCGCTGTGGAGTGCGCAATGTTCGGGCGAATGGCCGTAGCCCGTCACGACGCGCCACGTGCGCGCGCCGATCTTCACCGCGTCGCCGTCGCGCAGGCGGCGATAGCGCGGCGGCACGGCCGGCACGAGATCGGAGTAGTAGCTGCGGCGGTTGCGCAGCTTGTCGAGCGCGACCGGGTCGGTCAGCCCGTGCCGCGCGAAGTGATCGGCCGCGGCCGCGCCGCCTGCATTGGAGCCATTGCCCGCGGCCATCAGGCAGCCGAACAGGTATTCGCCGAGCGTCATCCACAGCCGCACCTTCCAGCGGCCCTTGTCGCCGCCTTCGCAGATCCAGTTCGCGAGGCCGAAGTGATCGGGATGGCAGTGCGTGACCAGCACGCGCAGCACCGGCAGCCCGTCGAGACGCGTATCGAAAATATGTTCCCAGTGCGTACGGATCGCGTCCGACGAAATCCCGCAGTCGACGATCGTCCAGCCGGCCTGTCCGTCGATCTCGTCACGCAGCAGCCACAGGTTGATGTGGTCGAGCGAAAACGGCAGCGGCATGCGCAGCCAGCGGACGCCGGGCGCGACCTCGAACGTGTCGCCCGCGGCGGGCAGCGTGTCGGCGAAGGGGTAGTCGAGTTGGTGTTCCAGTGCGTTCATCGGTGGGGTGTCTCGTCGTTATCTGGCCGGATGCGGCTGCGCATGCGGAGGAGGCGCGCACGCGCGGCGCCGCGGCGGGCAACGCGCCGATTCTATCGCCGTCGCGCGAAACGCGCGTCCGACCACCGCCGGCCGCTGCCAAAAAAGTTCGTGCCAGAATGGGTTCCGTACCCGCATCTTTACGCGAAGATGCACCGAACGCCCCGTAACGGCGAATAAGCTGCCGATTGTCGGCGCTTGGCGCCGGACCCCGAAAGTCATTGAAACGCCGACTTGGGCGCTAAAATGGCGAGTGCTTACAGTCCCTCTCGAACGAGCCTGCACGCAATGAATCATTTCCCCAAATTGCTGTCGTCGCAGATCGGTTTCGACGTCGCGCAGACGATGCTCGAGTACTTCGACCGCCACTACCGGATCTTCCGGGAAGCGGCCGTCGAAGCGAAGACGCTATACGAGCGCGCCGACTGGCACGGGCTGCAGCGGCTGGCGCGCGAGCGCATCACGTCGTACGACGATCGCGTAAAGGAGTGCGTGGAGGTACTGCAGGACGAATACGACGCGGAGGACATCGACGACGAAGTGTGGCAGCAGATCAAGCTCCACTACATCGGCCTGCTCACGTCGCACCGCCAGCCCGAGTGCGCGGAAACGTTCTTCAATTCGGTGTGCTGCACGATCCTGCACCGCTCGTATTTCAACAACGATTTCATTTTCGTGCGGCCGGCGATCTCGACCGAATACCTGGAGAACGACGAGCCGGCCGCGAAGCCGACCTATCGCGCGTACTACCCGGCCACCGACGGGCTCGCGGCCACGCTCGAGCGCATCGTCACGAACTTCCAGCTCGAACCGCCGTTCGAGGATCTCGCGCGCGACACCGGCTGCGTAATGCAGGCGATCGCCGACGAATTCGGCCAGTTCGACGAAGCGCAGAATTTCCAGATCCACGTGCTGTCGTCGCTGTTCTTCCGCAACAAGAGCGCGTACATCGTAGGCCGCATCATCAACGGCGATCGCGTGCTGCCGTTCGCGGTGCCGATCCGGCACGTGCGCCCGGGCCTCCTCGCGCTGGACACCGTGCTGCTGCGCCGCGAACAGCTGCAGATCATCTTCAGCTTCTCGCATTCGTATTTCCTCGTCGACATGGGCGTGCCGTCCGCGTACGTGGATTTCCTCTGCACGATCATGCCGGGCAAGCCGAAGGCCGAGATCTATACGTCGGTCGGCCTGCAGAAGCAGGGCAAGAACCTGTTCTACCGCGACCTGCTGCACCATCTGTCGCATTCGAGCGACCGCTTCATCGTCGCGCCCGGGATCAAGGGCCTCGTGATGCTCGTGTTCACGCTGCCGTCGTTCCCGTACGTGTTCAAGATCATCAAGGATCACTTCCCGCCGCCGAAGGAAACGACGCGCGCGCAGATCATGGAGAAGTACCAGCTCGTGAAGCGCCACGACCGGCTCGGCCGGATGGCCGACACGCTCGAGTATTCGAGCGTCGCGCTGCCGATCTCGCGGCTCGACCACGCGCTGGTGCGCGAACTGGAAAAGGAAGTGCCGTCGCTGCTCGAATACGAGGACGACAATCTCGTGATCAAGCACCTGTACATCGAGCGCCGGATGACGCCGCTGAACCTGTACCTGCAGAACGGCACCGACGCCGAGGTCGAGCACGGCGTGAAGGAGTACGGCAACGCGGTGAAGGAATTGATGAAGGCCAACATCTTCCCCGGCGACATGCTGTACAAGAACTTCGGCGTCACGCGCCACGGCCGCGTGGTGTTCTACGACTACGACGAGATCGAGTATCTGACCGACTGCAACGTGCGGCGCGTGCCGCCGCCGCGCAACGAGGAAGACGAACTGTCGGGCGAACCGTGGTATACCGTCGGCCCGCACGACATCTTTCCCGAAACCTACGGCCCGTTCCTGCTCGGCGATCCGCGCGTGCGCGCGGTCTTCATGAAGCATCACGCGGACTTTTTCGAACCCGCGCTGTGGCAAGCCAGCAAGGACAAGCTGCTGCAGGGCGAGTTGCCCGATTTTTACCCTTACGACGTGTCGCTGCGCTTTCGCGAGCGCTACCCGGCGCGCTTCGACGAGACGGCAGACGCCGGCGACGGCGACACCGCCGCGCAGCGTGCCGCGTGATCCACGGCCGATACGACCCGATCCAAACCCTTAGCGCCGCGCTTTGCGCCAACGGAATCCACACCGATGAACACGCCAGACAATCCGCTTTCACATCTGTTCGACAACAACGACGCGTGGGTCAAGCGCCAGCTCGCCGACGATCCCGAATTCTTCGCGCGTCTTGCCGACCAGCAGGCGCCGGAATATCTGTGGATCGGCTGCTCGGATTCGCGCGTGCCCGCGAACCAGATCATCGGCCTGCCGCCGGGCGAAGTGTTCGTCCATCGCAACATCGCGAACGTCGTCGTGCACAGCGACCTGAATTGCCTGTCGGTGATCCAGTTCGCGGTCGACATCCTGCGCGTCAAGCACATCATGGTCGTCGGCCATTACGGTTGCTCGGGCGTGAATGCGGCGCTGCACAACCGCCGCGTCGGCCTCGCAGACAACTGGCTGCATCACGTGCAGGACGTGCGCGAACGCCATGCGGCGCTGCTCGACGAATGGCCGGTCGGCGAGGCGCGCTATCGGCGCCTGATCGAGCTGAACGCGATCGAGCAGGTCGTCAACGTGTGCCGCACGACGATCGTCAACGATGCATGGGCGCGCGGCCAGTCGCTGACCGTGCACGGGCTCGTGTACGGCGTGCACGACGGCCGGATGCGCAACCTGGGGATGTCCGTATCGAACTTCGACGCGCTCGATGCAACCCACAAGCGCTGCGTCGCGGCGCTCACCGCGCGCGGCCAGCATGCGCCGGACAACGACATGGTCGCGGCCGACGCCGCGCGGCTCGAAGGCGTCGCGCAGGCGGTTGCCGAGACGCTGAAGCCGTGCAGCGACGCGCAGTAACGGGCGCCATTGGCGGCGCGGGGACGCACGGCGAGCACGATGCGCGCTCGCGAGTCGGCGGGCCGCACCTGCCGCCGTGCCTACCGTCGTGCCTGCCGCCGTGCCGCATCCGTCACGTCACGCGGCTGCATACGCACCGTAACCGCGCGCGCGGGGCATCGAACCGATTTGACACCGACACACTGCCGCGACGGCGGTGCAACGCAAAGGAGCGGCGAACATGAAAACCGTACTGATCGTCGGCGCATCGCGCGGCCTCGGACGCGAATTCGTCCGGCAATACCGGCGCGACGGCTGGAACGTGATCGCGACAGCGCGCGACGATGCGTCGCTCGCGGCGCTGCGCAGCCTCGGCGCGCAAGCGCATGCGCTCGACATCGCGCAGCCCGAACAGATCGCGGCGCTCGGCTGGAAGCTCGACGGCGAGCGGCTCGACGCGGCCGTGCTGGTGTCGGGCGTGTACGGGCCGCGCACCGAGGGCGTCGAGACGATTTCCGCGGAGGATTTCGACGCGGTCATGCATACGAACGTGCGCGGACCGATGCAATTGCTGCCGATTCTGCTGCCGCTCGTCGAGGACGCGCGGGGCGTGCTGGCCGTCGTGTCGAGCCGGATGGGCAGCATCGCGGAGGCAACCGGCACGACCGGCTGGCTGTACCGCGCGAGCAAGGCTGCGCTGAACGACGTGCTGCGCATCGCATCGCTGCAGACGCGCCACGCCGCATGCATTTCGCTGCATCCCGGCTGGGTGCGCACCGACATGGGCGGCGCGCAGGCGGCGATCGACCCGGAAACGAGCGTGACCGGCATGCGCCGCGTGATCGCCGAGGCCGCCGCGGACGTGCCGCAGGCCAACGGCCGCTTCTTCCAGTACGACGGCGTCGAGCTCAGCTGGTAAACCCGCATCAGAACCTGGCGTCGTTAATTCCCGATTCGCATGATTTTGAACCGACCTGACGCGTGCCCGTGCGGCGGCGCGTCCCCGAACCCGGCCGGCAAAGCCCAGCCGCCGCGCTACGCGGCCTGTTGCGGACGCTTCATCGACGGTGGCGCCGCGGCGCCCACCGCGCTCGAGTTGATGCGCTCCAGGTACACCGCTTACGTGCTCGGCGCGACCGACTACCTGCGCGCGACCTGGGATGCGCGCACTTGCCCGGCCGATCTCGATGCCGACCCGAATGCGCGTGACGCGCCGCGCTGGCTCGGCCTGGCGGTCAAACGGCACGACCAGCTCGACGAACGTCGCGCGGAAGTCGAGTTCGTGGCGCGCTACAAGGTTGGAGGCCGCGCATACCGGCTCCACGAGACGAGTCGCTTCACTCGCGACGAACACGGTTTCTGGCGCTATGTGGACGGCGAAGTAAGTGAACGCTGACAAATAGTTGCTGTGTCAGACGCCGGGTAATTCCTGCATTGCACAACCGGAATTTGTCGGGCTACGATGGCCGTCAGATTGGTCATGTTGCATGGCAGGGCTTACGAATGGCGTTCAGCAAGGTATTGGTGGGATGGATGGCGGCCTGTGCGCTGTCGGCCGCTCAGGCCGGTACGCTGTCGAACGCGAATGCCGGCGCGGCCGCAGCCGGCGGATCGCTCGCCCATGCCGAGCGCTTCGATTACGGCGACTCGGGCCTCCCGCAGGTCGCCGCGAACCTCAATGAGCAGATCGTCAGCATTCCGGCGGATGCGTCGGGCTCCGTCATGCTCGAGGCCACGCTGTTCAAGCCGGACGGCCCCGGCCCGTTCCCGCTCGTCGTCTTCAATCACGGCAAAAACACCGGCGATCTCCATCAGCAGCCGCGCAGCCGGCCGCTCGCGTTCGCGCGTGAATTCGTGCGCCGCGGCTACGCGGTGATCGCGCCGAACCGCCAGGGTTTCGCCGGGTCAGGCGGCACGTATCAGCAGGAAGGCTGCAACGTCGGCAAGAACGGCCTCGCGCAGGCCGCCGACGTCGCGGCGACCGTGCGCTACATGTCGCATCAGCCGTACATCGACGCATCGCGCATCGTCGTCGCGGGCACGTCGCACGGCGGACTCGTTTCGGTCGCGTACGGCACCGAAGCAGCGCCCGGCGTACGCGGCATCATCAACTTCTCCGGCGGACTGCGTCAGGATCTCTGCGACGGCTGGCAGCGCAACCTCGTGGACGCGTTCGACCAGTACGGCGCGCGCACGGCCGTACGCTCGCTGTGGCTCTACGGCGACAACGATTCGGTGTGGACGCCCGCGCTCGTCGCGCAGATGCACAACGCGTACGTGTCGCACGGCACGCAGGCGCAGTTCATCGATTTCGGCCGCTACAAAGATGACGCGCATCGGCTGATCGTCGATCGCGACGGCGTGCCCGTGTGGTGGCCGGCCGTGCACGCGTTCCTCGCGGATCTGAATCTGCCGACGTCGGTCCGCTATGCGGTTGCCAATCCGCATGAGCCGAATGCGACCGGCTACGCGTCCATCGACGCGGTCGATGCGGTGCCGTTCCTCGACGAGGCCGGCCGCGAAGGTTATCGGCGCTTCCTGAGCCAGCATCCGAGCCGCGCGTTTGCGGTGTCGTCGGAAGGTGCGTGGTCGTGGGCCGAAGGCGGCGACGATCCGATGGCGCTCGCGCTCGACAACTGCTCGAAGCAAGGCGCCGGCACCTGCCGGCTGTATGCGGTGAACGACCGCGTCGTGTGGAACGGCAACGCGACGCAGACGGCCGACAACGACAATACCCGCAAAAACGACGCCGATACGCGCGCGCTGGCTTCACGGTGACGCCGCGCGTTGCGCGCGTCGAGTGACGCGCTCCACATCGGACTTTTCCTTCATTTTCCTGTTTCCTGAGCGCTTTGGCGCGCCGCGACGGCATGCGCGGGCCCGTTCCTGCGCGCATGTCTGCTTACGCCCGTCTCCCGCTTTCGCGGGCCTTGTGTCGCGGCTGAGTCCCGGGCTCGTTCGGCGTTCGGCGTTCGGCGTTCGGCGTTCGGCGTTCGGCGTTCGGCGTTTGGCGTTTGGCGTTCGGCGTTCGGCGTTCGGCGTTTGGCGTTTGGCGTTTGGCGTTTGGCGTTTGGCGTTTGGCGTTTGGCGTTTGGCGTTTGGCGTTTGGCGTTTGGCGTTTGGCGTTTGGCGTTCCCGTTCCCGGTCACTGTTCGCCGGTTCGCCGGTTCGCCGGTTCGCCGGTCGCCGGTCGCCGGTCGCCGGTCGCCGGTCGCCGGTCGCCGGTCGCCGGTCGCCGGTCGCCACCAGCATCGCTCTCGTCAGCGCCCGATTTCTATTGCTGGCCCCTATTTTCATCCCCCTGCCGCGCCGCCTTTGCGCCGATTTTTTTCTGTCGGGGGGTGTCACTCGAACGTCGCCATCTGCTGCGATTTCGCTGCATCTGGCGTGTACCGTTCCGAGCACCGCCGAACTGCGCGGAACTCCCGCCCGGCAAGGCTTTGCGCGGTTTGTAACCGGTAGTGCAACACGCCGCGGAACACGCTAATCTCAGCGCGTTTTCCGTCTGTCGCCGCGCGGTATCCGCTTCGATACCCGCCGCCGTTTGATCCCCGGAGTTGCCTTGAGTACGCCAGCCACCGATGACTGGGTCGCGCGCAGCCTGCGCGCGGTCTGGCATCCCTGCACCCAGATGAAACACCACGAGCGCCTGCCGCTGATTCCCGTCGCCCGCGGCGCGGGCGTGTGGCTGTACGACCGCGACGGCCGCCGCTACTTCGATGCAATCAGCTCGTGGTGGGTCAACCTGTTCGGCCATGCGAATCCGGACATCAACGCGGCGTTGAAGAACCAGCTCGACACGCTCGAACACGCGATGCTCGCCGGCTGCACGCACGAGCCGGCGATCGAGCTCGCCGAGCGGCTGCATGCGCTCACCGGCCGGACGCTCGGCCATGCGTTCTTCGCGTCGGACGGCGCATCGGCGGTCGAGATCGCGCTGAAGATGAGCTTCCACGCGTGGCGCAACCGCGGCCGCGCGGACAAGCGCGAATTCGTGTGCGTCGCGAACGGCTATCACGGCGAGACCATCGGCGCGCTCGGCGTGACCGACGTCGCGCTGTTCAAGGACGCGTACGACCCGCTGATCCGCAACGCGCACGTGGTCGCATCGCCCGACGCGCGCGGGGCGCTGCCGGGCGAGACGGCCGCGGACGCGGCCGGCCGCGCGCTCGCCGACGTGCGCCGCCTGTTCGCCGAACGCGCCGACCGGATCGCCGCGCTGATCGTCGAGCCGCTCGTGCAGTGCGCGGCCGGCATGGCGATGCACGATCCGTCGTACGTGCGCGGGCTGCGCGCCCTGTGCGACGAATTCGGCGTGCACCTGATCGCCGACGAGATCGCGGTCGGCTGCGGCCGCACCGGCACGTTCTTCGCCTGCGAGCAGGCCGGCGTCTGGCCCGACTTCCTGTGTCTGTCGAAAGGCATCAGCGGCGGCTACCTGCCGCTGTCGCTGGTGCTGA
The DNA here is from genome assembly GCF_018148075.1 of Burkholderia sp. AU19243. NCBI lineage: Bacteria > Pseudomonadati > Pseudomonadota > Betaproteobacteria > Burkholderiales > Burkholderiaceae > Burkholderia > Burkholderia sp. AU19243. The sequence goes on from NZ_JAGSTV010000003.1 coordinate 331,329, forward strand.
CCCGCGACGACGTGTTCGCGTCGTTCTATGACGACGACACGACGCGCGGCTTCCTGCACTCGCATTCGTACACGGGCAATCCGCTCGCGTGCCGCGCGGCGGTCGCGACGCTCGACCTGTTCGCGCGCGACGACGTGCTCGCCGCGAACGCGCGCAAGTCGGACGCGATGCGCGCCGCCCTTGCGCCGCTCGCCGCGCATCCGCAGGTGCGCCACCTGCGCGAGCGCGGCACGCTGTTCGCGTTCGACCTCGCGCTCGACGGCGACGCCGCGCGCGGCTTCTCGCGGCGCTTCTTCGAGCGTGCGCTCGAACGCGAACTGCTGCTGCGCCCGATCGGCACGACCGTCTACCTGATGCCGCCGTACGTGATGAACGACGACGACATCGCATGGCTCGCGCAGCGCACGCGCGACACGCTCGATGCAACGCTCGCGGAGGCCGCATGACGTCGAACGCCCTCCTCGGCGCGCTGCAGCGCGGCCTCGCCGAACTCGATGCGCAGGGCCTGCGCCGCGTGCGCCGCACCGCCGACACCGCGTGCGATGCGCACATGCGCGTCGACGGCCGCGACATCGTCGGCTTCGCGAGCAACGATTACCTTGGCCTCGCCGCGCACCCGGCGCTCGTCGCCGCATTCGCCGAAGGTGCGCAGCGCTACGGCTCCGGCAGCGGCGGCTCGCATCTGCTCGGCGGCCATTCGCGCGCGCACGCAACGCTCGAAGACGAGCTCGCGGGCTTCGCTGGCGGCTTCTCCGACGCGCCGCGCGCGCTGTACTTCAGCACCGGCTACATGGCAAACCTCGCCGCGATGACCGCGCTGACGGGCAAGCACGCGACGATCTTCTCCGATGCGCTGAACCATGCATCGCTAATCGACGGGATCCGGCTGTCGCGCGCGAACGTGCAGGTCTATCCGCACGCGGACATGGCCGCGCTCGCCGCGCTGCTCGATGCGTCGGGCGCCGAAACGAAGCTGATCGTCAGCGATACGGTGTTCAGCATGGACGGCGACATCGCGCCGCTCGCCGAGCTCGTCGCGCTGGCCGAGCGCCACGGCGCGTGGCTCGTCGTCGACGACGCGCACGGCTTCGGCGTGCTCGGCCCGCAGGGCCGCGGCGCGCTCGCGGCCGCCGCGCTGCGCTCGCCGAGCCTGCTCTACGTCGGCACGCTCGGCAAGGCGGCCGGCGTTGCGGGTGCGTTCGTCGTCGCGCACGAGACGGTGATCGAATGGATGATCCAGCGCGCGCGCAGCTACATCTTCACGACGGCCGCGCCGCCGGCGGTCGCGCACGCAGTATCGGCAAGCCTGAAGGTGATCGCCGGCGATGAAGGCGACGCGCGACGCGCACATCTCGCCGCGCTGATCGAGCGCACGCGCGCGCTGCTGCGCACGACCCGCTGGCAGCCGGTCGACTCGCACACGGCCGTGCAGCCGCTCGTGATCGGCAGCAACGACGCGACGCTCGCGGCGATGCGCTCGCTCGACGCGCACGGCCTGTGGGTGCCCGCGATCCGGCCGCCGACGGTGCCGGCCGGCACGTCGCGGCTGCGGATCTCGCTGTCGGCCGCGCATTCGTTCGACGATCTCGCGCGGCTCGAAACCGCGCTGATCGAAGCCAGCGAGGGGCTGCGCCCGTCTCATGCCGACGCGCATTCGCTGTCGCCGGAGGGCACTGCAGCGCCCGTTGCGGCGGCCCGGCGGGAGACTGCCGCATGAACGCGCCGCTTTCGCTCTTCGTCACGGGCACCGACACCGAAATCGGCAAGACGTTCGTATCGGCCGCGATGCTGCACGCTTTCGCGCGCCACGGGCTGCGCGCGGCCGCGCTGAAGCCCGTCGCGGCCGGCGCGTATGAGCGCGACGGCGTGTGGCGCAACGAGGACGCCGATCAGCTCGACGCGGCCGCCAACGTCGTGCTGCCGCCCGAACTGCGCACGCCGTTCCTGCTGAAGGCGCCCGCCGCACCGCACATCGTCGCCGCCCACGAAGGCGTGACGCTCGACATCGGCACGATCGTCGCGAGCCATCGCGAAGCGCTGACGCGCGCGGACGTGGTCGTCGTCGAAGGTGTCGGCGGCTTTCGCGTGCCGCTGAACGACACGCAGGACACGGCCGATCTCGCGGTCGCGCTCGGCCTGCCGGTCGTGCTCGTCGTCGGCGTGCGGCTTGGCTGCATCAGCCACGCGCTGCTCACGGCCGATGCGATTGCCGCGCGCGGCCTGACGCTCGCCGGCTGGGTCGCGAACCACGTCGATCCGGCGATGTCGTACGCCGACGAGAACGTGGCGACGATCCGCGACTGGCTCGCGCGCGAGCATCGCGCGCCGCTCCTCGGCCGCATCGCGCACATGAATCCGGCCGCCCCCGAATCCGCCGCGGCGATGCTCGACATCGCCGCGCTCGTCGACACGCTGCGCGCCGCGCAGCGTTGACGCCCCGATCCCAGCATTCACCAAGGAAAACCACCATGACCCAAGCCCAGACCGCCGCCGTGCAACCCGACGCGATCCCCGTGGCCGCTCCGGCGCCGCAGCGCTGGCGCGTCGCCGACGTCGTCGCGCTGTTCGAGCTGCCGTTCAACGACCTGATGTTCCGCGCGCAGCAGGTGCATCGCGAGCACTTCGACGCGAACGCGGTGCAGCTGTCGACGCTGCTGTCGATCAAGACCGGCGGCTGCGAGGAAGATTGCGGCTACTGCTCGCAATCGGCACACCACGACACGGGCCTGAAGGCCGAAAAGCTGATGGACGTCGACGCGGTGCTCGACGCCGCGCGCGCGGCAAAGGCGAACGGCGCGAGCCGCTTCTGCATGGGCGCCGCATGGCGCAACCCGAAGGAGCGTCACATGCCCGCGCTGACCGAGATGGTGCGCGGGGTGAAGGAGCTGGGCCTCGAGACCTGCATGACGCTCGGCATGCTGGAAGACGAGCAGGCGCAGCAGCTCGCCGACGCAGGCCTCGACTACTACAACCACAACCTCGACACGTCGCCGGAGTTCTACGGCCAGGTGATCTCGACGCGCACGTACCAGGATCGCCTCGACACGCTCGATCGCGTGCGCGATGCGGGTATCAACGTGTGCTGCGGCGGCATCATCGGGATGGGTGAATCGCGCCGGGAGCGCGCGGGCCTGATCTCGCAGCTCGCGAACCTGAACCCGTATCCGGAATCGGTGCCGATCAACAACCTGGTCGCGATCGAAGGCACGCCGCTCGAAGGCACCGCGCCGCTCGATCCGTTCGAGTTCGTGCGCACGATCGCGGTCGCGCGCATCACGATGCCGAAGGCGGTCGTGCGCCTGTCGGCCGGCCGCGAGCAGCTCGACGACGCGATGCAGGCGCTGTGCTTCCTCGCCGGCGCGAACTCGATGTTCTACGGCGACCAGCTGCTGACGACGAGCAATCCGCAGACGCAGCGCGACCGCGCGCTGTTCGAGCGGCTCGGGATTCGCGCGAGCCAGGCCGATGCGCTGGCGGAAAACGCGTAAGCGACTACAACGCGTTTGGCTTGCAGACGAAAAAGCCGGGGCATGCCCCGGCTTTTTCATTCTTTGCAAAGGAATGTGACGGATCGCGTGCCTACGCATCTCGTCCCCACTAACATTGCGTGTCCTGCTGGAAACCAGCCACTTGATCGGGGAAAGAACGATGACGAAGACCGCACTCACGCTGCTCGGCCTGATTGCCACGACCGCGCATGCGGCAGAACCGAAATGTTCGACGCAGACGCTGAACGGACACACCAGCGAACTCTGCGTGACCAGCGCGCCGTTCCAGCACGACTACTACGCGCTCAGGGTCGATCGCGCACTGATCTTCGTGCTGCCGGACGACTACATCGAAGATGTCGCATTGACACATACGATCCCGAAGGATGCGGCCATCGAATTCCCGCTCTCGCAGCAAGGCACGCCGACCGTGAAGATCTCGGGCGGCTGCGCGCCTGTCAGTGAAAGCCGGGACGGCAAATCGATCGAGGTCGGCCGGCGCTGCTCGTTCAAATGGGGAAATGTCGACATCCTGAAAGATCTCGCGATCCGCTACGAGTGACGACAGTGCGCAACGTGCTTCGGCAAGCCTCCGTGACCGGCATCATGCTCGGCACATGCGCAACGAGCCTTGCGTCCGATTGCACTGACTCGCCGTCCTACCGGAACGGTCGCAACGATCTGGCTCTCGTCAGGCAAGCTACTGCGGCACAGCTGGGCACCGCCGTCGAATTCATTCGAGAACGGGACGACGTCGACTTCGACACGGCGCTGAAGCAAGTCATGCAAATGGTTCCGTCGTCGGAGACGCAGCAGCATGACGCCCGGCTTGCCGCGCTCGGCGCGCGGATCCACCGCGCACGGACCGATTCGCCACAGGCGTGCGAAGCGCTGTTGACGCTGCAGCGCCAGTATTCGCATACGAGTCAGCAAAAGATCGACTTCATCGTCAAACGCGTGACCGGACAGAGCAGCGAGCCCTATCCGGCACCGTCATGCGCAGGCGCGTGACTCCGACGCACCCTTCACACGTGCGCCGCCGCGCCGTCGAGCGCCGCGCGCACGCGTTCGACGCGCTGTTCGTCGACGGGCGCCAGCACTTCGCCGCGCGGCCGCACGCCCGAGCCGAAATGCACGGCGCGCACGCCGGTCGCGCGCACGAAATCTCCGACCGCCTCGATCGTGAGCCCCGAGCCGGCGAGGACGGTGCACGTCGAACCGGCCGCGTGCCGCACGAGCCGCGTGATCGTCGCCGCCGCGTCGAGCACCGACGGATGGCCGCCCGACGTCAGCACCGACGTAACGGCCGGCACGCGTAGCAGCACATCGAACGCGGCATTGAGATCGCGCGACACGTCGAATGCGCGATGGAACGTCAGGTCGCGCCCGTCGGCGGCGGCCGCGACGCGCTCGAGCGCGGCGAGATCGACATCGCCGCGCGCATCGAGCGCGCCGAAGACAACACCGTTCGCGCCGGCCGCGACGGCCGCGCGCACGTCGCGCTCGATCACGCGCAGGTCGTCGGCGTCGTACACGAACGAGCGACTATGCGGGCGCACGATCACGTTGACCGGAATCGGCACGGCCGCGACGACCGCCTCGATCAGGCCGACGCTCGGCGTGAGGCCGCCCTCGGTGATTGCGGTCACGAGTTCGAGACGGTCGGCGCCCGCGCGGGCGGCGGCCTTCGCGTCGCCGACGGTCGTGGCGATCACTTCGAGCAGGACGGAGGAAGCAGCGGTTCGGGTCATCGGCGGCTCGCGAATCGTCTGGACAATTCGCGCATCCTAGCCGAGCGCCGGGAACCGCGCCAGCGCCGCGCCGCCGCTATGCGCCGCCCGCGTCCTCGTCAGCCCAGTCGATATCGCCGCACAGCACGTGCAGCGCGTCGCCGATGCGCACGGCGACCGACAGCGTCACGCACGGCTGCGCCTCGTTGATCGACAGGTACGGACGCGTCACCTGCACGCGTCCGGGCTCCGCGATCGCCGTGCGGAAATACGGCCGGCGCAGCCAGTTTGCGCCCTGCGCATCGGCGAGCGGCGAGAAGCGCGCCTCGGCGAGCGCGCGATCGGCGCGCAGCACGACGTTGCGGCCGGCCTGGCGGCCCCGCGCATCGAGCAGGAAACAGCGCGCCGCATCGTCGAGCGCGAGAAAGTTCCAGCACACCTCGTCGAGCGGCTCGCCCGCCGCCAGCCGCTCGGCCGCGCGCTCGAACGCGCGCAGGTACGGCGCGAGCCGCTGCGCGTCGCGCCGCTCGCGGACCTCCGTCTGCTCGCGATACCGCTCGGTCAGCTCGCCAATGCAGCCAGTGGCCGTCGCACTGTCGGGCAGGCCCGGCGCCGGCCGGCCGAAGTAATAGCCCTGCACGAAGTCGGCCTCGCACGACAGCGCGATCTGCGCGTCGTGCTCGGTCTCGATTCCTTCGACGAGCACGAGCTTGCCGGCCTCGTGCAGCAGCGTGACGAGCCCGTGCAGGATCGCGGTCAGCCCCGTGCGGTGCGCGGCGTGCGACAGCATGATCCGGTCGAGCTTCACGATGTCCGGGTTCAGCTGCCAGATGCGCTCGAGATTCGAGTGCCCGGCGCCGAAATCGTCGAGCGCGATCAGGAAACCCTGCGCGCGGAATTCGCGCACGGCGTCGGCCAGGCGTTCGACGTCCTCCGCGCGCTGTTCGAGCACTTCGAGCACGATGCGGCGCGGCGGCATCCCGAGCCGCTTCAGGTTCGCGAACAGCGCGGCGGCCTGGAACGGGTCGGTGAGCACGCCCGGATGCACGTTGAGGAACAGCCACTCGCGCTCCGCGCCGAGCAGCGTGAAGTTCTCGAGATGCAGCGCCTGAGCGAGCCGGTCGAGCTGCAGCAGCTCGCCCTGACGCGCGGCCTCGCCGAACACGTCGAGCGGCGACACCGCACGGTCGAGTGCGTCATGCGCGCGCAGCAGCGCCTCGTAGCCGACCGCGCGCTGGTGCGACAGGCTGAAGATCGGCTGGAACACGGTCGTGAGCGTCAGGTCGCGGTGCTGCGTGGCCAGGCGTTCGAGGCCGGAGCTCATCTCCCGCTCGAAACGGTACGGCGACGCGGCGGCCGGACGCTCTTGCTGCACGATCGTCATGGTGCCCTCCGGGCGATGCCGCGGATCGCGGCGGGTGAACGGGACGGCGTGCGCAATGTCATGGTGAATTCCTCGGTTGTCCGGCAGTGCCGGACGGTACGCAAGCATCAAGCAAGGTCCGTGCAAGCGCTGAACCCGGGCGCGCTGCGCGGGTTCGCCGCCGCCGCACCAGCGTGGCGCGGGCCGCATGCACCGTCTGCGTGCATGCGCACCGGCGCACTCGAGCGCAGCGGTGCGGCCGTCACGCTACACTCCGGACGATCGTTTCATTCTCTCCAATGCCGTATCGATGGAAATCGTTTTCACAGTCCTGATCCTGCTGCTCACCGTCGCGCTGTCGGGCGCGATCACGCGTGTGCTGCCGTTGCGGCTGCCGTTGCCGCTGATGCAGATCGCGTTCGGCGCGATGCTCGCGTGGCCGAAGCTCGATCTGCACGTCACGTTCGATCCCGAAATCTTCATGCTGCTGTTCATTCCGCCGCTGCTGTTCGCGGACGGCTGGCGGATTCCGAAACGCGAGCTGTACCTGCAGCGCCGCGCGATCCTGATGCTCGCGTTCGGGCTCGTGTTCATGACGGTACTCGCGGTCGGCTACTTCGCGCATTGGCTGATACCCGAGTTGCCGCTGCCGATCGCGTTCGCGCTCGCGGCCGTGCTGTCGCCGACCGACGCGGTCGCGCTGTCGGGCATCGCCGGCAAGGGGCGCATTCCGCCGCAGCTGATGCACATTCTCGAAGGCGAAGCGCTGATGAACGACGCGTCGGGCCTCGTCGCGCTGAAATTCGCGATCGCGGCCGCGCTCACCGGCGTGTTCTCGCTGCGCGACGCGTCGCTCACGTTCGTGATCGTCGCGGCCGGCGGACTCGCGACTGGCGCGCTCGTCGCGTGGCTGTTCAGCGCGCTGTCGACGCGCTTCCTGAACGCCGAGCAGGAAGGCGATCCGGCCCCAGGCATCGTGATGACGCTGCTCGTGCCCTTTGCCGCGTATCTGTTCGCCGAGCACCTCGGCCTGTCCGGCGTGCTCGCGGCCGTATCGGCCGGAATGATGATGAACTACACGAGCTTCTCGCGTAAAAGCACCGTCGCATCGCGCGTGCGCGCGGAAAGCACGTGGGCGATGATCGAGTTCGTGTTCAACGGCATGGTGTTCATCATGCTCGGGCTGCAGTTGCCGCACATCATCGGCCGCGCGCTCGTCGACGCGCATCATACGAGCGACGCGCTCGTCGGCCGGATGATCTTCAACGTGTGCGCGATGATGCTCGCGCTCTATGCGATCCGCTTCCTGTGGGTGTGGCTGCTGCGCTGGATCGCGAGCCGCCGCGCGGCGCGCCACGGCCTCGCGGGCACAATGGCCGGCGTGCGCACGATCGCGGTGATGACGGTCGGCGGCGTGCGCGGCGCGGTCACGCTCGCGGGCGTGCTGTCGATCCCGGTCGCGCTGTCCGACGGCACGCCGCTGCCCGGGCGCGACACCGCGATCTTCGTCGCGTCGGCGGTGATTCTCGGCTCGCTGATCGTCGCCGTGATCGGCCTGCCGCTGCTGCTGCGCGGCGTGCGCTCGACGCGCAACCCGCTCGCCGACGAGGAGCGCCGCGCGCGCGCGGCCGCCGCGCAGGCCGCGATTCGCGCGATCGATGCGTCGCACGACGCGATCTCGGCCGATCTCGACGAATCGGGCGCCGCGCGCTGCGCGGACATCTCCGCGCGCGTGATGGACCAGTATCGCCGCCGCCTCGCCGCGCTCGCCGACGACGGCCCGACGCCGCGTGCGCAAGCGAAACAGGCGGAAACGATGGAACTGCAGATGCGGATCGCGGCGGTGCGTGCGGAGCGTTCGGTGCTGTACCGGCTGCGCAGCGAAAGCAGGATTTCCGACGAGACGCTGACGAAGCTGATTCGGGAGATCGATTTGTCGGAGACGGCGCTGTCGACGCGCAAGAAAGGGATCGTCTAGCAGCATGTCGAAGCGGCCCCGCGCTGCGCGGCACGGCTCCACGAAGGGACACCGCGCCGGGGCGGGTCATCTCGGCGCGATGCCGAATGTCCTTGCCGGCTGCGTGACGGTTCCCGAATGACAAACGGCGACGCGCGAGCGTCGCCGTTTGCACATCCGCCCGCGCGCGTTGGCGTTACTTCGCGACGACGACCGGGATCCCCTTCAGCATGCCAGCGCCTTTCATGTCGTCGAGCGCGTGCTGCACGGCCGCGCTCGTCGCCGCGTCGATGCCGAGCTGCAGCGCGAGTTCGCGCTCCGCACGCTTCACGCCGGCGAGGTTGCGCACCTTCACGTGACCGAAGCCGCGCACGCGCGCATGGAGCTCGGCCAGCTGCGCGACCTGCGCCGCGTTCTCCGCGGTCATCGCGGCGAGCGCGCGCGTGAGCGTCGTCTCGTAGTCGTCCGCGAGTGCGCGCTCCATCCTGCGCTCGGCCGTGCGGCCGAACGGATCGAGCCACGTGCCGCGCAGGCTGCGCACCCGCGCGAGCGTGCCGAGCACCGGCCACATCCACTGGCCGAACACGCGCTTTTTCGGCGCGCTGCCGTCGCGGCCCGCCTTCGCGACCGTCGGCGGCGCCAGATTGAACTTCACGCGATAGTCCTGCCCCGGCACGCCGTCGAACTGCGCTTCGAGCGCAGCACGGAACGCGCCGTCGGCGTACAGCCGCGCGACCTCGTATTCGTCCTTCACCGCGAGCAGCCGGTAGAAGGTCGTCGCGACCGCGCGCGTCAGCGCATCGTCGCCCTTCGCGCGCGCGGCGCTCACCAGCGCGCGGTAGCGCTCGACGTAACGCGCGCCGCCATACGCGTCGAGACGCGCCTCGCGGTCGGCGATCAGCTCGGCGAGCGTCTCCGGCGCCGCATGCGCAGCGGTCGCCGTGTGACGCGCATTCCACAACGCATCGAGGCCCGCGGCGTCGCCCGCGGCCATGCGGCCGATCGAGAATGCGAGCTTGTTCATCGGCACCGCGACGTTGTTCAGCTCGATCGCGCGCATCATCGCGGCGAGCGACACCGGCACGAGGCCGAGCTGCCATGCGTAGCCGAGCATCAGGATGTTCGCGCCGATCGAGTCGCCGAGGAATTTCGCGGCGAGCGCCTGCGCGTCGCAGCTCGACAGATAGCCGTCGCCGGCCGCGTGGCGCATCTTCTCCAGCAGCGCGTCCGCGTGCAGGCTCGCGTCCGGATTCTGCACGAACGACGCGTTGGGGATCCGGTGCGTGTTGACGACGATGCGCGAACGCCCGTGGCGCACCGTCTGCAGCGCCTCCGCGCTCGCGCCGACCACCATGTCGCAGGCGAGCAGCACGTCGGCCTGCTGTGTGTCGATGCGTACCTGGTTCAGCCACCGGTCGCTCGACGCGATCCGCACGAACGACAGCACCGAGCCGCCCTTCTGCGCGAAGCCCATGAAGTCGAGCACCGATGCGCTCTTGCCTTCGAGGTGCGCGGCCATGCTGATCAGCGCGCCGACCGTGACGACGCCCGTGCCGCCGACGCCCGTCACGAGCATGTCGTACGGGGCCGCGTCCAGATGCGTCGCGGGCACCGTCAGCGCGTCGACGCGCGCGGCGAGCGCCGCTTCGTCGAACGCGACGCCGGCCGCCTTCTTCAGCGCCGCCCCTTCCACCGTCACAAAGCTCGGACAGAAGCCGTTCACGCACGAGTAATCCTTGTTGCACGACGACTGGTCGATGCGGCGCTTGCGGCCGAGCGGCGTCTCGAGCGGCTCGACCGACAGGCAGTTCGACTGCACGCCGCAGTCGCCGCAGCCTTCGCACACCGCGTCGTTGATGAACAGCCGCTTGTCCGGGTCGGGGAATTCGCCCTTCTTGCGCCGCCGCCGCTTCTCGGCCGCACAGGTCTGGTCGTAGATCAGCACGGTGACGCCCGGCGTCTCGCGCAGCTCGCGCTGCACCGCGTCGAGCTCGCTGCGGTGATGGAACGTCGTGCCGGCCGGGAACTGCCCGTGATGGCCGTCGTACTTCTCCGGTTCGTCAGACACGACGACGAAGCGCGACACGCCCTCCGCTTCGACCTGCCGCGCGATCTGCGGCACCGAGATGCTGCCGTCGACCGGCTGCCCGCCCGTCATCGCAACGGCGTCGTTGTAGAGGATCTTGTACGTGATGTTCGCCTTCGCGGCGACCGCCTGCCGGATCGCGAGAATGCCCGAGTGAAAGTAGGTGCCGTCGCCGAGGTTCTGGAACACGTGCTTCGTGTTCGTGAACATCGCGTGCGCGGCCCAGTCGACGCCTTCGCCGCCCATCTGGATCAGGCCGGTGGTGTCGCGCTCCATCCACGACGCCATGAAGTGGCAGCCGATGCCGGCCTGCGCGATCGAGCCTTCGGGCACCTTCGTCGACGTGTTGTGCGGACAGCCCGAGCAGAAATACGGCGTGCGCTTCACCGCGTCCGCTTCGTTCGACAGGATCTGCGGCGCGACGAGATCGACGACGCGTTCGCGGCGATCGAGCGCGGGCTTGTGGCGCGCGAGCCAGTCGGCGAACACCGGCAGGATCCGCGACGGACGCAGTTCGCCGAGCTCGGACAGCAGGCATGCGCCCGCCGCATCGTGCTTGCCGAGCACGCGCGGGCGCGCGCCGTCCGCGCGGTTGTACAGGTAGTCCTTGATCTGCTGCTCGATGACGGGACCTTTCTCCTCGATCACCAGCACTTCGGCGAGCCCGTCGACGAAGGTTTCGATGCGCGTCATTTCGAGCGGATACGACAGGCCGACCTTGTAGATCCGCACGCCGGCCGCGTCGAGGTCGTCGACCGTCAGGTCGAGGCGGCGCAGCGCTTCCATCAGGTCGAGGTGCGCCTTGCCGCAGGTAACGATGCCGACGTTCGCGCGCGCGCTCGGCGCGATCCACTTGTCGATGCTGTTGGTGCGCGCGAAATGGCGCACCGCGTCGAGCTTCGCGGCGAGGCGCGCCTCGATCGTCAGGCTCGGCAAGTCGGGCCAGCGATTGTGCAGCCCGCCCGCGGGCGGCGTGAAGCCCGGCGGCGCCGGCCATTGCGTTTGCAGCGCGTCGAGATCGACGGTCGAGCCGGACTCGACGGTCTCCGAGATCGCCTTGAAGCCGACCCATGCGCCCGAGAAGCGCGACAACGCCCAGCCGTAGAGGCCGAATTCGAGCATGTCGGCGATGTTCGACGGGTTCACGACCGGCATGTGCCACGCGATCATCGCGAAGTCGCTCTGGTGCGGCATCGACGACGACACGCAGCCGTGATCGTCGCCCGCCACCACGAGCACGCCGCCGTGCGGCGACGAACCGTACGCGTTGCCGTGCTTGAGCGCGTCGCCCGCGCGGTCGACGCCCGGGCCCTTGCCGTACCACATCGCGTACACGCCATCGACGGTGCGCTCCGGGTCGGCCTCGACGCGCTGCGTGCCGAGCACCGCGGTGCCGCCGAGTTCCTCGTTGATCGCAGGCAGGAAGCGCACGCCGCCGGCATCGAGCAGTTTCTTCGCCTTCCACAGCTGTTGATCGACCATCCCGAGCGGCGAGCCGCGATAGCCGCTGACGAAGCCGGCCGTGTTCAGGCCCTGCGCGGTGTCGGACGCGCGCTGCATCAGCAGCAGCCGGATCAGCGCCTGCGTGCCGGTCAGGAAGATTCGGCCGCGCGTAGCGGTCAGGTTGTCGGTCAGACGATAGTCGGACAGGGCGGGCGTGCCGTCGACTGGCAGGCGGGCGGTCATGGGGATGTCTCCTGATTGTGCTGTTCTGGGGCCGCGCGCTGCGGCGTCGGGCGACGCCGGCCGGTGCAGCCGGATGACTCTATTCTTTCGCGGCAACACGAGAAAGTTTTTTCTCATCTTGCTCGGGACGCCGCGTAGTGAGAAAAACCACGCAGGTTTTGCGGCGAAATTGAGAGAGTTTTCGCGGGAGGTCGCGGGAGCTGTTCGGGGTATTCCGGGATGAGCGGGCACGTTGCTTCGAAACGGCCGCGATGCGCCGGACGCAGATCGAGAGCGCGGCGGCGGGCGCCCGCGGCCCGCGCGACAAGGGTTCGGTCGACGAAACGCGCCCGTCCTCACCGGTGAAATGCACAGCGTTCCGATTGGTCGAGGGTGCCGGATGTCCACAATGCCGCGGCTGCGGGCAGCTGGCGAGCATGCTCACCATTCGATCGCACAGCGTTTCGAGTCGCGTCCGGCGCCGGATGTCCACACCTCGCCCGGTCCGCTGTCCGGGCGGATGCAGTCGCTCACCGTCGAAATCCACAGTGTGACGAGTCGATGTCGGCGAGAGATATCCACACCGCCCGACTCCTGCGCGCCGGCGCAGCCTTCGCCCTCACCGTCCGGATGCACAGGTTCGCGAGTCGATTCGGCGGCGGGATATCCACACTGCGGTGTGCGTCGTCGCTATCCCGGCGGCCGTCCGGCCGTCGCGACAATGCAAGCGCGCGTTCGGCGGCCGCATGCCGGGTGCGCCGACACGGGTGTGGATATCGCCGCCGGACACTCAAAACCCTGTGCTTTTCGATGGTGAACATCGGCATGCAATCGAACGAGAACACCGGTTTGGATGTGGATAGCCCGCCGCGCGACGACTCGAAACACTGTGAATCTCGATGGTGAGCGACAACCCCCGAGCAAACGAGCGCGCCGATCCGTGCGCACACAACAACTCCAAACACTGTGATTTTCTATGGTGAGCGACAATCCGGCGATCGAACGACGGCATCGATGAGGGTGTGGAAAGCATGACCAACAACCACTCGCAACGCTGTGAAATTCAACGGTGAGCGTCTGAACGGAATCGCGCCAAAGTGCCACGTTGGGCGTAATCGACAGCGCCCTCAAACGCGCAGAGGGCCGAGCATCCTGGTTCGCGCCGGCACGGCGGAGCAGCACGCCGGCGCCCTCACCGATGAAATCCACAGCGCGTCGACTGCTTTCGGTGACCGGATATCCACACCGCGGCCGGCGCTCGGGCGATACACGCGATCACGAGTGCGGTTAGAATGCGCGACCCTCGAAGCCGTGACGAACATCGCCAGCCGACGCGCAAACCAGCACCCGGTTCGACCGGGCGCCGACGCTCACCATTGAAATACACAGCGCTTCGAGTGATTGCCGCGGCAGGATATCCACACCGCGATCCGCGTACGAATCTAGCGCCGCTTTGCGCGCGCTGTTGGAATGCGCGGCGCACTCCGGATTTCGCGCCCCGCCCGGAAGTCCGCGCGGGGCAAGCGTCCCGCGCGCTTGATCGGCGGCGCTCACCGTTCAAGCGCACAGCGTTTTTCGTCGGCGGGGCGCGGTTATCCACACCCTGCACCGCGCGTCCGGCCGCAGGCGCGCTCTCACCGGTGAAATGCACAGCGTGTCAAGTGGTTGCGAGACCGGGATATCCACAACCGGCACGCACAAGGATGTCGCGCCGCCGCTATGGGCGCGCGAAGAGATCCGCACCTCTGCGCGCTCGCGCAAATCGGCTGGCGTTCGCACGACCGGAGCTGCAATACGTTCATCGAAGTCGATTCGATGATCCTGATTGCCCGCGGTCGACAACAGGAGCGCCACGTTCGCCGAAACGGGCGCCATGCTGCTCGATGCGGGCGGCGCAACACGCCCGGAAGCAGCGCGAAGTCAGCCTGATGCCGCGCGCTCACCATTCGATTTCACAGCGTTTCGAGTGAATGGCGCGCCGGGTTGTCCACATTCGCTGTCCGCACACGGCATCAGGCAAACCCGTCACTCCGCGATCGAGCGGATCACTCGCGCAGGATTTCCCGCGACCAGCGTATTCGGCGGAACGTCTTTCGTCACGACGGAACCGGCGGCAATCACCGCGTTCTCGCCGACCGTCACGCCGCCGATGATCGTCGCGCCCGCGCCGATCCACACGTTGTTTCCGATCGCGATCGGCCGCGCAACGACCGCATCACGCCGGCGGGACGGTTCGATCGGATGCCCGGACGTGATGAGGCTCACGTTCGGCCCGATCATCACGTCATCGCCGATATCGAGTCCGCCGAGGTCATAGAACGTGCAGTTCTGGTTGACGAACACGTTGCGGCCGACCCGCATATCGGCGCCGCCCGTCGCGTAGAACGGCGGAATCAGCAGGAAGCCGCCATCCATCGGCTTGCCGATCAGTTCGCCGAACAGCGCGCGGACTTCGTCCGCATCGTCGAACGTCAAACGGTTGAGTCTGGCAGTGATTGCCATCGCCCGCGCGAGCTCGGCGCGCATCGCGGCCGATTCGGGTGTTCGCCGCGGAACGACGGTGATGCGATCGTCGTGTGGCATTCGTTGCTCCTTTCCGTGCACGGCCCACCCACCGATAGTCATTAAATGACTAGTTAAATGAAGAACTACGACTGAACGGTGCTGCGGTCGAGATGCGCGGAATGCCCGCCGCCGCAACCGTCACATGACCAGCGATGTCTGTACGCATGCCACGCGGCACCGCTTCCCCATTTCCCCTGTCCGAACCGTTGCCGCGCGAGTACGCTTGAGCATCGACCGAACCGACACGCACTGACACGCGGAGGCGCGATGAAGCTCTACTACTGGCCCAAGACCCGGGCGTTCCGGGCGCTATGGATGCTCGAGGAAATCGGCGCCGTCTACGAACTCGTGCCGATCGACCTGCGCTCGCACGAACAGGGCAGCGACGCGTTCGTCCAGGTCAATCCGATGGCCAAGCTGCCCGCGCTCGACGACGGCGGCGAACCGTTTGCCGAATCGGGCGCCGTGCTGCTCTATCTCGCCGATCGCTGCGCGGGCGCGGGGCTCGGCATCGCGCCGGACGATCCGCTGCGCGGCCGCTTCCTGCAGTGGATGTTCTTCACGCCGACCTGCCTCGAGCCCGCGATGGCCGAGAAATTCACCGGCGCGTCGGGCAACCCGGTCGCGTTCGGCTGGGGCAACATCACGCGCGTGCAGTGCGCGCTCGCGCAGACGCTCGCCCGTGGCCGCTGGCTCGTCGGCGACCGCTTCACCGCGGCCGACCTGCTGCTCGCCAGCACGCTGAAGATCGCGTTCGACGCGCACCTGCTGCCGCACGACGGCGTGCTCGCGGACTACGTCGCGCGCGCCGAGGACCGCGACGGCTACCGGCGCGCGGTGGCGATCGAACAGCGCGAAGCCGCGCGGCTGCTGCACGCGTGACGCGCGAAACAACGGCACGCGGTGCGATCGCGGCGCGCGCACCGATGCCGCGACGTTCGCGCGCAGCGCCCGCGCTACGGCGCGGGCCTGGATCCGGGCGGCGCCGTAGCGTCGGCATCGACGATCACGCCCGGCGACCCGCGCTCGTCGCTATCGGCGTCCACCGGCACGACATCGTGAAAGTGCGTGTAATCGATGTGCGTGACGCCGTCCTCCTCATGCATCAGATCGACATAACGGTGCAGCCAGCGGATGTCCGCATGCTCCCATGAATAACGCGCCTGCATGACCTGCGACGTCGTTTCGTCGGAACCTTCGATCGTGATCAGCAGCGACGCATCGCGCGCGGCAAGCGATTCGGCCGTCTCGCCGAACAGCGGGCTCGATTCGTCGATCACATGCATCAGGTTCCAGCCGAGCAGGAAGATCGGATGCTCGCTGCGCACGAGCGGCAGGTCGTGAATCTTGCGCAGCGTATAGCCCTCGTGCGTGCCTTCGATCCGCATCAGCCGCAGTTTGGCCTGCGCTTCGGCGATCACGTTCTGGCGTGCATTCGCGGCGCGCACCATCAGCGTCATCCTGCCGTTCAGCGGCCGCACGATCGCATGGCGCGCGAACAGGATCTTCGCCTGCGGCCGGGAAAACCGCGCGAATACGAGCCCGGTCGCGAGCGCTATGCCGGACATCCCGATGAAGATCTCGAACGTCGCGACGAGGTGCGCGTAGATCGTCTGCGGATGCATGTCGCCGTAGCCGACGGTCGCGAGCGTCTCGACGCTGAAGAAGAACGCGCCGACGAACCCAGCCGGCGACTGGTTCGCGATCGGCGCATCACCGAGCAAATAGAGCATCGCGAAGCCGCTGTTGAGCAGCAGGAACAGCACCGCGA
Source organism: Burkholderia sp. AU19243 (assembly GCF_018148075.1). NCBI lineage: Bacteria > Pseudomonadati > Pseudomonadota > Betaproteobacteria > Burkholderiales > Burkholderiaceae > Burkholderia > Burkholderia sp. AU19243. Next base: position 347,954 of record NZ_JAGSTV010000003.1, read on the forward strand.
GAGACAGGAAAAACACCGGCCAGCTCACCGTCAGCGCGCGATGGTAGAGGTCGCGCCAACCGAGCGGCGGCATCCCGTATGCGATCACGTGGCGGGTGCCCGACCACAGCTTGCGGCCACGGCCGCGGGAGGCGGGGGAAGACGAATCGACGGTCATTGCGGGAGGCCCGGAGCACGGAGGCGATGAGCGTAGCACGCGAACGCGGCGGGCGGAACGCGCTGCGTGGCCACGCGCATCCGACGCCGCAAGCCGAAAAAAAACCGGCCGCATGAGCGGCCGGTTGCGCGGCGGTGCTGTCTGCACGCGCGCGGCGTGCGCGGCGCCTACTTGCGGTCGACGATCACGCGATCGAACGTGCCGCCGTCGGCGAAGTGCGTCTTCTGCGCGTTCGCCCAGCTGCCGAAAACCTGCTCGACGCTGAACGTTTTCAGCGGCTTGAATTCGGCCGCATACTTCTTCAGCACGTTCGCGTCGCGCGGGCGCAGATGGTGCCGCGCGATGATCTCCTGCGCCTGCGGCGTATACAGGAAGTCGAGATACGCCTGCGCGACCTTGCGCGTGCCCTTCTTGTCGACGACCTTGTCCACGACGGCGACCGGCGGCTCCGCGAGGATGCTCGCCGACGGATACACGGCATCGAATTCCGCGCCCGACACGCCCGTATCCATCAGCGCGACTTCGTTCTCGAACGTGACGAGCACGTCGCCGATGCCGCGCTGCGTGAAGGTCGTCGTCGCGCCGCGTCCGCCCGAGTCGAGCACCGGCACGTTGCGGAAGATCGCCTTCTCGAAGTCGAGCGCCTGCTGATCGGTTGCGCCCTTCTGTTTCTGGTAGCCCCACGCGGCCAGATACGCGTAGCGGCCGTTGCCCGACGTCTTCGGGTTCGCGATGATCACCTGGACGCCCGGCTTCGCGAGATCGCTCCAGTCCTTGATCGCCTTCGGGTTGCCCTTGCGCACGAGGAACACCATCGTCGTCGAATACGGCGAGCTGGCGTCGGGAAAGCGCGCGCGCCAGTCCTTCGGCAGCAGTTGGCCGCGCTCGGCGAGCAGATCGATATCGTTCGGCTGGTTCATCGTCACGACGTCGGCCTGCAGCCCCTGCAGCACCGACAGCGCCTGCGCGCTCGATGCGCCGTGCGACTGCTTGATCGTCACGGTTTCGCCGGTCTGCTGCTTGTACGCGGCGGCGAAGCTCGCGTTGATGTCCTTGTACAGCTCGCGCGTCACGTCATACGACACGTTCAGGATCGACGTGTCCGCGTGCGCGGCCGTTGCCGCGACGACCAGCGCCGCCGCGGCGCCCGTGTGCAGCCAGCGGCCGATCCCCATGATGCTTGCCATCGTGATATGCCCCGTTTCCAGTGGTGGTGAATGTGCGCGACGGCGCGCGCACGCGCTGTCATCGAAACGTAAGCGGGCATTCTAGCGGCCGCGCGCGGCGTGCCTTCCAATCTGTCGTGGAAAGCAAATCTCGAATCCTGCTTAAGCGGCGCGCGCCGCTCGCGTGCGCGCCGGATCCGGTGTTAAGATCGCCGCTCAGCCCTTTTCACGGTTCGTTCATGTCCGCTTCCCTGCGCTCGCCGTCGATCGTTGCCGCCGCCGCGGCAGGTGCGCGCGCGGCCGGGCTGAAACTCAAAAAACGACTCCTCGACTGACGGGGACGTCGCGTCCCGTCAGGCGAATGCCGGACGGGATGCCCGCAGGTCGTTTCACTCCCCTTGCTCGCACGCCTCGCTCCGGCATACCGCCGGCGGAACGGTTTCCTCCCACTCCGTTTCCACCATGAGGCTTTGCATGCACACACGTTTCGAAGGTATCTGGCTGCCGGTCATCACGCCGTTTCATGACGGCGACGTCGATCATGGCGCGCTCGCGCGGCTCGCGCGCCGCTATGCGGCCGCCGGCATTGCGGGCTTCGTCGCCGGCGCGACGACCGGCGAAGGCGTGCTGCTCGACGCACGAGAACAGGACGCCGTATTCTCGACGCTGCGCGACGCGGCGCCCGGCCTGCCGATCGTCGTCGGCCTGACCGCGAGCGCGACGCACTTCGCGGCCGCCCGCGCACGCGCGCTCGCCGAGTTGCGCCCCGACGGGTTGCTCGTCACGCCGCCCGTCTACGTCCGGCCCACGCAGGACGGGATCCGCCGACACGTCGAAGCGATCGTCGAGGCCGCCGGCCTGCCGGTGCTCGTCTACAACATCCCGTACCGCACCGGCGTGAACGTCGAACTGGAGACGCTGCAGGCGCTCGCGCGCGACCCGCGTGTCGCCGGCATCAAGGAGTGCGGCGGCACGCTCGACCGGATGAGCCGGCTCGTACACGACACGCCGCTCGCGATCCTGTCCGGCGACGACAACCAGAACTTCGCGGCGCTTTGCGCGGGCGCGCACGGCGCGATCGCGAGCAGCGCGCACGTGTTGCCCGAATGGCACGTGCGCATTCATACGCTGCTGCGCGACGGCCGGCTCGCCGATGCGCGGCGGTTGTCGGTCGCGTTGCAGCCGCTGGTTGCGGCGCTGTTTGCGGAGCCCAACCCGGCGCCGGTGAAGGCGGTGCTGTCCGCGCAGGGCTGGTGCGAGGACGGATTGCGGCTGCCGTTCGTGCCGGCGAGCGAGGCATTGCGGGAAAGGCTCGCTGCAATGCTTGCCGCCCTCGCCGAATTCGAGCCGGACACAGCGGCAGCGTAGGTTGCGATGCAGCGCGCGGCTATTCGGCTATTCGGCTGTTCGGCTGTTCGGCTGTTCGGCTGTTCGGCTATTCGGCTATCCGGCTATTCGGCTATTCGGCTATTCGGCTATTCGGCTATTCGGCTATTCGGCTATTCGTTCGCTCGCTCGTTCGCTCGCTCGGTCGAACCATACGGACGGGCGCCGCGCCGCTGCCGCAGGATGCCGGTCACGCCGCCAGCACCGCCGCGTCGCGCTGCGTCGCGTCGCGCACTGCCTGCGTGACGATTCGTGCGAGCCGCTCGACGGTCGGCGTCGCCGACGACGTCCGCCGCAGCAGCATCAGCGGCAGGCTGGGCAACGCCGGCAGCCCGAACGACGGCGCATCGAGCACGTGCACCGATGCCGGCAGCCCGTAGTGCGAGCGCACCGTCAGCCCGAGACCGGCCGCCGCCGCCGCCCACAGCCCGGCCAGGCTCGGCGTCGTGAACGCGACGCGCCACGGCACGCCGGCGCGGTCGAGCGCGTCGGTCGCCGCGCCGAAAAACCGGCAAGGCCGGTCGAACACGACAAGCGGCAGCGGCTCGCCGCCCGCGCGCAGCGCGCGACTCCCCGCATCGCCGGCGTCCGCGCCGCCCGCGTAGGCACCGGCATCGGGCATTCCGATGCCTGCGGCGCCGACCGCCGCGATCCACTGCATCGGCACCTGCGCGATCGCGTCGGCGTCGATGCCCGCGCGCGACACGAGCGTCGCCGACGCGGGATCGCCCCACACGAGCGCGAGGTCGAGCTGGTTCGCGTCGAGCCGCTCGAGCAGTTCCGCATTGCGCGCGACGCGCGCTTCGATCCGCACCTTCGGATGCGCGCGCGCGAACTGCCCGAGTACGTCAGGCAGGATCGCCTCGCCGAAATCCTCCTGCAGGCCGACCCGCACCCAGCCGTCGAGATTCACGCCGCGCACGGCCGCGGCCGCTTCGTCGTTCAGCGCGATCATCCGGCGCGCATAGCGCAGCATCGCATCGCCGGCGTCAGTCAGCGCAAGCCCGCGGCCGGCCTTCACGAACAGCGGCGTACCGGCCTGCTCCTCGAGCTTGCGGATCTGCGCGCTCACCGCCGACGTGGAGCGCGCGACGCGATCGGCCGCCCTCGCGAAGCTGCCGAGGTCCACGCCCGCAACCAGGCTGCGCAATGCCGCGACGTCGAAGTTCGGCCGCGCCAGCGCAGCGTCGGGTGCAGCCTGTTCGGCCTCGTCTCGTCCTGACATCTGAATCATCCCGTTTTATCGAACAGTTAATCAAAAACTTTCCGATTTTCAGGATGAATGTAGGCGGCCACACTGACGATGTCAATTTTCAAACGGGCTCTATCGTCATGGATACCTCCTGCCTCGCCTCCCCGCGTTCGGCCGTGCGCGATGCGCGCAGTCCCGCGCATCGCTGGCGCGTGCTCGCGGCCGGCGTCGCCGCGAACATGAGCTTTTCCGCGGCCGCGGCCGGCATTCCGACCACCGCCGTGTGGATGCGCTCCGCCTATCAGCTCGACAACGGTGCGCTCGGGCTCGTGCTCGGCGCACTTGGCTTCGGCGTCGCGCTGTCGGAGCTGCCGTGGGGCATGGCCGCCGACCGCTTCGGCGATCGTCGCGTGCTGCTCACCGGCCTGATCGCGACCGCGGCGATGCTCGCGCTGATGGTGGTCGCGATCGTTCCGAGCGCGCACGCGGCGCCGCCGCTCATGCGCGTCGTCGCCGCGATGTGTTGCGTCGGCCTGCTCGGCGGGAGCGTGAACGGGTCGAGCGGACGCGCGGTGATGCGCTGGTTCGGCGAGCGCGAACGCGGCCTCGCGATGAGCATCCGCCAGACGGCCGTGCCGCTCGGAGGCGGCGTGGGCGCGGCGCTGCTGCCGTCGCTTGCGTCGCATGCGGGCTTTGCGGCGGTGTACGGCGCGCTGATGCTGCTGTGCGCCGGCTCGGCGGCGCTCACGTGGCGCTGGCTGCACGAGCCGCCCGATGCGCGGGCGGCAACACCCGCAACCGCAAGCCATGCCGTCACGCCGCAACCGGCTGTCACGCGCCTGTACGCGTCCATGCCCACGCGCAGCCCGCTCGCGAGCGGCCGCGTGTGGCGCATCGTGCTCGGCATCGGCGCGCTGTGTGCACCGCAGTTCGCGGTGCTGACGTTCGCGACCGTGTTCCTGCACGACTTCGGCCGGCTCGGCCTCGGCGGCATCAGCGCGGCGATGGTCGCGCTGCAAGTCGGCGCGATGGCGATGCGCGTGTGGAGCGGCCGCCATACCGACCGGCACGGCAACCGGCGCGCGTATCTGCGCGGGTCGGTGTGCGTTGCGGCCGGCTCGTTCGCGCTACTCGCGGCCGCGACCGCCGGCAGCCCGCACGTGCCGCTCGCGGCGATCGTCGCGCTGCTCGTGTTCGCCGGCATCTGCGTGTCGGCGTGGCACGGCGTCGCGTACACCGAGCTCGCGACGCTCGCCGGCGCGAACCATGCGGGCACCGCGCTCGGGATGGCCAACACGATCGTCTATCTCGGGCTGTTCGCGACGCCGCTTGCGATTCCGCCACTGCTGGCGGCCACTTCGTGGAGCGTGGTGTGGCTCGCGACCGCGCTGATCGCCGCCGCGACCTACCCGCTGTTTGCGCGCTGAAGAGCGCGGCGAGCGGCGGGCAGCAGGCGCCGCCGCCGGCGGCCGACGACGCGCGCGACGGTCAGAACTTGTACACGGCCGACAGTATTGCAGAACGGCCGTCGCCGAACTCGACCGCCGACGAGCGCGATTGGTTGCCCAACACCTGTCGCACGCGTTCGACGTACGCGCGATCGAACAGGTTGTCGACGTTCAGCTGAATGCGCAGGCGCCGGCTCACGTCGTAGCTCGCCATCAGGTTGTGCACCCAGTACGCGCCGAGTTTGCCGTCGCCCTGCGACGTCACGTTGCGCCGCCCGACGAAATGCGAACCGTAGCCGAGCGTCCAGCCAGCCGGCAGCCGGTAGGTCGTCCACACGTTGAACGCGTGCCGTGGCGTGTTGCCGAGCGCCTGCCCTTCGCGCTGCGGCAACGAAGGCGAGTTGAGCGTCACGCTCGCCAGATACGTGTAGTTCGCGAACACGTCCCACCGCGGCGTCACCTTGCCGGCGGCGCCGAGCTCGACACCGCGCACGCGTTGCCGGCCCGCCAGCGCATAGCTGCCATCGGACATCCGTTCGCGCGCGTTCTTCTTCTCGGTGTGGAACAGCGCGCCGTTCAGCGCGATGCCGGCTAGCCCTTCCCATTTCGCGCCGAGTTCGAAGCTCTCGTTTTTCTCGGGCGCGAGCGCGGCGGTCGCCGCGTTCACGCCCGAACCGTTGGTCACGAGAAATTCGGCGGACGGATTGAACGACGTGCCGTACGCGAAATACACGCGACCGTTGTCGGTCGGCTTGAACACGAGCGCAGCACGCGTGCTCAGATGGCGATCGGAACTTTCCGCGCGCTCGGCAGGCTTGCCCGCCGCGGTGCCTTCCGATCGACCGTCGATCCAGTCGTGTCGCAGCCCGACGTCGATGTCCCAATGGCGGCCGACCGAAATCGTGTCGAATGCGTAAAGCGCCTTCACGACGAGCGCGGTGTCGTTGCGGGCACTGTCCTGCCGCTGCGCCGGGCCCTGCCACACGCCGGGCGGCGCCGCCAGCGCGAAACCGCCGGCCGGATAGAAACGATTGAGCCCGTATGAATAGGTCGTCCGGCCGTACGTCTCGCGCGAGATCTCGAAGCCCGTGACGAGCGTATGCCCGATGCCGAACGTCGAGAACGCGCCGCTGACGTTCGTCTGGTTCGCCCACATCGCGGTTGACGCATCGCGGCCATAGCCCTGCGGCCCCGCAGGCTTGTAGCGCCCCGGCGGCAGCCCGTGCACGTTCACATGCGACGCCGAAATCACCGTGTCGCGATTCAGGTGCGCATAGCGGCTCAGGCTCTGCACCTTCAGGCCGGACGACACATCGTGTTCGGCCTTCACGGTGAATGTATCCGACGTGATGCGTTCGTGGTCGAGATTGCGCCAGCCGAAATAGCGGTCGCGCGACACGCCGCCCAGCACCTGGCCGTTGTACGCAGGCACCCCGTAGTCGGGCAGGTTGTTGTCGTACTGGTGGAAGTAGCCGAACGTGACGCGCGTCGGCGTGCCGAGCCCGAACGCGAGCGACGGCGCGATGCCCCAACGCCGCTTGCGGATGTCGTCGCGGCCTGGCACGTCGTTGACGTGCGCCATCGCATTCAGGCGAAATGCCGTGCGGCCGTCGGTGCCGGGCAGCGGCCGGTTCGCATCGAGCGTCACGCGGCGGTAGCCCGACGTGCCGAGCACCGTGCCGGCCTCGGTTGATGCGCGGGCCTTCGGCGTCTTGCTGACGAGGTTCACCGTGCCACCCGTTGTGCCGGCGCCGCCGAATACCGAGTTCGGCCCCTTGATCACCTCGACCGCGTCGACGTTGAACAGGTCGCTGCGATTGTTCTGCGCGCTGTCGCGCAGTCCGTCGAGCTGCAGGTTCGCGTTCGCGCTGAAGCCGCGGATATTGAACATGTCGCCCGAGCCGCCGCCGCCTTCGCCGGCATTGAACGTGATGCCCGCGACGTTCGACAATGCCTCGCGCAAGCTCAGCGCCTGCTGTTCGTCGAGCACCACGCGCGGCACGACGGTGATCGTCTGCGGCACGTCGAGCAACGGCGTCGCATATTTGGCGGAACCGGAGCGGTCGACGCGCGAACCGGCATCGCGGGCGCCGTGCACGAAGATCGGGTCCAGCCGCGGCGCGTGGCGCGGCTCCGTTTCCTCCGCGCACGCCGGCGCGGTCGCGCAGGTCATCATCGCGAACGCGACGGACGCGGTCGCGCGCCGCGGCGGCGTCGCGCTCGACTGGATGCAACGGCTCATGTTCATTTCACTCCATTGATGAGAATGATTCTCATTCCAATGGATTGGGCACACGATGGCAATTGGACACGTCCGAACTTCTTCAGTGGAACCAAACGGGCGGGCACACGGCCGCCCGTGCGACGCGGCGTCAGCCGCGCTCGCGAGTGAGCGCGCGCCGGGCCGCAGGACGCTCGGCCTCGCGCTGCGCATGCGCGGTCCATGCAGGGTGGCGCGTCATGTCGAGCCCGATCGCGACGCCCCAGCGATACAGCACGAGCAGGAACGGATCGACGATCGAATGGCCGCTCGGCTCGGCCCACGTGCGTCCGTCGGCGAGCGACGCTTCGATCGTCGCGTTCGCGGCGTCGATCACGCCGCGCCCGTGCGCGCTGATCGCGCCGTGCAGCGCGGGGTCGCCGACGAAGCGCCCGGGACGCCACAGCGCGCCGTAGCCGACTCCGTGCACCCAGCCGACCAGCCACGCGAGCCATTCGTGGCAGCGCGCCTCGCGCAGCGGATCGTCGAGCGGCAGCAGCTGCGCGTCCGGATGGCGACGGGCGAGATAGGTGAGGATCGCGGGCGTTTCGGTCAGTACGCGCGGCTCGCCGGGAATCGCGAGTACGGGCACGCGAGCCTTGGGGTTGATCGCGAGATAGCGCGCGTCGAGGTTCTGCTGCTCGCGCACGGACACGATTTCGACGTCGAACGGCGCGCCGGTTTCCTCGAGCGCGATGTGAACGGCGAGCGAACACGCGCCCGGCGACAGATAGAGACGATATGCGTTCATGATGGCGTTGCCCCCGCGGGCCTGTTGAAAGACGGAACCGAGTGTAGGAACGCGCGCGCCGCGGCAGCAAACGATGAATTGTCGTGCTCGGGCATTAGTGGTACTAATGCGCGATGCGACGCATTCATCTTCCTCCGCTGCAGACGCTGCGCGCGTTCGAAGCCGCCGTTCGGCTGCAGAGCTTCACGCGTGCGGCCGACGAACTGGCAGTCACGCAGGGCGCGGTCAGCCAGCACATCCGCACGCTGGAAGCGCAGCTCGGCTATCCGCTGTTCACGCGCGAACGCAGCGGCGCGACGCCGACGCATGCCGCGCATGCGCTCGTGCTGCAGGTGCGCCAGGGGCTGAGCGTGCTCGAACGTGCGTTCGAACCGGCGTTGGCGGAGCGCAAGCCGCGCGCATGCGACGTCACGCTGAACGTCAGCGTGCTGCCGAGCGTCGCCGAGCGCTGGCTCGCGCCGCGCCTGCCGCGCTTCACGGCCGCGCATCCGCACATCGCGATCGTGTTGCACCCGGACGCCGCGCTCGCGCCGCTGCGCAAGCGCGACCGCATCGACGTCGCGCTGCGCTACGGCCCCGGCACGTGGCCGGGCGTCGTCGCCGAAAAGCTGATGAACGAGACGGTGTTTCCGGTCGCGAGCCCCGCGTACCGCAATCGCGACGGCATCGCACCGCGAACGCCGGCGGATCTCGTGCGCGCGACGCTGCTGCGCCATCCCGCGCAGCCGTGGGAGCCGTGGTTCCAGGCCGCGCGGCTCGACCTTACCGAATCGGCGCGTGCGCCGCGCTTCGCCGACGCGAACGCGCTGATCGATGCGGCGCTGAACGGGCGCGGCGTCGCGCTCGCGCGCCGCTCGCTGATCGAACCGGAACTCGCGGCCGGCACGCTCGTGCGCGTGTCGACGGTGCGCATCACCGACGTGTATGCGCATTACGTCGTGTGGCGCCCCGATCATCCGCGCGAAGCGGCGATCCGCACGTGGCTCGACTGGCTGCGCAGCGAAGTGCGCCGCAGGACGCCGCGCCGCTGACGCCGGCCGCCGGCGTTCACGCGCGCGTCGGCAGCACGACCTTGTCGAGCGTGATCGGCAGATCGCGCACGCGCACGCCGGTTGCGTGATAGACGGCGTTGGCGATCGCGGCCGGCACGCCGGTAATGCCGATCTCGCCGATCCCGCGGATGCCGAGCGGGTTGAAGCGCGTGTCGTTTTCGTCGACGAAGCTCACGTCGAGCTCGCCGATATCCGCGTTCACGGGCACGTGATATTCGGCGAGGTTCGCGTTCGTGAAGCGGCCGTGCCGCACGTCGAGATGCGAGCCTTCCTGGAGCGCTGTGCCCAGCCCCCACACCATCCCGCCGATCAATTGGCTGCGCGCGGTCTTCGCATTGAGCAGCCGGCCGACGCTGTACACGCCGACGATACGCGGCACGCGGATCGTGCCGAGCTCGGCATCCACGTGCACTTCCGCGAACACCGCACCGAACGAATGGGACGCATAGCGCGACTTCTCGTCGCCCGGCTTCGTCGTCGCCTGCGCGTCGACCGGCTGTCCGCCCGCACGCGCGATCACCGCGGCGGCTGGATCGCGCCGCGCCGGGTCGCCGCGATGCACGACCCAGCCGTCGTCGACTGTCACGTCGCCGGCCGCGGCGCCGTGCAGCGGCGAGCCCGGGTCCGCGATCGCGAGCGCGATCAGCTTCGCGCGCGCCTGCAGCGCGGCTTCGCGCACGGCCGGCGCCACGCTCGCCGCCGACTGCGACCCGCCCGATACCGGCGCGCGCGGGAGGCTCGAATCGCCGAGCGAAAAGCGCACGCGTTGCGGCGGGAAGCCGAGCGCGTCGGCCGCGACCTGCGTCATCACCGTATAGGTTCCGGTGCCGATGTCCTGCGTGCCCGACGCGACTTCGGCCGTGCCGTCCGGCAGGATGCGCGCCCGCGCCGATGCCTCGCTGCGGTTCGCGGGATACGTCGCGGCGGCCATCCCGAGGCCCACCAGCGTGTGGCCGTCACGCATCGTGCGCGGCGCACCGGTGCGCCGCGACCAGCCGAAACGCTGCGCGCCGACGCGGTAGCATTCGCGCAGCTCGTTGCTCGACCACGGCTTGCCGTCCTGTGGATCGACTTGCGCATAATTCGCGAGCCGCAGCTCGACCGGATCCATCCCGAGCTGCCACGCGAGCTCGTCCATCGCCGACTCGAGCGCGAACGAGCCGGACGCCTCGCCGGGCGCGCGCATGAACGTCGGCGTGCCGACGTTCAGCGACACGATCCGGTGCGTGGTCGCGTGGTTCGGCACCGCATACATGATCCGCGACGGCATCCCGCACATCTCCGTCCAGTCCTCGAACGTCGACGTGGTGACGATCGAGTCGTGGCGCATCGCGGTCAGCGTGCCGTCGCGGCGCGCGGCGAGCACGACGCGCTGCTCGGTGAACGGCCGTCCGCCGACCGGGCCGAACATCTGCGGCCGCGTGAGTGCGAGCCGCACGGGCCGCCCCGTCTGCTTCGCAGCCATCGCGCACAGCGACACGTGCGACCACGACGAGCCCTTGCAGCCGAAGCCGCCGCCGAGAAACGGCGAAATCACGCGCACCTGCTCGGGCGCGATGCCGAATACGGCCGCCACGGCCGTGCTCGCGCCCGACACGCCCTGCGTCGCGTCGTGCAGCGTAAGCGTCGGGCCGTCCCAGCGCGCCATCGTCGCGTGCGGCTCGATCGGGTTGTGGTGCTGCATCGGTGTCGTGTACGTTGCATCGACGTGCACCGCGCCTTCGCGCAGCCCCGCGTCGACGTCGCCGCGCTGCGTGTCCATCGGGCGCCCCTGCTGCTTCGGCGGCACCCGCGCGCCAGGCTTCTCGCGCGCGAAATCGAGCGCCGCATCGCGCGTGCGATAACGCACCCGCACGGCGTTCGCGGCATCGGTTGCCTGCTCGAGCGTCTCGGCAACGACGACCGCGACGGGCTCGTTGCTGTAGCGCACCGCGTCGTCCTGCAGCAGCGTGAGCCGGCGCCCCGCGGGCGGCGCCAGCGGCGGCCGCCCGCCGTTGGGCAGCCGCATCGCGTTCTCGTGCGTCATCACGAGCAGCACGCCGGGCATCGCGCGCCCACGCGCCGCGTCGATCGACTCGATCCGCCCCGAGGCGATCGTGCTCGTGACGAGTACCGCATGCGCCAGCCGTGCATCGGGAAATTCGGCCGCATAATGCGCGCCGCCCGTCACCTTCAGTACGCCGTCGACACGATCGAGCGGTTGTCCGGTCAGCGTGTTCATGCAACACCTCCCGCGGTTGCGGCAGCGGCGCTCACCGCACGCACGATCGCGCGCTGCGCGAGCGCGACTTTGAAGCCATTGCCGTCGAGCGGCCGCGCATCGCGCAACGCGAGCGCCGCCGCTTCATGCAGCGTCGCATCGCTCAACGTGTGCCCGACGAGATGCCGCTCCGCGTCGATCGCGCGCAGCGGCTTGTGCGCGACACCGCCGAGCGCGATCCGCGCATCGGCGACGCGTGCGCCGTCCATCCGCAACGCGGCGGCCGCCGATACCAATGCAAACGCGTAGCTCGCGCGGTCGCGCACCTTCACGTAATGCGCATGGTCCGCGAAGCGCGGCGGCGGCAGATCGACCGCGGTGATCAGTTCGCCCGGCTCGAGCGTCGTGTCGAGATCGGGTCGGTCGCCCGGCAGCCGATGAAACGACGCGAACGGAATCTGCCGCGTGCCGCGCGGCCCGCTCACCTGCACGACCGCGTCGAGCGCCGCGAGCGCGACGCTCATGTCCGACGGGTTCACCGCCACGCACTGCGCGCTCGCGCCGAGTATCGCGTGCATCCGGTTGTGGCCGCCGATCGCCGCGCAGCCGCTGCCGGGCGCGCGCTTGTTGCATTGCGCGAACGCCGGATCGTAGAAGTACGGGCAGCGCGTGCGCTGCATCAGGTTGCCGCCGACGGTCGCCATGTTGCGCAATTGCGCGGACGCGCCGGCAAGCAGCGCCTGCGACAGCAGCGGATAGTCGGCACGGATGCGCGGATGGTCGGCCGCATCGCTGTTGCGCACGAGCGCGCCGATACGCAGTCCGCCGCCGGGCAGCGCGTCGACCGTATCGAGCCCCGCGATGCGCGTGATGTCGATCAGCGCGACCGGCCGCGCGACGCCGCCCTTCATCAGGTCGAGCAGGTTCGTGCCGCCGCCGATGAACGCGGTGCCCGGCCGCTGGGCCGCGCGCACGGCGGCGGCGACATCGGTTGCACGTTCGTAGGAGATCGCTTCCATTGCGGTGCCTCCGTCGGCTAGCCGTGCGCCGCGTGCGCGGCGCGCACGGCGGCGACGATGTTCGAGTACGCGCCGCAGCGGCACAGATTGCCGCTCATGCGTTCGCGAATTTCGTCGTCCGACAGTTGCGCGGGGCGCTGCCGCACGTCGGCGGTGACGGCGCTCGCCGCGCCCGACGAGAACTCGTCGAGCAGCGCAGTCGCGGAGCACAGCTGGCCGGGCGTGCAGTAGCCGCACTGGAACGCATCGTATTCGACGAACGCGCGCTGTACGGGGCTCAACTCGCCGTCGCTTGCGAGCCCTTCGACCGTCGTGATCCGCTGGCCTTCGTGCATCACCGCGAGTGTCAGGCACGCGTTGATGCGCCGCCCGTCCACGAGCACCGTGCACGCGCCGCACTGCCCGCGGTCGCAGCCCTTCTTCGTGCCGGTGAGCCCCGCGTATTCGCGTAACGCGTCGAGCAACGTGACGCGCGGCTCGAGCTGCAGCGTGTATGCGCGCCCGTTGATGTCGAGATGAACCGGTTGCGCGGGCGCCGCATCGCGATGCGCAACGGCCGGCGCCGCTGCCGCGTGCGCGGGTTGCGGATGAACGTGAGGGGCGGCGGCGCCAACCGTCGCGGCCGCAGCCGCGGATTGCAGAAAGCGGCGCCGCGCGGCACTCGACGGCGTATCGTGCGACATCGGCAGCGCAGTTGACCACTCACGAGTGGACGCCGGCACGCCGGCGTCACGCGCGGGCTCGGCAGAGGGAGAATCGGATCGATCGCTGGACATGACTTCTGCTCGCTCCATGATGTGACGGACGCGGATGCATCGCCCAAGCGCGGATGGCCGCGCGGGGCGACACGCGCGTCGGCGCAGCGAGCAATTCCGGTGCCGCGCCCGCGCGGCGCAGCGCGCGCTCGCGAAGCCGGCAACGATACGGGGTGCGAACGGGCGACGCCCCGGGGGCGCGCAGCGGTTCCTTGCGGCGGCATGTCGCCATGCTGGCGGCTCGCTGTCCGCGCGCTGACGGAGCGGCAAAAACGCCCGCTTTTTCCGTGCTGCGGACGGTGTGTCGGTCAACGATTGCCGATTGCTGGCGCGGCGGCGCGCGCCACGCGTGCACCGCGATGCGGTGCGCGACCGCGGCGGGCAAGCGCGTCGTGGCATGCGTCATCTGCAATCGCTGGAAAATTCCGCCATGCGCGCGTGCGTGCCGCCGCGAAAGCGTTCGGTCAGCTTCGCGAAAGCCGTTCGCGATCATGCTCCGGTCGCAAACGATTCACCGAATCGTCGCATCGCACCGGCATACTCGAACACGTTCCGATTCGCCTGCCCGGAGAGAAGTCATGCGTCGCGTTGCCCTTGTCGTCGTTCTGTGTGCCACCGTCTTCGTCGCCGCCTGCAGCGACGACGCGCCGCACGACGCGCACGCGGACGATGCATCGCAACCGGCACGCGCATCGTCCGGTTCCGCTAGCGCGTTCAACAGCGATGCCGGCGCGAACGCCGCCGCGTCCGATGCCGCCCCGCTCGCGCCGCCGGTCGTGCATTACCCGCCCGACGACGATGACGCGAAGCCCGCGATGAACGCGGGTGCATCCGGCGTCGCCGCATCGCCGTCGCACTGATCCCGCCGTCGCCGTTCGTGTCCCCGTCCCCCGCATCGCAGAACCGAGGTGAAATAACATGACGTCATCCAGCCGCCGCCGTTTCCTGCATACCGTCGCACAGTCGGCGGGCGCCGCCGTCGCGCTCAACGCATTCCCCGAGTCGATTCGCCGCGCGCTCGCGATTCCCGCCGCACGCGGCACCGGCACGATCCGCGATGTCGAGCACATCGTCGTGTTCATGCAGGAAAATCGGTCGTTCGACCATTACTTCGGACACCTGCGCGGCGTGCGCGGCTACAACGACCGCTTCCCGATCCCGCTGCCGAACGGCAAGCCGGTGTGGTACCAGCCGTCGAAGGAAGATCCGGCGAAATCCGTGCTGCCGTTCCGGCTCGACACGAAGACGACCAGCGCGCAATGCCTCGGCGCGCTCGACCATTCGTGGGCGAAGACGCATGCGGCGATCGACGGCGGCCGCTACGACCAGTGGCCCGCGAACAAGACCGACATGACGATGGGATATCACGTGCGCGAGGACATTCCGTTCCATTACGCGCTCGCCGACGCATTCACCGTGTGCGACAACTACTTCTGCTCGCTGCCGGGGCCGACGCACCCGAACCGCGCGTACCTGATGACGGGCACGATCGATCCGACCGGCAAGTTCGGCGGCCCGCTGCTCGACAACGCGGACTATGTCGACGGCGACCTGCCGCCCGCCTACCAGCTGCTGTCGTGGACGACCTTTCCGGAGCGGCTGGAGGCGCGCGGCGTATCGTGGCAGATCTATCAGCAGGGGCTCACGTGGGCCGATCCGTACAACGGCAACTACGGCACGAACATCCTGCAGAACTTCACGAACTTCATCAACGCGAAGCCGGGTTCGTCGCTGTACCAGCGCGCGCAGACGGTGCGCACGCTCGACAACCTGAAGGACGACGTGATCAACGACCGTCTGCCGCAGGTGTCGTGGCTGCTGCCGCCCGCCGTGTTCTCCGAACATCCGAAATACACGCCCGCGTACGGTGCGAACTACACGTCGCAGATTCTCGATGCGCTGACGTCGAATCCCGACGTGTGGGCGAAGACGGTGCTGTTCATCATGTACGACGAAAACGACGGCTTCTTCGATCACGTCGTGCCGCCGCAGCCGCCGACGTCGGCCGCGCAGGGCGCATCGACCGTGACGACCGACGGTGAACTGCATACGGTCGTGAACCCCGGCCGCGGCGGCAGCTACACCGCCGACGGGCTCCCGTACGGCCTCGGGCCGCGCGTACCGATGACGGTCGTGTCGCCGTGGTCGAAAGGCGGCTTCGTCTGCTCGCAGGTGTTCGACCACACGTCGGTGATCCGCTTCATCGGCGAGCGCTTCGGCGTCGACGAGCCGAACATCACGCCGTGGCGCCGGACCGTGTGCGGCGACCTGACCGCCGCATTCGACTTCCGCTCATCCGACGCGACGTTCCCGGCGCTGCCCGATACGAGCCAGTACCGCTCGATCGCCGACCAGCAATGCACGTCGCAGCCGGCGCCGACGGTGCCCGCGACGCCGTCGCCGATCGACCCGCAGGAGCCGGGCGTGCGCCCCGCACGCGCGCTGCCGTATGAGTTGCATGTGAACGCGAGCGTCTACGGCGGCAACACGCTGCGCATCGAGTTCGCGAACCGGGGCAACCAGGGCGCGCATTTCCACGTGTACGCGACGAACCGAACCGACGGCCCGTGGCGCTACACGGTCGGCGCGCGCCGCGTGCTGCATGCGGACTTCGACCTGACGGAGACGAATGGCGTGTACGCGTTCTCGGTGTACGGGCCCAACGGTTTCGTGCGCATGTTCGCGGGCAACGTGTCGGCCGCGACCGCGCGGCGCCGCAACCAGGCGCAGCCGGAAGTGAAGGCGGGCTACGACATCGCGAACGGCAATCTGTACCTGAAGCTGCGCAATCACGGCAGCGGTCATGTGACGTTGACGCTCACCGACAATGCCTACGGCGCGCCGTCGCGGCAGGTCACGCTGCACGGCGGCGACGAACGCGTCGAACAGTGGGCGCTGGCGTCGAGTCACCACTGGTACGACGTGACGGTGAGCGACGGCGCGAACGGCACTTTCTCGCGCCGTTTCGCGGGCCACGTGGAGAATGGCCGACCGAGCTACTCGGATCCGGCTGCGGTGCGGCCCTTGTCCGTGTCGTAAGCGCGGCAGCACGGCGTCGCACGGCAGCGGCCGTGCGGCGTGCATCGTTGGCGATCAGATCGCGTGCGCGAGTGCGCGATCCACGAGCGCGGCGTCGAAGTCGTCATCCGCCGTGTCGCGAAAGCGCAGCGGCGCCGCGCAATGCACGAGCGTGTCGACGAAGTACTTCGCGCGCGGCCACGGCCCGAAGCCGGCCGCGGTGTTGATGTGCCCGGCGTCGCCGAGGTTCACGAACGCGCTGCCGAGCCGCTGCGCGAGCGTGCGCGCATCGGCGAGCGGCATCCACGGATC
Organism: Burkholderia sp. AU19243; assembly: GCF_018148075.1. Lineage (NCBI taxonomy): Bacteria > Pseudomonadati > Pseudomonadota > Betaproteobacteria > Burkholderiales > Burkholderiaceae > Burkholderia > Burkholderia sp. AU19243. Next base: position 364,670 of record NZ_JAGSTV010000003.1, read on the forward strand.
CGTTTCGCTGCCGATTACGATCGACGGCACCGCGAGCCGGCGCGCGTCGAACGGCCCGGCGAACTTGAATTTCCTCGGACTGGCCGGCGCGACGAACAGCACGCCTGCGACGTCGGCCGCGAGCGGCCCCTGCGCGAGCGCATGCGCGGCCGCGAGGCAGCCGAAACTGTGCGCGGCCAGCACGAACGGGCCGCGCTCGCGCTCCAGCAGCGCGCACACGGAGTGCGCCCAGCGCGCGAGATCCGGCGCGTCCCAGTCGGCCTGTTCGACTCGCAGCGAACGCGGGAACTGCCGCTCGAGCCAGGTCTGCCAGTGAGCGCCTTCGCTGCCGTGCAGGCCCGGAACCGTCACGAGCCGCGGCGGCCACGCCGATTTGCTGCATGCGCGCATGATTGCCCTCGCTTGCTTTGCTTGGAGACGAGCTTCGATTGTGGCGCGCGCCGCGCGGCGGCCGAACCAATATTTTGTGCTTTGCTTTTGCGGGCGAAGGCCGCTGGCGGCCCGATCGGCGGCGCCATCGTGGACCGCCACGAGCGGACGGCCATCCGCTTCTTCCGCTTCTTCCGCTCCCCATGCCACTCATGCCGCTCATGCCGCTCATGCCGCCCCGCCGCCTGCACCGCCGCGCCCACCGCCGTCGGGCGGCGCAACGCGCCGCGAAACCGTAGAATGTGGGCTTCCCGCTTGCCATGTATCGGATCGGCCCGCGCCGCCGCGCCGGTTCCGATCGACAGGAGACGCCCGATGTCCGCTACGCCCGCCGGCGCGCTGCGCCCGTTCCATCTCGCCTTCCCCGTGTCGAGCCTCGCGGATGCGCGAGCGTTCTACGGCGGCCTGCTCGGCTGTGCCGAGGGCCGCAGCTCCGAGCACTGGGTCGACTTCGACTTCTTCGGCCACCAGCTGGTCGCGCATCTCGCGCCGGACGAAACCGGCAAGAGCGCGGTGAACCCGGTCGACGGCGACGACGTGCCGGTGCGCCATTTCGGCGTCGTGCTGTCGATGGACGAATGGCACGCGCTCGCCGACAAGCTGAAGGCCGCGCACACGCGCTTCGTGATCGAGCCGCACATCCGCTTCAAGGGCGAGGTCGGCGAACAGGCGACGATGTTCTTCCTCGATCCGTGCGGCAACGCGCTCGAGTTCAAGGCGTTCGCCGACATCGGCCAGCTGTTCGCGAAGTGAACGCATGAAGATCCTGTTCTACTCGCCGCAGCAGCAAGCCGACGCATGGCGCGACGCGATCGCGCAGGCGCTGCCCGACGCCGAGCTGCGCGCATGGCAGCCGGGCGACGCGGCCGCCGCCGACTACGCGCTCGTGTGGCGCGCGCCGCGCGAGCTGTTCGCGCCGCGTGACGGGCTGCGCGCGATCTTCAACCTCGGCGCCGGCGTCGACGCACTGCTCGCGCTCGAGCGTGCGCACCCCGGCACGCTGCCGCGCGACGTGCCGCTCGTGCGCCTCGAGGATTCCGGGATGGCGCAGCAGATGATCGAATACGTGGCGCACGCGGTGCTGCGCTACCTGCGCCGTTTCGACGAATACGAGACGCTGCAGCGCGAGCGCCGCTGGCACGTGCTCGAGCCGCATCCGCGCGCGAGTTTCACGGTCGCCGTGCTCGGTCTCGGCGTGCTCGGTGCGCAGGTCGCGCAGGCGCTTGCCGCGCTCGGCCTGCCGGTGCGCGGCTACAGCCGCACCCCGAAGCGGCTCGACGGCATCGACACGTTCGCCGGCGACCGCGCATTCGACGCGTGCATCGGCGGCGCGAAGGTGCTCGTGAACCTGCTGCCGAGCACGCGCGACACCGACGGCATCCTGTGCGCGCGCGCATTCGCGAAGCTCGCGCGGGGCGCGTACGTGGTGAACGTCGCGCGCGGCGCGCATCTCGTCGAAGCCGACCTGCTCGACGCGCTCGCGAGCGGCCAGATCGCGGCCGCGACGCTCGACGTGTTCGAGCACGAACCGCTGCCGGCCGACCATCCGTTCTGGCACGCACCGCGCATCACGATCACGCCGCACAGTTCGGCCGAAACGTTGCGCGACGAAGCCGTCGAGCAGATCGCCGGCAAGATCCGCGCATTCGAGCGCGGCGAGCCCGTTACCGGCATCGTCGACTACGCACGCGGCTACTGAATCGCCGCCCCATACGAAACTGGAGACAACCATGACGTTCCCCACCGCCGTCAAGATCGTCGAAGTCGGCCCGCGCGACGGGCTGCAGAACGAAAAGACGTTCGTGCCCACCGACGTGAAGATCGCGCTCGTCGATCGCCTGTCGCACGCCGGATTCCGCAATGTCGAGGCCGCGTCGTTCGTGTCGCCGAAATGGGTGCCGCAGATGGCCGACGGCGCGGACGTGATGGCAGGCATCGAACGGCGCGCGGGCACCGTGTATTCGGTGCTCACGCCGAACCTGAAGGGCTTCGAGAACGCGCTCGCCGCGCGCGCGGACGAGGTCGTGATCTTCGGCGCGGCGAGCGAGGCGTTCTCGCAGCGGAACATCAACTGCAGCATCGCCGAGAGCATCGCGCGCTTCGAGCCGGTCGCGAAAGCCGCGAAGGATGCCGGGCTGCGACTGCGCGGCAGTGTGTCCTGTGCGCTCGGCTGCCCGTATCAGGGCGAGGTGCCGGTCGCATCGGTCGTCGACGTCGTCGAGCGCTTTGCGGCGCTCGGCTGCGACGAGATCGACATCGCCGACACGATCGGCGTCGGCACGCCGAAGCGCACGCGCGAAGTGCTGTCGGCCGTCACGCGCGTGTTCCCGCGCGAACGGCTGTCGGGCCACTTCCACGACACCTACGGCCAGGCGCTTGCGAACATCTACGCGGCGCTGTTCGAAGGGATCGAGATCTTCCACGCGTCGGTCGCCGGCCTCGGCGGCTGCCCGTACGCGAAGGGCGCGACCGGCAACGTCGCGACCGAAGACGTGCTGTACCTGATGGAAGGCCTCGGCATCGACACCGGCATCGACCTCGCGCAGGTCGTCGCCGCAGGCGACTTCATCTCGAACGCGATCGGCCGCGCGAACGTGTCGCGCGCCGGCCGCGCACTGCTCGCGAAAGCGCAGAGCACGGCCGACGCGCCGAGCTGCGCGTGACCCCAACATTTCCGGATCTCTCATGACGACACCCGCTTCATTCGACTCTTTGCCCGATTCCGCGCGACGCGTCGCGCTGCTGCTGCGCGAACGCGGGCACGCGAAAGGCATCGTGATGCTCGCCGAAACCGGCAAGACCTCAGCCGAAGCCGCGGCCGGCCTCGGCTGCTCGGTCGCGCAGATCGCGAAGTCGATCCTGTTTCGCCGCGAATCGGACGGCCGGCCGGTGCTGGTCGTCGCAAGCGGCGTCAACCGCGTCGACGAGAAGAAGGTCGCCGCGCAGGTCGGCGCGGTCGGCCGCGCGGATGCGAAGTTCGTGCGCGACAACACCGGCTATGCAATCGGCGGCGTTTGCCCGATCGGCCATCTCGTCGAGCCGGTCACGTTGATCGATGCCGATCTGCTCGAACTCGACAGCCTGTGGGCGGCGGCCGGCCACCCGCACGCGGTGTTCAACCTGTCGCCGCAGGAACTCGTCGCGCTGACCGGGGCGCCGGTCACGGACGTCGCGCTGCGCCACGACGCATGAGCGACGCACCGGTAACGGCCGGCACGGTCGCATCGCCGTGCACCGACGTCTGCAGGATCGACCCGCGTACCGACTGGTGCGCGGGCTGTCTGCGCACGCGCGACGAGATCAAGGGATGGCGTGCGTCGGACGACGACGCGCGCCGCCTGCTGCTTGCGCGGCTCGATGCGCGGCGGCGGCTGCTTGCGCGGAGCGGCGCATAAAAAAATGCCGTTCGGCCTGCTTGGCGAACGGCATGAAATCGGAATCCTGTGAACGTGATCAACGTCACAGCCCGCATCATACGAGCGACGCAGCGGCATCGCATCGGGTGTTTCCCTACAACTTCTTACAGCCGTCTCGCGCGCGATCGACGTGTGCACGGACGCGGCTTGCCCGCCGCGGCCGCTGCGTCGACGCTGGCGATAGCCCGTAGCGGCAACGCGTAGCGGCAAGCCGAATCGCACGACCGTTTCAGTTGCCGAGCGTCGCGCGACGCGCGGGCACGATACGCCACCCGAGGTTCACGCCGGCCGCCGCGAGCAGGATCAGCAGCGCGCCGAGCACCTGCGTCCACGCGAGCGTCTGCCCGAACGCGACGCGATCGACGACGATCGCGACGACCGGGTACACGAACGACAGCGCGCCCGTCATCGCGACCGGCAGCTTCTGGATCGCGCCGTACAGCAGCACGTACATCAGTCCGGTGTTCACGACGCCGAGCACGACGAGATCGAGCCACTGCGCGGCGTTGGCGGGCAACGTGTCGAAGTGCGCGAACGGCGCGAGCAGCACGATGCCAAGTCCGGCCTGCAGCAACGCGAGAAGATGCGGCGGCGTGCCCTTCAGATGCTTCGTGACGATCGACGAGACCGCATACAGGAACGCCGCGCCGAGCGACAGTGCGACGCCCTCGAGATATTCGCCGGGCACGGCCAGCACCGCCGGCTCGACGCGCACGACGCAGACGAGCCCGACGAACGCCAGGGCAAGCCATGCGATCGTCGACGCGCCGATGCGTTCGCGGAACACGATCGCGCCGAGTGCGACGAGCATGAACGGCTGCGTGTTGTAGACGGCGGTCGCCATCGAGATCGACGCGCGCGAATACGCAGCGAACAGCAGCAGCCAGTTCGCGACGATCGCGACGCTGCCGAGGGTGGCGAGCAAGAGCATGCGCGGCGAGAACAGCGAGCGGCGCAACAAGCCGAGCGCCGCGCAGACGATCGCGAGCGTTGCCGCACCGAACAGGCAGCGGAAGAACACGACGTTCGTGAGCGGTTGCTGCGACGACATCACGAGCCAGCCGATCGTGCCGGACATCATCATCGCGACGACCATTTCGGCAGCGCCGCGGCGGATTTCGTTCGAGGCCATCAGGGACTCCGTTCGACGAGAGAAGATGACTTCGATTCTAGGAACTTGCTTTCCGCGCATCCACGCCTAAACTGAAGTGAAATCTTCGATTCACCTTCGAAAGCAAAGCGATCATGTCGAAACGCCTTTCCCCGCCCGCCGTTGCGTCACTGGACGCGACCGACCGCGCGATCCTCGCGGCGCTTGCCGACGACGCCCGCATCGCGACCAGCGAACTGGCGCGGCAGATCGGGCTGTCGGCGCCCGCGACCGCCGACCGCGTGCGGCGGCTCGAAGCGCAGGGCGTGATCGCGGGCTTCACCGTCGAGCTGGATCCGCGCGCGCTCGGCTACACGCTGCAGGCGATCGTCCGCGTGAAGCCGCTGCCCGGGCAGCTGCATCTCGTCGAGGAGGTGTTGCGCCGGATTCCCGAATTCGTCGAATGCGACAAGGTGACCGGCGAGGACTGCTTCATCTGCCGCCTGTACCTGCGGACGATCGAGCATCTCGACGACATCCTGTCGAAGGTGACGGAGCGCGCGGAGACGAGCACGGCGATCGTGAAGTCGACGCCGGTGCCGCGCCGTCTGCCGCCGCTCGCTGAAGACGATGCGGCGCGGCGCTGAGCCCCGCGCACCGACGGTCGACGCGCGCCACGCGCCGCGCCCCCCGCAGGCTCACGCGGCCTCGTCGCGCGCGTCGAAGAACGCGAGCAGCTCGTCGATCAGCGCGACGGGCGCCTCTTCTGGAATGTAGTGCCCGCAATCGAGCGCGCGGCCGCTGACGTCGCGCGCAACGCGCCGCCATTCGTCGAGCGGATCGAAGCAGCGCGCGACGATCCCGTTCGCGCCCCACAGCACGCGCAGCGGACACGCGACCTTGTTGCCGCGCTCGAGATCCGCGCGATCGTGTTCGAGATCGATCGTCGCCGACGCGCGGTAGTCCTCGCACATCGCATGCACGGCCCCCGGCTGCGCGAGCGCCGCGCGATACGCGGCGAGCGCGTGCGGCGCAAACGGCGCGAGCCCGGCGGAACGGTTGCCCATCACGCGCTCGATGTACGCATCGGTGCGGCCTTCGATCAGCGTTTCCGGCAGCGGCGCCGGCTGGATCAGGAAGAACCAGTGGAAATACGCGGTCGCGAACGCGCGGTCGGTCTTTTCGTACATCGCCAGCGTGGGCGCGATGTCCAGCAGCATCATCCGCTCGACGGCCGCCGGATGATCGAGTGCGAGCCGATGCGCGACGCGCGCGCCGCGATCGTGCGCGCACACGTGGAAATGCTCGAAGCCGAAATGCCGCATCACCGCGACCTGGTCGGCCGCCATGGCGCGTTTCGAATACGGTTCGTGGCTCGCGTCGCTCGGTGGCTTGCCCGACGCGCCGTAGCCGCGCAGGTCGGTCGCGATCACGGTGAAATGATTCGCAAGCGTCGCGGCGACGCGATGCCAGATCATGTGGGTTTGCGGATGGCCGTGCAGCAGCAGAAGCGGTGGCCCCGCGCCTCCTTTGACACCGAAGATGTCGGTGTCGCGCACCGTCACGCGAAACGGTGCAAACGCGTCGAACGACATGGTTTGTTTCTCGTTGGTTTGTTATGGCGGCTATTGTAGGAGCGCGCGAGCCGGCACTGCGCGCGCCAGATGCCCGAATCCATAGAAAGAGAACACTCACTCGATTGTCGTCACGCCGCGAGGTTTGCTAAGCTCGCGTAGAATCGCACGACCGTTCGTATTAATATGAATGCTTCATCGCGCGGCTACACTCGAAGCAAGTTCGACCGCCAAGCATGAAGCCGGCGCCGGCGCGATCGCGCCTGCTGCGGCCGCCCTCGAGACTGGAGACAACACATGGCATTGCCCGCCGTCCTGCAGAACCTGACGCTGCCCGTCATCGCGTCGCCGATGTTCATCGTCAGTTACCCCGAACTCGTGCTCGCGCAATGCAAGGCGGGTATCGTCGGCTCATTTCCCGCGCTCAACGCCCGCCCCGCCGAGCTGCTCGACGAGTGGCTCACGCAGATTCAGACCGAACTGGCCGACCACAAGGCCAAGCACCCGGACGCGGTGATCGGCCCGATCGCAGTCAACCAGATCGTCCACCAGTCGAACGTACGGCTCGAGCACGACGTGCGCGTGTGCGTCGAGCACAAGGTGCCGATCTTCATCACGAGCCTGCGCGCGCCGGCGCGCGAGATCGTCGACGCGGTGCACAGCTACGGCGGCATCGTGCTGCACGACGTGATCAACCTGCGCCATGCGCAGAAGGCGCTCGAAGCGGGCGTCGACGGGCTGATCCTCGTCGCGGCCGGCGCCGGTGGCCACGCGGGCACGACGTCGCCATTCGCGCTCGTCGGCGAAGTGCGCAAGATGTTCGACGGCCCGATCGTGCTGTCCGGCGCGATCGCGAACGGCGGCTCGATCCTCGCCGCGCAGGCGATGGGCGCGGACCTCGCATACATGGGCACGCGCTTCATCGCGACGCAGGAAGCGCACGCGGTGGAGGACTACAAGCGCGCGATCCTCAACGCGAAATCGTCCGACATCGTCTACACGAATCTCTTCACCGGCGTGCACGGCAACTACATCCGCGAGAGCATCGAGAAGGCGGGCCTCGACCCGGACGCGCTGCCGGAATCGGACAAGTCGAAGATGAACTTCGGCGGCGACAAGGCGAAGGCGTGGAAGGACATCTGGGGCGCCGGCCAGGGCGTCGGCCTGATGGACGACCTGCCGAGCGTCGGCGCGCTCGTCGAACGACTGAAGCGCGAGTACGACGACGCGAAGGCGCGGCTCGGCATCGCACGCTGATCGCGGCCCAGCGGCGGCGGGTCATGCCGCCGCCGCGCCGCGCGTGAAAGCCGACCCGAACAAAAAAGCGCGAACCGCAACGGCTCGCGCTTTTTTCATGTCCGCCCGCGGGCGGTCGAACAGGGTCAGGCGCGCTTGATCCGCGCGATCGGCAGCACGCGCAGCCGCGCCTCGATCGACGGGCACAGCGACTGCCCTTCGAAACGCGCGGCGAGGAAATCGACGAACGAGCGCACCTTCGCGGACACGTGACGGCGGCTCGCGTACACCGCGTAGATCGGCGCCTCGTGCGGCGGCACGGAATCCAGCAGCACCGGCACGAGTCGGCCCGATTCGATGTCGTCGCCCACCACCTCGGTGCCTAGCAGTGCGATGCCGGCGCCGGCGAGCACGGCCGCGCGCAACCCTTCGAGATGGTTCACGATCAGGTTGCCGTTCAGATTCACGCGCGACGCGGCGGCCGCATCGATCATCAGCGTGTCGAGCATCGTCGAATTCGAATCGCGACGCACGTAATTGTGGTGCGCGAGATCGCCGATCGTCTGCGGCGTACCGTGCTTTTGCAGGTACTCGGGGGACGCGACCAGCAGAATGTGCGCGGTCGCGATCTGCCGCGCGACGAGCGACGACGATTTGAGCCCGTTCGGCGCCGCGCGCACCGCGACGTCGTAGCCCTCCTCGATCAGGTCGACCACGCGGTCGGACAGCGTCATGTCGACGGTCACGTCCGGGAACCGACCCGCATAATCGGTGACGGCCTGCATCACGTGACGCAGCCCGAACGCGGACAGCGACGTCACGCGCAGGCGGCCCTGCGGGACGACGCTAGCCGCGCCGACCGCCTGTCCGGCTTCGTCGAGTTCCGACAGCGCCTGCACGAGGCGCTCGTAGTATTCGCGGCCCGCCTCGGTCGGCGCGACGCGTCGTGTCGTCCGATGCAGCAGCCGCGCGCCGAGCTGCTGCTCGAGATGCATCACGTGCTTGCTCGCCATCGCGGCCGACATCTGCATGCGCTCAGCCGCGCCGACGAAGCTGCCGACTTCGACGACGTAGCGAAACACATTCATGCTGACGAGGGTATCCATCGAACTAGCTCGCAATTCCTGGGAATCATGCAATTACGAGATAGGGTAACAAAGCCGCGGCAACAAGAAGGTCAACAAACGCAAAACGGCGCCGCGTGCAGCGGCGCCGTTTCGGGGCGAAACCGGACAGACGGGACGCGCGGCGCTTCGCGCGCGGGCGCCGAACCGGGCGTCAGAACTTCGCGCGGATGCCTGCGCCGAACGTGTTGCCGTTCGACAGGCCGCTGATGTGGTCGTTCATGTACGCGGCGTAGACGTCCGTGCGTTTCGACAGCGGATAGTCGTAGCCGACGGCCCAGGTCTGGCGCGTCTGGTCGAGGCCGCCGCCGTCGCGCGAATACGCATACGACGCCATCGCGTTGCCGACGCCGAGCGGCACCGACACACCGCCCTGCGCGGTGTTCACGTGCCAGCTGCCCGCGACCTGATCGTTCTTCGTATACATGTACTGGCCGAACAGCTTTACGTACTTCAGGTCGTAGGTCGCGCCCACCAGGCCGATGCCCTGGCTCTTCATGCCGGTCACGAGCGAGCTCAGGTCCTGCGGGCCGTTGTTGAAGTTCACGTACTGGTACACGGCGGTCGCCGCGAACGGGCCGTTCGCGTAGTTGAACTGCGCGCTCCACTTTTTCGAGCGGTTGTCGCCTGCCGTGTTGCCGAGCGCGTACATCGCCGCGAAATTCAGTCCACCGAACGACGGCGACGTGTACGACACCGCGTTGTTCCAGCCCGAATCGCCGACCGCACCCTGGTCGCTCGGATAGGTCGGGAACGTGCCCAGCCCGAGGAACACGTGATACACCATCGGCGAAAAGGTGTACGAGTCGTAGAACGGGTTGAACAGGATCGTCGACAGGAACAGGTGCGTCGTCAGGCGGCCTGCCGTCACGGTGCCGTACGGCGAGCTGACGCCGACGTACGCGTTGCGCGCGAAGAACGTGTCGCCCTGGAAGCGGCCGAACTGGCCGTTTTGCGCGCGGAAGAAGCTCTCCAGCGTGAAGATCGCCTTGTAGCCGTTGCCCAGATCCTCTGCGCCGTGCAGGCCCCAGTACGACGTCGACATCCCGCCGCCGGACACATTCCATGCGCGATCGCTGCCCGGGAACTTGGTCGCGCCGACCCATTCGTCGACCTGACCGTAGAGCGAGACGCTCGACTGCGCGTGGACGGGTGCGGCGGCCGCCACGCAGGCGGCCGCGGCGATCAGCTTGACGGACGTGCGCGACGCACGGCGAGCGAATGCTTTCATGGGATCTCCAGGTTTTGTCGAATGAACGATAAGTGGCGCGAGCGTTGTTTTAGGAGCCGATTGCTTGCGTCGTGTGGGGCGCAGCCATCTTTACGGAACATGGGTCCCGCCAAAATTGCGCACACTTATTGCGGGTATAGCGGCGGCATTAACTTCGCGGCATCGGCACGTGGCCGGGCGCGGCCCGGCGGCCCCGCGCGGGACGAACACGCGACGGGACGGCCGCGGGAGGCACGCGTGCCGGGCGCGAAAGATAGCGCAATGCAGCGGGAAAATCAGCGGAAATCTGCGCGCGACTGTGGCGAATCCGCATCACGGCCGGCAGGGGACGAACGCGCGGGGCGCTCAGTTTCGGTAGAACGGGGAAAAAAACGGCGAACGCGACGGTTCTTCCTGCGCACGCGGCGGCGGCAGCGGCCGGCCGCCGCGCTCTTCGTTGTAGCGCGCGACGTCGGCGCGGATCGAACCCGCGCGCAGCGGGACGTTGCCGCCGCCTGGCGGGCGCGGCATCTGGCGCGAATCGGCACTGATCGGACGATATGGACTCTGCGCCGCGTAATGGCCGTAAGACGGCGTCGGGCGCAGCCCCCAGCGCGGGCCGTAGCCGCTCACGCCGCCGGCCCGCGTACCGGGGGCAGACGCCCCGCGGCGCCAGACCGGCGCGCCGCCGGCCGACTGGCCATCCGCATGAATGCCGCCGAGACCGTGGCCGAAACCGTGGCCGAAGCCGCCGAACGCCGGACCGCCGTGCGGCGGTTGCGCGAGCGCGAGCGGCATCACCAGCGCGCCGAGCACGCCTGCCACCCATCGTCCGACCTTCAGTTTCACCCGTTCCGTCATCGTTCAGTGCCTGTTCCTGCAGGCGCGGGCCATTTCCAGCCGACACCCGCCTTTCAGCAGTAATTTATGAGCGGGCCGAAACGGTGTCGAGCCAAAAAGTGTTAGGTCGCCGGCATCGGTGTAACACCATGTTACTGCTAGGTTTTTTCACTTCCGGCCGCCATCGCGGCAGAACATTCTTCTGTCTTTCCGGCCCCGGTTGCGCGGTGCGGCGGCCAACTCGTCTCATGCATTCTGCTCATCAATCGATTCCCACAATGAATTTGTTTATTGAATGACCGCGCGGGACAATGTCGGCTTCGCGCGCGCGACGTGCGCGCCCGCCATTTTCGTTTCGAGTTTCCCGATGGCCCGTCCCCGTTTCGTTCCCGACAACTTCACGCTCGCGCTCGTCGGCACCGTCGTGCTCGCGAGCCTGCTGCCGTGCCGCGGCCCGGCCGCGCACGCGTTCAATTGGGCGACCAACATCGCGGTCGGCCTGCTGTTCTTCCTGCATGGCGCGAAGCTGTCGCGCGAGGCCGTCGTCGCGGGCGCGACCCACTGGCGGCTGCACGCGGTCGTGCTGCTCAGCACGTTCGCATTGTTTCCGCTGCTCGGCCTCGCGCTGAAGCCCGTGCTGCAGCCGCTCGTCACGCCCGCGCTGTATGCCGGCGTGCTGTTCCTGTGCACGCTGCCGTCGACGGTCCAGTCGTCGATCGCGTTCACGTCGATCGCGAAGGGCAACGTGCCGGCCGCCGTATGCGCGGCGTCCGCGTCGAGCCTGCTCGGCATCTTCGTCACGCCCGCGCTCGTCGGGCTGATGATCACGTCGCAGTCCGCGGCGTCCGCGTCGCCGTGGAGCACCGTCGGCAGCATCGTGATGCAGCTGCTCGTGCCGTTCATCGCCGGTCAGCTGCTGCGCCCCGTGATCGGCGGCTGGATCGAACGCAACCGCGGCGTGCTGCGCTTCGTCGACCAAGGATCGATCCTGCTCGTCGTCTACGTCGCGTTCAGCGAAGCCGTGAACCAGGGGTTGTGGCACCAGATTCCGGCGCGCGCACTCGGCGGCCTGCTGGTGGTCAACGTCGTGCTGCTCGTGATCGCACTGGTGCTGACCACCGTCGTCAGCAAGCGGCTCGGCTTCAATCGGGCCGACCAGATCACGATCATCTTCTGCGGGTCGAAAAAGAGCCTCGCGGCCGGCGTGCCGATGGCGAAGGTGATCTTCTCCGCGCACGCGGTCGGCGCGATCGTGCTGCCGCTGATGCTGTTCCACCAGATCCAGCTGATGGCATGCGCGGCGCTCGCGCAGCGCTGGGGCGCACGGGACACGAGCGGCGAGCGCGACGGCGAGAAGGCGTCGGCCGCGGCGGCGCGCACAAGCGGCGCGCTGAACGCAGGCAAGCGCTGACGCGGGAGGAGCGCGGCCGGCTGGCCGGGCCGCGCTGAAGGATCGTGCGGGAATGGCAGGATCATCGTTGTCCGTTCGCCTTTGCGCTCTCCCGCTTCTCCGCTTCTCCGCTTCTCCGCGCCCAGCACCTCGCCGCCATAGCGCTTCGCCCACCGCGGGGGCGCACCAAGAACGCGCGCGTCGTCACAAAAAATTCATTCAACCTTCCCCAGTGGGCTGCCGTTAAGTCGGGCGTCCCATCGCTTCGGCTGCCCTCGTCCATGCCCGCGCCCAATCCCGATTCCTCCGCCGCCGTCACCACGCGCCTGATCGCGGATCGCGCGCTCGCCGCCGTCTTCCAGCCGATCGTCGATCTCGGCTCGGGCACCGTCGTCGGCTACGAGGGGCTGATTCGGGGCCCGCGCGGCACGCAGCTCGAGCCGCCGGCCGCGCTCTTCGCTCAGGCCGCCCGCGACGGCACGACCATCGCGCTTGAACAGGCCGCCGCGCTAGCCTGCCTCGACGCGTTCGCGGCGCTTCGCTGCGACGGCAAGCTGTTCCTCAACTTCAGCGCCGGCACGATCGTGCAACTCGCGCGCGAACGGGAACGCGTGCGGCAACAGCTCGGCCGCGCGCGCATCGGCGCCGAGCGCATCGTGATCGAGCTGACCGAGCAGACCGCGATGCCGGACGTCGCGCGCATCGGGCCGGCCGTCGCGTCGCTGCGGGACGCGGGCATCCAGTTCGCGCTCGACGACTACGGCACCGCGAACGCGAGCATGAACCTGTGGCTGCGGCTGAACCCGGACGTCGTGAAGATCGACCGCTTCTTCATTCACGACATCGCGCACGACCCGCTGAAGTTCGAGGCGGTCCGCGCGATGCAGCACTTTGCGCACGCGAGCGGCGCGCAACTGATCGCGGAAGGGATCGAGAACGAGTGCGACCTGATCGTCGTGCGCGATATGGGCATCTGCTGCGTGCAGGGCTTTCTGCTCGGCCGGCCGAACGCGCAACCGTCGCCGATGGTCGCGCCGGCCGCGCGCGACGCGATCCGCACGCCGCACATCGCGGTATTTCCCGGCGCGACCCGCGCCGCGCGGCCTGCCGGCACGATCGCCGCAAAGATGCTGGTGCCCGCGCCGGCGCTGCCGCGCGACGCAACCAACAACGACGTGCTCGACCTGTTCAACCGGATGCCCGCGCTGCACGCGGTCGCGCTCGTCGAAGCCGGGCGGCCGATCGCGCTCGTGAACCGGCGCGGCTTCATCGACCGCTTCACGCTGCCGTACCACCGTGAAGTGTTTGGCAAGAAGCCGTGTCTGCAGTTCGCGAACGATGCGCCGCTGATGATCGACAACGCAACGACGGTCGAGGAACTCGCGACGCTGCTCGCGAGACACGACCAGCGCTACCTCGCGGACGGCTTCGTGATCACCGAGCACGGCCGCTACGTCGGGCTCGGCACCGGCGAGAGCCTGGTGCGCGCGGTGACGGAGATGCGCATCGAGGCCGCACGCTACGCGAATCCGCTGACGTTCCTGCCCGGCAACATCCCGATCAGCGCGCATATCGACCGGCTGCTCGCGCGCGACGCGGGCTTCCATGCGTGCTACGTCGACCTGAACCAGTTCAAGCCGTTCAACGACCAGTACGGCTACTGGCAGGGCGACGAAGTGCTGAAATTCGCGGCGACGGTGCTGGCCGGGGTGTGCGATCCGCAACGGGACTTTCTCGGGCACGTCGGCGGCGACGATTTCCTCGTGCTGTTCCAGCGCGACGACTGGCGCACGCGCGCGGCCGACGCGATCGCGCGCTTCAACGAAGGCGCGCAGCGCTTCTACACGCAGGCCGACCGGGAGGCCGGCGGCCTGCGCGGCGAGGACCGCCACGGCAATCCTGCGTTCTTCGGGTTCGTGACGATGGCGATCGGCGCGGTCGGCGTGCCGGCCGGCGCGAACGGCACGATGCGCTACGGCAGCGACGAAATCGCGTCGGTCGCGGCGCTCGCGAAGCGGCGCGCGAAACAGCAGCCGGACGGCCTCGCGGTAGTCGATCTCGACGCGGGCCGCGCGGCGCTGCGCGCGCGCGGCGAACCGCCGAACGCGGCGGTGGACTGAAGGCAGCCCCGAGCCTTCCCGCGCCGGTTGCCGAGCCCCAGACAGCAGCGGCTTCTCCGGCAAGGTCGCGCCTCCCCTTCTGGCCGCTTCTGCTTCGCTGATGGCCGGCCGAACGCCAGAACCTCCCGCGTCCGCGTGCCCAACGTGCGTGATGAGGCGGGCATCCTCGCGCCGCTTGCGCGCGATCACCTTGCCTTTTTCGCGTTTTGTTTAGTATTTTTAGTTACGGCGTTTTCGCAGATTAGCGCCGAAAAATGCACTATTTTCGGGTATTCCCCGGTTATCCGGCCCGAATTGAGCATCGAGTTTTACTATACAATCGCCGTCACCCTAAACAAACCGGACCCGAACGATGGGCACCACCATTCGCGACGTCGCGCGAGCGGCAGAGGTCTCGATCGGCACCGTCTCCCGCGCGCTGAAGAACCAGCCCGGCCTGTCCGAGGCCACGCGCGCGCGGATCGTCGAGATCGCGCAGCGGCTCGGCTACGACCCGGCGCAGCTTCGGCCGCGCATCCGCCGGCTCACGTTCCTGCTGCACCGGCAGCACAACCGCTTTCCCGCGAGTCCGTTCTTCTCGCACGTGCTGCACGGCGTCGAGGACGCCTGCCGCGAGCGCGGAATCGTGCCTACGCTGCTCACGGTCGGGCCGAACGACGACGTGCTGCGCCAGATGCGCCCGCACGCGCCCGATGCGATCGCGGTGGCCGGCTTCATCGAGCCTGAGACGATCGAGGCGCTCGCGGCGATCGGCCGGCCGCTCGTGCTGATCGACCTGTGGGCGCCCGGCCTGCGTTCGGTGAACATCGACAACGCGACCGGCGCGGCGCTCGCGATGCGCCATCTGCTCGCCACCGGCCGCTCGCGGATTGCGTTCATCGGCGGCTCGGCCGCGCACTACAGCATCGCGCAGCGCGCGATCGGCTATCGGCGCGCGTTCTTCGAGGCCGGGCGGCTGTTCGATCCCGCGTACGAAGTGACGATCGACGCCGGGCTCGATCCCGACACCGGCGCCGCGCGGGCGATGCAGCAGCTGCTCGACGCGCCGGGCCCGCGCCCGGACGCGGTGTTCGCATACAACGACGCCGCCGCGCTCGCCGCGCAGCGCGTGTGCATCGCCCGCGGCGTGCGGGTTCCGGAAGACATCGCGATCGTCGGCTTCGACGACATCCCGGCCGCCGCGCACGCGAATCCGCCGCTCACGACGCTCGCCGTCGACAAGGAAGCGCTCGGCCGCCGCGGCGTCGAACTGCTGCTCGCGGAATCGCCCGAGCACACCGAGATCTCCCTGCCCGTCGAGCTGATCGTGCGGGCCAGCAGCCAGCCCGCCGGCTCACCGGCATTCGATACCGCCACGGTCCAAGAGTCATGAACATGCCCCCGGTCCAATCCCGCGCCGCCGCGCCGGCCAGCCACGCGCAAGCGGCACCGTTCGTCGCGAGCTTCCGCGATCCGTCGTTCCTGCTGTCGCACGTCGAGGACACGCTGCGCTTTTATGCGACGAACGCGTTCGACCCGACGGGCGGCTTCTACCACTACTTCCGCGACGACGGCAGCGTCTACAACCGCACGTCGCGGCACCTCGTCAGCAGCTGCCGGTTCGTCTTCAACTACGCGATGGCGTACCGGCACTTCGGCGATCCGCGCCATCTCGAGTACGCGCGCCACGGGCTGCGCTTCCTGCGCGACGCGCACTGGGACGACACGCTTCAAGGCTACGACTGGGAACTCGACTGGCGCGACGGCGGCAAGCGCGCGACGCTCGACGGCACGCGCCACTGCTACGGACTCGCGTTCGTGCTGCTGGCGGCCGCGCACGCGACGATGGCCGGCATCGACGAAGCGCGCCCGCTGATCGCATCGACCTACGAACTCGCCGAACACCGCTTCTGGGATCCGGCCGCGGGCCTCTACGCCGACGACGCGACGCCGAACTGGAACGTGTCGTCGTACCGTGGGCAGAACGCGAACATGCACATGACCGAAGCGTTGCTCGCGGCCTACGACGCAACCGGCCACGTCACCTATCTCGATCGCGCGGAAAAGCTCGCGACCCACATCACGCAGCGCCAGGCCGCGCTGTCGGGCGGCCTCGTATGGGAGCACTACCATGCCGACTGGTCGGTCGACTGGGATTACAACAAGGAAGACAGTTCGAACATCTTCCGTCCGTGGGGCTTCCAGCCCGGCCATCAGACCGAATGGGCGAAGCTGCTGCTGATCCTCGAGCGGCACCGCCCGCTCGACTGGCTCGTGCCGCGCGCGGCTGAACTGTTCGACGCGGCGCTCACGCACGCGTGGGATGCCGATCACGGCGGCCTCTGCTACGGCTTCGGCCCCGACTTCACGATCTGCGACCACAACAAGTATTTCTGGGTGCAGGCGGAAACCTTCGCGGCAGCCGCGATGCTCGGCGCGCGCACCGGCGCCGAACGCTTCTGGGACTGGTACGACGAAATCTGGCGCTACAGCTGGGCGCATTTCGTCGATCACCGCTACGGCGCGTGGTACCGGATCCTCACCTGCGACAACCGCAAGTACAGCGACGAAAAGAGCCCGGCCGGCAAGACCGACTATCACACGATGGGCGCGTGCTACGACGTGCTCGCGACCCTCGCGCGCGCGGCGCGCAGCGAGCCGACGCAATGAGCGGCGGCACGTTTCCGGCTTTCGTGTCGGCGGGCGACATCCTGACCGACATGGTGCGCACAGGCGACGCGCAGTGGACGTCGGTGCCGGGCGGCGCCGGCTGGAACGTCGCGCGCGCGGTCGCGCGGCTCGGCGTGCCGAGCGCGCTTGCCGGCGCGATCGGCGAGGACTGCTTCTCGGACGTACTGTGGCGCACGAGCGAGGCGGCCGGGCTCGACCTGCGCTTCCTGCAGCGCGTGCCGCGTGCGCCGCTGCTCGCGATCGTCCACGAGACGCGTCCGCCCGCGTACTTCTTCATCGGCGACGCGAGCGCGGATCTCGCGTTCGACCCGTCACGGCTGCCGTCCGGCTGGACCGAGCACGTGAAATGGGCGCACTTCGGCTGCATCAGCCTGGTGCGCGAGCCGCTGGCGGGCACGCTGGTCGCGCTCGCGGCCGACCTGCATGCGCGCGGCGTGAAGATCAGCTTCGATCCGAACTACCGGAACCTGATGACGGCCGCGTTCCGGCCGACGCTGGAGCGGATGGCCGGCCTCGCCGACCTGATCAAGGTGTCGGACGAGGATCTGCGCCACCTGTTCGGCGGCGACGGCCCCGAGGCGATTGCGGCCGTGCGCGCGCTGAATCCGGATGCGGCTGTGCTCGTCACGCGCGGCGCGCAGGCGGCGACGCTCCATGCAGATGGCGAAGTGCTCGAGGCCAGCCCGCCGCGCGTCGAGGTGGTCGACACCGTCGGCGCGGGCGACGCGTCGATCGGCGGCCTGCTATTCAGCCTGATGGCCGCGCCGCAGCGGTCGTGGCGGGACCATCTCGCGTTCGCGCTCGCGGCCGGCGCCGCCGCGTGCCGGCATACGGGCGCGCACGCGCCGACGCTGGACGAGGTCGTCGCGCTGCTCGAACGTTGACGGCACGCTGACGTCGCGCCGATCGGTCGCCGATAAGCGGCGCTGTACATGCTGCGCCGCAGTGCTACGATGAAGTGTCCTATTGCGGGAGAGGCACGATGGACACGAACACGTTCACCAAAGGCATCTACACGGCCAAGGCGCATACGCACCGGGCGGACAACGGCCAGTTCCAGGGCTACGTGATCCTCGCGCGGGACGACGGCGACGAGACGGAAAACATGCGCTACGACGTCCACACCACGAGTTCGAGCGAGGAAGAAGCGTTCGAGGAAGCGAAGGCGCTCGCGCACAGGATCCTCGGCGAGATCGAATTGTAGGGCGCGAGCTGCAATGCGCGCGCCGTCATCGGCCGCCGGTCATGCGCGCGCCGCGGCCCGTCCGCGACGCGCCGCCGTTCGGCTCAGAGCAGCCGCGCCACCATCGACACCAGCATCGTCAGCACCAGCGTCGACATGAACGGAAACGGATAACGCCGCCCGCCGAGCGTCAGCGTGACGTCGCCCGGCAGCCGCCCGATCCCGAGCTTGCCGAGCCACGGCCAGCAGCGCGTCAGGATCATCACGGCGACGAACGACGCCATCAGCCAGCGCAACATGCCGCGGTTCAGAGCGCGTGCGAGCGGTCGCCGCGCGCGAACGCGTCGAGCGTGCCGTCGATGCCGCGCGAAAACCCGATCACCTTGAACAGCTCGCCCATTTCCGCTTCCGAAATCAGCTTCTGCACCGCATTCGCAGCCGGCAGGAACTGGTGGATGTCGGACGGGTCGATCGCGGCGAGCGCGTCGGTAATCCCGGCGTTCAACAGGAAACGCGCCTGCGACGTGTAGCCGAGCAGGTCGGCGCCGGTCGCGACGCCCGCATCGTAGATGCCGGTGAATTCGACGTGCGCGGTGATGTCCTGCAGCCCCGGGTACAGGAATGCGTCGTCGTGCGCGTGGTGGCGGTAATGGCACATCAGCGTGCCGCGGTCGCGCTGCGGGTGGTAGTACTCGTGCGCGGGAAAGCCGTAGTCGACCAGCAGCACCGCGCCGCGCCCGAGCATCGTGCACACGGTGCGCGTGAACGCCAGCGCGGCTTCATGCGTCTCGGTCACGTAGCCGTCGTCGACGTCGAGTGTAGCGAGCACCGGCGGCAGGCCTGCCGCGTCCACCGGCCGGTCGTCGAACACGAACGCATGCCGCGCATCGAGCGCGACGCCGCGCTCGAGCCACGCGCCGCCGGCCTTCGCGAACAGGCGCACCGGCATCGCATCGAGCACCTCGTTGCCGATCACGACGCCGTCGAAGCGCTCGGGCAAAGCGTCGAGCCAGCGCACCTTGGCCGCAAGCGCGGGCGCCGCGGCCGCGATCGTATCGCGCTGCCGTTCGCGCAGTTCGCCTGACAGGTCGACGATCAGGTATTCGTCGAGTTCGACGCCGAGTGCGTCGAGCGCCGCGAGCAGCCCGGCCGCGAGCTTGCCCGTGCCTGCGCCGAACTCCATCACGCGGCGCGTGCCGCTCGCGGCCAGCGCGTCGGCGACGGGGTTCGCGAGCGTCTGCGCGAACAGCGGCGACAGTTCGGGCGCCGTCACGAAGTCGCTGCCGTCGTCGGCGCGGCGGCCGAATTTGCGCGCGCCGCCGCTGTAATAGCCGAGGCCGGGTGCGTACAGCGCCCGCTCCATGAAGCGGTCGAACGGCAGCCAGCCGCCCGCCGCCGCGATCTCGTCGCGCAGTTGCGCGGCGAGGGTTTCGGACTGCGCGAGCGCGTCAGGGCCGGGAGCAGGTAAACTAGCGGGTTCGTGAGCTTTCGGGTTCATCCCGGCATTGTAAATGACCGTTTCAGCCGATACGTCGCCCCCGCGCATCGCGCTCGTCGCGGGCGCGCTGGGCAGCGCGGCCGACGCCGCGTCGCTCGGTCGAGCGCTCGCGAACGGATTCGCGCAGCGCGGCTGGGACGTCGCGCTGCAGCGCAGTCCCGACGCGCCGCGCGCGGCCGCCGACGCGCTCGTCGCCGAAGTGGCGGCCCGCGGCCGCCGCGCGGCCGTGCTCGACGCCGATCTGGCCCTGGAGACCGACGCCGCCGCGCTCGTCGCCTCGTGCGCCGCCGTATTGGGCCGGCCGGCCTGCGTCGTGTTCGTGAGCGCGTGCGCCAGCACCGACGACGCGCACACGGCCGACGCCGCGTCGCTCGCCGGTGCGCTGGCGCGCAACGTGACGGCGCCGCTCGCGCTCGCGCGCGCGCTCGCCGACGCGACACCTGACACCGCGCGCGACGACGAATCGCTGCGCGCGTGCGCGATCCACGTGCTGGACCAAGCGCTGTTTCACCCGGCGCCGGCGCAGCTGTCGCACGCGCTGATGCAGGCCGCGCTGAACCGCGCGACCTCGGCGCTGGCGCTGGCACTCGCGCCGAAGGTGCGCGTCGCGGCGCTCGTGCGCGGCCACGCGCCGCACGTGAACGACATCGCGGCAGCGGCCTGCTATCTCGCGAGCGCGCCCGGCGTGACGGGCGCGACGCTGACCGTCGACGGCGGCGAGCACCTGGTGCCGCCCGCTGCCGGCCCGAATGACTGAACTGCGCGGCGCGCGCGGCCCGACCGCCGCCGCCCGCGCCGCTTTGCGTGCACGCACGCCAATTTGACTGGGACGACCATGTTTTCCGCTCTCCTGCACCCCCGCCTCGCGGATTGCCGCAGGCTCTACCTGCGCGACTACGAGGTGCACATCAACATCGGGGCCTTCGAACACGAGAAGCGCGGCGAGCAGCGCGTCGTCATCAACGTCGACCTGTTCGTGCCGCTTGCGCAATCGACGCCCGTCGACGACCGGCTGCATGAAGTCGTCGACTACGACCTGATGAAGCAGAGCGTCGCGCAGTGCCTCGCGCGCGGCCACATTCATCTGCAGGAAACGCTGTGCGACGCGATCGCCGCGACCCTGCTGGCGCACGACACCGTGCGCGCGGTACGCGTCCGTACCGAGAAACCGGACGCCTATCCGGACTGCGACGCCGTCGGCGTCGAAGTCTTTCGCATCAAGGACGAGGAGCGCGCATGAACGCCCCCCACACGAACGACACGGCGGCCGACGGCGTCGCCATCGAAGCCACCGTTGCCGAAACCGGGCGCCGCGCGCTGACGCGCCGCGAGCAGAAGGAAGCATACGAGAACAACAAGCTGTTCAAGCGGATCGTGCGCCAGGTCGGCCAGGCGATCGGCGACTACAACATGATCGAGCAGGGCGACAAGGTGATGGTGTGCCTGTCCGGCGGCAAGGACAGCTACGCGATGCTCGACGTGCTGCTGCGGCTGCGCGAGCGCGCGCCGATCGACTTCGACATCGTCGCGGTCAACCTCGACCAGAAGCAGCCGGGCTTCCCCGAGCACGTGCTGCCCGAGTACCTGACACGGATCGGCGTGCCGTTCCACATCGAGAACCAGGACACCTACAGCATCGTCAAGCGGCTCGTGCCCGAAGGCAAGACGACCTGTTCGCTGTGCTCGCGGCTGCGCCGCGGGATTCTGTACCGCGTGGCCGGCGAGCTCGGTGCGACCAAGATCGCGCTCGGCCATCACCGCGACGACATCCTGCAGACCTTGCTGCTCAACATGTTCTACGGCGGCAAGCTGAAGGGCATGCCGCCGAAGCTGCAGTCGGACGACGGTAAAAACGTCGTGATCCGCCCGCTCGCGTACGTGAAGGAAACCGATCTCGAGAAATACGCGGAGCTGCGCGAGTTCCCTATCATCCCGTGCAACCTGTGCGGCAGCCAGCCGAACCTGAAGCGCGCGGAAATGAAGGCGCTGATCCGCGAATGGGACAAGCGCTTCCCCGGCCGTGTCGACAACATGTTCAGCGCGCTCGCGAACATCGTGCCGTCGCATCTGATGGATACGACGCAGTTCCCGTTCGCATCGCTGCGCGCGACGGGCGTTGCCGATCCGCAAGGCGACATCGCATTCGACGAGGAGCCGTGCGCATCGGGCGACGAGTTCGGCGCACCGGGCGCCGCGAATCCTGGCGCGGCCCGGCCGATCTCGATCGTCCAGTTCGACGACCTGTAAGCAGGGCCCCAACGCCGGCCGGAACGGGCCGCGGGCGCGCCGTTCCGGCACTGTCGCCGCGCCGCGACAGGCCCGGAACGCGAGGGGCCGCATGCTAAAATGGACGGCTACGAACTCCTCAGACAAGCTGGCGCCATGAATATCGTGATTTTGGCGGCAGGCACCGGCAAGCGGATGCGTTCCGCGCTGCCGAAAGTGCTCCATCCCCTGGCCGGCAGGCCGCTCCTCTCCCACGTCATCGCCACCGCGCGCACGCTGCAGCCGTCGCGGCTCGTCGTCGTCGTCGGTCATGGCGCCGAGCAGGTGCAGGCCGCGGTCGCCGCGCCCGACGTGCAGTTCGCGCTGCAGGCCGAGCAGCTCGGCACCGGCCACGCGGTGCGCCAGGCGCTGCCGCTGCTCGATCCCGCGCAGCCGACGCTCGTGCTGTACGGCGACGTGCCGCTCACGCGCGCGTCGACGCTGCGGCGCCTCGTCGACGCCGCGCGCGACGGCCGTTACGGGATTCTGACCGTCACGCTCGACGATCCGACCGGTTACGGCCGCATCGTGCGCGACGCGTCCGGCTTCGTCACGCGCATCGTCGAGCAGAAGGACGCGTCGCCTGAGCAGCTGAAGATCGCCGAGATCAACACCGGCATCATCGTCACGCCCACGGCGCAGCTGTCGATGTGGCTCGGCGCGCTGAAGAACGAGAACGCGCAAGGCGAGTACTACCTGACCGACGTCGTCGAGCTCGCGATCGAGGCCGGTTTCGAGATCGTCACGTCGCAGCCCGACGACGACTGGGAAACGCTCGGCGTGAACAGCAAGGCGCAGCTCGCGGAGCTGGAGCGCATTCACCAGCGCAATGTGGCCGACGCACTGCTCGTCGACGGCGTCACGCTCGCCGATCCGGCCCGCATCGACGTGCGCGGCACGCTGAGCTGCGGCCGCGACGTGTCGATCGACGTGAACTGCGTGTTCGAAGGCAACGTGACGCTCGCCGACAACGTAACGATCGGCGCGAACTGCGTGATCCGCAACGCGTCGATCGGCGCGGGCACGCGCATCGACGCATTCACGCACATCGACGGCGCCGAACTTGGCGCGAGCACCGTGATCGGCCCGTACGCGCGGCTGCGCCCGGGCGCGCAGCTGGCCGACGAAGCGCACGTCGGCAACTTCGTCGAGGTGAAGAACGCGGTGATCGGCCACGGCTCGAAGGCGAATCACCTGACCTACATCGGCGACGCCGACATCGGCGCGCGCGTGAACATCGGCGCGGGCACGATCACCTGCAACTACGACGGCGCGAACAAGTTCCGCACCGTGATCGAGGACGACGTGTTCGTCGGTTCGGACACGCAGCTCGTCGCGCCGGTGCGCGTCGGCCGCGGCGTGACGATCGCGGCCGGCACGACGATCTGGAAGGACGTCGCCGAAGGCGTCCTCGCATTGAACGAGAAGACGCAGACCGCGAAGAGCGGCTACGTCCGCCCGGTCAAGAAGAAGAGCTGAACCTTTTGCGGGCGCCAGCGCGGCGCCCGCGTCGACTTACAGGATTGACCATTCATGTGCGGGATTGTCGGCGCAGTTGCGCAGCGTAATATCGTTCCGGTGCTGATCGAAGGATTGCGGCGCCTCGAATACCGTGGCTACGATTCGTGCGGCGTCGCCGTGCTCGAACCGGGCGCACCGAAGCGCGCGCGCAGCGTCGCGCGTGTCGCCGATCTCGATGCGCAGGTGCGCGAATCGCACCTCGAAGGCGCGACCGGCGTCGCGCACACGCGCTGGGCGACGCACGGCGCGCCCGTCACGCACAACGCGCACCCGATCTTCTCGTCGAACGCGCTCGCGCTGGTGCACAACGGCATCATCGAGAACTTCGAGACGCTGCGCGAATCGCTGCGCGCGAAGGGCTACGAATTCGTGTCGCAGACCGACACCGAAGTGATCGCGCACCTCGTGCACAGCCTGTATCGCGGCAACCTGTTCGACGCGGTGCGCGAAGCCGTGCAGCAGTTGCACGGCGCGTATGCGATCGCGGTCACGCACAAGGACGAGCCGCATACCGTCGTCGGCGCGCGCCAGGGTTCGCCGCTCGTCGTCGGCCATGGCGACCGCGAGAACTTCCTCGCATCCGACGCGCTCGCGCTGGCCGGCAGCACCGACCGCTTCACGTTCCTGGAGGAAGGCGACGTCTGCGAACTGTCGCTCGACGGCGTGAAGATCGTCGACCGCCACGGCGCGCTCGTGCAGCGCGAGATCCGCGTGGTCAGCGCATACGGCGGCGCAGTCGAGCTCGGGCCCTATCGCCACTTCATGCAGAAGGAAATCTTCGAGCAGCCGCGCGCGATCAGCGACACGGTGCCGCAAACCGAGGCATTCGACGCAACGCTGTTCGGCGACGCGGCCGCCGCCGCGTTCGCGAACATCGACAGCCTGCTGATCCTCGCGTGCGGCACGAGCTACTACTCCGGGCTCACCGCGAAGTACTGGCTCGAATCGATCGCGAAGATTCCGACGCAGGTCGAGATCGCGAGCGAATACCGCTACCGCGAGTCGGTGCCGAACCCGCGCCAGCTCGTGCTGGTGATCTCGCAGTCGGGCGAAACGGCCGACACGCTGGCCGCGCTCAAGCACGCGCAGTCGCTCGGCCACCCGCATACGCTCGCGGTGTGCAACGTCGCGACGAGCGCGATGGTGCGGCTCACCGAGATGCAGTTCCTGACGCACGCGGGCACCGAGATCGGCGTCGCGTCGACGAAAGCGTTCACGACGCAGCTCGTCGCGCTGTTCGTGCTGGCGGCGACGCTCGGCAAGCTGCGCGGGCATGTCGACGCCGTGCAGGAAGCGCAATTCCTGAAGGAGCTGCGCCACCTGCCGGCCGCGCTGAACAGCGTACTCGCGCTCGAGCCGCAGATCATCGCGTGGTCGGAGGAATTCGCGCGCAAGGAAAACGCGCTGTTCCTTGGCCGCGGGCTGCACTACCCGATCGCGCTCGAAGGCGCGCTGAAGCTGAAGGAAATCTCGTACATCCACGCGGAAGCGTATCCGGCCGGCGAATTGAAGCACGGGCCGCTCGCGCTGGTCACGGAAGCGATGCCGGTCGTCACGGTCGCGCCGAACGACACGCTGCTCGAGAAGCTGAAGTCGAACATGCAGGAAGTGCGCGCACGCGGCGGCGAGCTGTACGTGTTCGCGGATGCGGACACGCAGATCGTCAACGACGACGGCCTGCACGTGATCCGGATGCCGGAACACTACGGGCAGCTGTCGCCGATCCTGCACGTCGTGCCGCTGCAGCTGCTCGCGTATCACACCGCATGCGCGCGCGGCACCGACGTCGACAAGCCGCGCAATCTCGCGAAGTCGGTGACGGTCGAGTAAGCAGTCGGCGCAGCCGCAGTCCGGCGCGCCGACGAGACTGACGGAGAGACAATGGTAAGACTGTTTGGATGCGGATTGCTGGCGCTGAGCGTCGCGTCGACGGGCTGGGCGGCCGAGCATTACGTCGAGGTCTGGAACCCGCCCGAGGCCCGCGCGCCGGCGGCGCGCACGCTGCCCGCGCGCGGCGGTGCGGATGCACATGCCGGCAGCAAGGCCGCAGAAAAGCATGCGAACGTGCCGTCGAAGCCCGCCGCGAAACCGCACAAGCGCCGCGTCGCGCAGGCCGTGAAAGCCGCGCCGCATCGTGCGCCCGCCGCGCCGGCCGAAACGCCGGCCGCTCCGCGTCCGGTCGCGCAGCCGGAGCCAGGCCGGCTCACGGTAATGCAGCCGGTCGCGCCGGACACGCCGCGCGCGACCGACTTCTCCGATATCCCGCGGCAATACACACCGGACGGCAACGTGCTGCGCGTCGGCACGCGCAGCCGCTCCGCGGAGGTGACGCGATAATGGAAGCGCAGACCTATCACGGCTACCAGATCTGGGGCCATTCGATCCTGCAGCAGGACGAGATCCTGCAACCCGAGCGCTTCGCGGCGAGCGGCACGATCACGCAGAACAACCGGCTCGTCGAAGCATCGGGCGTGCTCGGTGTGTTCGACACCGAGGACGAAGCGCGCGAGGCCGGGCTCGAATGGGCGCGCGCGTGGATCGACAGTCACCGCTGAGCGGCGACGGGCAACGGATGTAAAAAAGGGGCGTCGACGACGCCCCTTGCTTCGTCCGCCCCGCGGCGGATCATGCGGCGTGCCGCGGCGGCCGCACGGCGCTCTGCGGCCGGCCCACGAGCCGGGCGAGCACGACGATCGCGACCAGCGTGACGACGTACGCGGCGATCTGGATTCCCGCCGGACGAGCGGTATAGCCGACGAGCGTATGCAGCGCCTTGCCGACGATGCTCGACTCCTTCAGCAGCCAAGACGTATCCCACACCGCATCGCCCCACGACGGCACGAGGCCTGCCGCGAGCAGGAAACCCACGCACTGGCTCGCCATCCCCGCCGCGAGCAGCACGATCAGCGCGTTGGTGACCGAGAACAGCCGTTTCAGCGGAATCTGCAACAGCCCGGCATACATCGCGTAGCCGAGCCCCGCGCCGCCGAGCACGCCCAGCAGTCCGCCCGCGACCATCTGCGGCGTCTGGCCCGGATCGCCGGCTGCGATCCCGTACAGGAACAGCACCGCCTCGGAGCCCTCGCGCAACACCGCGACGCCGACCACGATCGCGAGCCCGGTCAGCGGCCGGCTGCCGGCCGCGACGGCCCGCCCGACCTCGCCCATGTGCAGCGCCATCTCGCGGCCGTGCCGGCTCATCCAGATGCAATGCCATGCGAGCATCAGCGTCGCGACGAACATCACGCCCGCGTTGAAGACTTCCTGCCCCATGCCGGACGCCCATTGCGAGATCACGTCCGCGAACGCAGCGATCAGGCCCGCGCCGATCACGCCGCCGACGAGCCCGCCGCCGACCCACCAGCCGCGCCGCGGCACGCCCTTGGTGGCAGCCATCACGATCGAGACCACCAGCGCGGCCTCGAGCACTTCACGAAAAACGATGAGGGCAGTAGACAGCATCGCGATATCGGCTTATTTGACGGTCAGGTGCGTCTTCGATTGCGCTTCGTGATACTCGTCGTGGAACTCGTACGTGCCCGCCTTCAGCGGCCCGACCAGGATCTCGACCGACTTGCCGGCAGGCACGACCTTCTCCGCCTTGAAGTCGTCGCTTTCGAATTCGGCAGGCGTCGCATCGAGGTTCTTCACGACGAACTTCACCTTCTTGCCGGCCGGAATCGTCACACCGTCGGGCGAGAACTTGTGGTCCTTCAGCGTCAGGTTGACGACATCGTCGGCGGCGAATGCGGACGTTGCCGATGCGCCCAGCAGGGCCAGCGCAAAGCCGATAGCGAAACGGGTCATGTGCGTAATCAAAGGAAATATCGAAGGGAACCGATAGTAAGATCGATTCGCATTCCCAACTCGGACTACCCACACTCGCCGCATGGAGATCGTGCGCCGGCGATGTGACGCGCGTGCGCTGGCGCAAGGCTTTCCGAGCGTTCCGCGTCAACGTGCGCGTGTCAATCGGGAGATGTTCGGACTGACGCGCGCACGCAAATGGCGATTCGTCTGATCTGCGCATGACAAATTGCTGTCGGCGACGCGCGCGTTGCGAACGGACTTGACCTTCCAACCATGGCAAGCTTCATGCTGAACTTGTTCGTCAATCGTCAACTCAGGAGAACACGATGGAATTTGAAGTCCAGGACATGACCTGCGGCGGCTGCGCCAACGCGATCACGCGCGCGGTGACGGCCGCCGATCCGGCCGCGAAGCTCGACATCGATGTGGCCGCGAAGACCGTGAAGGTCGAATCGGCGCAGGGCGTCGAACGCGTGCAGTCGATCATCGAGGCGGCGGGCTTCCACCCCGCGCTGCGCTCGGCCTGAGCCGACTCGAACGACGCGGGCGCGACGCCGCGCCCGCGATCGAACCGCTCGTCGGCCGGATCAGCGCAACCGGATCAGCGTCGACTTCAGCTCGGTGTATTTCTCGAGCGCATGCAGCGACTTGTCGCGGCCGTTGCCCGACTGCTTGTAACCGCCGAACGGGAAGTTCATGTCGCCGCCCTCGTCGTAGCAATTCACCCATACCGTGCCCGCGCGCAGCCGGCGCGACACGTCGTGTGCGGTCGTCAGGTTCGACGTCCACACGGCCGCCGCGAGCCCGTACTCGGTATCGTTCGCGATCCGCACCGCGTCGTCGACATCGTCGAACACGATCACCGACAGCACCGGCCCGAAGATCTCCTCGCGGGCGATCTTCGCGTCCGGCTTCACCTCGAACACGGTCGGCTCGACGTAGAAGCCGCCCGTCTCCTGTCTCACCCGCGCGCCGCCGGTCACGAGCGTGCCCTCCTTGCGCCCCGCGTCGATGTAGCCGAGCACGCGTTCGAGCTGAATGCCGTCGACGATCGCGCCCATCGACACCGACGGATCGAGCGGATTGCCCGGCACGTACGCACGCGCGGCCGCGACGAGCTTTTCGATGAACGCGTCCTTGATGTCGCGATGCACGAGCAGGCGCGAGCCGGCCGTGCACATCTCGCCCATGTTGTAGAAGATCGCGCCTGCCGCGGCCTGCGCGGCACGGTCGAGATCCGGGCAGTCCGGCAGCACGATGTTCGGCGACTTCCCGCCGAGTTCGAGCCATGCGCGCTTCAGGTTCGACTGCGCCGCGTATTGCATGATCAGCTTGCCGACCGCGGTGGAACCGGTGAACGCGATGCAGTCGACGTCGCGGTGCAGCGCGAGCAGCTTGCCCGGCTCGCCCGCGCCCGTCACGACGTTGAACACGCCGGCCGGAATGCCGGCCTCGTGGGCGAGTTGCGCAACACGGATCGCGGTCAGCGGCGACTTCTCCGACGGCTTCAGCACGACGCTGTTGCCGGCCGCCAGCGCGGGGCCGAATTTCCATGCGGCCATGAGGATCGGAAAATTCCACGGCACGACGGCCGCCACCACGCCGACCGGCTCGCGCGTGACGAGCCCGACCAGATGATGATCGGCCGGCGCGACCTCGCCGCCGACCTTGTCGATCGCCTCGGCGAACCATTCGACGCAATACGCGGCGCCCGGCACGTCGACCGTCGTCGTGTCGCCGATCGGCTTGCCCGCGTCGAGCGTCTCCAGCAGTGACAGTTCATCGAGATGCTCGCGCATCAGCGCAGCCCAGCGCAGCAATACCGCCTTGCGCGCGCGCGGGTTCAACCCGGCCCATACGCCGGCGTCGAACGCACGGCGCGCGGCCGCGACCGCGGCATTCACGTCGGCCTCGCCGCAGTCGGCCACCTTCGCGAGCACGCGGCCGTCGATCGGGCTCACGCAATCGAACGTGCCGCCGCCGTGCGCGTCGCGCGGCGCACCGTCGATGAATGCGCGCCCTTCGATCGTGAGCGACGCCGCCGTGTCCTGCCAGTCAGCCAAAGTCAACTTGTTCATTCAGGATGCCTCAATGGTGTGGGCATTCGCGCTGCGGCACGCCGCACAACGGCTACCTCGCCGGCGGCGAATGCGGTGATGCGCGGTCAGAAGGTCGCCGGCGAATTGGCCGACACGACCTCGCACAGCTGTTCCGCGCTGGGATTGCGAAAACGATGCGGCAAACGGCTTTCAAAGTAGTAACCGTCTCCGGGGTCGAGCAGCCACGTCGCGCCATCGACGGTGAGCTCGAGCCGGCCCGACACGACGATGCCGCCCTCGTGCCCCGCGTGCGCGAGCATCTCGGGCCCCGTGTCCGCAAGCGGCTGGTAGACCTCGCGCATGATGCACATGTTGCGATCCTTCACGCCGGCGCCGACGAGGTGAAACGCGAGCGCGTCGTTGCCGAGGTTCGGCATCTCGTCGCGGCGCGACACGACCGAGCGCGACTCGACGAGCTCGAACGTGAAGAATTCCGCGAGGCTCATCGGGATGCATTCGAGCAGTTTCTTCAGCGAGCCGACCGACGGGCTCACACGGCCCTGTTCGATCAGCGAGATCGTGCCGTTGGTCACGCCGGCCCGCTTCGCGAGTTCGCGCTGCGACAGGCCATGCTTGTTGCGCACGAAGCGCAGGCGCTCGGCGACTTCGGTGGACATCGATTCGGTTTCGGACACGATTTGGAGTGCGGTGAAAAAGTGAAACGACGCGTTGGGCGCATTCGGCACGTTCGGCAGCCGTTGAATATTCTAATCACTTTATGCCGCGCATCAGCGGGGAAAACCCTGAAAGGCGTTCGAAATAATGAACACCCGATGCTTCATTCCTTTTGCGAATCTTTTATTCGCAGTGCTTCGGGAAAGCCCTGACACGACACCGTCAAAAAACATTTGACGCCGTTTTTGGCTCGTATATGCTGGCTCTCAGGTCAGCGTCATTGGCCATTCATCGGCACCGAAAAACGTTATCGCAACGCAAAGATCGACGCCGATAGATGTAAAAGACGCCCGGCCCGGCACCTTGATTATTTTAAACGCCTCGCGCGCCGAAACGATCAGGTGTTCAATACTTTCAACAAACCAGTCGAGTGTAATCGTGAGAGTCCGTGGCCCTCTGGTGAGGTGGGATCGAGGCGATGCGCGAAGTTTGCGCAGCGCTGCTCCCGCTTCCGATGGCAGTTGCGGCTGGCATAGTCCTCGCCTGCTGCACCTGTCGATCTACACCATCCTGTCTCGTCGTTCCGTTCGGCGCCACAACGCCGTTTCCGCACGCGCATTCGTGGCCGTCGATACCGACGAAGTCGCGTCGCTGCTGCCATAGCGCCTCTCCTCCTTTTTTCGTCGTTCGTTTCAGTTCGCTGTTCGCCAGCCGCGCCACCCGCGCGGTGACGGAGCGCGTTCGCGCATCGATTGCTGCGTCGCGCAGCGCAACGAAACGGACGACGGCCTGACCGTCGTGCACAGCACGGGCCGCCCACGCGCCCGCGCGGTGCCCATTCACCAGCGGCCTTGCGCACTGCGCGAGGCTGCGGGGCTCGGTCGCGCCCGCGTTTTGACGGTTCGCCGCCATCGCGCACGCCCGAGCCTTACGGACAACTGATTGACGTCATGGAAAGGAAACCTCTCGTCGGCATTACCGCCGACTTCACGCAGATCGGCGCACATGCGTCGCATACGGTCGGCGACAAGTACGTCGCGGCGATCGTCGACGGCGCGCACGCGTTCGCGATGGTGCTGCCCGCGCTCGGCGATCGCCAGTCCGTCGACGACGTGCTCGCGGCGGTCGACGGCCTGCTGTTTACCGGCAGCTACTCGAATGTCGAGCCGCACCGGTACGGCGGCGAGCCGAGCGCGCCCGGCACGAAGCACGATCCCGCGCGCGACGCGACCACGCTGCCGCTGCTGCGCGCGGCAATCGAGGCCGGCGTGCCGGTGCTCGCCGTATGCCGCGGCTTCCAGGAACTGAACGTCGTGTGCGGCGGCACGCTGCATCAGCGCGTGCACGACGTGCCGGGCCTCGCCGATCACCGCGAGGATGACGACGCGCCGATGGACGTGCAATACGGCCCCGCGCACGTCGTACACCTGACGCCGGGCGGCATGCTGCACGCACTCGCCGGCGGCCGCGACGACGTGCGCGTGAATTCGCTGCACAAGCAGGGCATCGCACAGCTCGGTTCGGGCCTCACGGTCGAGGCCGTCGCGCCGGACGGGCTGATCGAGGCCGTCAGCGTCGCCGATGCACCGGCGTTCGCGCTCGCGGTGCAATGGCATCCGGAATGGCGGCATGCGCATGACCCGCTGTCGAGCGCGATCTTCCGCGCGTTCGGCGACGCATGCCGCGCGCGCCGCGACGCGCGCACCCGCGCCGCAGCCGCCGCCGCGCTCGCCTGAGCGCCGACCCACATAACGAGAACAGACATGCAAGACATCGAAGACTTTCTGAAGCAGCACCGGATCACCGAGATCGAAGCGATCATTCCCGACATGGCCGGCATTGCGCGCGGCAAAATCACGCCGCGCAACAAGTTCACGTCCGGCGAATCGATGCGGCTGCCGCAGGCCGTGATGGTGCAGACCGTCACCGGCGATTATCCCGAAGACGGGTCGCTCACCGGCGTCACCGATCCCGACAT
This sequence comes from Burkholderia sp. AU19243, assembly GCF_018148075.1. Lineage (NCBI taxonomy): Bacteria > Pseudomonadati > Pseudomonadota > Betaproteobacteria > Burkholderiales > Burkholderiaceae > Burkholderia > Burkholderia sp. AU19243. Next base: position 396,738 of record NZ_JAGSTV010000003.1, read on the forward strand.
GGTGTGCGTGCCGGACACGTCGACCATCCGCCTGATCCCGTGGGCCGTCGATCCGACCGCGCAGGTGATCCACGACTGCGTGCACTTCGACGGTTCGCCGGTCGAGATCTCGCCGCGCTACGTGCTGCGCCGCGTGCTCGACCTGTACAAGGCGAAGGGCTGGAAGCCGGTGGTCGCGCCCGAGCTCGAGTTCTACCTCGTCGACATGAACAAGGACCCGGACCTGCCGCTGCGCCCGCCGGTCGGCCGCACGGGCCGCCCCGAAACCGGCCGCCAGTCGTATTCGATCGAAGCCGTCAACGAGTTCGATCCGCTGTTCGAGGACATCTACGAGTACTGCGAAACGCAGAACCTCGACATCGACACGCTGATCCATGAAGTCGGCGCCGCGCAGATGGAGATCAACTTCATGCACGGCGACGCACTGTCGCTCGCCGATCAGGTGTTCCTGTTCAAGCGCACGGTGCGCGAGGCCGCACTGCGCCACAACATGTACGCGACGTTCATGGCGAAGCCGATGGAAGGCGAGCCGGGCTCGGCGATGCACGTGCACCAGAGCATCGTCGACGAGGAAACGGGCCGCAACCTGTTCACGTCGCCGGAAACGGGCGGCGCGACGTCGCTGTTCTACAACTACCTCGCGGGGCTGCAGAAGTACACGCCCGCGCTGATGCCGATCTTCGCGCCGTACATCAACTCGTATCGCCGGCTGTCGCGCTTCATGGCCGCGCCGATCAACGTGCAGTGGGGCTACGACAACCGCACGGTCGGCTTCCGCATCCCGCACTCGGGGCCGGCCGCGCGCCGCATCGAGAACCGGATTCCGGGGGTCGACTGCAACCCGTACCTCGCGCTCGCGGCGACGCTCGCGGCCGGCTATCTCGGCATGACGCAGCGCCTCGAGCCGACCGAGCCGCTCGTCAGCGACGGCTACGACCTGCCGTACGGGCTGCCGCGCAACCTGGAGGAAGGGCTCACGCTGATGGCCGCGTGCGAGCCGCTCGGCGAAATCCTCGGACCCAAGTTCCTGAAAGCGTATTTCGCGCTGAAGGAAACCGAATACGAAGCGTTCTTCCGCGTGATCAGCTCGTGGGAACGCCGCCATCTGCTGCTGCACGTGTAAGCGCGCGCACAACCGCATTACGGAAATACGGAGGAAACATGACTTACCGCAACGAATCCGCGTGGATCCAGCCCGCCGCACCGGCGGCACGCACGACGCAGGCGCGCTCGACCGCCGAATACCGCGCGCTCGACGCCGCGCACCACATCCACCCGTTCTCGGACATGGGCGCGCTCAATCGCGCGGGCAGCCGCGTGATCGTGAAGGCCGACGGCGTGTACCTGTGGGACTCGGACGGCAACAAGATCATCGACGGGATGGCCGGGCTCTGGTGCGTGAACGTCGGCTACGGCCGCAAGGAGCTGGCCGACGCCGCGTATCGGCAGATCCAGGAGCTGCCGTTCTACAACACGTTCTTCAAGACGACGCATCCGCCGATCATCGAACTGTCCGCGATGCTCGCCGAAGTGACGCCCGCCGGCTTCAATCACTTTTTCTATTGCAACAGCGGCTCGGAAGGCAACGACACGGTGCTGCGACTCGTGCACCAGTACTGGCGCGTCGAGGGCAAGCCGCAGAAGAAATATGTGATCTCGCGCCGGAACGGTTATCACGGCTCCACGATCGCCGGCGGCACGCTCGGCGGGATGGGCTACATGCACGAACAGATGCCGTCGAAGGTCGAGCACATCGTGCATATCGATCAGCCGTATTTCTTCGGCGAAGCGCAGCCTGGCGACACGCCCGAAGCATTCGGTCTCGCGCGCGCGCAGCAGCTCGAAGCGAAGATTCTCGAGCTCGGCGCGGAGAACGTCGCCGCATTCATCGGCGAGCCGTTCCAGGGCGCGGGCGGCGTGATCTTCCCGCCGTCGACGTACTGGCCGGAAATCCAGCGGATCTGCCGCAAGTACGACATCCTGCTCGTCGCCGACGAAGTGATCGGGGGCTTCGGCCGCACCGGCGAATGGTTCGCGCATCAGCACTTCGGCTTCGAGCCGGACCTGATCACGATGGCCAAGGGCCTGACGTCCGGCTACGTGCCGATGGGCGCGGTGGGCATCCACGAGCGCGTCGCGCGGCCGATCATCGAGCATGGCGAATTCAATCACGGCCTCACGTATTCGGGCCACCCCGTCGCGGCGGCGGTCGCGGTCGCGAACCTCAAGCTGCTGCGGGACGAAGGGATCGTCGAGCGCGTGAAAAACGACACGGGCCCGTACTTCCAGGCGCTGATGCGCGAAACGTTCGCGCGTCATCCGATCGTCGGCGAAGTGCACGGGCACGGGATGGTCGCGAGCCTGCAACTCGCCGAAGCGCCGGCCGAACGGCGCCGCTTCGCGAACGGCGGCGACGTCGGCACGATCTGCCGCGACTTCTGCTTCAACGGCAACCTGATCATGCGTGCGACCGGCGACCGGATGCTGCTGTCGCCGCCGCTCGTGATCTCGCGTCAGGAAATCGATGAACTCGTATCGAAGGCGAAGAAGGCCGTCGATGCGACCGCCCAGCAGCTGGGCCTTTCGTAACGACTTTGCCTACAGGCGTGCGGCGGGCGCCGCACGCCACCATAACCCAGGGGAATTCCACCATGCGTGCCTGCTTTCTTCGCCAAGCCTGCTCCGTCGCGGCCCTTGCCGCCGCAGCCGCGTTCACGTCGGTCGCCAGCCCGTCGGCGCACGCCGACGAACTGAACGTCTACAACTGGTCCGATTACATCGCGCCGGACACGATCCCGAACTTCCAGAAACAGACGGGCATCCACGTCAAGTACGACAACTACGACAGCGACGACACGCTGCAGGCGAAGCTGCTGGCGGGCAGCTCGGGCTACGACATCGTCGTGCCGACGTCGAACTACATGGCCAAGCAAATCCAGGCCGGCGTGTACCAGAAGCTCGACAAGTCGAAGATCCCGAACCTCGCGAACCTCGACCCGCTGCTGATGAAGATGATCGCGGATGCCGACCCGGGCAACCAGTACGGCGTGCCCTGGGCATACGGCACCGACGGCATCGGCTACAACGTGCAGGCCGTGAAGAAGGCGCTCGGCGACAAGGCGCCGGTGGACAGCTGGGCGCTCGTGTTCGACCCGGCCAACATGGAAAAGCTCAAGAGCTGCGGCGTGTCGTTCCTCGATCAGGCGGTCGACGTGTTCGCGGCCACGCTGCAGTACATGGGCAGGGATCCGAACAGCAAGAACCCCGGCGACTACCAGGCCGCATTCGAAGTGCTGAAGAAAGTCCGCCCGTACATCACGCAGTTCAATTCGTCCGGCTACATCAACGATCTCGCGAACAACGACGTGTGCGTCGCGCTCGGCTGGTCCGGCGACGTCGGCATCGCGCACCGCCGCTCGGCCGAAGCGAAGCGTTCGTACGACATCAAGTTCTCGAACCCGAAGGAAGGCGGCCTGCTGTGGTTCGACGTGATGGTGATCCCGAAGGATGCGCCGCACCCCGAGGCCGCACTGAAATGGATCAACTACGTGTCGGACGCGAAAGTCAACGCGGCGATCACCAACACGGTGTTCTACCCGACCGCGAACAAGGCCGCCCACCAGTTCGTCACGCCGGCCGTCGCGCAGGATCCGACCGTCTACCCGCCCGAGGACGTGCTGAAGAAGATGGTGCTGATGAAGCCGATGCCGGCCGACATCCTGCGCCTCGAGAACCGTCTGTGGGCACAGCTGAAGACGGGCCACTGATCAAGAAACCACGCGGCGGCGCACGCACCGGCTGAACCTCGGCTGACGCCCGCGCCACCGCGATCGGCGGACATCCGTCCGCACGCACGCCCTGTTCCATCCGGCATGAGCCGTTGCCCGCGAGTCGCGTTGCGCGCCTCGTGCGGGGACGCTCACGCCCGCAATCCGTGAAGAACGAATGGTGAATCCCATGCAATCCATGCAATCGATACCCTCTTCCGCTGCCGCACGCCAGACCCAACCGGCCGCCGTGGCCCGCTCGAAGAACGACGCGTTCGTGCGCATCGAAAACGTCGTGAAGAAGTTCGGCGACAGCACGGCCGTCGACAACGTGAATCTGACGATCGCGAAGAACGAACTGTTCGCGCTGCTCGGCAGCTCGGGCTGCGGCAAGTCGACGCTCTTGCGCATGCTCGCCGGGCTGGAGACGGCCACGTCCGGCAGGATCTTCGTCGACGGCGAAGACCTCGCGTCGCTGCCGCCGTACCGCCGTCCGGTGAACATGATGTTCCAGTCGTATGCGCTGTTTCCGCACATGTCGGTCGAATCGAACGTCGCGTTCGGGCTGAAGCAGGAGGGGACGCCGAAAAACGAGATCAAGGAGCGCGTGGCCGATGCGCTCGCGCTCGTGCAGATGAGCAAGTACGCGAAGCGCAAGCCGCATCAATTGTCCGGCGGCCAGCAGCAACGTGTCGCGCTCGCGCGTTCGCTCGTGAAGCGCCCGAAGCTCCTGCTGCTCGACGAGCCGATGTCCGCGCTCGACAAGAAGATTCGCCAGAAGACCCAGCTCGAACTGGTGAACATCATCGAGAAGGTCGACGTGACCTGCGTGATGGTCACGCACGACCAGGAAGAAGCGATGACGATGGCGAGCCGCCTCGCGGTGATGAGCGAGGGCAAGATCGTTCAGATCGGCACCCCCGGTGAAGTGTACGAATACCCGAACAGCCGCTTCTCGGCGGAGTTCATCGGCTCGACGAACCTGTTCGAAGGCCGCGTCGTCGAGGACGAACCGGATCACATCTTCGTCGAGAGCGACGATCTCGAAGCGCGCATGTACGTGAGCCACGGCGTGACCGGCCCGCTCGGGATGCCGGTCGGCATCTCGGTGCGTCCCGAACGCGTGCACGTGTCGCGCGACAAGCCGGGCTCCCATCACAACTGGGCGCGCGGCGTCGTGACCGACATCGCGTACATGGGCAGCTACTCGCTGTATCACGTGCGCCTGCCGAGCGGCAAGACCGTCGTGTCGAACCTGCCGAGCTCGCACCTGATGCACGATGGTGCGCCGTCGTGGAACGACGACGTGTTCGTGTCGTGGTCGCCGGCAAGCGGCGTCGTGCTGACGCAGTGAGGACGCCATGATCAGAACTTCCGCTTCCACACCGCCCGCGCCGGTTTCGAACGGCGCCGCCGTCGCGACGCGCCCTGCACCGCGCCGCAGCCGCTTCGCCGCGCTGTCGCGCTTCCTTCCGTCGGGCCGCAGCGTCGCGATCGGCGTGCCGTTCCTGTGGCTCACGATCTTCTTCGCGCTGCCGTTCGTGCTGGTGTTCAAGATCAGCTTCGCCGACCAGGTGATGGGGATCCCGCCGTACACGTCGCTCGTCGAGATCAAGGACGGCGTCGTGCACTTCGCGCTGCAGCTGTCTCACTACGCGTTCCTGCTGCGGGACGACCTGTACATCGCGACCTACCTCAGCTCGCTGAAGATGGCCGCCGTGTCGACGCTGCTGTGCCTGCTGATCGGCTATCCGATGGCGTACTACATCGCGCGCTCGGAGCCGGGCCGGCGCAACGTGCTGATGATGGCCGTGATGCTGCCGTTCTGGACGTCGTTCCTGATCCGCGTGTACGCGTGGATCGGGATCCTGAAGGACGACGGCCTCCTGAACCATGCGCTGATCGCGCTCGGCATCATCCACACGCCGCTGCGGCTCTATCACAGCGACGCGGGCGTCTATATCGGGATGGTCTATTCGTACCTGCCGTTCATGGTGATGCCGCTGTACGCGCACCTCGTGAAGATGGACCTCACGCTGCTCGAGGCCGCGTACGACCTCGGCGCGAAGCCGTGGGTCGCGTTCACGCGCATCACGCTGCCGCTGTCGAAGAACGGGATCATCGCCGGCAGCCTGCTGGTGTTCATTCCGGCGGTCGGCGAGTACGTGATTCCGGAGCTGCTCGGCGGCGCCGACACGCTGATGATCGGCCGCGTGATGTGGGACGAGTTCTTCAACAACATGGACTGGCCGATGGCGTCCGCGGTGACGGTCGCGATGGTGCTGCTGTTGCTGGTGCCGATGGCGCTGTTCCAGTACTACCAGGTCAAGGAACTGGAGGAAGCGAAATGATCAAGCCGAGCAAACCGCTGTCGACGGGCGTCCTCGCCTTCGGCTTCCTGTTCCTGTACATCCCGATCATCAGCCTAGTCGTGTACTCGTTCAACGAATCGAAGCTGGTCACGGTGTGGTCCGGCTTCTCGCTGAAGTGGTATGCGGCGCTGCTGGACGACGACGAGTTGCTGACCGCCGCGTGGCTGTCGCTGAAGATCGGCCTGCTGACGGCGACCGCGTCGGTCGCGATCGGCACGTGGGCGGGCTTCGTGCTCGCGCGCTTCGGCCGCTTCAAGGGCTTCACGCTGTACACCGGAATGATCAACGCGCCGCTCGTGATTCCGGAAGTGATCCAGGGGATTTCGCTGCTGCTGCTGTTCGTCGCGCTCGAGCAGATGTTCGGCTGGCCGAAGGGCCGCGGGATGGTGACGATCTGGATCGGTCACGTGATGCTCTGCGTGTCGTACGTGGCGATCATCGTGCAGTCGCGCGTGAAGGAGATGAACAAGTCGCTCGAGGAGGCCGCGCTCGATCTCGGCGCGACGCCGCTGAAGGTGTTCTTCGTGGTGACGCTGCCGCTGATCTCGCAGGCGCTGCTGTCCGGCTGGCTGCTGTCGTTCACGCTGTCGATCGACGATCTCGTGCTGTCGGCGTTCCTGTCGGGGCCCGGTTCGACGACGTTGCCGCTCGTGGTGTTCTCGCGCGTGCGGCTCGGCCTGAACCCGGAAATGAACGCACTGGCGACGCTGTTCATCACCGCGGTGACGATCGGCGTGATCGTCGTGAACCAGATGATGATCGCGCGCGAGCGGCGCCGCGTGGCCGACATGAAGGCGGCCTTCGCAGCGGCCTGACACGACGCGCCCGCTCCCGATCGATCGATAACGAGACCGGCGCGCCGCGCGATGCGGCGCGCCCACGGAAACGCACTTTGACAGCCGCACGACTAGGAGAATCCGCAATGAAGAAGAAACTGATCTGCCTGCTGGTGGCCGGCGCGTTGCCGGGCATCGCGCTGGCCAGCTCGACATCCGCCGAAATCAAGGCGCTGCAGGCGCAGGTTGCAGCGCTGCAGAAGCAGATGAAGGCCATGCAGGCGCAGCTCGCCGCGCAACCGGGCGGCGCCGCAGTCGCCCAAGCGGGCGCGGGCAGCGCGGCCCGGCCGGCCATCGTGGCCGCCGATCCGTCGTCGCCGGACTACGGCCGCGCACAGGCGACGCTGACAAACGACGAAGTCAGCGAAATGAAACAGCAGATCGCGAACCAGCAGCTGAAGGTCGACTCGCTGACGGACGCGGCCAACACCGGGCCGCTTGCGGGCCTGTCGGTCACCGGCTACATCGATCCGACCTACATCTACAACCGCGCGGCCGGCACGTCGTCGTTCCTGTTCGCGAACCACGAGAACGCGTACAACTATTTCAACAGCACGTTCGGCGACCTGTACCTCGACATCAAGAAGACCTTCGGCGTCGGCCCGATGGCGCCGTCGGCCGAGATCACGCTGATGCCGAACCGCGGCAACGGCATCACGCTGCTGCAGAACTCGCGCGGCTCGATCACCGACAACCTGCTGAATACCGCGGTCGTCAACGTGCCGATCAGCGCGACGACCACGCTCGTGGCCGGCCTGATTCCGAGCTTCGGCGGCTACGAAGTGCAGCAGTCGAACCAGATGCTCACGCTCACGCACAACCTGCTGTACGACTTCTCCGATCCGGGCAGCTACGTCGGCGCCGGTGCGAACTACACGAAGGGCAACTGGGCGTGGAAGTTCTTCGTCGGCAACGAACAGTACCGCACGTACGGCTCGGTCACGCAGACGGGCACCAATGCGCTCGGCGACCCGATCACGACCAGCAACAAGGTGCCGACCTTCACCGCGCGCGCGGACTACACGTGGTCGAGCGCGCTCGACATCGGCGGCTCGATCAACATCGGCCGGCAGACGCTCGGGAGCGCGATCGACGATCAGGGCGTCGTCCATTACGGCCCGGGCGGCGCCGCGCCGAGCGGCTATGGCACGTTCTTCTTCGGCGAAGTCGACGCGACGTACACGCTCGCCGACATCCAGTACAACGCCGAACTCGATTACGGCCAGCAGCAGCACGCGGCATACAACGGCGGGCTCGCGCAGTGGTACGGGCTGTCGCTGCTCGCGCATCGCAAGTTCAACGCGCCGGTGGTCGGCCGCATGGGCGTGACGCTGCGCTACGATGCGCTCGTGAACAGCAAGAACGGCGGCGGCGGCGGCGGCATCGCGCTGAACGGCAACGGGATGGATCCGTTCAACGGCTTCGGTGTCGACGCGGACTGTCTCGCGACGTCGAAGGCGAACGGCGGCCTCGGCTTCGACTGCAAGGGCGCGATCCGCCAGGACGTCGCGCTCGACCTGCTGTTCTATCCGACCCAGCAGATCACGGTGAAGGTCGAATACCGGCACGACTGGGCGAACAACAAGGTGTTCCTGCGCAACGACGGGTCGTACGGCAAGTCCAACGACCTGCTCGCGACGCAGTTCATCTATTCGTTCTGACGCAGGCCGCGCGCGGCGCCGTGTCGCAAGCACGGCGCACCGCGCCGTTTCAGCCGGCCGGCGCGTGGTGCGTCGCGCACCGCCGCCGGCCGTTTTCGATGGAGCAGGTTTCATGACGCAGTCTTTCACCCGCCGCGCCGACGCACTCGCGCGCGACTCGTACTACGAAGCAACCGCGACGCGCTCGATGGTCGACGACGCCGTGCTCGACGACGCGATCGACGTCGACGTGTGCGTGATCGGCGCGGGCTTCGCGGGCTTGTCGACCGCACTCGATTGTCGCGCGCGCGGGCTGTCGGTCGCCGTGATCGATGCGCACCGGCCCGGCTGGGGCGCGTCGGGCCGCAACGGCGGCCAGGCGATCGCCGGCTTCGCGAAAGACGAAATCATCGAAAAGCAGCTCGGCGCCGCCGGCGCGCGCGCCGCGTGGTCGCTGTCGCTCGACGGCGTCGCGCTGATCGCCGAGCGAATCGCACGCTACGGGATCGACTGCGATTTCACGCGCGGCTATCTGACGGTCGCGACGAAGCCGCGCCGCGTCGACGACCTGCGCGCATGGATGGACGCCGCGAGCGAGCGCTGGGGCCATCCGTCGCTGTCGTGGCTCGATACCGGCGACATCCGTGCGCGCGTCGCGTCGTCCCGCTATCTCGCCGGCGTCTACGATCCGCTGTCCGGCCACCTGCATCCGCTCAAGTATTGCCTCGGCCTGGCCGATGCCGCGCGCCGCGAAGGCGTCGCGCTGTACGCACACACACCCGCGCTCGACGTCGTGCGCGGCGCTCGGCCTGTCGTGCGCACGCCGTCGGGCGAAGTGCGCTGCCGCTTCGTCGTGTCGTGCTGCAACGCGGGCCCCGGCGGCATCCTGCCGGCGGCGACCGCCGCGCGCATCGCGCCGATCGCGTCGTACATCATCGCGACCGAGGCGCTCGGCCGCGCGCGCGCGGCCGCGCTGATCGCGCAGCGCGAAGCCGTGTGCGACAACAACTTCTTCCTCGACTACTTCCGGCTGTCTGCCGACGACCGGATGTTGTTCGGCGGCCGCGCGAACTCCGCCGGCGCATCGCCCGACGCGCTCGCCGAAGCGATCCGCCAGCGCATGGTCGGCGTGTTCCCGCAGCTCGCCGACGTACGCGTCGATCACGCGTGGGGCGGCTTCGTCGACGTCACGCGCAACCGCGCGCCGGACTTCGGCGCGCTCGATCCGAACTTCTTCTACGTGCAGGGCTTCAGCGGACACGGCGTCGCGCTCACCAGCATCGCCGGGCGCGCGATCGCCGGCGCGATCGCGGGCGACTCGCGCGCGTTCGACCTGTTCGCGCAACTGCGTCACCGGCGCTTTCCGGGCGGCGACGCGTGGCGGCAGCCCGCACTCGAGCTCGGGATGCTGTACCACCGCGTGCGCGAGCTGTTCTGAGCCTTCGTTATCCACTCATTCGACCATGCAGACATTCGCCAACCAGCCGCACGCCGCGTCGTACTACGCGGCGACCATCAACGATACGACCCGCCATGCACCGCTCGCCGGCGCGGCCGACGCCGACGTGTGCGTGATCGGCGCAGGCCTGACCGGCTTGTCCGCCGCGCTCAACCTTGCCGAACGCGGCCATTCGGTGACCGTGCTGGAGGCGTCACGGGTCGGATGGGCGGCGAGCGGGCGCAACGGCGGGCAGCTGATCGGCGGCTTCGCGTGCGACATCGACACGTTCGCGCACTTCATGCCGGAAGGCGACGTGAAGCGGATCTGGGACATGGGACTCGAAACGCTGTCGCTCGTGAAGTCGCGCATCGAACGGCATTCGATCGACTGCGCGCTCGTGCCCGGCTATCTCACGGCCGCCAACACCGAGCGCGACGCAGATGCGCTGAAGCGCTGGCGCGACGATGCCGCGAAGCGCTTCGGCCACGACCGCTTTCATTTCGTCGAAGCGGACGAACTCGGCGACTACGTACAGTCGGAGCGCTATCGCGGCGGCCTCTACGATCCCGACAGCGGCCACCTGCATCCGCTGAACTACACGCTCGGGCTCGCGCGCGCGGCGACCGGCGCGGGCGTGCGGATCCACGAGGACAGCTGCGTGACGCGCGTGCGCGACGTCGCGGGCGGCCACGTCGTCGAAACCGCGAACGGCCACGTGCGTGCGCGCTTCGTCGTGCTCGCCTGCAACACCTATGTCGGCACGCTGGCACCCGCCTTGTCGAAGAAGATCATGCCGGTCGGCACGTACGTGATCGCGACGGAGCCGCTCGGCGAAGCGCGCGCCGCCGCGCTGATGCCCGCGCACGCGGCGGTGTGCGACAGCCGCTTCGTGCTCGACTATTTCCGGCCGGCGCCCGACACGCGGCTCATATGGGGCGGCAAGGTCAGCTATTCGACGCGGCCGCCGCGCGACCTCGCGGCGGCGATGCGCGCGGACATGCTCAAGACATTCCCGCAGCTCGCGGACGTGAAGGTCGACTACGCGTGGGGCGGTTTCGTCGACATCACGATGAATCGCGCGCCGCACTTCGGGCGCGTCGCGCCGACGATGTATTTCGCGCAGGGCTTCTCGGGGCACGGCGTGAATACGACCGCGCTTGCGGGCAAGCTGATCGCGGAAGCAATCGACGGCCAGGCGAGCCGCTTCGACCTGTTCGGCAAGATTCGGCATCGCGACTTCCCCGGCGGCGCGGCGCTGCGCACGCCGGCACTCGTGCTTGCGATGAGCTGGTACCGGCTGCTCGATGCGTTCGGCGTGCATTGAACGCGCATTGAGCGGCACTGCGTGGCGATGTGTCGGTGGTTGCGGCCCACGCGCGCCGCGCGCCGCCGCGCAAACGAAAAACGGCTGCGCACGCGGCGCAGCCGTTCGATCGGATCGCAAGACGCGGGCGCGACGCACACATGAAGCGCCCGCACGCCCGGCCCCGCTCAGTCCGTCCCGTACTTCGGCGAATGCGGGCCGTACAGCAGCCCGTTCGGCGGGCCGGCCGACAGCAGTCGCGTGCTGGTGAACGCGGCAACGTCGTGACTCTGATCCATCAGCGTGTTCGCGATCTGCTTGACCGCGGCCACCACGAGCATGCCGATCAGGCTGCCGCCGCCGTTGTTGCCGCCCTCGTCGCTGCTCGCGCTCGCGCGCCCCTGCCACAGCACGTCGCCGGTACGCAGGTCGACGAGCTTCGCCGAAGCCGACACGACCGTCGCGCTCGCCAGAACCCGGTAGACGGTGCCGTACTGCGACACCTTCGAATACAGCGCGGCGTCCGCACCGAAGATTTCGCGCAGCTTCGCGGGCGGCGTCTGCTGGATCTCGGCCGCATTGGTCAGGCCGTTCTGCTTGAACGTTTCGTCCATCACGGCGACCGGCACCACGTAGTAGCCCGATTCGGCGAGCGGCAGCGTCATCTGCGACAGCATCCCGTAGGTTGCCGCGACGTCGGACGTCTCGTTGAGCGGCGGCAGCACGAGAATCGAGCGCGGCTGGCTCTTCTTGAACGCCGTGTAGTCGGGTCGTTTCACCGGCTGCGCGCATGCGCTCAGCAGCGCGACGATCGACAGCACGGACAGCAGCTTGAATGAGAGTGTCTTGAACATGGCGGGCGCGTTACTGTTTGGCGGTGGTCGGAGCAGGATCCTTCTGGCCGGCGATCGCTTGCGTGGCCTTCTGGTCCGCGGTTTTCGGCGCGCCGGTCTTTTTCTTCAGCAGGAAATCCATGTAAGTCGACGATTCCGGGAACAGCTGCTTCTCGGCCTGCAGTTCCTGTTCGGCCTGCTGCTCGCTGCCGACGCTCGCGTACAACATGCCCAGATGCGCGTGGAAGCCCGGCGGCGGCTTGTGGCCCTTCGCACGGATTTCCTGCAGCGCCTTTTCGAGCGCGTCGATCTGCTCCTGAGGCGATTTTTGCCCCTTGAAGTATTCGTACACCTGCGGCTGATAGCCGGTCCACTGATAAAGCGGCGGCGTGGAGCTCGCGCAGCCGGCGAGCAGCAAGGCGGCGGCCGTTGCCGGCAGCCAGTTACCCCGTTTCATGGTCTGTTCTCTTTTGATTGATGTCGTGGTGAATCGGTCCAGCGCGGCGCCGGTCCCGGCGCGCGCTGCGGCCTATGCGGCGATGGTCGCCGCGACGCTTACTTCGACGCCTTCAGTGCGCCGGCGTCGACCTGGTCGACGAGGTGGTTCACGGCTTCCTGGATCGCAAGATCCAGCACCTTGCCGTTGAGCGTCGAGTCGTAGCCGGCCGTGCCGCCGAAGCCGATCACCTCGCGGTTCGACAAGCTGAATTCGCCCGCGCCCTGGCTCGACGCAATCACTTCCGACGTCGTCGTGTCGACGATGTTCAGGTTGACCTTCGCGTATGCGACCTGCGTCTTGCCGCGGCCGAGAATCCCGAACAGCTGGTGATCGCCGACATCCTTGCGGCCGAACTCGGTCACGTCGCCGGTCACCACGTAGTTCGCGCCCTTCACGGCCTGCGCCTTCTTCATGAACCCGGCTTCCTGCTTGATCTCCTCGAGGTTCTCGCGATCGAGCACGTTGAAGCGGCGGCTCTGCTGCAGGCGCGTGACGAGAATCGTCTTCGCCTGGCCGCCGAGGCGGTCGATGCCGTCGGAGAAGATGCCGCGCATGTAGCTCGAGCGGTTGTCGAACTTGCCGACCGCGATCGCGACGGGCTTGCCCGCGTACGGCTTCTGCGCGCTGCTCACGACCGGCACGTCGAGCGTGCGCGACGATTCGGTCGCGCAGCCCGACAGCGCCGCGACGAGCGCCGCCGCCACGAGAACGGTGCGTCGAGTCTGAATGTTCACTGCTGGTCTCCTTGCGTGAAAAGATGGCCCGAGACGGGCACGCCGGTGCACAGGCTCGCTGACGAACCGGCGGTTGTTGCGGTGATCGAAACGGCCGGGGCCGACACCGGCGCGCGCGACTTCATCGCCCGGACGGCGATGGAGGTGACGGCATGCGACAGGAAAGAGCGCGCAACAGGCGTGTTGCGGCCAGGTGAAGATGCGCGGCGCATCGCCGGACAATGCCGCGTGCGCCGGTTACCCCGTGATTGTGCTTGCTGCGCTGTTGATCGCGCATGATCGGCCCCGTATATGATTTTGGCCGATCATACCAAGACTGATTATCGAGACGGGCATTTCCTGATAAGAATTGACGAGCTTTTACGCAGCGCTGCCGATCCCGTGCTATGTCGCGTGCGACGACGACGTCCGCACAACGCCGCGCCGGCCCGCGAGCCGGCGCGCCGACTCCCGCTAGTCGCCCACCTTCTGCCGCATCGTCACGAACTCCTCGGCGGCCGTCGGGTGAATGCCGATCGTGTCGTCGAACTGCGCTTTCGTCGCGCCCGCACGGATCGCGATCGCGATCCCCTGGATGATCTCGCCCGCGTCACGGCCCACCATGTGCGCGCCGATCACCCGCTGGCTGTCGCGCTCGACGACGAGCTTCATCAGCGTGCGTTCGTCGCGCCCCGACAGCGTGTGACGCAGCGCCTTGAACGATGTGCGGTAGATGTCGACGGCGTCGTGCAGCCGGCGCGCGTCGGCCTCGGTGAGCCCGACCGTCGCGACCTCGGGCTGGCTGAACACGGCCGACGGCACGTACGCGTGATCGGTCGCGACGCGCGACCCGCCGAACAGCGTGCGTGCGAGCAGTGCGCCGTCGCGCGTCGCGACGGGCGTGAGCTGCGGCCGCGACGTCACGTCGCCGATCGCATGAATCGACGGCACCGACGTCGCCGAATACGCATCGACCGCGATCGCGCCGCGCGCGTCGAGCAGCACGCCCGCGCGTTCGAGCCCGATTCCGTCGACGTTCGGCACGCGGCCCGTCGCGTAGAGCACGGCGTCGTACGGGCCGTGCGTTGCGTCGCCGACGCGCACGGTCAGCGTGCCGTCGTCCGCGCGCGCGATCGATTCGACTACCGCGTGCGCGTGGATCGCGACACCCTGCTTCGTCATCTCGTCGGTCAGGAATTGCCGCACGTCGTCGTCGAAGCCGCGCAGGATTTTGTCGCCGCGATAGAACAGATCGACGTGGCTGCCGAAGCCGTTGAAGATGCCCGCGAACTCGACCGCGATATAGCCGCCGCCGACCACCGCGATGCGCGCGGGCAGCTGCGCGAGCGACAGCGCCTCGCGCGACGTGATCGCGTGCTCGATGCCGGGCCGCGGCGGCAGCACCGGTCGCGAGCCGGTGGCGATCGCGATGTGGCGCGCGCGGATCGTGCGTTCGCCGACTGCGACCGTATGCGCGTCCACGAGCGTCGCCCGCCCGGCGTGCATGTCGACGCCGGATTGCCGCAGCAGGTTGATGTAGATGCCGCTGAGCCGGTTGATCTCGCGATCCTTCGCGGCGATCAGCGCGGGCCAGTCGAGCGAGCCGGCGCCGAAGGTCCAGCCGAAGCCCTTCGCGTCGTCGATCTCGTGCGGGTAGTGCGATGCGTAGACGAGCAGCTTCTTCGGGATGCAGCCGCGCAGTACGCAGGTACCGCCGATCTGTTCCTCTTCCGCTATGCCGACGCGCGCGCCGTATGACGCCGACATCCGGGCGAGCCTCACGCCGCCGGAGCCGGCCCCGATGACGAACAGGTCGTAGTCGAAATCCATCGCAAGCCCTCATCGCAGTTCGGATGACGGCACGATAACAAGATTCGGGAATTCGTGCGGAATGTCGCGCCGCGTCACGCGTGCGCGATAAAAAACGGCGAGAGACGTGGCCTCTCGCCGGTCAAACCGGCTGGCGGGTGTGCCATGCGTCACCGATCGACCACATGCCCGGCCTGCCGGCCGCGCGGCACCGGTCCGCCCGGGCGCGCGAACGGCGCGCCTGCGGCGGAACCAGCCGCCATGCTCAAGCCTGCGACGTGTCGCTGCCGTCCGTCGCCTGCGTGTCGTCTGCCTGCTGCGGCTGCTCTTCCTTCTTCTCGAGCATGCCTTCGATCGCCTCCGCGCCCTTGAAGCCGGCGACGGCTGCCGCCGCCTTCGTCAGCAAGCCCGCATCCGGATCGACCTTCTCCGCTGCCTCGACTGCGGCCACGGCGCCAGCGATTTCACCCACGGTGTTCAGGATACCCATCGTCATCCCCTTTCAAGAAAATCGTGAGCGCATCGTCCCACGAAAAAAACCGGTGAACCGCGTTTGTCATCACCGGATACACAAGTTACGCGCGAGTCCGGCCGCACGTGAAACGTACGGCGGAGCGTCGCGCGCAGGTGCGCTGCCGCACGCGGCGAACCCTGCACGCAGCGTAGCCGAAACGCTTCGCGCGTACTGTCAAAGTATGTTCTGGAATCCCGACGGAACGCTTACGCCGCGGCCGGTCCCGATGGAGCGATCGCTGAATAGTCGTGCGCGCGCATGAACGTCGCGTGACGAAAAAAAAGAGGCTCCCGCGAGAGCCTCTTCGATGCGCGCCGAGCCGCAGCCGGCGCGTACGTTCCGACTTTCGTCAGAAGATATTGCGCAAGCCGATCGCGATGCCGGTCTGGTTGCTGCGGCCCGGCAGTTCGACGTTCGCCGCGCCGTTCGTCTTGTTGAAGTCGACGGTGCCGTAGATTTCCGTACGCTTGCTCAGTGCGTATTCGGCGATCCCGACGATCGCGTAGCGGTTGCCGCTCGCGAGCGTGCCGTTCGTGGTCATCGCATTGCGCATGTGGTCGTAGTAGAACGCGCCCGTCAGCGTCAGCGGCGTGCTGACCTGCCAGCTCACGCCCGCGAACGGACCGTCGTCGATGCGGCCCGTGCCCTTCGCGACCGGAATCGACTGCTGCGCGAGCAGGCTGTCGACGAAACCGGTGTCGTCCTTCGAGCGCAGGTAGCCCGCATAGACCTTCGCCTTGCTGAACGCGTACACGACGTTCGCGTGGTAGATCGTCTGCTTGCGTGCGGAGTTGTCGCTGTTCTGCTGCGCGCCGGCCGCGATGCTGAGCGGGCCCATCACGTACGACAGCGACACGCCCCATGCATTGCCCTTGCCGAGCGAGCCCGGAATCTGGCCCGAGAACCCGCCCGCGCCGGTCGATTCGTAGTTCGTACCCGTCGAGTACATCGCCTTCGCGGTCAGGCCCGCGAACTTGCCCGTGTACTTGATCTGGTTGTCCGCATACAGGCCGCCGCCCAGTGCGACCGGCAGCCACGCGTTTTCGAGGTAGTTGCCGACCGTCAGCGGATCGTAGGTGTCGGCGAGCAGGTCGAACAGCGGCGTCTTCTGACGGCCGAGCGTGACCGTGCCGTACGGGCTCTGCAGGCCGACGTACGCTGCGCGGTTGAACAGGCGGCCGCTGTCGGCGAACGCGCCGTTCTGCAGGTTCACGCCGCTTTCGAGGTTGAACACGGCCTTCAGGCCGCCGCCGAGATCTTCGGTGCCGTAGATGCCGAAGCGGCTGTTCGTGATCGCGCCGTTGGTCATCGACAGCAGGCCGTCGTTCTTCGCGTTGGCGTTGGTCAGATAACGGATGCTGGCGTCGGCGACGCCCCAGAGCGTGACCGAGCTTTGTGCGGCTGCGTACTGGCTGGCGAAGGCCAGCGCCGCGCCCCCTGCGATGGCTGCGAGTCGGGTGGTCTGCTTCATGAGCTTTCCTTTTTGTAGGTGTCTCCATTCATGGCCGGCCGCGTGCGCAGCCGGGTGGGGATCGGACGCGCTCATGGCGCGCGCGATGTGGGCTGAATCATAAGACGAGTGCGCAGCCTGAAAGAAATTGAAAAGCCCGGCGGCGCGCGTTTGTCGTCCGGGAACAACGTTTTCCCGTGGTGCGCGCCGGTGGCGCGGTCGAGGCCGGGGCGGGGCTGTAAGGATCGCGCGCGGCGTGGCGACGAAGCGCGTCGCAAGAAAACCGGCTGGCCGCGCGTCAGGCGGCCGGCCGCGGCGGCCGGTCGTCGCGGTGTCCGTCGGTGCTGCCGGTGCCATCGGTGTTGCCAGTGCTGCCAGTGCTGCCAGTGCTGCCAGTGCTGCCAGTGCTGCCAGTGCTTCCAGTGCTTCCAGTGCTTCCAGTGCTTCCAGTGCTTCCAGTGCTTCCAGTGCTTCCGGTGCTTCCGGTGCTTCCGTCGCTCCCGCTGCTGCCGCTGCTGCCGGCGCTTTCGGCGCCGATCGCGCTGCCGCCACCATCGCCCGCGCGCCGCCTCGCGCGCCGCACGATCTCCGCAAATGCGCCGACGAGCAACAGCACCGCGCCCCACAGCGCGACATCGGGCACGAGCCGCGTGACGAAGCCCCCGACCACCGCGCCGGCCAGAAAGCAGAAACTGATCGTCGCGAGCAACGCCGAGTCGTGCAGCGCCCCCGCGTCATAGCGCGGAATCAGCCCGACGAACAGCTTTTGCGCGGCGCGCCGCAGGTTGCCGGTCGTCATCACGGACGTGTACGACAGTTCCTCGAGATGGGTGAACGACAGCGTCTGCAGCGTCGCGACGAACGAGATGCCGGGAATCAGCCACGCGCTCGATGCGCCGACGAGCCCGCTCGCGGCGACGCCGAGAAACGCGATCTCGACGATGAGGCTCACGAAGGCCGTATGACGCATCCAGCCGCGCTGCGCGGCGAGACCGAGCAGGTGCGCAACGAACACCGCGACCACGAAGCCGCCGAGCGGCGGCACGTGATGCAGCGCGGCCGCCCATTCGCCGGCCGACAGGTTGATGCCGAGCAGCGCAACGTTGCCGGTCATCGTGTTCGCGAACACGTGGCCGTGGCCAACGTACGTATATGCGTCGAGATAGCCGCCCGACAGCGTGAGCAGCGCGGCGACGGTGAGATTGCGGCTGGCGCCGTCGAGATTCATCGATCCTCCCGTATGGCGCGCCGCCCGGCCGCACGCGGCGGGTGGCGCGAGATTCATCGGTTCCTGCGGCGCCCGACGCTGACTCGCGAGCGCGTCGGATGCGCCCGACTCGGCCGTCTTGCCCGACGCGCCAATATAATGCTCGGCGTCGGGCGCGCACCCCTTGTGGCACGGCGCGAGCATTGAACGCCGTCGCGGATAACGGCGCCGAGAAACCCGACGAGTATACCGGCCGACTTCGGCGGCCCTGTTGCGCGGCGGCCCCCCGCCAACCGGCGCGCCAGCCGCCCGCGCCACGCTTGGCCGAACCCCGCGGCCCCCTTTCGACACGAAGCCGAATCCGATGACACTCGCGAAGTTCTTCCTGCGCTACACCGTGATCCCGCTGGTCGCGATCGCGCTGGTGGCTGTGTGGGCGTTCGAGCGTGAGTCGGGCGAAATCGACGCGCGCCAGTATGCGGCACTGGTGGCAGCGTACCCGTCGTTGACGTCGAAACTGAAGCACGAGGTCGCCGACGCATTGCGCGGCGACGGCCGGCTCGCCAAGGCCGATTACGACGCGATCATGCGCGACGCGCTGGAGGCCGGTTACGTCGTGGACTGGCCGGCCGCGACCGACGATGTCGGCGGTGAGCGCG
Source organism: Burkholderia sp. AU19243 (assembly GCF_018148075.1). Taxonomy (NCBI): domain Bacteria; kingdom Pseudomonadati; phylum Pseudomonadota; class Betaproteobacteria; order Burkholderiales; family Burkholderiaceae; genus Burkholderia; species Burkholderia sp. AU19243. The sequence continues at coordinate 415,781 of NZ_JAGSTV010000003.1, forward strand.
GCCGGCTGCTCGGCCTCGTGAACGGCGACCGGCCGGCGTCGCCATAGCGTTCGCGCGCGTCCGGCCGGCGTCCGCGCCGGGCCGCGCGCCGGCCGCCGCTCACTGACCGATGCCGGTGAGCCCGATCAGCGCGCCGCCCGCGAGCAGCCACAACGGATGGATGCGCGTGCACCACGCAAGCACAGCGCAGGCGGCGGTGATGCCCCACTGGATCGCGGTGCGGTTCGACGCTTCCGAGATCAGTACCGCGCTGGCAGCGACGAGCCCCGCCGTGATCGGCATCAGCCCCTGCTGCACGTAGCGGCGCCACGGCCGGTCGCGAAAGCGCTCCCACGCATGCAACGCAAGCACGGTGACGATCGACGACGGCCCGAACTTCGCGACAGACGCGACGAGCAGCCCGGACCAGCCCGCCACATGCCAGCCGACCAGCGACACGATCATCATGTTCGGCCCCGGCGCTGCCTGCGCGAGCGCGAACAGCGCGGTGAACTCGTGCGCGCTCATCCAGTGATGCACGTCGACGACCTGCCGCTGCATCTCCGGCAGAATCGTGTTGCCGCCGCCGAATGCGAGCAGCGACAGCTGGCTGAAGATCGTCGCGATTGCGATCAGCGTATCGTTCATCAGCGGCCTCCGTCGCGCGCGCCGGTGCGCTGCGGCGCCCGCGGGTCGCGATGCCGCGATGCAAGCCAGATGCTGACGGGCGTCAGCACGAGCATCGTCGTCAGCAGCGGGATTCGCAGCCCCGCGATCGCGACGAACGCGAACACGGCGATTGCGGCCGCCGTGCGCGGCGCGCGCAGCAGCGGCTTCGCGACCTTCACCGCCATCGCGACGAGCAGGCCCGCCGCCGCGGCGGCGAGGCCGCCGAACAGGTGCTGCACGCGCGGATCGCCCTGCGTCTTCGCGTACAGCACGCCCAGAGCGACGACGACGAGCGTCGGGCCCGCGATCAGCCCGAGAATGCCGGCGAACGCGCCGGCGACGCCGCGAAAGCGCATGCCGACCGCCACCGACAGGTTGATCACGTTGCCGCCCGGCAGGAACTGGCACAACCCGAGCAGATCGGTGAATTCGTCGGCGGTGAGCCATTTGCGCTGCTCGACGATCGTGCGCCGTGCGAACGGCAGCGCGCCGCCGAACGACATCAGGCCGAGCGACAGGAAGCCGGTGAACAGCTCGGCGAGGCCGATCCGGCGTGCGGATGCGGCGGACGGCGGAGAGACGGATTGCATGGGGATCCTCAACAAACGATGCCCCGAGGTTACCGCCGTTGCGGATTGCGGCAAAACGATTTTCTCGGCGTCGCCTTGTGATCTAGAATCACAAGCATGGCACGCGACCTCCCGCCTTTTTCCGCGCTTCGGGCCTTTGAAGCAGCGGCACGACACGAAAGCTTCAGCGCCGCCGGCGACGAGCTGCATGTGACTCATGGTGCCATCAGCCGGCAGATCGCCGGCTTCGAGGCGTGGCTCGGCAAGCCGGTGTTCCACCGGTACGGCAAGCGCGTGAAGCTCACCGACGAAGGCCGCCGCTATCTGGACACCGTGCGCGCCGCGTTCGACAGCATCGCGCTTGCCACCGAACAGTTGCGCCACACCGGTGCCGCGCGCGTGCTGCGCATCAACGCGCTGCCGACCTTCGCGATGAAATGGCTGCTGCCGCGGCTGTCGCGGTTCCAGCGCGACGTGCCGAACGTCGAGCTGAAGCTGTCCACGTCGAACGCGCCGCTCGACACGCTCGACGGCTTCGACGTCGCAATCCGCCGCGGCCCCGGCCACTGGCCGAACTGCACGAGCGGCCACTTCCTCGACGAAAGCGTGATTCCGGTGTGCAGCCCCGCGCTGCTCAAGCGCGCGCCGATTGCCCGCGCGGACGATCTCGCGCGGCATGTGCTGCTGCATTCGGATACGCGGCCCGAAGGCTGGCGCGACTGGTTCGCGGCGGCCGGTGTCGCGATGAAGGGCCGCAAGCGGCAGTCGTTCGACCACTTCTACCTGGCACTGCAAGCCGCCGTCGACGGGCTCGGCGTCGCGCTCGGCCCGCTGCCGCTGATCGACGACGAGCTCGCGAGCGGCCGCCTCGTGATGCCGCTCGATGGGCCGCGCATCGCGACGCGCAGCTACTGGTGGATCGCGCCGGGCGCGCGCGCCGACGATCCGCTCGTCGCCCAGTTCTGTGCGTGGCTCGCCGCGCAATCGAACGTGCACACGTGACGCGCGACGCCGCCGGCACCTGATCGACACGGCCGCGATGCGCGGCCTGCCGCCCTTTTCGCTGCACGCCGCACGTTGCCCGAATGAAACCGATCGGCATGCGACACATGCGATCCCGCTGCGGAATCGTTGTCGCGTGCGTGCCGCGAAGCCCGCGTCACACCACCGGCCCCGGTTCCTTTTCCTTGCGCAGCAGCGCGTACAGGATGATCGCGCCGAACGTCGCGGTGCCGATTCCGCCGAGGCCGAAGCCGCCGAACTTCAGCGAGAAGTCGCCGGCGCCCAGCACCAGCGTGACGGCCGCGACGATCAGGTTGCGGTTGTCGGAGAAGTCGACCTTGTTGACGACCCAGATCCGCGCGCCGGTCACCGCGATCAGCCCGAACACGACGATCGACACACCGCCGAGCACCGGGCCCGGAATCGTCTGGATCACCGCGCCGAATTTCGGCGAGAAGCCGAGCCCGATCGCGATCAGCGCGGCGACCGCGAACACCAGCGTCGAATAGATGCGCGTGACGGCCATCACGCCGATGTTCTCCGCGTAGGTCGTCACGCCCGTGCCGCCGACGCTGCCCGACACGATCGTCGCGAGCCCGTCGCCGATGAATGCGCGGCCGACGTAGCGGTCGAGGTTGGTGCCCGTCATCGCGCTGACGGCCTTGATGTGGCCGAGGTTCTCCGCGACCAGGATCACCGCGATCGGCGCGAGCATCAGCATCGCGTGCGGATCGAACACCGGCGCGCGGAAGCCCGGCACGCCGAACCACGCGGCATGCGCGACGATCGCGAAATCGATCGGCTTGCCGAGGCCCAGCCCGTTGGTCGCGACCGCGTAGATCGCGTACGCGATCACGAGCCCGACGAGGATCAGCAGGCGCTGCACCATCCCGCGCGCGAATACCGCGACGCCGCCGACGCACAGCACCGTGACGAGCGCCATCACCGAATCGAAAGTCGACGCCGACACGCCCTTGACCGCGATCGGCGCGAGGTTCAGCCCGATCACCGCAACCACCGCGCCGGTGACGACGGGCGGCATCAGCGTCTCGATCCAGCGCGTGCCGATCGCCTGCACGAGCGCGCCGAGCGCGACGTACACGACGCCGCACGCGATGATCCCGCCGAGCGCGACGGGGATGTTCGGGTTCGGACCGCTGCCGCCGTAGCCCGTCACCGCGATCACGAGGCCGATGAACGCGAAGCTCGAGCCGAGGTAGCTCGGCACGCGGCCGCCGACGAGCACGAAGAACAGCAGCGTGCCGACGCCCGACATGAAGATGCACAGGTTCGGATCGAAGCCCATCAGCAGCGGCGCAAGCACGGTCGAGCCGAACATCGCGACGACGTGCTGCACGCCCATCGCGACCATCTGCGGCCAAGCGAGGCGTTCGTCGGGACCGACCACGCGCGCGGCGCCGGGCGATTGCACCCGCCAGCGCGGGAAGTAGGAATCGGACATGGGGAAAGGGGCTCCTGTCGATCGCCGGCTGCGGACGGTGCGCCGGTCTGGAATCTGGCGCGAGTTTACGGAGCGGAAATGGGGCTGGCAAGCGCGCCGCGCCCGGGCAACGGCCGCGCACGGCGAACCGACACGACACGACACGACACGACACGGAGCGGCAGCGACAGCGACAGCGGCACACGCCGGCAAGCGGCGGCGGCCGCGCGGCGCATCGCGCGACGTGAGCGTGCGCTCACATCGACGCGGCCGCCGCGGACATCACGGATTGATGTACTGGAACAGCGACAGGTTCTGCAACTGCACGTAAGCCTTTTGCGCGCCCGTGAGCGCGTTCTGGACCTGCAGGTACTGGCTGATCGTCGTGACCATGTTGGTGCTGGTCAGGTCGGTCAGATTGCTGGTCGTCTGCAGCGACGCGGTCTGGTTGACCGCCTGCATCGCCTTCACTTCCTGCTCGCGGCCGCCGACCGATGCCTGGATCGTCGTCACGTTGCGCATCGTGTTGCCGAGCTTGATCGAGCCGGTCATCAGCGCATTCTGCAGCGACACGGCCGCGACAGGATTGCCGGTCACCGGCGTCTTCAGCGCCGAGATCATCGAGTCGAGCGTCGAGAAGATGTCCGCGCCGCCGCTCGCCTGCGGGCCGGGCGTCACGGCGAACGTATCGCCGGCGCTCGGCGTGCCCGATACGGCCACCGTCATCCCGCTGCCGAGCGCGATCGACGCACCCGACGTATATGCCTGCGCGGGCGTCGTGGTCGGCGGCTTGGCCGAGCTGTCGGTCACCGTGTAGGTCGGCGCGGCGGGCGTGCCGCCGAACGTGATCGTGAAATGGTGGTCGTTGGTCGCAACGGACGGGTCCGTCACCGTCACCGCGGAGATCGCGCCGGTGCCGACGTTGGCGGCGCCGGCCGACGGCACCTGCGCGCTGCCGAGCGACGGCACCGACATGAACACCGCCGAACCGGTGTCGCCCTGCGACACGCTGCTCGAATCGGCGATCTGCACCTGGCGCGTGCCCGAGTCGCCGACGTAGCTGACGCTGCCGTTCGGGCTGCTCGTAAACGGCGCGGACGAATTGTTCAGGCCGGCGAACAGATAGTTGCCGGCGCCGTCGTTCGAGTTCGCCAGCGTCATCAGCTGGTCGCGATAGCCTTGCAGTTGCGTCGCGAGGGCCGAACGGTCGCTGTCGGCGAGCGAGCCGTCGCCCGCGCGCACGACGAGCGTCTGCACGCTGGTCAGCACGCCGCTCACGCTCTGCAGCGCCTGGTCCTCGGCCTGCAGCGACGCGAGCGCGGCGGTCTGGTTGGTCGCGTACTGCGACAGCGTTGCCGACGTCATCGACAGCTGCACGGCCTGCGCGGCGCCAACCGGATTGTCGGCCGGCGTCTGCAGGCTCGTGCCGCTCGAAATCTGCTGGTACAGCTGCGCGAGCTGCGCCTGCTGGTCGTTCATCTGTGAAACGTTCAGCTGGAAGAACTGGGCGCTGGAAATTCGCATCGCTTCTATCCCTCGAATCCGGTCAGTTGAACAGGCCGAGCACGGTCTGGAACAGCGTCGCCGCCGTCTGGATCACTTTCGCGTTCGCCTGGTAAAGCTGCTGGTACTGCATCAGGTTCGCCGCTTCCTCGTTCTGGTTCACGCCCGACACCGACTGCTGCGCGCTCGTGATCTGGCCGACGAGCGACGTCTGCGCGGCGCTCGACGACTTCAGCTGGCTCGCCGTGTTGCCGATCGCGTTCACGTAGTTCGCATACGCGCCGGTCAGCGTCGTCGTGCCGCCGCCAAGCGCCTTCGCGGTGACGAGCTGCGACAGCGCGAGCGCGTTCGAGCCGTCGCTCGTGCCGCCCGCGTACGGTCCGATCGTGAACGTGTCGCCATCCGACGGCGCGCCGGACAGCGTGACCGTCACGCCGTTCATCACGCCAGCCGGAGCCGGCTGCGTGGTGCTGTTGATCGTCAGCTTCGCGCCGGCCGACGCGTTGTACGGCACGCTGTCGGTCGGGCTCGTGATCGTCACCGAGGTCGGCGGGGTGCCCGCGATCGTCACCGTGGTGCCGGCCGGGAAGCCCGACAGCGACTTCGACGCCGCGTCGTAAGTCAGCGTGGTCGGCGTCGTCGGCACCTGGTAGCCGGCGCTCACCGCGCCCTGCGCGATCTTGCCCGTGCCGATGTTGGTGCTCGATGCCGCCGCCACCACCGGCGACGCGGCCGCGATCGCCGAGCCGCTCGTCGTCGCGAGGCCAAAGCCGGTCAGCGCGCCGCGCGTCGGCAGCACGGTGAACTGGTCGCCGGCATTCATCGCGCCGGACGAGAACGAGAAGTCGAGCCCGCCGAGAGACACCGGCATCGGCCCCGCCTTCTGGTCGACCACCGCGCCGCTCGCGCGGTCGGTCAGCGTGTAGTTCGTACCGTCATACGACAGCGTGTAGTCGCTCGTCGTCGGCTGCGATGCGTTGGCGAACGACACGGCAAGCGACGCGTTGCCGGTATTGCCCTGGTTCGAATAAACGGCCGGGGCCGCCACCGTGAACAATGCGCCGCCCGGCTTGCCCGACAGGTCGACGCCGAGCGCGTTTTGCGCGTTGACCTGCGCGGCGAAGCTGGTCGCGAGCGCGCCGAGCTGCGCCTGCGCCGGGTCGAGCGTCTGGTTGCGGAACGCGAGCAGGCCGCCGAGCGTGCCGCCCGACAGCGACGTATCCGGCAGCGCCTGGTTCGGGCCCGGCGGGTTCGCGCCGGCGATCCCCTGCGACACCACGGTCAGCTCGCTCGGATCGGACGACGACGTGACGGTCGCGAGCTGGTAGCTCTTGTCGGCGACGACGAGCGGCTGGCCGCCCGCGAGGAACACGCTGTAGCCGCTGTCGTTGCGCACGACCTGCACGCCGGCGAGGCTCGACAGGTTCGACACCGCGAGGTCGCGCTGGTCCATCAGCTGGTTCGGCGGCTGCCCCTGGCTGCTCGCCGCGGCGATCTGCTGGTTCAGCTGCGCGATCTGCGCGGTGTACGTGTTGATCTGCGACACGGTGCTGGTGAGCTGCGTGTTCACGCTCTGGCGCAGCGCGTCGTACTGCTGGCCCGCCGCCTTCAGCTGGTCGCCGAGAATCTGCGCGTTGCTGATCGCGGTCTGCCGAACCGACGGATCGGACGCATTGTTCGCGACGTTCTGCAGCCCGGTGAAATAGCTGGTGATCGCGGTCGAGATGCCCGCCGTCGGGCTGCCGACGTAGTTGTTCAGCTGCGCGACGAGCGAATACCACGTCGACAGCGCGCCGCCCTGCGACTGCGCGCTGTTCAGCTGGTCGCTCAGGTACTGGCTGTACTGCCGCTGCACGGTGACGGTATTCACGCCCTGCGGCATGTAGCCGCTCGACGTGTACTGGCCGCTCGCCTCCGCGTAGACGGGACGCTCGACCGAATAGCCGGGCGTCGCGGCGTTGCTGATGTTCTGGCCGGTCGTCGTGAGGCCCCAGAGCGCGGCGTTGAGGCCGCTGACGCCGAGGTTCATGAGTGTGTTGGACATGCGCGATCCTGATGAGCCGGCCGCGCTGCGGCCGCCGGGTTGCGTGACTCCCGGTATAACGGCCGCGGATCGAAAAAATTGAGGAAAAAATGCACGTGCGGCGCGCGTGCGCGCGTCGCCCGTCGAGCGCACCGGCGGCCCGTGCCGACGCCGGTGGCGCGCGGCCCCGGGCGGGGCCGCGAAGCGCGCGTCAGGCCCGCGCGAGCGAGCGGCGCTTCATCTCGAGCTGCGTGATCAGGCGCTGCAGCGTGTTCTCAGCGCTGCCCGGCAGCGACATGAACCGAAAGCCGAGCTGGTAGCGCCGCGCACCGTTCGGCATCTGCGTCGACCGCTGCGACACGAGGCGCAGGTCGAGCGACAGCTTGCCGTGCCCGTTCAGTTCGAGCTCGACCTCCGGCAGCAGCGTGCCGACCTCGAGCGCCTCCACGCGTTCGTCGGCCGTGCGCAGCCCGACGCCGCCGAGCGACAGGTTGTGCACTTCGAACACGAAGCCGTCGCCGTCCGGCAGCTTGCCGCGGCACAGGAACGGATCGACGATCGGCGCATCGACGCGGAAATACTCGCGCCGCTGGATGCACATCAGCACGTCGGGGAAATCGGCGATGAACGCGGGCAGCCCTTCGTAGCGCGTCTCGCGCGGCGTGCCGGTGGTGAATTCGACGCGCACGCCTTCCGGCGCGGCAGCAAACGTGCAGTGCGACGCCGCGAGGATGCCGGCGTTCTGTTCGGACAGCGCGCCCCAGTCGAACGTGAACGTGCGCGCGCCGACGTCGACCTCGAGCAGGCGCGTGACGAGCTGGCCGCCCGGGTACTGGACGGTCAGGAAGTCGCCGCGGTTCACGAGGTTGCGCAGCTGCACGCCGATCTCCAGCGGATTGCGGCGGGCATAGTCGGGCCCGGAATGACCGGCATCCAGGCTCGGAGCGGTCGACGTTTCGATATTCATGGCTAGCCGGTCTTCTGGTCATGGGCGCCCGGATGACCGGTGCGCAGTAAAACCGGGCCAGAACATGGGCCCGGTTGCGGTCTCACACACTTAGCGGCAGTGCTCACCGAAAGTTTAGATCGAATCGCGGATATTTTTCGCGCAAACGTTGAAACCGCGCGCGGCTAACGCCGGGCGCGGTCCGTAAGACTGCAAAAAATGGCGAACGGCGGGACGCTTGCCGGCCCCGCCCCATCAGCCGATCTGCTGCATGATCGAGATCAGCTTCTTCGCGTAATTCGGGTCGGTCGCGTAGCCGGCTTTCTGGAGCCCGTGCGCGAAACCCTCGACGCTGCGGCTTGCGCTGAGCACGCCCGCGTAGCGCGGGTTGTTCTTCAGCAGGTTCGCATAGTCGGTCATCGCATGCTCGTACGAATCGTACGCGCGGAATTTCGCGACGACGCGGCGCGGCGTGCCGTTCACGTATTCGGTCGTCAATGCCGACACCGTGCGGCCGGTCCAGCCCTTGTTCGCCTTGATGCCGAACACGTTGTAGCTCGTCGAGCCGTCGCTCGCGCGGATCTCGCGCTTGCCCCAGCCCGATTCGAGCGCGGCCTGGCCGACGATGAAGCGCGCCGGAATCCCGGTGGTCGCGCTCGCCGCCTGCGCGGCGCCCGCAAGACGATCGACGAATGCGTCGGCGTCCTGCACGCCGCTCGCACCCTTGACCGGCGGCGTCAGCGCGCTGCCGGCCGAGTAGCCGCGCGCACCGGCGAGCGCGCCGTTGTTCGCCGCGTTCGCGTAGGCCTTCGCCATCGCGTTCATCGCGGCGAGGCTGCCTTCGTTGCCGGACGCACCGAAGTCGGCCGCGCCGAGCCCGGCCGCGCCGGCGTCCGCGGTCGTGTCAGCGCCGGTTCCCTGCCCCGCGTTGCGCAGCAACTGCTTCATCAGCGCGTCGGCGACGCCGATCCCGCGCTTCGACATTTGCTGCGCGAGCTGCTGGTCGAGCATCGACGTGTACATCTTCGACGTGTGCGAATCGAGCAGCCCGCCGTCGGGCGATGCGTCGCGCATGCTCTTGAGCATCATCTGCGTGAACATCGCGTCGAACTGGCCGGCCACCGCCTTCGCGCCGGCCTGCGGCGACTGCTTCGCCTGCGCGCGCAGCGCATCGAAACCCTGCACGTCGAGCGCGAAGCGCTGCGTGAGGTCGTTTGCGTTCGGAAGGTTCGCTGACATTTAGATGATCTCCAGATCGGCGCGCAGCGCGCCGGCCGCCTTCATCGCCTGCAGGATCGACATCAGGTCCGCCGGCGTCGCGCCGAGCGTGTTCAGCGCCTTCACGACGTCGGCGAGATTCGCGCCGGCCGTCACCATCTTCAGCGCGCCGTTGTCCTGCTTCAACTGGATCTGCGACTGCTGCGCGACCACCGTCTGCCCGTTCGAGAACGGCCCCGGCTGCGACACCACCGGCTGCGTGTTGACGACCACCGACAGGTTGCCGTGCGCGACCGCGCAGCTTTGCAGCGTGACCATCTGGTTCATCACGATCGAGCCTGTGCGCGCGTTCAGGATCACCTTCGCGGCGGCCTTGTCCGGACTCACGTCGAGGTTCTGCAGCCGCGCCATGAACGCAACCTGCTGCGCGGAATCCGCCGGCGCCGCGAGCTGGATCGTGCGGCCGTCGAGCGCCGTCGCGGTGCCGGGGCCGAAGCTCGAATTGACCGCCGACACGATCCGCTGCGCGGTGCCGTAGTCCATGTCGTTCAGTTGCAGCTGCAGCACGCCGTTCATCTGCGCGACCGCGTTCGGCACCGACCGCTCGACGATCGCGCCGCCGACGATCCGGCCGGCCGCGAGCTGGTTCACCTGCACGCGGCTGCCGTTCGCGCTCGCGCCCGCGCCGCCTACGGCCATGTTGCCCTGCGCGAGCGCATACACCTGCCCGTCCGCGCCCTTCAGCGGCGTGAGCAGCAGCGTGCCGCCGCGCAGGCTTTTCGCGTTGCCGAGCGACGACACCGTCACGTCGAGCGCCTCGCCCGGCCGCGCGAACGGCGGCAGCGTGGCGGTCACCATCACCGCCGCGACGTTCTTCAGCTGCATGTTGTTCAGCGACGACGGGCCGCCGTTCGCCGAACCGTTGTTGATCGAGATGCCGAGGTTCGCGAGCATGTTCGCGAGCGTCTGCGTCGTGAACGGCGTCTGCATCGTCTGGTCGCCCGTGCCGTCGAGGCCGACGACAAGGCCGTAGCCGATCAGCGGGTTGTCGCGCACGCCCTGGATCTGCGCGAGATCCTTCAGGCGCTCCGCGTGCGCGGGCGCGGCGCCGAGCACGCACGCGGCCAGCACGAACGCGGCGGCCAGCGCACGGGACGCGCGCAGCGGCAGGCGGTGGAAAAGAGGCTGCGCCATCGTCGTCACCACGGTGCGATGTTGAGGAAGAAGCGCTGCAGCCAGCCCATCGTCTCGGCTTCGTTGATGTAGCCCTTCGACGAGTATTCGATCTTCGCGTCGGCGACCTGCGTCGAGTAGACGGAGTTCGCGCCCGAGATCGTGTTCGGGTTGACGACCCCCGAGAAGCGCACGAATTCGTTGCCCTGGTTGATCAGCATCTGCTTCTCGCCGCTGACGACGAGGTTGCCGTTCGGCAGCACGTTGGTGACGGTCACCGTGATCGTGCCGTTGAACGTGTTCGCCGCGCTCGCGCCGCCGGTCGCCGCGAACTTGTTCGCGCCGGTCGCCGACAGGTTCGCCTTCGCGAACAGGCCGCCGAGGAAGCCGGCCGTCGGCACGTTGAAGTCGGTGTTGCCCTGCCGGTTCGTGTTCGCGCCCGACGACTTCGTCGCGTTGATGTTTTCCGCGATCATGATCGTCAGGATGTCGCCGACGTTGCGCGGCCGCTGATCTTCGAACAGCGGACGGCCCGCGTAGCCGGGGTTGTAGATCGAGCCGGGCGCCTGCATCGACATCGGCATCGGCGGCTGCGCCGTCATCGGCTGCTGGATGATCGGATCGCGCGGAATCTGCGCGCAACCGGCGAGCGCGGCCACCGCGACCGCGCACGCGGCGCGGACGGAGGCTGACGGGAGGAGGCGAACCTGCTTCATGGCGACGACGGATGTTCCGGTTAGCTCTTCATCTGCGTGACGGTCTGCAGCATCTGGTCGGACGTCGTCACGGCCTTGCTGTTGATCTCGTACGCGCGCTGCGTCTGAATCATGTTGACGAGCTCCTGCACGACGTTCACGTTCGACGCCTCGACATAGCCCTGGTTGAGCACGCCCGCGCCGTTCAGGCCCGGCTGCGACACGTTCGGCGCGCCCGACGACGTGGTCTCGGCGAACAGGTTCTCGCCCTTCGCCTCGAGGCCGGCCGGGTTGATGAAGGTCGCGATCTGCAGCGAGCCGATCTGCACCGCGTTGCTCGAACCAGGCTGCGTGACCGACACGACGCCGTCCTTGCCGATCGTCAGCGACTGCGCGTTCTGCGGCACCGTGATCGCCGGCAGAACCTGGTAGCCGCTCGACGTGACGAGCTGCCCCTGCGCGTTGGTCTGAAACGAGCCGTCGCGCGTATACGCGTTCGTGCCATCCGGCATCAGCACCTGGAAGAAGCCCGCGCCGTTGATCGCGACGTCCTTCGAGTTGCCGGTTTGCGTCAGGCCGCCCTGCGTGTACAGGCGCTCGGTCGCGACCTGCTGCACGCCGGTGCCGAGCTGCAGGCCCGACGGCAGCTCCGTCTGCTGCGTCGAGTTCGCGCCCGGCTGGCGGATCGTCTGGTACAGCAAATCCTCGAACACCGCGCGCGACGCCTTGAAGCCGTTCGTGCTGGTGTTCGCGAGGTTGTTCGAGATCACGTCCATCTGCGCCTGCTGCGCATTCATGCCGGTGGCGGCAATGTAGAGCGATCGGTTCATGTTGCATCTTCTCCTGGTAGCGAGGGCGGGGCCGCTCAGCTGAAGTTGAGCAGCTGGTTCGCCGACTGCTCGTTCTGGTCGGCCGTCTGGATCAGCTTCGACTGCAGCTGGAACGCCCGTGCGTTGTCGATCATCGCGACCATCGCGGTCACCGGATTCACGTTGCTGCCTTCGAGCGAGTTCGGCGTGACGACCACGGCCGGGTCGGCATCCGCAGGATTGCCGTCGGCGGTGCGGAACAGCCCATCGTTGCCGCGCGTGAGCGTGGCCGGGTCGGGATTCACGAGCTTCATCTGGTCGACGATCGCGACCGCGGTCGGCGGGTCGCCCGGCATGAGCGCGGACACCGTGCCGTCCTTGCCGATCGTCACTTCCGCGTTCGGCGGCACCGAGATCGGTCCGCCGTTGCCGATCACCGGCAGGTTGCTCGCGTTGACGAGCTGGCCGTTCTCGTCGACGTGCAGATTGCCCGCGCGCGTGTACGCCTCGCCGCCGTCGGCCGTCTGCACCGCCAGCCAGCCGGCGCCCTGCACCGCGACATCGAGCGGGTTGCCGGTGCGCGTGATCGGACCCGGCGCATAGTCCGCACCCGGCGTCGACGCGAGCACGTAGGTGCGCGTCGTCGTCGGGTCGACGTTGCTGCCGTCGCCGAAATTCATCGGCACCGCGCGGTACGTCGCGAGCTGCGCACGAAAGCCCGTCGTCGATGCGTTCGCGAGGTTGTTCGCGACGATCGCCTGCTGGTCGAGCGACTGCGACGCGCCCGTCATCGCCGTGTAGATCAGTCGGTCCATGGCTGCCGGTTATCCGCGCGTTACAGGTTGATGAGCGTCTGGTCGACGGTCTGCTGCGTCTTGATCGTCTGCGCGTTAGCCTGGTAGTTGCGCTGCGCGGTGATCAGGTTGACGAGCTGCGACGTCAGGTCGACGTTCGAGTTCTCGAGCGCGCTGCCCTGCAGCGAACCGTGGTTCGTGCTGCCCGGCGACGAAATCTGCGGCACGCCCGACGCCGACGATTCGGCGTACTGGTTACCGCCGAGGTTGACGAGCCCGTTCGGGTTGTTGAAGTTCGCGAGCACGATCTGGCCGAGCACCGCGGTCTGGCCGTTCGAGTAGTTGCCGGTCAGCTTGCCGTCGGCGCCGATCGAGAACGTCGTCAGCGTGCCGCTCGCATAGCCGTCCTGCGCGAGGTTGTTCACGCCGTCCTTGCCGCCGTACTGCGTGGTGCCGGTCATGTCGAGCGTGAGCTGCTGCGGCGTCGCCGAGCCGTCGGTGGTCGGCACGGTGAACTGGAACTGGCCGAGCGATGCGGTCGGCGTGGCCGGCGTGCCCGTCGTCGTGCTCTGGATCGCGCCCGACGAATCGAACGTGACCGTGCCGAGGTCCGTCGTCGTGCCGCCCTGCACCCCCGCGTACGCTTCCCACGTGCCGGCCGCGGACTTCACGAAGTACATGTTGACCGCCTGCGACCCGCCGAGCGAGTCGTACACCTGGATCGACGTCGAATAGTTGTACGTCGTGGTGTCGGCCGCGTTGAACGGCGTCTTGGTCGGCACCGTGTCCTGCGAGTTCAGGTTGAACTGGGCCGAGATCTTGGTCGTCGCGGTCGGCGCGATATTGGTGGTCGGCGCCTGCAGCGGCACGGTCTGCGCGGTGTTGATCACGCCGCCCGCGTTGGCCGTGTAGCCCATCAGGTTACGGCCTTGCGAGTCGACGATGAAGCCGTTCTTGTCGCGCTGGAACGTGCCGTCGCGCGAATACGTCGTCACGCCGTTGTTCGACATCTGGAAGAAGCCGTTGCCGTTGATCGCGACGTCGAGCGACGAGTTCGTCGTGTTGATCGTGCCCTGGCCGAACTGCTGCTGCACCGATGCGAGCCCCGTACCGATCCCGATCTGCGTGTTGACCGACGTCGCAACCGAGTTCGCATACATGTCGGAGAACTGCGCGGTACTCGACTTGAAGCCGACCGTGTTCGCGTTCGCGATGTTGTTGCCGATCACGTCGAGCGCGTTCGATGCGCCGGCGAGGCCGCTCAGACCCTGTTGATAACCCATTTCGGTCTCCGTCTTCGAGAAAGCTGGATCAGTTGGTGGTGTTCGTGCCGCCGGACGACGACGCGGTGTTCGGGAAAATCGACGCGACCTGGGTCAGCCCCACGGTCGAGCCGTTCGACAGCACGAGCCCCGCCGTGCCGTCGGCCTGCTTGATTACGCTCTGCACGGTCGCGGCCGTGAGCACGGTCGGCGCGTATGTCTTGCCGTCGCTGCCCGTGTACTGCGCGCTGACGGTGTACGTGCCGTCCGGCAGCGCGTTGCCGGCCGCGTCCGTCGGCGTCCAGTTGAACGGCACCGTGCCGGCCGACTGCTTGCCCGCGTTGATCGTGTTGACGACCGCGCCCGACTTGTTCTTCACGGTGATCGTCAGGTTCGACACGTCGGTCGAGAGCGACACGCCGAACGGCGACGCCGCGCCGCTCTTCACGCCGACGCTGTTGCCCGGCGCGAGCACGTTGGTGCCGATCAGCAGCGCGGCCTGCGTCTGCTGGCCGGCCGCGAGCTGCGTCGACAGCGACGTGAGCGACGTGTTCAGCTGCGCGATGCCGCTCACCGTGTTGATCTGCGCGAGCTGCGACGTCATCTGCGAGCTGTCGACCGGGCTCGTGGGGTCCTGGTTCTGCAGCTGCGTGACGAGCAGCTTCAGGAACGTTGCCTGCAGGTCGCTCGCCGACGTGCCGGTCGTCGACACGTTGTTGGTGTTCATCGTGTCGGTCGGCAGCGTCGACACGTTGGTGCCGTTGCTGCCGATCGTCGTGCTGGTGGATGTCATCCTGGGTGCCTTGGGTCGGAACTGTCGGGTCTATCGGATCTGTGGCGTGGGTCGGCGCGGCTTACGAGCCGATCGTCAGCGTCTTCAACATCAGCGTCTTCGCGGTGTTCAGCGTCTCGACGTTGGCCTGGTACGAGCGCGACGCCGAGATCATGTTCACCATTTCCTGCACCGGATCGACGTTCGGCATCTGCACGTAGCCGTTCGCGTCGGCGGCGGGGTTTGCCGGGTCGTAAGTCGACTTCATCGGCGACGGATCGTCGACGACCTTCGTCACGCGCACGCCGCCGACGCCCTGGCCTGACGCGGTGCGTGCGCCGCCGATCGGATCGGTCGCGAACACGACCTGCTTGGCCTTGTACGGCTTGCCGTCAGGGCCGGTCGCGCTGTCGGCGTTCGCGAGGTTCGACGCGGTAACGTTCAGCCGCTGCGATTGCGCGGACAGCGCCGAACCGGCGACGCCGAAGATGTTCATCAACGAGGGCATGGAGGCTCCTTGTTCGGGTGCGCAAGCGCCGCGCGCTTACGAGTTCGTCGAGATCGCGGCGATCATCGCCTTGATCTGCTGGGTCATCACGGTCATCCCGGTTTCGTAGTGCAGCGCGTTGTTCGCGAACTGCACGCGCTCGACGTCGAGATCGACCGTGTTGCCGTCGAGCGACGGCTGCAGCGGCATCCGGTACTGCGCACGACCGTAGTCGTCGCCCGGGCCGCCGGTCGGAATCAGCTTTACGGTGCCGGCCATGTGGCCCGGCGCCGTGGACACCATCGTCATCCCGCTCGTCACGCCCGCCGGCTGCGCCATCGGCAGCTGCGCGGCGTTGCTCGGCGCAAGCGCGCCGCCCGTCTGCTTCAGCGAGCGCGCGAGCGTCGACGCGAAATCGACGTCGCGGGCCTGGTAGCCCGGCGTGTCGGCGTTCGCGATGTTCGACGACAGCAGTTCCTGCCGATACGCGCGCACATCGAGCGCCTGTCGGCCGAACGCGAATTCGGCATCGAGTTTGTCCAGCATGTGTGCGTCTCTCCGTATGAAGCGCTGCACGCCCCTCGCGCCGGATGGCGACCCAAGAGGCTTTTTTCCATGACAGCGATGGTAGGCGTCGCACGCAACCGGCAATCGGATGAATAACGCGGCAAAGGCCCCCTCTATTCATCGTTTGCGCGACCGCCCGGCTCCCTAGAATGCAACTCGGATCAACGGCTTGGAGGACACGGCAATGGCACGCAGCGCACTTCGCGAAATCGCCGGACGCGGGATGCGCGTGCGCCGTGCGTTCGCGCTTGCCGCGGTGCTGTGGGCCGCGGCGCCGGCCGCACACGCGGACGACGGGATGATCGTGATTCCCGGCCGCGGCGAGACGGCCGAGACGGCGCTCGCGCATGCGAATGCGGCGAGCGGCGGGCGGCTCGGCGGGAACGCGGGCGCGGTTCCGGATGCGGTCGGAAATGGTGCGCCCGCTGCGGCCGGCGCGGCCGTGGGCGGTGCTTCCGGCACGATCGGCGCGGCCGGGGTTGGGGCAGGCGGTGGTTCCGGCACGGCTCGTGCCGCCGGGATGGCGGCGGGTGCCGATTTCCGCGTGGCCGGTGCCACCGGAGCGGCCGCCGGGTCGACGGTGCAGCCAGCCGGATCGATGCAGGTGATCAGCGTTCCGGCGCCCGCGTCGGTACCGGCTCCGGCGCCGCGATCCGTCTCCACGGCAGCCCGCCCGAACATCGCGAACGCCGGCTACGGCGCGCCGCGCGCCGTCGATCCCGCCGGTGTCGCAACCGTCGTCGCCGGCGCCGGTGCGGCCGAACCCGCGGCGGCTCCCGCACGGCAGGCGCTCGCCGCCCGCATGGCCGCCGCACGCACAGTTTCACCCACGCCGGACGCTCGCGCGCCGCAACCGACGCAACCCGGCCAGCAAGACCCGGAGTCGATCCGGCGCACGGCGCTCGCGTTCCTCCAGCAGCAGATCGCCGGGCTGCCCGGCAAGACGACCGCGACGGTTGCCGCCGCATTTCCGCGCGGGCTCGCCGCGTGCACGACGCTCGAGCCGTTCCTGCCGACCGGCGCGCGCCTGTGGGGCCGCACGACCGTCGGCATCCGCTGCGCGGGCGAGCGGCCATGGACGGTCTACCTGCAAGCGAAGGTGACGGTGCAGGCCACGTATTACGTCGCCGCGCGGCAGATCGCCCCCGGCGAGCCGCTGACCGCCGCCGACCTCGTCGCGCGCGACGGCGACCTGACGGTGCTGCCGCTCGCAGTCATCACCGATCCGGCGCAAGCGGTCGGCGCGACGGCGCTGGCCAGGATCGCGGCCGGGTTGCCGCTGCGGCAGGACATGCTGAAGAGCGCCGCGTCGGTGTCGGCCGGCCAGACGGTGCGGGTCGTCGCGGCCGGGCCGGGCTTCACGATCTCGGCCGAGGGCAGCGCGCTCGCGAATGCGGCGCCCGGCCAGTCGGTGCGGGTCAGGATGGCCGCCGGGCAGATCGTCACCGCGGTCGTCAAGGATGCGGGGACCGTGGAAATTCCGCTGTAGGGACGGATCCCGCCGCAAGTTTGTAAAGAATTGTTTATTCGGAGAGTTTCGGGCGCACGGTGCTAAAGTTCGGGCCGACCCGGCCGTTATCTGGGTCATACCGTCCAGGAAAACCATCGTGAAGATCGATTCCACTCCGAACCCGAGCCCCCTCGCGCCGACCGGCAACGGCGCGGCCCGCGCGCAATCCGGCGCGGCTTCGTCGACGTCCGCGCAGGCGGCCGACGCAGGATCGACCGGCGGCGACACGACCGTGAACCTGTCGGGTCTGTCCGGCCAGCTGCGTTCGGCGTCGGCCTCCGGCAGCGCCGACATCGACACGGCCCTCGTCCAGTCGATCAAGGACGCGCTGAACAACGGCACGCTGACGATCGACGTGAACAAGATCGCCGACGGCGTACTGAATACCGCCCGCGACCTGCTGCAACAGCAGCGCTCGCCGGGCAACTGAGCCGGCCCGGGGCCCGTCACGCCCTGACCGGTCCCCTGGTTTGCCGGCATGCGCACGCGCGTGCCGGCGCGACGAGCATGAAGCGATGAGAGAAGAGCTGCTGGCCACGGTCAACGACGAACACGCGACGGTCGAAGCGTTCGCGTCCCTGCTCGCCTACGAGGAAAAGGCGCTGACGACACCCGAACCGTTCGAAATGCTGCCCGGCATCGTCGAGAAAAAGACCGAGCTGATCGATCGGCTCGCGCAGCTCGAGCGCATGCGCGACACGCAGTTGTCGGCACTCGGCTTTCCGGCCGGCAAGAAAGGGATGGACCAGGCCGCCGAGCGCGACGCGCGCCTCGCGGGCCGCTGGCAACTCCTGCTGCAGGCCGCCGAGCGCGCGCGCCAGGCCAATGCGACCAACGGGATGCTGATCCGGATCCGGATGGATTACAACGAACGCGCGCTTGCGGTGCTGCGCTCCGCGCCCGCGCCGGCCGGTGTCTACGGGCCCGACGGGCGCGTGTCGGCGCTGATGCGCTGATGCATTGATGCTCTGATGGCGTCAAAAGGCCGGCGCACCGATGCACCGGCCCCACGCAGCGCGGCCCTCTGCCGGCCGTGCGCCGCTTCCTCGCCCTACAGCAGCGGACACGCGGTGACCTGCGTGCCGCGTTCCACGCAAAGCCGTTCGTAGTCGCGCAGATACGCGCGCTCGTCGTCGTCCAGCAGGTCGACGTCGATCAGGTCCCAGTCGTAGCCGACCGTGACGAGGTTCTCGAATCTGACGGCGTCCGATGCCTCGTCGTCCGCGCGCACGATCACGATGTTTTCGATCCGCACGCCGCCCTTGCCCGGCACGTAGATGCCCGGCTCGACCGAAATCACCGCATTCGGCACCAGCCCGTACGTTGCGCCCGGCGCGAAGCGCACGCCGCCCTCATGCACGTGGATCCCGACGCCGTGCCCGGTGCCGTGGCCGAAATCGTAGCCGTGGTCGCGGCACACCTGGCGCACCGTCGCATCGACGTCGCCGCCTGTCGCGTTTTTCGGGAAGCGCGTGACGAGCCCCTTGATGCATGCCTTCAGCGCGACCGTGTAGATTTCGCGCTGCCACGGCTGCGCGACCGTATCCGGCCGCGTGCGGCGCAGCACGACGCGCGTGCAGTCCGTTGCGAAACCCGCGTCGTAATACGCGCCGCTGTCGAGCAGCACAAGTTCGCCTTCGGTCAGCTCGACGTCGGCGCTCGCCGCCGTGTAGTGCGCGAATGCGCTGTTCGCGCCGTTCGCGGCAATCGACGGAAACGTCAGCGCGACAGCCGAGCGCGCGCCGTACGCGTCGTTGATCGCGCGGGCCAGGTCGTACTCGGTATGGCGTTGCCCCGGCTCGCCGGCCTTCGCCCAGCGCATCGTCTCGGCGATCGCGGCCGAACTGCGCGCGAACGCGTCGCGGAACCGGTCGAGCACCGCCGGCGTCTTTCCGGCGCGCAGCGCCTCGACCGGATTGAAATCCGCGTGGCGCGCGTGCGGCCACACGCGGCTCACCGATTCGGCGAGTGCGCAGTTGACCGATTCGAAGCCGTAGCACACGTGGTCGATCGCGAACTGCGCAAGGAAGCGCTCGAGTTCGGCGACGTCGCGCCGGATCACGTGCAACGCCGGATACGATGCGAGTTCGACCGGGCAGCGGTCGCAGCCCTCCGGCAAAAACAGCACGACCTGCTCGCCGATCGCGAACAGGAAGCCCAGATGCGACGACGCATTCGGGATGTGATAGCCGCGGCTGTTCAGCAGATACGCGAGATCGTCCGACGCGCACGTGAAGAACGCGGTCTTGCCGGGCGCCGCGCCCGTGTGCGCGGCGAGCCGCCGGTTCAGCGCGTCGACGTTCTGCGCGACGCTCGCGCCGGTCATCGTTTCCGGCAGCTCGAAGATCGGCCGCTCGACCACCCAGCCCGGCAGCGCGATCGCGCGATCGATCTCCCGCTCCGCGAAGCTCGTCCAGTCGAGCGTCGCGGCCCGTGTCTGCGCGAGCAGCCGATCGCGCTGCGCGACGCTGATCCGCAGCGCATCGTAGCCGACCCGCGCGAGCCGGCTCGCATGTGCGATCAGCCAGTCGGCAAGCGCCTGCCAGATCGTCACGTTCAGCCCGAGCTTCTCGATGCGCACGCGCGCGGGGTCGCACTGCTGCTCGGCCTGCAGGTGATAGCGGCCGTCGACGAACAGCACGAACGGCGGCACGCCGAGCGCGTGTGCGGTCGCCGCGCTCAGGAAGATCCCGCAGCCGGCCGAGCCGTCGAAGCCCGACACCGCGTAGCGCGGATTGTTGCGAAGCGGCACGTATTCGGTGATGTATTCGTCCTGCGACGTGACCACGACCGCGTCGAGCCGCGCGGCGTCGAGCAGGCGCGACAGGCCGGCCTGGGTGTCGGCAACGCGCGCGTGATACGGGGGAAGGCCGGAGAAGCTGTATTTCAGTCGGTCGATCATCGGGAACCCGTTATTCGTTGTCGTCGGCGGCCGGCGGTCGGCGGCATCGCGCGGATCGCGCGCCTGCGGCAGCACGCCGCCCGCGCGTGGCGCACGCGCAGCCCCGCCGGCAGCGAGGGCTGCGGGGCCGATCCAGCGGCGGCCGGCGGTAAAATTTTTGTCTCACTTAACTTTGTTTGATGCGCGACAGAATCTAGAGCACGCGCAAATCGCGGTCAAGCCAAAATTTTCGTAGCGCTAAAATTACCGATCCCGCGCCGGCCGACGCCGCGGTCGTGTGCGGCCTCGCGGCGTCTGCGCAGCACCGCGCGGTACAATGCGCCGGCATCGTCGGTCCGACGGCCGCGCCCGGTGCGGATCGCGGTCCGCAACGCCCCGGCGGCTGCCCGCTCCCGCGCTCGCCCTCCGGTTCGTTGCCATCAAAGAGATTCATGGATTCAGACATCATGCGTATCGGCCAGCGCATCCGGCGCCTGCGCCGGGAGGCGAAAAAGACGCTGCTGGAAGTCGCGACCGAAGCGCACCTGTCGGTCGGTTTCCTGTCCCAGGTCGAACGCAATCTCACGGGCATCTCGCTGTCGTCGCTGGTCAACGTCGCGAAGGCGCTCGACGTGCCGCTCGGCGCGTTGATCGACCAGCCGCGCCAGGCGCAGCCCGACTCGCATGCGGGCCGCCGCAAGCCTTACGCGGTGGACGCCGCATCGCAGTGGTACGAGCGGCTGTCGACCACCTTCGACGGCAGCCAGATCAACGCGCTCAAGGTCCGGATGATGGAAGGCTATCGTTCGGAATGGGTCGCGCACGGCGGCGACGAGTTCGTGTACGTGCTGGCCGGCCGCGTCTGC
The DNA here is from genome assembly GCF_018148075.1 of Burkholderia sp. AU19243. Taxonomy (NCBI): domain Bacteria; kingdom Pseudomonadati; phylum Pseudomonadota; class Betaproteobacteria; order Burkholderiales; family Burkholderiaceae; genus Burkholderia; species Burkholderia sp. AU19243. Next base: position 436,947 of record NZ_JAGSTV010000003.1, read on the forward strand.
TACACGATCGGCAAGAAGGAATATCCGCTGTCGCCCGGCGACTCGCTGCACTTCGATGCGAGAAAGCGCCATCGCGTCGCGAACGTCGGCGACGGGCCGGCGGAATTGATCGCGGTCGGCACGTTGCCGCTGTTCGGCGACGACTGCGCCGAGCTGGGATCCGCGGCGATGAAGATGCGGCTGCTCGCGCGCGATGCCGGCGCGCAGCCGGCGGGCGAGCCGCGTGTAAGCCGCCGCGAAGCGGCGCCGAAGCGTGAACGCCGTGCGGGCGTGGCGGTGAACGTGAACCCGGATGCGGCGGCGGCCGCCCAACCGCCCGCCGACACGCCGGCTCGTGCGTCGGCCGAACCGACGGCCACAAAGTCGCGCGCGGCCGCGGACGAGCGCCCGGCCGCGGCCGCGCCGGCCGGCCGAACCGGCGCGCGCACGAAGAAATGACGGCGGGCGGCCGCGTCGCGCAGTGCGCGGCCTGGTTCGCCCCCGCGCTGCGCGGGAGTCGCGCGCACTACCGAATCGCTGCTCCGGATGGCGTCCCGGATCGCGCCAGCCTCGGCCGGACTATTCCGCGATCGCCAGCGCCTGCTTGACGGCCTCGACCCGTGCGCGATGCACGGCGTCCTTGATCTGCATCGCGTCGTTGCCGATGCCGCGCGCGATCGCGCCCGCATCGACGCTGCGCGCCGCGACCAGCGCCACGCGCAGCCGCTCGGCCTGCGGATACGGCTGCGTGTCGAGTCCGAGCCGCCCGCGCGCATCCGACTCGCATGCCTGCAGCATCTCCGCGAAGCGCGCCGGCTTGCGCAGCGCATCGCAGCGCTCGAAGAACCGCACCAGCGCGGCCGCGCCCATCTCCATCACGCGATGCAGATTGCCGTGCTCGCGCGCGACCACCAGCGCGAGATCGCGGCACTCGTTCGGCACGCGCAGCCGCTCGCACAACGGCTTGATCAGGTCGACGCTGCGGCCTTCGTGGCCGACATGGCGGGGCAGCACGTCGGCGGGCGTCGTCGCCTTGCCGAGATCGTGCGTGAGCGCCGCGAAGCGCACCGGCAACGAATAACCCTGCTTCGCCGCATAGTCGACGACCATCATCACGTGCACGCCGGTGTCGACTTCCGGATGGTAGTCCGCGCGCTGCGGCACGCCCCACAACGCATCGACTTCGGGGAGGATGCGCGCGAGCGCGCCGCATTCGCGCAGCACCGCGAACATTCGCGAAGGCTTCGCCTCCATCAGCCCGCGCGCGATCTCCTGCCACACGCGCTCGGGCACCAGCGCGTCCGCTTCGCCGGCCTCGACCATGCGCCGCATCAACGCCAGCGTGTCGTCCGCGACCGTGAAATCCGCGAAGCGCGCGGCAAAGCGTGCAATCCGCAGGATCCGCACCGGATCCTCGACGAACGCGTCGCCGACGTGCCGGAACACGCGCGCGCGCAGGTCGGCCTGGCCGTCGAACGGATCGATGACCGGGCCGATCAGTTCGCCCTCCGGCGTCACTTCGCGCGCCATCGCATTGATCGTCAGATCGCGCCGCGCGAGATCCTCCTCGAGCGTCACGTCCGGTGCGTAATAGAACTGGAAGCCGTGATAGCCGGCCGCCGTCTTGCGCTCGGTGCGGGCGAGCGCGTACTCCTCCTGCGTGTCCGGATGCAGGAACACCGGAAAGTCCTTGCCGACCGGCCGGAAGCCCTGCGCGGCCATCTGCTCGGGTGTCGCGCCGACCACCACGTAGTCGCGGTCCTGCACCGGCACGCCAAGCAATTCGTCGCGGATCGCGCCGCCTACCGCGTAGATGTTCATGGCTGCGGCTCGTATTCGGCGATCACGCTGGTTTCGCGGCGCGCGGCGTCGATCCAGCGCTGCACGGCCGGCAGCGCGGTCACGCGCGCGGCGTAACCGGCCGCCTCCGGCGACAGCGCCGGCGCGTACGTATTGAACCGCATCACGACCGGCGCATACATCGCGTCGGCAATGCCGAATTCGCCGAACAGGAACGGGCCGCCCGATGCCTCGATGCATGCGTTCCATAGCGCGTCGATGCGCGCGACGTCGGCGAGCGCGTCGGGCGTCGCGCCCCGGCCGGGCATCGACGCGCGCACGTTCATCCCCATTTCCGTGCGCAGCGCGGTGAAGCCCGCGTGCATCTCGGCCGAAATGCAGCGCGCATGCGCACGTTGCTGCGGATCGGCCGGCCACATCGGAAACTGCGGATAGCGCTCAGCGAGCGTCTCGGCGATCGCAAGCGACTCCCAGATCGCGACGCCGTGATCGTCGACGAGGCACGGCACCTTGCCGCTCGGCGAATACTCGCGAATGCGCGCGGCCGTGTCGTCGCGGCGCAGCTCGATCGTGATTTCGTCGAACGGAATGCCGAAATGCGTGAGCAACAGCCACGGCCGCATCGACCACGACGAGTAGTTCTTGTCTCCAATGACGAGTTTCATGGCGGAGTTCCGGAAAGCGCGAAAGTGAAAGTCGGAATGCGGCCGCGCGGCGCCTAGCGGCGCGAGCGGAGCCAGTCGAAGCGCGAGCGCTGCGCGGTGTGGCCGAGATACGCGGGCGCGATACTCTCGAGACTCGCGGGCGCAATCCCGAGCTCCGGCGCCATCGGCCCCGACAGCACGTTCGGCACCGACATCGACGCGAGGTTGTCGCGCGTGATCACCGGTTCGCCGGGCAGCAGTTCGAACGCGCGCGCCTGCAGCCGCGCGAGCGCGTCGGGCAGCCGCACGATGCGTGCCTGCCGGCCCACCAGCGTGCCGCAGTACCGCACCAGCTGCTCGAGTGTGTACACGGTCGGGCCGCCGAGCTCGTAGGTCTTGCCATGCGCGCCGGCGAGATCGAGCGTGTTGACGAACGCGTGCACGACGTCGCCGACGAATACCGGCTGAAAGCGCGCGTCGGGCATCGCGAGCGGCAGCACCGGCAGCGCGCGCTGCAGGTTCGCGAACGTGTTCAGGAACGCGTCGCCGGGGCCGAACACGACCGACGGGCGGAAGATCGTCAGCGCGAGCGAATCGGTTGCCGCGACCGCATGCAGCGCGGCTTCGCCGTCGCCTTTGGAGCGCAGATACATGCTCGCGCCGTTCGAATCGGCGCCGAGCGCACTCATGTGCAGCACGCGCCGCACGCCGGCGCCGACGCATGCCGCGGCGAGCGCCGCCGGCAGCGCCACGTGCGCGCGCTCGAAGCCGGGCCCGTACGGTGTGCCGTAGCCGCCATGCAGCACGCCGACGAGATTCACGGCCGCATGCGCACCGGCGACGAATCGCGCGAGCGTGCGCGCATCGAGCGCGTCGAGCTCGACGATCTCGACCGGCAGCATCTGCAGGTGGCGCGCGTGCTCGCGCCGCCGCGTGCCGATCCGCACGTGCTTGCCGGCGTCGATCAAAGCGTTGACGAGCCGGCTGCCGATGAAGCCGGTGCCGCCCAATAGCGCGACGGTCTGGCGATCCATGTTCGGGTCCTCTCAGCGGCTGTTCGCGCTGGTCACGTTAGCCGCATTGACGGTTTTTCCCGTCCGGGGACGAGCCCGTCATCAGCGTGACCAGCCCTTGAACACTGCCGCGTGTCACGCGGCAGTGTGAAGCTTGCGGATCAGGGCGAGATCATGCCGAGACGTTTCTTCAACGACTGCGGTTTGCCCTCGAAGAGCGCTGCGTAGTAGACGGTATTCGACAGCACGTTCTTCACGTAGTCGCGCGTCTCGTTGAACGGAATCGTTTCCGCGAAGATCGCGCCTTCGACCGGCTGCGTCAACACCTGGCGCCACTGGCGCGGCCGGCCCGGGCCTGCGTTGTATCCGGCGGTCGCGAGCACCGGCGAGCTGTCGAAGTTGTTGTAGATGTCCGCCAGATACCAGGTGCCGAGCTGGATGTTGGTGTCGATGTCGTGCATCTGCGCGCGCGTGATCGTGCCCATCCCGAGCTTCTTCGCGACGAGTTGCGCGGTGGCCGGCATCAGCTGCATCAGCCCGCCCGCGCCGACCGACGAACGCGCGTTCGTGATGAAGCGCGACTCCTGGCGGATCAGCCCGTACGCCCATTCGATGTCGAGGCCCGTCGACTGCGCGTAGCGCTCGACGATGTCGCGGTACGGCGACGGATAGCGCAGCGTGAAGTCGTGCTCGGCCTTCGTGCGGTCGGCCGTATTGACCGTGCGGTCGAGCAGATCGATGCGCTTGCCGTATTCCGCGGCCGCGAGCAGCTGGCGGTCGGTCATCCCGCGCAGCGGCCAGTTCCATTCGCGGTTGCCTTCGAGGCGCAGGTTCAACCCGTAGAAGCGCTGCGCGAGCGCGAAGCCCGGGATCTTGCTCATCGCGTCGATCTCGGCGTCGCTCACCTTCGTGCGCGGCGGGATCGACGTGCGCTGGCCGAGCTCCTCGCCGGCGAGCTGCCCGTAGAAGTTGTACTGCCCCGCGACCTGCTCGAATTCCTGGTTCGCCTGCAGCGTGTCGCCGCTTTGCTTCAGCGCACGCGCATGCCAGTAGATCCACGCCGGATCGTCGCGCAGCGACGGCGGCATCTGCTCGATCGACCAGCGCACCATCGGCCAGTTGCCGGCGAGCAGCGCGGCGCGCGTGCGCCATTCGTAGCCCGGATTCGACAGCGGCGCGTTCGCCGATTTCGCGTACCACACCGACGCGAGCGGCGAGCGCTTGATCGCGCCCTGATAGCCGATCGCGCCCCACGCGATCGCTTGCTCCTGCTTCGTCAACGAGCCGGCGACCGACGTGAGCATCCCTGCTGCCGCGTCAGGGTCGTTGCGCGCCATCCGGCCGAGTGCGATCAGCGCGAGCTGGTGCGATGCCGCGTCGGGGCCGATGCCGCGCGCGAGGTACAGCGGCGGCGCGCTCGTCGCCTGATCGAAACCGACGGGGCGCGGGCCGAGCGCGTCGACGATCTTGCCGCCGAGCGTCGTGTAGTTCTGCTCGTACGCGAGGCGCGCCTGCTGCCACACGTCGTCGCTCGTGAACTGCTGGTTCACCGCGAGCGCGGTAATCAGGTCGACACAGGCATCGCCGTAGTATTTCGGCTCCACGAGCAGCGCGCGCGCCGCCTCGGCGACATTCTCGCCGCGCGCCGCGCGCGATTCGAGCGCGTAGCACTTGACCTGCGTGTCGTCGTCGAGCACGAAGCGCTTGTACTGATCGTCGAAGTTGCGCCAGTCGTGGCGCGCGCCGAGCACGAGCAGATAGTCGTTGCGCATGCGATCGGCGATCGCCTGACCGTCGTAGCGCTGCAGGAACGACTGCACGGGGGCGTCGGGCGCGTCGACACGCGCGCGCCCCGTCGAATCGAACAACTGCGGCTTGATCTGGAAATACTCGACGTAGGACGGCACCGGATAGTTGGGGATCATCGACGCGAGCTGCGCTGCCTTCGCTGCGTCGTTGCGGCGCGCGGCTTCGCGAAGCTGCACGAAGATCTGGTCGTCCCCGGCGAGCGTGTCGTCGCCCGGTGCGGCGCACGCTGCCGTGCCCGTGACGAGCGCGGCGGCCGAAAGCGTGAGCGCGACCGCGCGATATACTCGGAAAAGGCTGTTCGACATCGTATTGAATGGAGCACGAATTGAGCGAAAGCATAGCATGCAACCCTGTGCCGAACCCGAAGGTTGCACTGCGCAAAACGCTGTCCGGCGCGCGTCGCGACGCCGCGTCGCAGCCCCCGGCGAATGCCGCGCTCGACGCGCGGCTGCGCGCGTTGCTCGAACGGCTCGCACCGTCCACGGTAGGCTTCTACTGGCCGCTGCCGGGCGAATTCGACGCACGCGACGCGGTCCTCGCGTGGGTCGCGGCAGGCACCGGCCGGCGGGCCGCGTTGCCGGTGATCGGCGAGAAGCACACGCCGCTCGCGTTCCATGCATGGGATGCGGATACGCCGATGCGCGAAGGCCATCACCGGATTCCGGAGCCCGCATCGGGCATCGTCGTCGTGCCCGATCTGCTGCTGATTCCGTGCGTGGGATTCGACCTGCAGCGGTATCGGCTCGGCTATGGCGGCGGCTACTACGATCGCACGCTCGCGGTATGGCCCGGCGACACGCTGCCGGTGACGGTCGGCGTCGCGTACGAAGCATGCCGCGTGGACGAGTTGCCCGCCGAAGCGCACGATCTCGCAATGAACTGGATCGTGACGGACGGCGCGCTTTATCCGTCCGCGGGATGACGCGGTGCGCGACGCCGCGCACGCGGCATGCCGCGGGTCACCGCGTTTGCCGCCGCTCCGTCCGCAACCGTTTACAGCGAAGCCGCCGCGCGCGCGGCCGTGTCGTAGAGGCCCGATGCGTGGCGCAGCAATTGCGCCGCGTCGCCGATCTGCTCGTTGGTGAGGCCGCTGTCCTTCAGCGTCTCGATCAGGCAGTGCTCGCGCACCTCCCGATACTTCAGACACAGCTCGCGGCCCGCGTCGGTCGCGAAGAAGAACACTTCCTTGCCGCTCTTCTCGCTTTTCACGTAGCCGCGCGCGATCAGTTTTTTCAGCGCATAGGTCGCGACGTGCGTATCCTCGATATTGAGCACGAAGCAGATGTCGGCGAGCTTCTTCTTGCGTTCGCGATGGCTCACGTGATGCAGCAGCGACACCTCGACCGCCGTCATGTCCTTCGCGCCTGCGGCCGACATGCAGCGCACCATCCATCGGTTGAATGCGTTGCCGGCCATGATGAGCCCGTATTCGAGTTCCGACAGCTCCGCGCTCGACTCGGAAACGAGGTGTTCGGAAGACACGATCTTGGTCGGAGGACGCTTCATGGAAAGTCAGCGCAAGCAGGATGTCAGGGTGTGCCGAGTGTACGACAGAAGCCCTGGCATACGAGCTAGGCGAAAACGCTTATTGGGAAGTTGTCGATATTTTATTGACAATGTGCGCTAACATTGCCGTCCGAACCGTGCCAGTCCGATGACGCAACCCCGCATTTATCCGCTCGGCGATGCCGCCCTCGTCTGCGAGGTGCCGCCGCCCGCCACGCTCGATTGCCAGCGCCGCGTCTGGGCCGTCGCCGAGGCCGCGCGCGCGTGGCCCGACGTGATCGACGTCGTGCCGGGCATGAACAATCTGACGATCGTATTCGACGCGCTCGCCGCGACGGCGGAGTCGCTCACGCCGGCGCTGCGCGATGCGTGGGAAACCGCCGACGTCGGCCACGCGGACGGCCGCGAGATCGAAATCCCCGTCGAATACGGCGGCGCAGCCGGCCCCGACCTCGCGGCGGTCGCCGCGCACACGGGGCTGTCGGCCGATGAAGTCGTCGCGCGCCACGCGGCCGGCGAATACGTCGTGTTCTTCGTCGGCTTCCAGCCGGGCTTCGCGTATCTGGGCGGCCTCGACGCGTCGCTGCACACGCCACGGCGCGCAGCGCCGCGGCTGGAAGTGCCGGCCGGCTCGGTCGGTATCGGCGGCGCGCAGACCGGGATCTATCCGGCCACGTCGCCCGGCGGCTGGCAGTTGATCGGCCGCACGTCGCACGTCCTGTTCGACCCGGCGCGCGCGCAGCCGACACTGCTGCTGCCGGGCGACCGCGTGCGCTTCACCATTGCCGGAGCCGACGCGACATGACCCAGAGCACCGCACCGGGCACGATCGAAGTCGTCCGCGCCGGCCCGCTATCGACCGTGCAGGATCTCGGCCGCCGCGGCACGCGCCATCTCGGCGTCGCGCAGGGCGGCGCGCTCGACGGCCTCGCGCTGGAGGTCGGCAACCGCCTCGTCGGCAACCGCCCCGACGCGGCAGCCGTCGAAATCACGATCGGGCCCGCCGCGTTCCGCTTCACGCGCGCGACGCGCATCGCGATCACGGGAACCGAATTCGGCGCGACGCTCGACGGCCAGCCCGTGTACTCATGGTGGAGCCTGCCGGTCGACGCCGGGCAGACGCTCGTGCTGCCGGCCGCGAAGCGCGGGATGCGCGGCTACCTGTGCATCGCGGGCGGCATCGACGTGCTGCCGATGCTCGGCTCGCGCAGCACCGATCTCGCGTCGCGCTTCGGCGGGCTCGGCGGCCGCGCGCTGCGCGACGGCGACCGGCTTCCGATCGGCGTGCCGCCCACGGGCGCCGGCTGCCTCGCGGCCGATGCGCCCGAATTCGGCGTGAAGGCGCCCGCGTGGTGCGCGTTCGTGCGCGTCGACGAGCCGCCGCGCCGCCACCGGCCGGCGCATGCACCGTGGGCGATGCCCGTGCGCGTGCTGCCGGGCCCCGATTACGCGTCGTTCGCGGCCGATTCGCAGCAGGCGTTCTGGGACGAGGAATGGCTCGTCACAGCGAACAGCAACCGGATGGGCTATCGGCTCGCCGGCGCGGAGCTCGTGCGCGAGCGGCCGGTCGAGCTGCTGTCGCATGCGGTGCTGCCCGGCACGATCCAGGTGCCGCCGAACGGCCAGCCGATCGTGCTGATGCACGACGCGCAGACCACCGGCGGCTACCCGAAGATCGGCACGGTGATCCGCGCGGATCTGTGGAAACTCGCGCAGGCGCGGCTCAACCTGCCGATCCGCTTCGTGCGCACGACGCTCGATGCCGCGCGCGCCGCGCTCACCGCGGAACGCGCGTATCTGCGGCAGATCGACGTCGCGATCGAGATGCGCGAGGAAACCCGCCTTCGCGCGCAATCGCGCGCAGCGTGACAATGGCGGAAGCAGGACGAAGGACGCGCCACGCGATCAGTGGACGAGGAACATCATGGAAATCGATCTGAACGCCGATCTCGGCGAAGGATGCGGATCGGACGAGGCGCTGCTCGATCTCGTCACGTCGGCGAACATCGCGTGCGGCTGGCATGCGGGGGGCGCCAATGCGATGCGCGACTGCGTGCGGTGGGCCGTGCAGAAGGGCGTGTCGATCGGCGCCCATCCGAGCTTTCACGATCCGGAGAATTTCGGCCGAAAGGAAATGCAGTTGCCGGCCGGCGACATCTACGCGGGCGTGTTGTACCAGCTCGGCGCGCTATCCGCGATCGCGCAGGCCGAGGGCGGCCGCATCGCGCACGTGAAGCCGCACGGCGCGCTGTACAACCAGGCCGCACGCGATCCGATGATTGCCGACGCGGTCGTGTCGGCGATTCACGACTTCGATCCGTCGCTCGCTGTGTTCGGCCTCGCGAACAGCGTGTTCGTCGCGGCCGCGCGCCACGCCGGCCTTGCCGCGGTGGAAGAGGTGTTCGCCGATCGCGGCTACCGCGCGGACGGCTCGCTCGTGCCGCGCAACCAGCCCGGCGCGCTGATCGACGACGAAGACGCGGTGCTCGCACGCACGCTCGACATGGTGCGCGAGCGGCAGGTGCGCGCGGTGAGCGGCGAATGGGTGCCGCTCAACGCGCAGACGGTCTGCCTGCACGGCGACGGGCCGCATGCGCTGGCGTTCGCGAAAAGGATTCGTGCGGCGTTGGAGGCGGCGGGGGTTGACGTCGTCGCACCCGGTGCGGTGCAGGCGGACGAAGACGTGTAACGACTCGCAAGCGCACACTCACGCCGCATCGCGACCAAACTCGGGACGCCACCCGCCGCCACAAAAGAAAAAAGCGCCCTCGTGGCGCTTTTCCGTTGGCGCGATCGCTGCGGCTTCGCCGTCTGTCGATTCTCGCCCCCCGAAACCGTCCGTCGACGGTGACCGGAAAGATGCTCCGGATTAAAAAACGTCCGCCGCCGCCCGATTACTGCTTCCCCCGGTCGGACGACGGAACGTTGCTTATGCCGCAAGTCTGTCGCATGCATTTGTTGTACCGACGATGTTTGGCCCCGCCGTGCATGCAGACACTCCGCGGCCGGCACGATGATACGTGCCGGCTACGCCAACCCCGCGCTTTGTTTTCTGCTACCCCGTAGAACTTATCTATTCTTTTCATTTTTTCAACTTGTGGGGTGAAGAATAGAGATTGCCAGAACCGGATGTCAATCGTTTTAAACGCTATTTTCTGACGATTCAAGGGTTTTCCTTATCGCCCCGCGACGCCGCGCATGCGCGGCGCATTGCGTCGAGGTCGCCGGTCAAACAGGGCAGGATCGATGCGCGCGGCGGCGCGCGATCAGTTCGCGTCGACGCGGTATCCTTGCTGGCGCAACAATTCGAGCACGCCGCGCTGGCCGCCCAAATGCAGCGCGCCGATCGCCACGAATACCGGCCGGTTCGGCGCGGCGATTGCCGTCATCCGTGCAACGAAGCGCCGGTTGCGCTCGTACAGGATCTTGTTGTCGATCGACGCCGACAGCGCCTTCGAACGGGCAAGCCGCTCGCTCTTCGCAACCGCCCACGCGGAGATCGCATCGGCGTCGCCAATTTGCCACAGCCGGTGCAGCGCCTTGATGTCGTCGGCGTTCTGCGCAGGGGTTTGCACCATGTCCTGCGCGAGCATCTCGCGCTGCTCGGCAAGCGTGAGCCCCGTGAACGCGCGCATCTGCTCGGCGAGCGTCTCGAGCCCGATCACGCGGCCGCCCTTCTTCTTCAGGAACACGTTCTGCAGTTGCGCCTCGGTGCCAAACTCCGTCTGCAGGCCAGCCGACAGCGAATCGTAGGTCTCGACGACCAGCGCGGCGAGCCACGGGCGCATCCGGCGGATCTCCGTCAGCGCAGCCGGATTGCCGCGCAGCCGCGCGGCGAGCCGCTGCCACAGCGGCTCTGGCAGCAGACGCTGCAGGCACGGGTAGCGGCACACGCCGTACTTCGACACGTCGTCCTGCGATTCGAGCAGGTCGTCTGGCGACAGCTCCAGCGCGAGCGTCGGCGACGCGGCGAGCGCCGCGAGAATCGGCGGCCGGAACGGCTGGGCAGGCGGATAGTCGGACGGGTCGCCCGTATGCAGCGTGCCGAGCACGTACAGCGTGACCTTGCCCTTCGTCGCGACATAGAACGGCATGCGCGCAGGCTGCACGCGCACCGTGCCGCGCGCGACCGTGCCGTTCGGCCCGGACGGCGCGTGAAACCCCGGCAGGCTCACGCCGGGCGGCGGGACCTGCGACGGATGGATCGGCGAACTCGCCGGCGCGCGCCCTTCGGCACGCGCGGCGTCGACCGGGACCAGCACGCTGGCGGCCACGCATGCGCCGGCCAGCGCCGCGCCCGTGACCGTGCGCACGCTCCAGCGACGTGCGTTGCGGCACGCGCGCATCACGTGCGCGCGGCCGGCCTCCGAGCGGCGCGCGCGAGGCGCGCGCGCCGCCACACCATCAGGCATTCGCCTCCCCCACCTCCTCGGCGCGATGGCAGGCCACGCGGCGTCCGTCGACGTCGCGCAGCTGCGGTTCCTCGACACGGCAGCGCTCGACCGCATACGGGCAGCGCTGGTGAAACGCGCAGCCCGGCGGCGGATTGAGCGGCGACGGCAGCTCGCCCTGCAGCTTGATCTGTACGCGGCGGTCTTCCTCGAAGATCGCCGGCGTCGCCGACATCAGCGCGCGCGTGTACGGATGCCGCGGCCGCGCGTAAATCGTCGCCTTGTCGCCGAGCTCGGCGACGCTGCCGAAATACATCACCATCACGTCGTCCGCGACGTGCTCGACCACCGCCAGGTTGTGCGAGATGAACACGTAGCTCGTCTTGAACTGCTCCTGCAGATCCATGAACAGATTCAGGATCTGCGCCTGGATCGACACGTCGAGCGCGGACACCGGCTCGTCGGCGACGACGATCCGCGGATCGAGGATCATTGCGCGCGCGATCGCGACACGCTGGCGCTGCCCGCCCGAGAACATGTGCGGATAGCGCTTCGCATGCTCGGGCCGCAGGCCGACCGTGCGCATGATCTGCGCGATGCGCGCGGCACGCTCCGCGGCGCTCAGGTTCGCGTTGATCTCGAGCGGCTCCGACAGCGTCTGCTCGACGGTCTTGCGCGGATTCAGCGACGCGAACGGATTCTGGAACACCATCTGTACGCGGCGGCGCAGATCGGCGACCGTCTCGCGGTTCGCGCCGGCGACGTCCTTGCCGTCGATCGTCAGATGCCCCGACGTCGGCGTCTCGATCATCGTGAGCTGGCGCGCGAGCGTCGATTTCCCGCAGCCCGACTCGCCGACCACGGCGAGCGTCTTGCCGCGCCTGAGCGTAAACGACACGCCGTTCAGCGCCTTCACCGTGCCCTGCCCGAACATTCCGCGCTTGACCGTGTAGTGCTTCGCGAGCTGGTCGGCCACCAGCACCGCTTCCTCGTCGTGCGAAGCAGCACGCGTTTCGTGGACAGCATTCATCGTGCGCCTCCAGTCAGGTCGAGGTTGGAAACATTGAGCGGCTTGATGCAGCGCGCGCGCATCGCATCGTTGCCGGCAACCAGCGTGTCGAGCGCCGGACGCGCCTTGCGGCAATCGTCGACGACGTACTTGCAGCGCGGCGCGAACAGGCAGCCGGACGGGCGATCATCGCGGCCCGGCACCATGCCCGGCAATGCGGCAAGGCGCCGCGCACCCTTATTGTGCTCGGGAATTGCGGCAAGCAGCGCTTCGGTGTACGGATGATGTGGTTCGCGGAAGATGTCCGGCACGCGATTGGTCTCGATGACCTCGCCCGCGTACATCACCGCGACGCGCTGCGCGACTTCCGACACCACGGCCAGGTCGTGCGAGATCAGCACGAGCGCCATCCCGCGCTCCTTCTGGAGTTTTACCAGCAGATCCATGATCTGCGCCTGGATCGTCACGTCGAGCGCGGTGGTCGGCTCGTCCGCGATCAACAGCTTCGGATTGCATGCGACCGCCATCGCGATCATCACGCGCTGGTTCATGCCGCCCGACATCTGGTGCGGGAACGCCGCGATGCGATTCTTCGCATCCGGAATGCCGACCTGGTCGAGCAGTTCGAGCGCGCGCCGGTGCAGCGCGTCGCCGCGCAGGCCTTCGTGCAGCTTCAGCACCTCCTTGATCTGGTAGCCGACCGTGTAGCTCGGGTTCAGGCTCGTCAGCGCGTCCTGGAACACCATCGCGATGTCCTTGCCGACGATCGCGCGGCGCGCCTTCGGCGACGCCTTCAGCAAATCCACGCCGTTGAACGTGATCTCGTCGGCGGTCACCTTGCCCGGTGCGTCGATCAGGCCCATCAGCGCCATCATCGTCACGCTCTTGCCCGAGCCCGATTCGCCGACGACGCCCACCACCTCGCCCGGCGCGATCGACAGGTTGATCCGGTCGACTGCGGGCAGGCCGTTGAAGTTCACCGCGAGATTGCGGATAGTCAGTAGATCTTGGCTCATGGTCATGCCATCCGCTTCAGTTTGGGATCCAGCGCGTCGCGCAGCCCGTCGCCGAGCAGGTTGATCGCGAGCACCGAAATCAGGATCGACAGGCCGGGCATCGTCACGATCCACCACGCGTTGTCGATGTAGTCGCGCGCGGACGCGAGCATCGCGCCCCACTCGGCGGTCGGCGGCTGCACGCCGAGACCGAGGAAGCCGAGCGCGGCCGCATCGAGAATGGCCGACGAGAAGCCGAGCGTCGCCTGCACGATCAGCGGCGCCGTGCAGTTCGGCAGCACTTGCGAGAACATCAGGCGCAGCGTGCCGGCGCCGGCCACGCGCGACGCCGTCACGTACTCCTTTTGCAGCTCGCCGAGCGCCGACGCGCGCGTGAGCCGCACGTAGGCCGGCAGCGCGACGATTGCGATCGCGAACATCGTGTTGGTGAGGCCCGGCCCGATGATCGCGACGACCGCGACCGCGAGCAGCAGCGACGGCAGCGCGAGCAGCACGTCCATGATGCGCATCACCGGCGTGTCGGCCCACTTCTGGAAGAACGCGGCGATCAGCCCGAGCACGATGCCGGGGATCAGCGCGAGCACGACCGACACGAAGCCGATCCAGAACGACATCCGCGCGCCGAACATCAGCCGCGACAGGATGTCGCGACCCGCTTCGTCGGTGCCGAGGATGAATTGCCAGTTGCCGCCGGCGAGCCACGCGGGCGGGATTTTCACGTAGTCGCGGTACTGCTCGACCGGGCTGTGCGGCGCGATCAGCGGCGCGAAGATCGCGACCAGGATCAGCAGCAGCACGACGATGCCGGCGCCGACGGCGCCGCGGTTGCGCGAGAAGTTGGCCCAGAACTCGCGCAGCGCGAGCGCACGGCCGCCGGCCGGCGCGGATTCGGTCGGCAGAGTATTTTGCAGATTGCTCATGGCATTACCTCGTGTGGCGGATGCGCGGATTCAGCACGCCGTACAGCAGGTCGACGACCAGGTTCACGACGATCACGAGCGTCGCGATCAGCAGGATGCCGCCCTGGACGACCGGATAGTCGCGGCGGCCGATCGCATCGATCAGCCACTTGCCGACGCCGGGCCACGAAAAGAGCGTCTCGGTCAGCACGGCGCCAGCAAGCAGCGTGCCGATCTGCAGGCCGATCACGGTGACGACCGGAATCAGCGCGTTGCGCAGCGCATGCACGACGACCACGCGCGCGGGCGACAGCCCCTTCGCGCGGGCTGTGCGGATGTAATCCTCGCGCAGCACTTCGAGCATCGACGAGCGCGTCATCCGCGCGATCACCGCGAGCGGGATCGTGCCGAGCACGATCGATGGCAGGATCAGGTGGCTGACCGCGGACTTGAACGAGCCTTCGTCCGGCGCAAGCAGCGCGTCGATCAGCATGAAGCCGGTCGGATGCGGGAAGTCGTATTCGACGGCGATGCGGCCCGACACGGGCGTCCAGCCGAGATACGACGAAAACACCATGATGAGAATGAGCCCCCACCAGAAGATCGGCATCGAATAGCCGGTGAGCGCGGTGCCCATCACGCCGTGATCGACGACCGAGCCGCGCCGCAACGCGGCGATCACGCCGGCCGGCAGGCCTACGACGAGCGCGAACACCAGTGCGCACAGCGACAGTTCGACGGTCGCCGGGAAGCGCGCGAAGAACTCGCCCGCGACGCTGGTGTTGGTGATGATCGACATGCCGAGGTCGCCATGCAGCGCCCGGCCGATGTAGTGCAGATACTGCACGGGCAGCGGCTGGTCGAGCCCGAGGCGTTTCATGGCCTCAGCATGCATCGCCGGATCGACGCCGCGCTCGCCCATCATCACTTCGATGGGATCGCCCGGTATCAGGTGAATCAGCGCAAACGCCAGGATGGTGATGCCGATGAAAGTCGGAATCACCATGCCCACGCGGCGCAACACGAATGTAAACATGATGCGTCTCGTATTTTCTTGTGGGAAATGTGCGACCGGCGACGAGGAGCTTTTGGCCCCTCGCCGCCGGATGAGTTCAAGCCGGTCTTCTCGATGACGACAGCTTAGGTCAGGCCGGTTACTTCACGCTGACACCGTCGAAACGCGCGTAGCCGAGCGGTTCGATCCGCATGTCGACCACGTTCTTGCGTACCGGCTGGTAGACCGTCGAGTTCGCGATCGGCGAGAACGGCAGCTGCTGCGCGAAGATCTGCTGCGCCTGCGTGTAGATCTTCGTGCGTGCGTCCTGGCCCGTCGTCGTGCGGCCCTTCTGGACCAGATCGTCGAACGGCTTGTAGCACCAGTGCGAGAAGTTGTTGCCCTTGATCGCCTCGCAGCCGAGCAGCGTACCGAGCCAGTTGTCCGGGTCGCCGTTGTCGCCCGTCCAGCCGATCAGCATCGTGTCCTGCTCGCCCGTGTGCGCGCGCTTGATGTACTCGCCCCATTCATACGTGACGATCTTCGCCTTCACGCCGATCTTCGCCCAGTCCGCCTGGATCATCTCCGCCATCAGGCGCGCATTCGGGTTGTATGCGCGCTGCACCGGCATCGCCCACAGCGTGATGTCGAAACCGTTCGGATAACCGGCCTTCGCGAGCAGCGCCTTCGCCTTCGCGGTGTCGTACGCGGCCATCTTCAGGTTCTTGTCGTACGACCATTGGGTCGGCGGCATCGGCGCGCTCGCAGCCTGGCCCGCGCCCTGATACACGGATTCGAGGATCGCCTTCTTGTTGATCGCCATGTCGAGCGCCTGGCGCACTTCGAGCTTGTCGACCGGCTTGTGCTCGACGTTGTACGCGAGGTACCCGAGGTTGAAGCCCGGCTGCGACGGCATGTCGATGTTCGAATCGGCCTTCAGCGTCGCGATGTCGGCCGGACGCGGATAGCTCATCACCTGGCATTCGTTGCGCTTGATCTTCTGCACGCGCACGCCCGGATCCGGCGTGATCGAGAAGATCAGCTTCGAGATCTTCACTGCGCCCTTCTTCCAGTAATCAGGATTCCCGTCGAACCGGATCGTCGCGTCCTTCGTGTAGCTGCGGAAGATGAACGGGCCCGTGCCGACCGGCTTCTGATTGATGTCGGCGGCCTTGCCGGCCTTCATCAGCTGATCCGCGTATTCGGCCGACAGGATCGACGCGAATTCCATCGCCATGTTCTGGATGAACGGCGCGTTCGGCTGGGACAGCGTGAACTTCACGGTGTACGGATCGACCTTCTCGACCTTCGTGATCAGCTTGTCGAGGCCCATGTCGGTGAAGTACGGGAACGATACCGGGTATGCCTTGCGGAACGGCTGGTTCGGGTCGAGCATGCGCTCGAACGAGAACACGACGTCGTCCGCGTTGAATTCGCGCGTCGGCTTGAAGAAGTCGGTCGTGTGGAACTTGACGCCGTGGCGCAGGTGGAACGTGTACTCCTTGCCGTCGGACGATACGTCCCATTTTTCGGCGAGGCCCGGTTCGACCTTGGTGCCGCCGCGCTCGAATTCGACGAGGCGGTTATAGACGGTGAACGTGGCGGCGGTGAAATCGACGCCGGTCGTGAATTGCGCGGAATCGAAACCCGCCGGGCTGCCTTCTGAGCAGTAGACGAGCGTTTTGTTCGGAATCTGTGCGAATGCAGAGCCCGCGACGCCGAGCGATGCCGCTGCCACGCCTGCAATGGCGGTAACACGCAGGGTGTGCAACAGACGGTTGTATTCCATGTTTCCTCCAGGTCTCCAGATCGGAACCGGTCCCGCAGGGGGCCGGGGTACGCGGATATTACTTGAGCTAGCGATTTTGCAACAAGCTGGAGAAAAAACTCTTCTACATGCATTCACGCGGGTTTCTGCCGATGTCTCGCGCACGCAAAAGGTGCGGGTGGACGCGGGCGCAGCCATTCCGTTCATCCCGCGCATGTTTCCTTCGACAACTAAACAATTTCCGCGCGCACGCGAACGCGCGTCACGCGGGTTGACCGCGGATTTTCCGGGGATTCGCGTGCATCGTTACGTTTTCTGAAACGATGCATCGCATGCAATACCGAGCGCAGTCGGTCAGGCCGGCGCGTCGAGATCCGCGCTGCGCGCCGGCACGAACGCGACCGCGACGATCGACAGCGCGAGCCCCGCCATCACGTAATAGGTCGGCGCGAGCGGCGTGCCCGTCGCCTTGATCAGCCACGTGACGATGAACTGGCCGAAGCCGCCGAACAGCATCACCGCGACGTTGTACGCGATCGACAGCCCGGTCGAGCGCACGTTGGCCGGAAACAGCTCGGCGATCATCGCGCCGAACGGCCCGTAATAGCCGGCGAGCGTCACCGACAGGATGGCCTGCACCGCGATCAGCCGGCCGATGCTCGGCGCCGCGTCGAGCCATGCGAACAGCGGATACATCAGCGCGAGCGTCAGCACGAGCGACCACAGCGACAGCCCCTTGCGGCCGATGCGGTCCGACCATGCGCCCGCGACCGGCGACAGCACCATCAGCAGCAGGTTGCCGACGATCACCGCATAGAACGATTCCGCATACGGCAGCTTCAGCTGCTTCACCGCGAAGGTCGGCAGATAGCTGATCAGCACGTAGATGGTCACCGTCAACGCAATCACCGAGCCGAGTCCGCACAGCACCTCGCGCGGGTGGCGCGTGAACACTTCGCCGAGCGTCGCACGCCGCCCGCTTTGCTGCGCATGGAGAAATGCTTCGGAATCCGCGAGATGACGGCGGATGTAGAACCCGATCGGGCCGATCACGAGCCCGAGGATGAACGGCACTCGCCAGCCCCAGCTGCGCAGTGCGTCGGGCGACAGCCCGCGCGTGACGGCGGCGCCGACCAGCGCGCCGATCAGCAGCGCGGCGGCCTGGCTCGCCATCTGCCAGCTGCCGTAGAAGCCGCGTTTCGAGAACGGCGCGGCTTCGATCAGCAACGCGGTCGCGCTGCCGAATTCACCGCCGGCGGAGAAGCCTTGCAGCAGGCGTCCGAGCACGATCAGCAGCGGACCGCCGATGCCGATCGCCGCGTACGGCGGTGCGATCGCGAGCAGGAAGATGCCGGCCGTCATCAGCAGGATCACGAGCGAAAGCGCGGCCTTGCGGCCCGCGCGGTCCGCATAGAGGCCGAACACGATGCCGCCGATCGGGCGCATGAAGAACGCGACGCCAAACGTCGCGGTGGTGAGCAGCAGCGACGAGTATTCGCTGGACGTCGGAAAGAACAGCTCGGCGATCACGACCGTCATGAAGCCGAACACCGTGAAGTCGTACCACTCGAGCGCGTTGCCGATCACGGCCGCCGCCACCGCGCGCCGGTTCAGCGCACGCTCGGGCCGCACCGTTTTCGTTGAGTTCGCAATCGTCGCCATGCGTGCCTCGTCCTCGTAAGTTCGCCGTGTCGGCCGGTGCGGCGCGCAAAGTGGCCGCGGCGCGCTGGTGTGCAGCGAGTGTAGAAAGCGACGGAACCGATTTCAAGCATAAAAAACGCCCGCCATCGTCCGATGGCGGGCGTTGTGCGGTTTTCGCCACATTGCGGCATTGCACGATGCCGCGACGGGCATCAGCCCATTTTCGAGAACGCGCTGCACCAGCCCTTCGCCGACACCTGCTTGCCGGGGAACGCGCCGCACGGGCCCGAAGCCGAGCCCTTCTTGCCCTGGTACAGCATGCAGGCCGCGCAATCCTGGCCCGCTGCGTATTTCGGATACTTCGTCTTGTCGACCTTCGTCGCATCGGCCTTGTAGCCGAGCGCCACGGCGGTCGGATCGGTTTCCGACAGCATCGGCGCATCGGCCAGCGCTTCGCGCGACAACGCCAGCGCGGACACCGCGCCAATGCTCGTGATCAGGAAACTCCGACGGGTTGCTTTCATGGGGACTCGCTCCAACGTTATCGGTTTGAAAGCCGTTCTGGCGACGGCGCTCAACAGAATAACCGCCAAGCGCACGAATGTGCGCGCCGAAATGCCGGAGATAAGGGAATTCACACGGCGGGCCCGCACGCGCGGGCCGGCGCCGTCACGCGCGGGACGTCATGTCGCCGACGCGCTGCGCGAGCGCGAGCGATGCGGTCAGCCCCGGCGACTCGATCCCGAACAGGTTCACGAGCCCGCGCACGCCGTGCTGCGCGGCGCCTTGCACGATGAAGTCGGCCGGCGGCTCGCCGGGCCCTGCGAGCTTCGGCCGGATGCCGGCGTACGCCGGCTGCAGCGCGCCGTCGGGCAACGCAGGCCAATACGCGCGGATCGATGCATAGAACGCCGGCGCGCGCGCCGGATCGACTTCGTAACGCAGCGCATCGACCCATTCGACGTCCGGCCCGAAGCGCGCCTGCCCGCCGAGATCGAACGTCAGGTGCACGCCGAGCCCGGCCCGGTCGGGCATCGGATAGACCAGATGCGAGAACGGCGCACGACCCGACAGACTGAAATAGTTGCCGCGCGCGAGATAGAGCGGGGGTACCCAGCGCGAGTCGAGGCCGCGCGTGCGGCGGGCGAGCGCCTGCGCACCGAGACCCGCGCTGTTGATCACGCAGGCGGCTTCGATCTCGGTCGGCGCATCGCCGCCCGTGCGCACGACGAAGCGGCCGCCGCGCAGCACGTCGATCGATTCGACCGGGGACTTCAGCGCACACATCGCGCCGTGGCGCTCGGCTTCGCCGAGCAGCGCGAGCATCAACTGGTGGCTGTCGACGATGCCGGTGCTCGGCGAGAACAGTGCCTCGACGCATTCGAGCGCCGGCTCGAGCGTCTGCGCCTCGGTGCGCGTGAGCGGCATCAGGTCCAGCACGCCGTTTTCCGCCGCGCGCGCGGCGATCGCCTTCAACTGCTTCACCTGCGCGGCGCTCGTCGCGACGAGCAGCTTGCCCACGCGCCGATGCGGCACGTGGTGCGTGTCGCAGAATTCGTACAGCAGATCGCGCCCGTGCACGCACGACGTCGCCTTCAGCGAGCCGCGCGGATAGTACAACCCCGCGTGAATCACCTCGCTGTTGCGCGAGCTCGTGCCCGTGCCGATCGCGTCGGCCGCATCGAGCACGATCGTCTCGCGCCCGCGCAGCGAGAGTTCGCGTGCGATCGCCAGACCGACGACGCCCGCGCCGATCACCACACAATCCGTCTGCTCCATAGCGTTACGTATCGCTCACGCATCGAGGGGAGAGATTGGAATTGTACGTCCCGGTTCGCCCGCCTGCCGATGCACGCGCATCCATGTATACGCGCGCCGCGGCTCAGAATCCGATCGGCCGGCGTTTCGCCGCGCCCTCGTCCGCGCGAATGTCGGACGGAGCGATTACGTCGCGGCCGGCGAGCCGCGCGGCGCCGAACGCGTGCAGCAACGCGCGGCGCATCGTGCGCGGCGGCGTCGCGGCCAGCACGTCGAGCACGTCGTCGTCGAGCGTGTCCGGGAAGCGCCGCCCCCACGCATGCGACGAGCGAATCTCGTCGTAGATCGTCCGCGCGATCCGCCGCGCGCCCGCGGCATCCGGCGGCGCGATCTCGTACACGTTCATCCGGTTCAGCAGCGGCTCCGGAATCGCATGCGCATCGTTCGCGGTCGCGATCCAGATCACGTTGCCCGCGTCGATCGGCACTTCGGCGAATTCGTCGACGAACGCGCGCGCGGTGTCATGCTCGAGCAACGCGTACAGCGCGCCGAGCGGATCGTATTGCGCGTCGCTGCCGGCCTTGTCGATCTCGTCGACTGCGATCACGGGGTTCGCATAGCTGCCGTTGACAAGCGCGTCGAACACCTTGCCGGGCTTCGCGTTCTTCCACTGCGACGACGCACCCGACAGGATCCAGCCGGCCGTCAGCGAACTCATCGGCACGTAGTGATAGGCGGTGCCGAGCAACTGCGCAAGCGCCTTCGCGAAATGCGTCTTGCCGATCCCGGGCGGCCCGAGCAGCAGGATCGGCATCAGTTCGAGCCGGTCCTCCGTCTCGAGGCACAGCGCGACCTGCTTGCGCACGTCGCCGAGCGGCTCGGTGAAATTGGGCAGCGCGTCGTCGAGTTCGTCGAACGACGGCATCCGGTTCGGCTTCACGCAAAAGCGCAGATTGCCGGTCTTGAGCATCCGCTCGTAAGTGGCGCGCAGTGCATCGCTCGCGCTCTCGTTCAGGTCGTTCAATGCGGTTTCGACCTGCTCCAGGTCGTACACCGTGCTGAAGGACGCCACCGCCAGTTCCTGTTTCACCATCGCCGTCGTCATACCAACCTCTCTGCTGCTGCCGTTGCACACTCATCAGACCCTTACGAATTCAGTGTAGCGATCCCGCACGCGCGTGCAAGCAAGCAGCCGCACGCGTCTGCTGCTAACACAACGCGTGCCTGCAGCGTCGGGGCGCGCGGCGTATGATCGACGGTTCACCGGCCGATGCGGCGCGCTTCGTTTCGATGGATTGCCGATGTCCGCTGCCGCTGCCGAACCGCGCGTCGGTACCGGCGCCGCCCGCGCTGGCGCAGCCGTCGACGCCGCACTCGGGTCACACCGCGCGACTCGCGCGTTCCGGCCGAAAGCGGTGCCGCGCGACACGCTCGAGGCGATCCTCGAAGCTGCAAGCCGCGCGCACACGCGGCCTCGACACCTGCCCGCGAGCCGCGCTCGTGCCGTTTCACCGGATCGTCGCCAAGCATGTCGACATCCCCGCGAACGAACAGCGCGTTTGCGGAATGTCGCTCGTCCATGCGGACCGCGACGCGATCGAGAACCGCCTCGTCACCGAGCGCGCCGGCGTGGCCGGGTTCGCGCGCCTTTATGCTTGAAAACGCGCGGCGTGCACCTACCTTCCGATCAGGACCGGATCGTGCTGCGAACCTGCCGCGACGATTCCGGTCACACCACCGCCCAGATCGATCGGGCGTAAGATGTGCGTCCGTTCCCCGCTATCCCGCGTTTCCGGAGAAGTTCGATGCTGAAACACGGCCTGGCCGTCCTGCTCGCGAGCGTCGCGCTCGCCGCCCATGCGCAAAGCCCCGCACCGGCGGCCGTCGCGTGGGAGATCCAGGTGGTGCGCGACGGTCAGACGATCGACACGTTCCAGCAGCGCACCACCGTCGGTCAGACCCGCACCGACACTCACCGCTATCCGTCCGCCGTGCCCGTCGGCTGCGGCAATGCCGCGCGCGTCGTGCCGACCGAACGCTCGCGCTCCGTGACTGTCGCGCCGCTCGCCGTCGACGACGCAGCACACACCGTGTCGCTCGCGCTCGACGTGCAGGAAACCCTCGACGACGAAACCGCGACGCGCAGCGATCCATGCGTGCCCGCGTCGCCGCGACAGATCGTCGCGAGCCATCCGGGCCTCGCGGTCGGCGCCGACGCGTGGACCGACTGGACGCTCGTCGAGCAGCATCCGCATCTCGTCTACCGCGTGCGTGCGCACGTCGCAAAGGACTGAGCGCCATGTCCGCAGACGCCCTGTCCTTGCCGTTCGCCGAACCGCACGCCGCCCCCGACGAAATCACCGCGGTCAGCTGGAACCTGCACAAGGGCCGCTCGCCGCTCGGCTTCACCGCGTGGAACGCGATGCGCAACTGGATGCAGTCGACGCACGCCGACGTGTATTTTCTGCAGGAAGCGATGGCGCGCCGCATGCCCCGTCCGATGCTCGCCGCCGGATTCGGCGCGCCGATGGACGACGCGGTCGATGACGTATGGCACTGCCAGGCCACCGAGATCGCGCAAGCGCTCGACTGGCAGATCGCGCTCGGGCCGAACGTGTTCAAGCCGTCGTGGCGGCACGGCAATGCAATCCTGTCGCCGCATCCGCTCGATCTCGGCGGGCGCTGGGACATCTCCGCGCACCGCTTCGAGCGGCGCGGGCTGCTGGTCGCGCGCGCGACGCTCGCCGGCTCGCGCCCCGTCACGCTGCTGTGCGCGCACCTCGCGCTCACGCGCGCCGCGCGGCTGCGCCAGATGCACTGGATCGCGCACTGGATCGTGCGCAACGCGGGCGACGATCCGCTCGTGCTCGCCGGCGACTTCAACGACTGGCGCAACGATTCGGTCGCGCTGTTCGGCGAAATCGGGCTGTCCGAGGTCGCGACACTGCTCGGCCAGTCGGGTCGCACGTTCCCCGCATTCTCGCCGGCGCTCGCGCTCGACAAAATGTTCGTGCGCGGACTGACGCCGCTCGAATGGCAGGCGCCGTCCGGCGAAACCGCGTGGCTGTCGGACCACCTGCCGTATATCGCGCGGCTGCGCCTCGATCCCGCACCATCCGCCGCGCCATGACCGCGGCCGTGCGGCGCGCACTCGCCGGCCCGGGCGCGAGCGAGCACTGAAAGCTCGTTGAAACGATGCGTTGTGCCAAATCCGCGCAGCCGCGCGGGTCAAGCCCGCATCTGCCCCAAGCAGGGTAAAATAGCGAGTTATTCAATCGTCTGTCATCGAGAGGGCGCGTGTCCGACGCGCCGGCCGGCCGATCCGCGATCGGGCCGACGCACTCGGTTTTTTGCCCGTTTTTGGGCCCGTTACACGCGTCCGCTACGCGCGTCCGTTTTCAAAGCCATGAGCAAATACGACACCGCCACCGTCCAATCCGTCCACCACTGGACCGACACGCTTTTCAGCTTCACCTGCACCCGTGAGCCGAGCCTGCGCTTCAACAACGGCGAATTCACGATGGTCGGCCTCGAGGTCGACGGCAAGCCGCTCGCGCGCGCGTACTCGATCGTCAGCCCGAACTACGAAGAGCACCTCGAATTCTTCAGCATCAAGGTCCAGAACGGCCCGCTGACGTCGCGCCTGCAACACCTGAAAGTCGGCGACACCGTGCTGATCGGCAAGAAGCCGACCGGCACGCTCGTCGCCGACAACCTGCTGCCCGGCAAGACGCTGTGGATGCTGTCGACGGGCACGGGCCTCGCGCCGTTCATGTCGATCATCCGCGACCCGGACATCTATGAACGCTTCGACAAGGTCATCCTGACGCACACGTGCCGCCTGAAGGGCGAACTGGCGTACATGGACTACATCAAGCACGACCTGCCAGGCCACGAATACCTCGGCGACGTGATCAAGGAAAAGCTCGTCTACTACCCGACGGTCACGCGCGAAGCGTTCGACAACGAGGGCCGGATCACCGACCTGATCGCGACGGGCAAGCTGTTTACGGATCTCGGCGTGCCGCCGTTCTCGCCGGAAAACGACCGCGTGATGCTGTGCGGCAGCACCGCGATGCTGAAGGACACGACCGAGCTGCTGAAGCAGGCCGGTCTCGTCGAAGGCAAGAACAGCGCACCCGGTCACTACGTGATCGAGCGCGCATTCGTGGACTGATCGATCCCCGAATTTGTGCCGCATCAAGAACCGGAGCGAAAGCTCCGGTTTTTTTTCGTCCGGGCTTGGCGAATTCGTAACAAACTGCGACCATTCCATCTCAAATAGTTACATTTTGATGGGCGCCCCGCAGGTGCTTTCATGTCGGTGTTTTTCCTACAACACCTTCATTCCGATTATTCACATTTACCCTTAAATGGCCGCCCAGCATGACGTTTTCCGTTTTTTTGGGATATTATTCGCCCCGCGTGCTCGCCGATCGGGCGAGCCGCGGAGGGTCGGACTCAAACGTTACTAAATGTAACTTTTGTTACCTCGGCATGAGGCGATTCTCCGGCGACGGCCGTCATCGAAGCGACCGTCGATTCACGCAGCCAGCCGGTGTCTGAACCGCTTTCTGACAGCAGGGAGAGTCATGGATACGTCGCTCAACGCGCCCCCGGGCGCTCACGCCCCGTTCCCGTCGAGGCAGCTCGCACACGGCTGCACCGCTACTGCCGTCATGGTCGGCGCCCTCCCCGAACGCGACACGCGCGACGCATCCGCGGCGCGGATCGCGGCGCTGTCCACCGAATTGATGGTCGCCGACGAAGCGGCCCGCCGCCATCTCGCCGGCGAGCTGCATGACGGGCTGGGCGCCGAACTCACCGCCGCGCGCTTCGCGCTCGCAAACGTTCAAACCTGGCTGCCGGCCGATGCGCCGGAGGGCTGTCTGCGCGCGCTCGAACTCGCGCAACGGGCGCTCGACGCCGCGACCGACGCGAACCGCCGGCTGATCGACGAGCGCGATACGCCGGCACTCGACGGCGGCCTCGTCGGCGCGCTGTCGACGTGGGTCGACACGCACGCGGCACGCACCGGCCTGCGCACGAGCTTCGTGTGCGCGGCGGATGCGCGGCTCACGCAGCTCGGCGGCGCCGGCGCGCTCGCGATCTTCCGCGTCGCGCAGGAAGCGCTGTCGAATGTCGCGAAGCATGCGCGCGCGGCGTCCGCCGACGTACGGATCGACACCAACGGCACACATCTGTCCCTCATCGTTACCGATGATGGGACCGGTTTCCCGCGCGGCCGGCGTGCCGGCTACGGCCTTGCGGGCATGCGCGCCCGCTGCGAGGCATTCGGCGGCAGCTTCGACACCCGCGCGCCGGCTTCGGGCCAGGGCACGCGCGTCACCGCGCGTTTCGCGTGGAATTCGCTGTTCGCGGTGCCGGCCGCCGCGCGCCGCACGTCGCGCTGAGGGTCGCCATGAGTCTGAACATCCTGCTCGTGGACGATCACGCGATCGTCCGGCAAGGGATCCGCCATCTGCTCATCGACCGCGGCGTGGCCCGGGAAGTGACCGAAGCGGAGACCGGCGCCGATGCGGTAGCCGCGATCGATCGCGACACCTTCGATGTGATCCTGCTCGACATCTCGCTGCCGGACACGAACGGCATCGAGTTGCTCAAGCGCATCAAGCGCAAGCTGCCCGCGACGCCGGTGCTGATGTTCTCGATGTACCGCGAGGACCAGTACGCGGTGCGCGCGCTGAAGGCCGGCGCGGCCGGCTATCTGTCGAAGACGGTGAATGCCGCGCAGATGATCGGCGCGATTCAGCAGGTCGCGGCGGGCCGCAAGTACGTGAGCCCGGCGATGGCCGAAGCGCTTGCCGAATACGTGTCGTTCGAGAACGAGCCGCTGCCGCACGAGAAGCTGTCCGACCGCGAGTACCAGACGCTCTGCATGCTCGCGTCCGGCAAGCGTCTCACCGACATCGCGAACACGCTGTCGCTGTCGGTGAAGACGGTCAGCGTGTACCGTTCGCGGCTGCTCGAGAAGATGCGGCTGTCGAACAACGCCGAGCTGACGTTCTACGTGATGAGCAACCGCCTCGTCGACATGGCGCCCGCGTCGGGCGCGTGATCCGCCCGGCGTCATCGCGCCGGGACCGGACCTGCATCGCCCGATTCGCCGCGCCCGGCGCCGGCGCGGCCGCCCAATCGCGTGCAAGCGTTTGTTTTGTCGAACGATTCCCGCACGCACCGCTGCGCCGCAGCGAGGCTTTCACGCCAAATCGGCTAAAATTCCGGGTTTTCACTCAGTCGGCGCCGCCGCGTTCGCGCGCGCTGGAGAAACATCCGCAATGTCCCTCTTCCGCAAGAAAAACGTCGATCGCATGATCGCCGGCGCGCACGGCGCCGGGCTCAAGAAAGCACTCGGCGCAATCGATCTCACCTTCCTCGGCATCGGCGCGATCATCGGCACCGGCATCTTCGTGCTGACCGGCACGGGCGCCGTGCAGGCGGGCCCGGCGCTGATGTTGTCGTTCGTGATCGCCGCGATCGCCTGCGGCCTCGCGGCGCTGTCGTATGCCGAGTTCGCGTCGACGATTCCGGTCGCAGGGTCGATCTACACGTACTCGTACGCGACGCTCGGCGAGCTGGTCGCGTGGATCATCGGCTGGGATCTGATGCTCGAATACGGGCTCGCGGCATCGGCCGTGTCGGTCGGGTGGTCCGGCTACCTGCAGTCGCTGCTGCAGGGCTTCGGGCTCACGCTGCCGACCGTGCTGACGGCCGCGCCCGGCGCGATTCCCGGCGTCGTCACGTGGTTCAACCTGCCTGCGTTCCTCGTGATGCTGGTGATCACGACGCTGCTGTCGCTCGGCATCCGCGAGTCGACCCGCATCAACAACGTAATGGTGTTCATCAAGGTCTCGGTGGTGCTGCTCGTGATCGCGGTCGGCCTGTTTCACGTGACGCCCGCGAACTGGAAGCCGTTCATGCCGCACGGCTGGAACGGCGTGTTCGGCGCCGCCGCCGTGATGTTCTTCGCGTTCATCGGCTTCGACGCGGTGTCGTCGGCGGCCGAAGAAGTGAAGAACCCGAAGCGCGACCTGCCGATCGGCATCATCGCGTCGCTCGCGGTGTGCGCGGTGCTGTACGTGACGGTTGCGGCAGTCGCGACCGGCATCGTCCCGTCTGCGCAGTACGCGAACGTGTCGCACCCGATCTCGTACGCGCTGCAGATCGCCGGCGAGACGTGGGTTGCGGGCTTCATCGACCTCGGCGCGGTGCTCGGGATGCTGACCGTGATCCTCGTGATGAGCTACGGCCAGACGCGGATCATCTTCGCGATGTCGCGCGACGGGCTGCTGCCGGCCACGCTGTCGCGCGTGCATCCGCGCTATGCGACGCCGTTCCTGACTACCTGGCTCGTCGGCCTGTTCTTCGGGCTGATCGCCGCGCTCGTGCCGCTCAACGTGCTCGCCGAACTGATCAACATCGGCACGCTCGCCGCATTCTCGATGGTGTCGATCGCCGTGCTGGTGCTGCGTCGCACGCACCCGGAACTGCCGCGCGCATTCCGCTGCCCTGGCGTGCCGGTGGTGCCGATCCTCGCGGTCGGCGCATGCCTGTTCCTGATGCTCAACCTGCAGCCCGTCACGTGGGCCGCGTTCGGCATCTGGCTCGTGATCGGCCTCGTGATTTACTTCCTGTATTCGCGCCACCACTCGAAACTCGCGCGCGGTCAGCACGACGCGCACTGACCCGCGCCGCCGCGCGCATGCCGCGCGGCGGTGTGCCGCCGCACCGGGCCGCGACCGGTCCCGTGCGGCACGCCCCCCTCTCGTTGTCGAACCTCCGGCCGCAACGCGTGCGCCAGCGCGCTGCGCCCGCGCGCGCCGGTTGCCCGATCGTCGCGGAATCTTGCCCGATCGTCCGCATTTGCGCCGCTGACGCGCACGCTGCCTGCACGCGCGCGCCGGGCGGTTCATAATCGCGCCATCGAACGACGGTCCGCGCCGGCGGGCCTCCGGCAACAGGAATACATGATGGAAAGCGTCGATCTCGATGTACTGAAATCAAGCGCGCGCTGGCTCGACGAAGGGCGTCGCGTGCTGCTCGTGACGGTCGTGAAGACGTGGGGCTCGTCGCCGCGCCCCGAGGGCGCGATGCTCGCGGTGCGCGAGGACGGGCTCGTGGTCGGCTCCGTGTCCGGCGGATGCATCGAGGACGACCTGATCGCCCGCGTGCATGCGAGCGGGATCGCAGCCGATGCGCGCCCCGAAGCCGTCAAGTACGGCGTGACGGCCGAGGAAGCGCACCGTTTCGGCCTGCCCTGCGGCGGGACGATCCAGCTCGTGCTGGAACCGCTCACGCGCGACAGCGGGATCGCCGCATTGTGCGCGGAAGTCGAAGCCGGCCGGCTCGTGACCCGCACGATGACGCTCGCGACCGGTCGCGCGTCGCTGTCGCCGGCGCAGGCGACCGACGGGCTCGCGTTCGACGGCGAGCGGCTCGTGACGATCCACGGGCCGCGCTACCGGATGCTGGTGATCGGGGCCGGGCAGTTGTCGCGCTATCTGTGCCAGATCGCGGTCGGACTCGACTATCAGGTCACCGTCTGCGATCCGCGCGACGAGTACACGGATGCGTGGGACGTCGCGGGCACGCGCGTCGTGCACACGATGCCGGACGACACGGTGCTCGACATGAAGCTCGACGCACGGTCGGCGGTAATCGCGCTCACGCACGATCCGAAGCTCGACGATCTCGCACTGATGGAGGCGCTGAAAACGCCCGCGTTCTACGTGGGCGCGCTCGGTTCGCGGCGCAACAATGCGGCGCGGCGCGAACGGCTGCTCGAATTCGATCTGAGCGCCGCGGAACTCGCGCGGCTGCACGGGCCTGCCGGCATCTATATCGGCAGCCGCACGCCGCCCGAGATCGCCATCTCGATCCTCGCGGAAGTCACCGCGGCGAAGAACAACGTGTCGCTGCCGACGATCCTGCAGGTCGAGGGCGCGAAGGCCGCGCGTGAAATCGCGGCAAACAACGGCGCGACCTGCGGGCTGTGAGGCCGTCGGCGGCGCATCGGCGCCGCCCCGGCGCGCGGGGCGCCGGCCGCCGACCGGCGCGTGTCGACCGTCAGGCCAGGCCCGCGGCGAGCGCCGCGGCCACGGACCCGACCACCAGCACGACGCCGACCGTGCGGCGCTTGTTCAGCTCGGTCCACAACAACACGCCCGTCAGCGACAGCAGGATCAGCGACCCCGCGATCGTGTCCATCAGCAGCACCCAGCCGACATTCATGCCGACACCGCGATGCAGGTTGTTCAACGTCGTCAGGAACGTGTTGCCGGTACGCTTCACCGACACATAGCCGTTGCCGACCCAGTATTCGGCCTGCAGGTTCTGGTGCGGCCCGAACACGCCCATCTGCCAATGCTCGGGCTGCATCACGCGCCGGTCGCCCCACGCGACCGGCTGCGCGGGCTCCTTGCGCACGCGCCCCGGCCGGCCGTCGAAGTGCAGCTCCTGCTGCAACCATTTCGTCATCGCGGCCGGCGACTTCGGCGCCGGATCCGGCAACCCGATCTGCAGCTCCTCGACCTGCGGCTCGCCGGTCGGGATCTTCAGCGGCGGTGCGCGGTGATTCAGCACCACGCCCGTCACGCCGAACAGCAATCCGAGCACCGCGCCCCATAGCCCGACCCAGCCGTGCACCTTGCGCAGCCACTTGATGAAGGTCGCACGGCGCGAACGCTGGCGGCGCGCGGCGCGCTCGGCATCGCTCAGCGAACGTGCGGCGGGATGCAGCACGATGACGCCCGCGGCGGGCGTGCCCGCCGGCGGCGGGGCGATCGTTTCGGGTGCGTTCACGCGAAAGATTCCATTCGTTCAAAGCAACGGGCGGTGCACCGAAACGTGCACCGCCCGCCGTGTCATAAGATGAGAATGAATATCATTACACAAACTGCGCGAGGTCTCAATCGGTCCGCATACGTCGCGCACGGAACAAAGGGCGGCGAATGAAGCGGCGATGTGCGCGCCGTGCGTGCGAATGGCAAGCGGATGAGCGCAGATGACGGCGAAATCGCGTCGAAAGCACGCGATAGCGATTCGCAAGAAGGCGATGCGAAGCGGCCGGTCAGCGGCGCAGCGGCGGCAGCGGGAAGTGCGGTGCGGGGTCGCCCGCCGCCGGCTCGGTGCGATCGAGCGCGTACAGCCACGCGAGCAGGTCGGCGACCGCCTGGTACAGCTGCGGCGGAATCCGGTCGTCGAGGTCGACCTGCATCAGCAGCGACACCATCTCCGGCGCCGTATGCACGTACAGCCCCGCATCGCGCGCGCGGGCGACGATCATTTCCGCGAGCACGCCGTAGCCCTTCGCGACCACGCGCGGCGCGCTGTCGCCGCCTTTCGGGTCGTACACGAGCGCGGCCGCGCGCTTGCGGGAGGTCATGCTCATCGCGCAGTCTCGTCGTCGGCGCCCGGCGTGCCGCCGGCCGCGCTGCGCGCATACGCGGCCGCCGCGGCCTGCGCGACGAGCAGGTCGAAGCCGTCCGGTTCGTCGCCGACCGCGCGGATCGACAGCCCGCCGAGCTGCAGACCGGCCCCCTCGAATCGCTGCCGGAGCGCGGCTTCGTGGCGTGTGAGGCGATCGGCGCCGGCCGAATTCGCGCGCAGCCGTGCGACGAGCTGCCGGCCGTTCAATACCAGTTCAGCGTCGACCGTGCCGAGCGACGGCAGTGTCAACGTGAGCCGCGTGCGCCACGCAATGCCGTCGCCCGTATCGTCGCCGCCGCGCGACGCGTGGCCGCCCGAATCGTCGGGCTCGATCGTCCAGTCGAGGCGCGCGCCGGGCCACGCTTCGCCCGCCCAGCGGAACTGGTCGGTCGCGAGCGCGTCGAGCTGCTGGCGCACGAGCGGCACGGCGGCCGGATGCACCGGGTTCGACGCCTGCGCCTGCGCCTGCGGGTCCAGCGACGCGGCGGCCAATTCGGCGCGCGCGGGCGTCCAGTGCGCGCCAGGATGTTCGCCGAGCGGATCGGGCAGCTCGGCTAGGCCCGCAGCCGACGCCGGTCGCGCTGAAGCCGGTGCGCTCTGCGGGGCCGGCGCAAACGGATGCGGGGCCGCGCCGGGCGTCTCCGGTACGCCGGGTGGCACGGCGGCTCGCGACGCCGTTGCCGCCGGCAACGGCAGGCGTTGCGCGAGCAGTTCGTCCAGTTCGTCGGCCGAAGGGTGTTGCGCGGCATCCGGTGCAGCCTGCACCGGCACGGTCGCAAGCTGAGCCTGCGGTTCGCGCATCAGCGCGGCAAGCGGGCGCTGGCCGGCCAGCCACTGCGCGAGATGAGATTCGTAGAAGAGGCCGCTTTCGCTGACGGCCTGCGCGAGCGCAGCGCGCAACGCCGCGACGGGTGCCGCGGCCGCTGCGGCCCGAGCGGCGGCGACGTCTGCGGCCGGTGAGGCGGCGGAAGCGGCGGAGGACGAGACGGCTGACCCGGATGCCTGCGCCGGGTCCGGCGCCACGGCCGGTGCCGGACTGAGCAGCACCGACGGATCGGCGAGCAACGGCGCGCGTCCGGCGACCGCCGGCGTCGCGACGCCGCCCGAGCGGGAAATCGCATCGAGCACGAGCGCGACGTCGGACAGTGCGGTCTGGGCGGACGCCGGCGCCGCGGCCGGCGGTGCGCTCGCGGACGACGACGGCGACGCGCCGGCGCCGGGCGTGCCGACCTGCGCGGTCGCACCGCCGCCGGCGGGCGCGGCCACGGTGCCGCTCAGCAGGCTGTCAAGGCGGCTCGCCAGCACGGCAGCCGCAACGGAGTCGATACCGGTCATGATCGGAGCCTGCTCACCTCAGCCACTTCGTTGCGAATCCGGGCACGCGGCGGCCGCCGCCCCGGCAAACGGGCACTACCCGCGCGCGCGGTACAGATCGGTCAACACCTTCGTCGAGCGCCGCGCCTCGAACAGCGCGGACAGCCGCGCGACTTCCGGGCTCGCCAGATCGCGGATCGCCGCGTCGTCGGCGAGGATCCGGCGGATCAGCGCGAGCTTGCGGCCGAGATCCGATTCGTCGAGCGTCACGCCCGGATCGGCCTCCTTCAACCCGTCGACGAGCCGCAGGAACTCGGCCTGCAACTCCGGCAATGCACTCCAGTCGGCCCCGCGCGCGGCGCACAGCATCCGGCTCGACACGGCCGCGAGCGCCTCGTAGCGAGCGAAGTATTCGGCCTTCAGATTCATCGCACCGCGTCCGCCGCCTGTTGTGCGGCCATCCGGGCGACTTCCGGCGCAATGCCTGTCCACGCTTCCTCGAGCGTCGCGAGCAGTCCGTCGACCTCGACCAGCATTGCGTCGCTCGCATGCAGGTTGGCTTCCAGCAGGCGCCGGCCGATGTACGCGTACAGCGCGTCGAGCCGCCCGGCGATCTCGCCGCCCGCGTCGCGGTTCAGCGACGCCTGCAGCCCGCTCTCGACGATCCCGATCGCCTTGCCGATCGCCTCGCCGCGCGCGGCCACGTTGCCCTGCTGCAAGTGCATGCGCGCGAGCGCGATCGCCTGCCGTGCGCCCTGGTACAGCATCGCGATCAGCCGGTGCGGCGACGCGCCCATGACCCCGGTCTCGACGCCGACACGCGCGTACGCACTGGCTCCAGCGTGTCCTGGGGAAAACATGCGCTTCTCCTTGTGATGCGTTTGCTATGCGGTGGCGGCCGCCCTGCATCGCATGGCGCGGCCTTGTTCCAGAGTTATCGGAAGGGAATTGAAAAGCTTTAGTCGGGCGGACTACCGGTCGCGTGTCGCAGCAGCGGCTGCCGGGTAGTCGTCAGCCGAGGGCCGTGGCGTCCGGGCCGCCCCTCTTCGATCGGCCGGGCGGGTGGTCGGACGCCGGGCGATCGCGCGTCGGGCGGCCATCGCCGGATGCCCGTCGCCGGATGCCCGTCGCCGGATGCCCGTTGCATCAAACCGACATCTGCATGATGTCGTTGTAAGCGCTCACCAACTTGTTGCGAACCTGCAAGCCGAACTGGAAACCGATGTTGGCCTTCTGCATGTCCACCATCACGTCGTTGAGCGACACGTTCGCCGCGCCGACCTCGAACGCCTGCGCTTCGCCGAGCGCGTGCTGCTGGTCGCCGCTGATCTTGTCGAGCGACGCCTTCATCGCGCTCGCGAACGTGCCGGCGGTCGCGGCCCCCGAACCCGCGAGCGCGGCCGTCGGGCTTGCGACGCCGCCGCTCGCCTGCGCGGCCATCGCCTGCATCTGTTGCAACACCGAACCGATTCCGCTGACGTTGGCAGCCATGCTGTCCCCAATACACAAGAGAAGTGACCCGGCGTGCCGGGCGTCTGGCCGGCGCCGCACGATGCGCACCATGCCGGATCGCAAAAAAGGATAGCAGCGCGGCGCCCGCCAAAGCCGTGAAAGTACGGGTGAAACCCCGCTCTTTTCGGTCGATCGGAGTCGCGCGCGGGTCCCGATAATCGCATCGTGTCATTGTCCGTCCGCTCGTCCGAGCGGTTCAGTCGTCCCGCTCCGGAGAAACTCCACGCATGGATTCGCAGGCCAACTCGCTGATCAACCCCGACGCTCGCACGGGCCTCGCCAGTCCGGTGCCAGGCGCCACCGCGGCCGCCGCGATGCCGGGCGCAGGCGGCGCCGGCGCGGACTTCGGGTTCGGCGGCTTCGCGGAACGGATTCCCGGCATCTCGCGGATGAAGGGCAACCCGAAGCTGCCGTTCGTGATCGCCGTCGCGTTCGCGATCGCCGCGATCACCGCGCTCGTGCTGTGGAGCCGCACGCCCGATTACCGCGTGCTGTACAGCAACCTGTCGGACCGCGACGGCGGCGCGATCATCGCCGCGCTCCAGCAGGCAAACGTTCCCTACAAGTTCGCCGACGCCGGCGGCGCGATCCTCGTGCCGTCGAACCAGGTGCACGAGACGCGCCTGAAGCTCGCCGCGATGGGGCTGCCGAAGGGCGGCTCGGTCGGCTTCGAGCTGATGGACAACCAGAAATTCGGCATCAGCCAGTTCGCCGAACAGGTGAACTACCAGCGCGCGCTCGAAGGTGAGCTGCAGCGCACGATCGAGTCGATCAACGCGGTGCGCGGCGCGCGCGTACATCTCGCGATCCCGAAACCGTCGGTGTTCGTGCGTGACAAGGAAGCGCCGAGCGCCTCGGTGTTCGTCGACCTCTACCCGGGCCGCGTGCTCGACGAGGGCCAGGTGCAGGCCATCACGCGGATGGTGTCGTCCGGCGTGCCCGACATGCCGGCGAAGAACGTGACGATCGTCGACCAGGACGGCAACCTGCTGACGCAGACCGCATCGGCATCCGGCCTCGACGCGAGCCAGCTCAAGTACGTGCAGCAGGTCGAGCGCAACACGCAGAAGCGCATCGACGCGATCCTCGCGCCGATCTTCGGCGCCGGCAACGCGCGCTCGCAGGTCAGCGCGGACATCGATTTCTCGAAGCTCGAACAGACGTCGGAAAGCTACGGCCCGAACGGCACGCCGCAGCAGGCCGCGATCCGCAGCCAGCAGACCAGCACCGCGACCGAGCTCGCCCAGGGCGGCGCGTCGGGCGTGCCGGGTGCGCTGTCGAACACGCCGCCGCAGCCGGCCTCCGCGCCGATCGTCGCCGGCAACGGCCAGAGCGGGCCGCAGTCGACGCCGGTCAGCGACCGCAAGGACCAGACGACGAACTACGAGCTCGACAAGACGATCCGCCACGTCGAGCAGCCGATGGGCAACGTGAAGCGGCTGTCGGTCGCGGTCGTCGTCAACTACCAGCCGGTCGCCGACGCGAAGGGTCACGTGACGATGCAGCCGCTGCCGCCCGCGAAGCTCGCGCAGATCGAGCAGCTCGTGAAGGACGCGATGGGCTACGACGAGAAGCGCGGCGACTCGGTCAACGTCGTGAACAGCGCATTCTCGACCGCGAACGATCCGTACGCGGACCTGCCGTGGTGGCGTCAGCCCGACATGATCGCGATGGCGAAGGAAGCGGCGAAGTGGCTCGGCATCGCGGCGGCCGCGGCGGCGCTCTATTTCATGTTCGTGCGCCCGGCGATGCGCCGCGCGTTCCCGCCGCCCGAGCCTGCCGCGCCATCCCTCGCGGCGCCGGAGGAAACCATCGCGCTCGACGGCCTGCCCGCGCCGGAGCAGGCCGACGAGCCGGATTCGCTGCTGCTCGGCTTCGAGAACGAAAAGAACCGTTACGAACGCAACCTCGACTATGCGCGCACGATCGCCCGCCAGGATCCGAAGATCGTCGCCACCGTCGTGAAGAACTGGGTGTCCGATGAACGCTGAAGGCCTGACCAAGAGCGCGCTGCTGCTGATGTCAATCGGCGAGGAAGAGGCCGCTGAAGTATTCAAGTTCCTCGCACCGCGCGAGGTGCAGAAGATCGGCGCGGCGATGGCCGCGCTGAAGAACGTCACGCGCGAGCAGGTCGAGGGCGTGCTGCAGGAGTTCGCGAAGGAAGCCGAGCAGCACACCGCGCTGTCGCTCGATTCCAGCGACTACATCCGCTCCGTGCTGACCAAGGCGCTCGGCGAGGACAAGGCCGGCGTGCTGATCGACCGGATCCTGCAGGGCAGCGACACGAGCGGCATCGAGGGCCTGAAGTGGATGGATTCGGGCGCGGTGGCCGAACTGATCAAGAACGAGCATCCGCAGATCATCGCGACGATCCTCGTGCACCTCGACCGCGACCAGGCGTCCGAGATCGCGTCGTGCTTTACCGAGCGGCTGCGCAACGACGTGCTGCTGCGCATCGCGACGCTCGACGGCATCCAGCCGGCCGCGCTGCGCGAGCTCGACGACGTGCTGACCGGCCTGCTGTCCGGCAGCGACAACCTGAAGCGCAGCCCGATGGGCGGCATCCGCACCGCCGCCGAAATCCTGAACTTCATGACGAGCAATCATGAAGAAGGCGTGCTCGAGAGCGTGCGCCAGTACGACGCCGACCTCGCGCAGAAGATCATCGACCAGATGTTCGTGTTCGAGAACCTGCTCGACCTCGAGGATCGCGCGATCCAGATGGTGCTGAAGGAAGTCGAATCGGAAACGCTGATCATCGCGCTGAAGGGCGCCCCGCCCGCGCTGCGCCAGAAGTTCCTCGCGAACATGTCGCAGCGCGCGGCCGAGCTGCTCGCCGAGGATCTCGACGCGCGCGGCCCGGTGCGCGTGTCCGAAGTCGAGACGCAGCAGCGCCGGATCCTGCAGATCGTGCGCAACCTCGCCGAGAGCGGTCAGATCGTGATCGGCGGCAAGGCGGAAGATGCGTATGTCTGATTCCGCGCGCGACCGCGCCGGCACCCTCACCGCGTATCAACGGTGGGAGATGGCGTCGTTCGATCCGCCTCCGCCGCCGCCGCCGCCCGACGACGCGGCAGCGGCCGCCGCCGCGCTCGCCGAGGAATTGCAGCGCGTGCGCGACGCCGCGCATGCCGAAGGCCATGCAGCCGGGCACGTTGAAGGCCAGGCGCTCGGTTACCAGGCCGGTTTCGAGCAGGGCCGCGAGCAAGGCTTCGAGGCCGGCCAGGCCGAGGCCCGCGAACAAGCCGCGCAGCTTGCCGCGCTCGCCGCATCGTTTCGCGAAGCGGTGGCGAGCGCCGAGCACGATCTCGCGTCCGAGCTCGCGCAACTCGCGCTCGACATCGCGCAGCAGGTCGTGCGCCAGCACGTGAAGCACGATCCCGCCGCGCTCGTCGCCGCCGTGCGCGACGTGCTCGCCGCCGAGCCGGCGTTGTCCGGCGCGCCGCATCTCGCGGTAAACCCCGCCGACCTGCCCGTCGTCGAAGCGTATTTGCAGGACGATCTCGACACGCTCGGCTGGACCGTACGCACCGACGCGTCGATCGAGCGCGGCGGCTGCCGCGCGCACGCCGCGACGGGGGAGGTCGATGCGACGCTGCCGACCCGCTGGCAACGCGTCGCCGCCGCGATCGGCAAGGTGAGCACGTGGTGACGCGCGCACCCGAGTCGCTTGCGCACGACGGCATGACGCCGCTCGAGCGCGAACTCGCGCTTGCATCGTTCGGGCCCGAACAACGCGCGCACGCCGCCGCGCCGGATCCGGCCGGTGCGCCGGCCGATACGCCGCGCGCGCCGCACAACCCCCATCTCGCGCACTGGCGCACGCACCTGAACGCGCTGGCCGCGCGCAGCCATCGCGCCATGCCGCTGCGCCCGTGCGGGCGGCTCACGCGCGCTGCCGGGCTCGTGCTCGAAGCGATCGGGCTGCGGCTGTCGGTCGGCGCCGAATGCACGATCGAACTGCCGCCCGGCAGCACGCTGCCGCACGCGGAAGCGGAAGTCGTCGGGTTCTCCGGCGACCGCCTGTTCCTGATGCCGACCACCGACGTCGCGGGCGTGTTGCCCGGCGCGCGCGTGTGGCCGCTGGAGAGCGCGCCGGTCGCCGATCCGCTCGCCGGCGCGATCTCCGGCGCAAAGCGGCTGCCGGTCGGCTGGGAGATGCTCGGGCGCGTCGTCGATGCGTCGGGCCGCCCGCTGGACGGGCTCGGGCCGCTCGCATCAAAGGTCGACGCGCCGCTGTCGGCGCCGTCGATCAACCCGCTCGATCGCGAGCCGATCCACCACGTGCTCGACGTCGGCGTACGCGCGATCAACGGGCTGCTCACCGTCGGCCGCGGGCAGCGGATGGGCCTGTTCGCCGGTTCCGGCGTCGGCAAATCGGTGCTGCTTGGCACGATGGCGCGCTACACCAGCGCGGAAGTGATCGTGATCGGGTTGATCGGCGAACGCGGCCGCGAAGTGAAGGAATTCATCGAGCAGATCCTCGGCGAGGACGGCCTCGCGCGCTCGGTCGTCGTCGCGGCGCCGGCCGACGTGTCGCCGCTGCTGCGGATGCAAGGCGCCGCGTATGCGACGTCGCTCGCCGAGTATTTCCGCGACCAGGGCAAGCACGTGCTGCTGCTGATGGATTCGTTGACGCGCTACGCGATGGCGCAGCGCGAGATCGCGCTCGCGATCGGCGAGCCGCCCGCGACGAAGGGTTATCCGCCGTCGGTGTTCGCGAAGCTGCCCGCGCTCGTCGAACGCACCGGAAACGGGCCCGAAGGCGGCGGCTCGATCACCGCGTTCTACACGGTGCTGACCGAAGGCGACGACCAGCAGGATCCGATCGCCGATTCGGCGCGGGCGATTCTCGATGGCCACATCGTGCTGTCGCGCGCACTCGCCGAGGCCGGTCACTATCCGGCGATCGACATCGAGGCGTCGATCAGCCGCGCGATGACCGCGCTGATCGACGAACCGCACCTCGACCGCGTGCGGCAGTTCAAGCAGATGCTGTCGCGCTACCAGCGCAACCGCGACCTGATCGCGGTCGGCGCGTACGCGCCGGGCCGCGACGCGCAGCTCGACCGCGCGATCGCGCTCTACCCGCGCATCGAATCGTTCCTGCAGCAAGGCTTTCGCGAATGCGCGCCGTTCGCGTCGAGCCTTGCCGCACTCGATGCGCTGTTCGACGGAAACGGAGGCTGATTCCGATGGCACACGGCTTTCCCCTTCAACTGCTGCTCGACCGCGCGCAGGAAGATCTCGACACCGCGGCGAAGCAGCTCGGCACCGCGCAGCGCGACCGCACCGCGGCCGCAGAACAGCTCGATGCGCTGCTGCGATATCGCGACGAATACCACGCACGCTTCGCGCAGTCCGCGCAGCACGGGATGCCGGCCGGCAACTGGCGCAATTTCCAGGCGTTCATCGACACGCTCGACGCGGCGATCGCGCAGCAGCGCAACGTGCTGGCCGCGGCCGAAGTCCGCATCGACGAGGCGCGCCCGAACTGGCAGCAAAAGAAGCGCACCGTCGGCTCATACGAAATCCTGCAGGCGCGCGGCGTCGCGCAGGAAGCGCAGCGCGCCGCGAAGCGCGAACAGCGCGACGCCGACGAACACGCCGCGAAAATCCTGCGCATGAGGGCCGACGCGGCCCGCTCGGCGTAGCCGCTCACCGCTTTCGAACGAGAGAATCGTCATGCCTCCCCTGCCCCTGCTCGGCGCACTGCTCGACACCGCCGGCACAGCACTCAAGGCCGCCACCCGTAGCGCGGGATCGGCCGCCTCCGCCCCGTCCGCCGGCAGCGATGCCGCGAACGGGCCCGCTGCCGCGCCGTTCGCACAGACGTTGAAGCAAAGCGTCGCCACCCGGCACGAGACGGCGAACGACGACACGCCGGACGCCGCATCGAAGCAGCTAGCGTCGACGCAGACGGCCGGCGCGAAACCGTCCGGCATCGGCAGCACGGGCGACGACGACAAATCGTCCGACGACGCGAACGCGACGCCCAATCCCGATGCCGCCGCGCTTGCGGCCGCAGCTGCCGTGCAGGCGCAGTTGCAGGCACGCGCGACCGACGCGCCGCCGGCGGACGCAAATACCGCCACGGCCGCCAAGACTGCGGAAACGACGGCCGTGTCCGGCCAGCCGGACGCGACCGCCGCGCTGACGAATCGGCCGGGCAACGATGCCGCCGCCGAACGGGGCGCGCCCGCATCGAGCCGGGATGCGCTGCAAGCGGCCCTGGCGAAGCTGACCGGGGGTTCAGGCGCGATCGCGATGCCCGCGACCGGCGCAGCCGGCGCTGCAGCCGCACCGGCAACGGCCACGTCGGCATCGAGTGCAGCCGCACCGCCGACGCCGAAGGCCGGCGCGTTCGACCGCACGCTCGCGGACGCGAAAGACGCGCTCGCGACGCAGCAGTCGCCCACGCAGGCGGCCGCCCAGGCGCCGCAGGCCGCTGCTTCCGGCCAGCCGGCCGCGCAGCATGCATTCGCGGCCGCCGAAGAAGCCGCCGGCCCGGCCGCCGACGCATCCGTCTCGGCCGCTGCAACGGCGGCCGCCGCGGCAGCCGCGCAGGCGAACCTGCAGGCATCGCCCGCCGCCGGCTCGATCGCCGCAGCCAACGCACACGTGCTGACCCCGCATGTCGGCACCGCCGACTGGACGGACGCGCTGAGCCAGAAGGTCGTGTTCCTGTCGAATGCGCACCAGCAGAGCGCCGAGCTGACGCTGAACCCGCCGGATCTCGGCCCGCTGCAGGTCGTGCTGCGCGTCGCGGACAATCACGCGCATGCGCTGTTCGTGTCGCAGCACGCACAGGTGCGCGACGCGGTGGAAGCCGCGCTGCCGAAGCTGCGCGAAGCGATGGAAGCGGGCGGGCTCGGGCTCGGCAGCGCGACCGTCAGCGACGGCGGCTTCGCGTCGCAACAGCAGAACGCGCAACAGGGTTTCGCCGGCGGCCAGTCGTCGCGGCGCGCGCGCGCCGGATCGTCAACCGTCGACGCACCGGCCGACGTTGCGCAATCCGCAGCGGCCGGCGCGACCGCGAGCCGCGCGGGCCTCGTCGATACGTTCGCCTGAGCATCGCGCGCGCCGCGTGCCGGTGCGCGCCGCTCAGCGGCCGTGCGCCGCCGCCGCGGCCTCGCCGCGCGGCACGCCGCCGCGGCGTCCCGCGGTGATGAAGTCCGCGGCCCGTTCGCCGATCATCACCGACGGCGCATTCGTGTTCCCGCCGATCAGCGTCGGCATCACCGACGCATCCACCACGCGCAGCCCTTCGACGCCCCGCACGCGCAGTTGCGGGTCGACGACCGCGCGCGCATCCGAGCCCATCCGGCAGGTGCCGACCGGGTGATAGATCGTGTCCGCATGCTCGACGATCGTCGCGCGCAGCTCCGCTTCGCTCTGGTCCGGCCGCGTATAGAGTTCGCGGCCGCCCCGCGACGCGAGCGGCGGCTGCGACAGGATCCGGCGCATCGCGTGCGCGCCGCGCACGAGCAGGTCGAGATCGCGCGTGTCGCTGAAGAAGCGCGGGTCGATCAGCGGCGCGTCGCGCGCGTCGCCGCTCGCAAGCGCGACCGTGCCGCGGCTGAATGGCCGCAGTGCACACACGTGCAGCGAATAGCCGAAACCCCAGTGCATCTTCCGGTTGTGGTCGTCGACCAGCGCCGTGCAGAAATGCAGCTGCAGGTCCGGACGATCGAGTGACGGATCGCTCTTGATGAAGCCGCCGGCTTCCGCGACGTTGCTCGTCATCATTCCCGTGCGGCTCGAGAAATAACGCGCGAGCGCCGGCGCCATCTTCGCGATTCCCCGCAGGCAAATGCCGACCAGCTCCGACGAATTCACGCGCGTGTTGATGATGAAGTCGATGTGGTCGATCAGGTTCGAGCCGACGTCCGGCGCGTCGTGCACGACCGCGATGCCGTGCCGGCGCAGTTGTTCCGCCGGACCTATCCCCGAGCACATCAGCAGTTGCGGCGAATTGAACGCACCCGCCGACAGGATCACTTCGGCACGCGCGCCGAGCGTCTCGACGCGGCCGTCGCGCGACACCACGACACCGATCGCGCGCTTGCCGTCGAAGCCCACGCGCAGCACCGTCGCATCGGTGATCACGTGCAGGTTCGGCCGGTTGCGGCCGTAGATGTAAGCGCGCGCGACGCTGCAGCGCGAGCCGTCGCGATGCGTGACCTGATAGAAGCCAACGCCTTCCTGCGTCGCGCCGTTGAAGTCGTCGTTCAGCGGATAGCCGGCGGCATGCGCGGCCTGGATGAATCGTTCGGAGAACGGATTGCGAAAGCGCAGATCGGACACCGTCAGCGGACCGTCCGCGCCGTGCCAGGCATCGGCGCCGCGTTCGTTGCCTTCCGCGCGGCGGAAATACGGCAGCACGTCCTGCCAGCCCCAGCCCGTGGCGCCGAGTTGCGCCCACTCGTCGTAATCGCCCGGATGGCCGCGCGTATAGATCATCGCGTTGATCGCGCTCGAGCCGCCCATTCCGCGCCCGCGCGGCTGGTACCCGCGACGGCCGCCGAGGCCCGGCTGCGGCACCGTCTCGTAACCGTAGTTCGTGCCGAGCTTGAACGGCACCAGCGCCGCGATCCCGACCGGCATGTTGACGAGCAGGTTGCGCTCCGTATGCGAACCGGCTTCGATCAGCGCGATCGTCGCGTCGGGGCACGCATCGGCGAGGCGGCTGGCGACGCTCGATCCGCCCGAGCCAGCGCCGACGATGATGTAGTCGTATTGCATGTCACGTCTCCTTCGTGTCATGGACGGTGCCTGGCGCGGCCGGCTCCGCTTGTAATGTTCGGGCATTGTAGGAATGGCCGTCGCGTGCGCGGCACGCCGATTCAAGAGCGATTCCTCTAAACGGCCGCGTGAACTAAATTTAAGATGTATCGATCGATGCGACGCGATTCATCGGCCGTCAGAAGCCGCGCCGTCGCGCAACCAGGGAGACGACGATGCAGCGCGACGTTCTGCAGGCCGTGTGTCGACCGGCTAGTCCGGACGCACTGCGCACGGCCCGCATTTCATTTCAAACGCGAACGCCGGCGCGCACGTGCGGCAGGATGCGCGCGATCGGCCGAAATCGAACGGCGCACGACACCGCCGACCGTTTGGACGGTGTGCCGCATGCGCCGCGCATCGCGCGTGAGCGGCCGTCGCCGCGTGCTGTCGGTTGGCCCGCGTCGGAGCGTCGTCGACGGAGCGCGGCACGCGATCGCGCACCGTTCCCACGCGGCTTCGAGACGCGGCCGCCTCCCGTACGATCCCGTTTCGACATCCGGACACCGTCGCGCGCACGCGACGCTCGCCGGATGCTTCACCCGCTTTTCGACCGCGCATCGGATCCGGCCCCGCGCCGCGCGATGCGCGCCATCCCGAACCGACTTGCCACGCTCGCCGAGCGCGCACGCGCGACCTGACTGCCGGCCGCCGCGCCACGCCCAACTGGAGGACACGACATGAAAAACGACCTGCCCGAACTGGCCCCGCAAGCGCTGCCGTCGGTCGATGCGCTGACTTCGCTGCTGCGCGACCAGCGCGCGGCCTACCTTCGCGC
Organism: Burkholderia sp. AU19243; assembly: GCF_018148075.1. Lineage (NCBI taxonomy): Bacteria > Pseudomonadati > Pseudomonadota > Betaproteobacteria > Burkholderiales > Burkholderiaceae > Burkholderia > Burkholderia sp. AU19243. Next base: position 480,011 of record NZ_JAGSTV010000003.1, read on the forward strand.
GCCCTACCCCGAATGGGACACCCGCGCGAAGCACCTGCGTGCGCTGCGCACGATGCTGATCGATCACGCGGATGCGCTCGCCGATGCAATCAGCGCCGACTTCGGCCATCGCGCGAAGCAGGAAGTGCTGCTGTCGGAAATATGGATGGCGAAGGAAGAGATCGACGACGCGCTCAAGCACGGCAAGCGCTGGATGAAGCCGATGCGCAAGCCGATGAACAAATGGCTGAGGCCGGCGCGCGCGAAAGTGCTGCCGCAACCGCTCGGCGTAGTCGGGATCGTCGTGCCGTGGAACTATCCGGTCCTGCTCGCCGCCGGCCCGCTGATCTGCGCGCTCGCCGCGGGCAATCGCGCAATCATCAAGATGTCCGAACTGACGCCGCGCACGTCTGCGCTGTTCGAGCAGCTGATCGCGAAGACGTTCTCGCGCGACCACGTCGCAGTCGTCAACGGCGATGCGGACGTCGGCGCAGCGTTCAGCGCGTTGCCGTTCGATCACCTGCTGTTCACCGGCTCGACGCAGGTCGGCAGACACGTGATGCGCGCCGCGGCCGACAACCTCACGCCGGTTACGCTCGAGCTCGGCGGCAAGTCGCCGGCGATCATCGGCCCGAACGCGCGCTTCGACGCGGCCGTCGACGCGATCGTCGGCGGCAAGACGCTGAACGCCGGGCAGACCTGCATCGCGCCCGACTACGTGCTGCTGCCGCGCGGAATGGAAGGCGCATTCATCGAGCGCGCGCGGGCGCGCTTCGCGAAGCTGTATCCGAACCTGTCGACCAACGGCGACTACACGACGATCGTATCGCCGCGCCACTACGCGCGGCTCCAGCAGCTCGCGACGGACGCGCAGGCGGCCGGCGCCCAATTGCATCCTCTGTCGGACGCGCAGTCCGACCCCGCATCGCGCCGGTTCGTGCCGTGCGCGGTCACGCACGTGCCGGCCGCTTCTCAGCTGATGCAGGAGGAAATCTTCGGACCGCTGTTGCCACTCGTGCCGTACGAGCGGCTCGACGAGGCGATCGCCTACGTGAACGCGCGCCCGCGGCCGCTCGCGCTGTACCTGTTCGACGAGGATGCCGGCACGATCGATCGCGTGATGCGCGAAACGATTTCGGGCGGCGTGACGGTCAACGATGCGCTGCTGCACATCGCATGCGGCAGCCTGCCGTTCGGCGGCGTCGGCGCGAGCGGGATGGGCGCGTATCACGGCTACGACGGCTTCGTGACGTTCTCGAAGATGAAGCCCGTGCTCACGCAGGCGCGCCTGAACACGCGCGGGCTGATCGCGCCGCCGTACGGCAAGCGCTTTGCGGCCGTGATCAGGATGATGCTGAAATTCTGAGCGACGCGGCCCGCGCCGCGCGCGTCGGTCGGCCCCCCGACGCCGCGCGGCCACGCTGCCGCGCACGTTCGCGCGTTACACGGGCCAGAGCGGCCCTTCCTGCATTGCGCCGATCTGCTCGCGCAGTTCGAGCACGCGGGCTTCCCAATAGCGATGTGTGTTGAACCACGGGAACGCGGCCGGAAACGCCGGATCGTCCCAGCGGCGCGCGAGCCACGCCGCGTAGTGGATCAAGCGCAGCGTGCGCAGCGCTTCGACCAGATGCAGCTCGCGCGGCTCGAATTCGCAGAAGTCCTCATAACCGGCGAGTAGGTCCGCGAGCGCGCGCGATGCGCCGTCGCGATCGCCGGGCAGCAGCAGCCACAGATCCTGGACCGCGGGCGCCATCCGGCTGTCGTCGAAATCGACGAAATGCGGGCCCGCGTCGGTCCACAGCACGTTGCTCGGATGGCAGTCGCCGTGCGTGCGCAGCAGCCGGATGTCCCCTGCGCGCTCGAACGCGGCCTCGACGCCTTCGAGCGCGAGCGCGACCGCCGTCGCGTAAGCCGGCCGTACATCGTCGGGAATGAAATCGTGCGCGAGCAGGTAGTCGCGCGGCTCGTAGCCGAACGTGCGGATATCGAGCACCGGCCGTGCCATGTACGGCTGCGTCCCGCCGACCGCATGAATGCGGCCGATGAAGCGGCCGAGCCATTCGAGCGTGTCGCTGCGGTCGAGATCGGGCGCGCGGCCGCCGCGCCGCTCGAACACCGAGAAGCGGAAGCCTTCGAACGCGTGCAGCGTGCGGCCGTCGATGACGCGCGCGGGAACCGCCGGAATCTCGCGCGCGGCGAGTTCGGCGACGAACGCGTGTTCTTCGAGGATCGCGTCGTCCGTCCAGCGCGCGGGCCGGTAGAATTTCGCGACGATGGGCGGGCCGTCCTCGATGCCCACCTGGTACACGCGGTTTTCGTAACTGTTGAGCGCGAGCAGGCGCCCGTCGGTGCGCAGGCCGGCCGGCATCAACACGCTGTCGAGCGCGTCGAGCACGCACTCGGGCGTGAGGCCGGCGAACGGCGGGCCGGCGGGTGTGGCGGGGGCGGAAGTGTCGTCTTTCATGCCCCGCATTGTGCCGTCACCCGAGCCGAAACACGAGCGCCGGGTGCGGCGCGCTCGCTCAGTGGATCGCGGCGCCGGCGGGCAGCACGGATTCGCCGGTATCGATCAGGTCCTCGAGAAAGAACGGCTCGGTGTTGAGTTCCTTCGACGCGCCCGGCACGCCCGCGTACCAGGTCACCATGGCCATGTCGCCCAGAACGCGCTGAACGATGCCGCGCGCGCCCTTCGGCACTGCGATATGGGTAGTACAAACGATCGACCCGACATGCATGATGGTTCCCCACTCTTGAAACTTGAAACCCGGCTCGGTGGCGAGCCGGCAAATGCACGATCCGCGCCGCCGTTGCCGGGCTGTGGCGCGTAATCCCATTGTTCACGGTTTATCGAAGCGCGAAAAGAAGAAGAAGCGGGCGAAGTGCCGCGAATTCGTCGAATGTCTCCAATCAACCACTGCGTCGCGCGTGCGCTTGCACGCGCGGTTACCCCCATCATACCCTGTCGAATGTGACTGACCGCCGAATCCGGCGGGCCGCGCGATGCGCATCCGAATCGCGCAATGCGCGTATCGTCTGGCCTTTGCTCCGGCAGCCGGGACACTTCGCGTGACCGCACGCGACGGAAACCGCGCCCCGCTGCGCGCCGCAACGCCTCTCTTCCTGGTTCGAATGCAGCTCGCGTGGCGACTGGCGCGCGAGCATCACATTGCGGTTCGCCCGCCGGCTATACAGACTTCTCCCGACTTTCTTGCGTACCGCCGCAGTTGCGCGGGAGCGCCGCCGTGCTGTACCTTTAACGTTCATCCGCGTTCAAGCGCATTTCGACACACGATGCATCCGCTCACGTCCGCTCTCGCAAAATCCCGGCCGCAGTTCGACACGCGGCCGCAGGCGTGCGCGCATCCATCGGTCCTCCCTCCTCCTGTCGCACCGCCGGTCGTCGGCGCCGCGCCGCCCCCGCCGGCGGCACGCGTCGGCTGATCAGCCGGCTTCGCTTTCCGCATTCCAGTCGCCAGTTTGCAGTCGCTCGCGCGTGATCACGCGCGGTATATCGCTGCGCGCGCGACATGGAACGTTTCGATCCGTACGACAGGTGGATTCACATGGTTTCGTTCAAACGCGCGCTCGCCGCGCATGGCATCACGTCGCTCTTCGTTCTGCTATGGAGCAGCGGCGCAATCTTCGCCGAACTCGGGCTGCGTCACGCATCGGCGTTCGTCTTTCTCACCGCCCGTTTCGCGCTCGCATCGCTGGTGCTGGTCGCGCTGGCGGTCGTGCGCGGCCGCTGGCTGCCGCCGCGCGGCGAGCGGCGCATGGCCGTGCTGACCGGACTGCTGCTGATGGGCGGCTATTCGATCTTCTACCTGCTCGCCCTTGAGCGCGGAATCGCGCCGGGCGTGCTCGCGACGATCCTCGGCGTGCAACCGATCCTCACGCTCGCGATCGTCGAGCGGCGCTGGCAGCCGATGCGCGTCGCTGGCCTCGGCCTGTCGCTCGCCGGCCTTGCAGTCGTCGTGTGCCGCGGCGTGGGCGGTACGGGACTGTCGATCGCCGGCGCCGCGTGCGCGCTCATCGCGCTCGCGGCACTGACCGTCGGCTCGATGCTGCAAAAACGGGTGCGTACGGCGCCGGCCGACGTGCTGCCGCTGCAGAATGCGATCGGCCTCGCGCTGTGCGTAGCGATCCTGCCGTTCCGGCCGATTTCGCTCGACGCCGGCTGGGCGTTCGTCGTGCCGCTGCTGTGGCTCGGCATCGTGATTTCCGTGATCGCGCAACTGCTGTTCTACCGATTGATGCAGCGCGGCGATCTCGTGAACGTCACGAGCCTGTTCTATCTCGTGCCCGTCGTTACCACGCTGATGGACGCCGTGTGGCTCGGCAACCGGCCCGAGCCGCTCGCACTCGCCGGCATGGCGGCGATCGTGGCCGGGCTCGCGCTGGTGTTCCGCACGCCGGCCGCTCGCACGCGGCCCGACCGCGCGTAACCGGACGGAAGCCGCCGCGCCCGCGCGGGTGCGGCGGCTTGTATCGGACGCATACGACGTCTGCGCGCAGAACGAAAGGAACGGGAAAGACTTGCGCAAGGCATTCGTCTTGTTTGCGCGAACGACGCGGTGTCCCGCCGGTTTCCTGCAGACTTTTAATGGTTCGGATAGCGAAAAACGCCGCGAGGTTGCCTATACTCGAATTGTCCGCTCCCGCTCGCAAACGGGTCGGCACGATACTAGAAATGCCCGGCATGGGGCTGGAGCACGCGCGTGCGCCGGCCGACTACGGAGACACGCATGACGACCTACTTCACGATCGGCGATTTCATCCTGTTGATTCCGATGGCGCTTGCCGGAGCGCTATTCCTCGGCGCGGTGCCGTGCGCAACCCAGTTCCGTCACAACCTGCTGCGCGTGCTCGGTGTCATTCTTGGCGTCGGTGTCGCGGTGCTGCTGGTAGAAGGGCTGCCCGCGCTGATCTAGCGCAGCGCCGGCGCGTGCCGGCGGGTGTCCGCCACGTCGCTGCACCGCAGCGGCGTGTCGGTTCGCACGCATGCATCGCGATAAGGCATCCGATGGTTCGCATGCCGTATCGACCGTCATGGCTGACGATCAGATCGCCTGATCGGTGGACGGCTTTTCCCACAGATTGATGCCGCCTTCGGTCGCGTAGCGATCGATCTCCGCGACTTCGTCCGCCGAGAATTCGAGGTTTTTCAGCGCGCCGACGTTTTCGCGCACCTGCTCCGCGCGACTTGCGCCGATGAGTGCGGAGGTCACACGGCCACCGCGCAGCACCCACGCGAGCGCCATTTGCGCGAGGCTCTGCCCGCGCCGCTCGGCGATACCGTTGAGCTTGCGAACGTGCTCGAGGTTGTCCGCGCTCAGGTGATCCTGTTTCAGCGAGCCGCCGCCCGGCTTGTTCACGCGAGCGTCGGCCGGCACGCCGTTCAGGTATTTCGACGTCAGCAGCCCCTGCGCGAGCGGCGTGAATGCGATGCTGCCGGTGCCGATCTCGTCGAGCGTATCGAGCAACTCGTGCTCGATCCAGCGGTTCAGCATGTTGTACGACGGCTGGTGAATCAGCAGCGGCACCTTGTATTGCGCGAGCAACGCGGCCATCTCACGCGTCTTCGCGGCCGAGTACGACGAGATGCCGATATACAGCGCCTTGCCCTGCTGCACGGCCGATGCGAGCGCGCCGGCCGTTTCCTCGAGCGGCGTGTGCGCGTCGAAGCGGTGCGAATAGAAGATGTCGACGTAGTCGACGCCCATTCGCTGCAGGCTCTGGTCGAGGCTTGCGAGCACGTACTTGCGCGAGCCGCCGCCGCTGCCGTAAGGCCCCGGCCACATGTCCCACCCTGCCTTCGTCGAGATCAGCAGCTCGTCGCGGTACGGCCGGAAGTCTTCCTTCAGCAGCCGGCCGAAGTTGGTTTCCGCGCTGCCGTACGGCGGCCCGTAGTTGTTCGCGAGGTCGAAGTGATTGATGCCGAGATCGAACGCGGTGCGCAGGATGTCGCGCTGCGTGTCGATCGGCGTCGAGTCGCCGAAGTTGTGCCACAGGCCTAGCGACAGGGCGGGTAGTTTGAGCCCGGATTTGCCGCAGGTACGGTATTGCATGTCGGCATAACGTTCGGTAGCTGCTTCGTAGGCCATGGATCGGTTCCGTCAGGACGTGGGGGAAGGGGCGCGCGCCGCGCGCGAACATCGCGCGCCGGCGGCGAAGGAAACGTACGACGGCTATGGTAACGAACGCCGCGCAACCGCGCACGGACATGGACGCGGCCGCGCGCGTCGCCTACACTGCGGCGTCTCGAATTACCGTTACAGCGAGGTTGGTATGTCCCGCGTCATCTCGGTTGCACTGCTCGTCGGCGGCGTCGTGCTGCTGTATTTCGGCGGCCAGTCGTTCCATTCGATCAACGACAACGTGGCGCGCTTTTTCACCGGCTCGCCCGCCACGAAGACGATCCTGCTGATCGCCGGCGGCGCCGTCGCGTTGCTGATCGGCCTGATCGGCCTCGCGATGCCGGCCAACAAGCGCTGATCGCGCGGCCGCGCGACGCGGCGTACATCGCGCGACGCAGGCCGCACAAAACGCAACAGGCGGCCGATGCCGCCCGTTTCTTTATCCGCCGGCCCGGCGGCAATGCCACGCCGCGCAGCCGTTGCTAGAACTGCACTTCCGGCTTGGATGCGGAGCGCGTGCCCGGCACCGGCCGGTTGCTTACGCCGTGATACGTGTAGACGAGCGAGAACTTCACGTGGTCCGAGCGGTTCTGCCCGGCCGAATGCAGCGTGTTGCAGTGAAAGAACACGACGTCGCCCGTCTGCAGCGGCGGGCAGGTCGCCGCATCGATCAGCTTCCGGTTCTCCGGCAGATCGCTGCGGAAGAACTTCGCATCGTCGAACGCTTCGGGCCCGAATTCAGCCGTGTGCGAGCCCGGCACCAGCCACAGTGCGCCGTTCTCGTTCGTTTCCGGCCCGAGCGCCAGCCACACCGACACCATGTCCGCGCGTTCGAACGACCAGTAGCGAAAATCGCGATGCCAGCCGGTCAGGCTCCCGTACGCCGGGTGTTTCGTCATCATGCAGTTGTGATGCGCGCGCGACAGCACCGGCTGCTCGCCGAAGTATTCACGCATCCACGCGCCGATTTCAGGTGCGACCGCGCGCTCGGCGAACGCCGGATCGCGTGTGTACGCATCAAGCAGCCGCCGCACCGTATGCCCGCCGGGCGCATGCTTCGATTCGGGCGCGCCCGGATAGCGCAAATCCGCCTCGAATTCGATCGGCTCCGCCGCTTCCTGCAACTGGCGCTCCGCGATCTGCTTGAGCGTCGCGCACTGCGCTTCGCCGACAAGGCCGCGCGCGACGACGAAGCCGCGTTCGCGCAATTCCGCGACTTGCGCGCGGATCGATTCCAACTGCAATGGAGACGACATGGGATGCCAGGCGTTTATTGTGTGAATGTGACGATTGTAAATCGGCGTCCGATACCGCGAACAGCGCCATTGTCGTGCGCAGGGGCATGCCAATCGCGGATTTGATCTGGCGCAAGGGAACTGTGCGGCGCCGCGCGAGCCTCAGCGACAGGCGGTATGCGGCCACGCGCTTGCGGCACGAGGGTTTATCGCGACTTTTGCGCGTCATGAATCCCCTGTAGCCTGACGCGGCCTGTCAATTCTGGCGGGCGCGGCGCGCAACGACTTTCGATAAGATGCGTTGCGCCATCCGAGGCCGTTATTCATACCAGTGCGTTCTTCAAGGGCGCCATCCATACAAGCGAAGCATCGTTCACATGCCATTCCGTCTGACTTCCCGTCTCAGCCGCGCAGCCACGCGCGTCGTGCCGTCCGCTCCCGCCCGCTCGCTGCGCCATCACCGCGCACGCACGCGGGCGCTCGCCGAGCACACGCAGGCACACAGCCGGCTGGACGGCATCCGCGCGTGGTTCCATGCGTTTTTCTCGATGATGAGCGCGCAGGCATTCGCCCGCCGCGCCGGGCTGCGCTCGCTGCTGCAGAAGCCGTCGTCGCTGCGCGCGCTCGCGGTGCGCCGAACGCTCGGCCCGCAGCGCCGCGTCAATCGCCCGCGCCGCCTCGCGGCGAGCAACGGGTGGTTCGGGTTCAGCGCACGCTGAGGCCGCACCGGCGGCCCCTCCCGCCATGGCCGTCGTGACCGTCGTCCTCTCGCGACGCGCGGCGGAAATGAAAAAACCCCGGCATGCCGGGGTTTTTCGTTTCAAGCGGATAGGCGCTTACGCGACGCGCGCCGTCGGCTCCACGCCCGCCGCTTCGGCCAGCGCGAGTGCCTTGTCGGTCGCTTCCCACGAGAATTCCGGCTCTTCGCGGCCGAAGTGGCCATAGGCGGCCGTCTTCTCGTAGATCGGGCGCAGCAGGTCGAGCATCTTGATGATGCCCTTCGGACGCAGGTCGAAATGCTCGCGCACGAGCTTCGTGATTACCGCATCCGACACGCGGCCCGTGCCGAACGTGTTGACCATCACCGAGGTCGGCTCCGCGACGCCGATCGCGTACGACACCTGGATCAGCGCGCGCGACGCGAGCCCTGCGGCGACGATGTTCTTCGCGACGTAGCGGCCGGCATACGCTGCCGAACGGTCGACCTTCGACGGATCCTTGCCCGAGAACGCGCCGCCGCCGTGCGGTGCTGCGCCGCCGTACGTATCGACGATGATCTTGCGGCCGGTCAGGCCGCAGTCGCCCTGCGGGCCGCCGATCACGAACCGGCCGGTCGGGTTCACCAGGAACTTGATGTCGCCCTTGATCAGTTCGGCCGGCAGCGTCGGCTTGATGATTTCTTCGATCACGGCTTCGCGCAGCGCCGGCAGCTCGATGTCCGGTGCGTGCTGCGTGGACAGCACGACGGTGTCGATCGAGTCGGGCTTGCCGTCGACGTAGCGGACCGTGACCTGCGACTTCGCGTCCGGGCGCAGCCACTGCAGGCGGCCGTCGCGGCGCAAGCTGGCCTGGCGCTCGACGAGACGATGCGACAGGTAGATCGGCAGCGGCATCAGTTCCGGCGTTTCGTCGCACGCATAACCGAACATCAGGCCCTGGTCGCCCGCGCCTTGATCGAGATTGTCGTCGTGCGCACGGTCGACGCCTTGCGCGATGTCCGGCGACTGCTTGTCGTACGCGACGAGCACCGCGCAGCCCTTGTAGTCGATGCCGTAGTCGGTGTTGTCGTAGCCGATGCGCTTGATGGTGTCGCGCGCGATCTGGATGTAGTCGATGTTGGCCGTCGTGGTGATTTCACCGGCCAGCACGACGAGACCCGTGTTGCACAGCGTTTCGGCCGCAACGCGGGAGTATTTGTCTTGCTCGAGGATGGCGTCGAGAATCGCGTCCGAGATCTGGTCCGCGACCTTGTCCGGATGGCCTTCGGAGACGGATTCGGACGTGAAGAGATAATCGTTTGCCACTTTTTCAGGCTCCTGTGTGGTTACGGTTGGTTTCACGTAGCCAGCTTCGTTGGGCCTGAAGCGGCGACGCTTTAGCGGATTACCAGGACCGGGCAGCGCGCTTCGCGCCAGCCGGCTTCGCCCCGCAAGTTGTCAGTTAACTCGGCGAAGCCCGTATTATAGCGGCTTTCGTGAATTGTCACAGAGCGCCGCCCGTGCTGCATCGTCCGCTGTTCCACCCCCCTGTTCGCAACGTGCCGGCCAGCCGGCCCCACGGAGATTCCGCATGTTAGGCCGCCTCGGCACGCACCTCGCCATCGGCTTGCTGAAGCTGCTCGCCCTGCTGCCGTACGGTTTGACCGCGCGGTTCGGCGATGGCCTCGGCTGGCTGCTGTATCAGATTCCCAGCCGGCGCAAGCGCATCGTACATATCAATCTGAAACTCTGCTTCCCCGACTGGAGCGACGACCGGCGCGAGGAAGTGGCGGGCCAGCATTTCCGCCACGCGATCCGCAGCTATGTGGAACGCAGCGTTCAGTGGTTCGGCTCCGAGCGCAAGCTCGCGAAGTTGATCCAGGTCGACAGCGCCGTCGATCTCACCGATCCCGATCTGCCCCCGACGCTGTTTCTCGGCCTGCATTTCGTCGGCATCGAAGCCGGCTCGATCTGGCTGAACCGGTCGCTGCAACGGCGCTGCGGGTCGCTGTACCAGCCGTTCTCGAACGCGGTGCTCGAGGAAGCGGCGAAGCAGGCGCGCGGACGTTTCGATGCCGAGATGGTCGGCCGCGCGGACAGCGCGCGAGTCGTGCTGCGCTGGCTGCGGGATCGCAAGCCGGTGATGCTCGGCGCGGACATGGACTACGGTTTGCGCAATTCGACGTTCGTGCCGTTCTTCGGCGTGCCCGCGTGCACGCTGACGGCCGTCGGCCGGCTCGCAAAAACGGGCCGCGCGCAGGTCGTGCCGTTCATCGGCGAGGTGCTGCCGAACTACAAGGGTTATCGGCTGAAGGTGTTCAAGCCGTGGGACAACTACCCGACCGGCGACGACGATCTCGACGCGCGGCGGATGAACGAATTCCTCGAGGAACAGATTCCGTTGATGCCCGAGCAGTATTACTGGGTCCACAAGCGCTTCAAGACGCGGCCGCCCGGCGAGCCGAGCCTCTACTGAGTCGAACACGCGGGCGCGCCGTCACGCGCGCGCCTGCGCTCTCGCCACTTTCGGCGCGCCTTTCGCGCGCCTGCCGGAAATCGCAGGCCGACTGCTGCGCGAGCCACGGATCAGCGTTCCCGCCGTTTTCCTCACCGGGCCACGCTTCGAGACGCAGCGCCATTTCCGGCGACATGCCGCGCCCCGGACAGATGCGCATCGCGTTCCGCCGCCCTTGACGGCCACATCGCGGCCACATCGCCCCGCCCGCGCGGGACGCCCCTGTCGGCTGCATGTATCATTTGCGGTTGAGATCAGCACGACAAACGACGACGCCCGTAATGGCGGTACGCTGCGTCCGCCGTGCCGATCGCCTCGTTCGTCATGGAATTCCGGATCCAGTGAAACTCTCGTTCACCAAGATGCACGGCGCGGGCAACGACTTCGTCGTGCTCGACGGCTATTCGCGCGCGTTGCCGCCGCTCACCGACGCGCAAGTGCGCGCGCTCGCCAACCGACACTTCGGGATCGGCGCCGACCAGCTGCTGCTCGTCGAGAAGCCGACCGTCGACGGCGCCGACTTCAAATACCGGATCTTCAATTGCGACGGCGGCGAGGTCGAACACTGCGGCAACGGCGCACGCTGCTTCGTGAAGTTCGTCAGCGACCGCGGCCTGACCGACAAGCGCAGCGTGCGCGTGCAGGTGATGAAGGGCCTGATCACGCTGACGATGCAGGACAACGGCGAAGTCGTCGTCGACATGGGCGCGCCCGTGTTCACGCCGGCGCAGGTGCCGTTTGATGCAGCGGGGCTCGAAGGCCGCACGGAAGGCCGCGACACGCTGTGGCCGCTCGACGTCGGCGGCCAGACGCGCTGGATCTCGACGGTATCGATGGGCAATCCGCACGCGGTGCAGGTAGTCGACGACGCCGAAGCGTACCCGGTGCTCGCCGAAGGCCCGCTGATCGAGCGCCACGAGCGCTTCCCGCAGCGCGTGAACGCCGGGTTCATGCAAATCGTCTCGCGCAACGAGGTGAAGCTGCGCGTGTACGAACGCGGCGCGGGCGAAACACTCGCGTGCGGCACCGGCGCGTGTGCGGCCGTGGCCGCCGGCATCCGGCGCGGCCTGCTCGATTCGCCGGTGACCGTGCACACGCACGGCGGCACGCTGACGATCGCCTGGGACGGCGCGCAAGACGAAACCGCCGCGCTGACGATGGCCGGGCCGGCCACGACCGTATTCGAAGGCGTAATCGACCTGAACGTCTGACCCTTCAACGCTCCGATAACCGAACAACGCTCCAGCCTCATGAACGATCGCGAAGTCGCCGACTACCTGCTCGCCAATCCCGAATTCTTCGCGCAACACGCGGAACTGCTCGCGACGATCCGTCTCGCGAATCCGCACGGCAAGGCCGCGATCTCGCTGCAGGAGCGGCAGATGGAAATGCTGCGCGACAAGAACAAGCATCTCGAACGCCGGCTCGCCGAGCTCGTGCGGTATGGCCACGAGAACGACAGCCTGTCCGCGAAGTTCAGCCGCTGGACCGCGCGCGTGATCGCGGAACGCGACCCGTACGCGCTGCCGCGCACGATCGCCGAAGGCATCGCCGACGTGTTCGACGTGCCGCAGACGGCACTGCGCGTCTGGGATGTCGCCGACACCTATTCGCAGGCCGATTTCGCGCGCCAGGTCGGCGAGGAGGTGCGGCTGTTCACGAACGGGCTGTCGACGCCGTACTGCGGCGCGAACACCGGTTTCGAAGCCGCCCAGTGGCTCGCGCCGGCGATCGCGTCGTCGGCCGCGACGGCCGCGGAAGGCGCCGAAGCCGCGCCGGCCGGCGACGGCGCGGCCGCGTCCGTGGCGCTGCTTGCGCTGCGCCCGCCGCTTGCCGGCAACGATGCGCCCGCGTTCGGGCTGCTCGTGCTCGGCTCGCCCGATCCGCGCCGCTTCCACGACGGAATGGCGACCGATTTCCTCGCGCAGATCGCGACGCTCGCGAGCGCCGCGCTCACACGCCTGCTGCCGCACTGACGTCGCACCGATGACCGACGATCCGATCGCCGCTTACCTGTCGAACCTGAAGCATGTCAGGCAGTTGTCGGAACACACGCTGCGCGCGTACACGCACGAGCTCGACGAACTGAAGAAGCTCGCCGCCGGCCGCCCGCTCGAAGCGCTGACGGCCGCCGACATGCGCGGCGCGGTCGTGCGCGCACACGCGGGCGGGCTGTCCGCGCGCTCGATCTCGCACCGGCTTTCCGCATGGCGCGCGTTCTATCGCTGGTTCGCACAGCACATCGAGATGCCCGCGAATCCCGTCGCCGGGGTACGCGCGCCCAAACGCGAGAAATCGCTGCCCAAAGCGCTGTCGGTCGACGATGCGGTCGCACTGATGGATACGCCGCTGCCCGATACGACCGAAGGGATCAGGGATCGCGCGATCCTCGAGCTGTTCTATTCGTCGGGGCTGCGCCTCGCCGAACTGGTCGGGCTCGACGTCGCGTACACGCAGGCCGACGGCTACCGCTCGGCCGGCTGGCTCGACCTCGCCGAAGCCGAAGTCACGGTGCGCGGCAAGGGCAACAAGGAACGCAAGGTGCCGGTCGGGCGCAAGGCGATCGACGCGCTGAACGCGTGGCTCGCGGTGCGCAACGAGTTCGTGAAGCACGATCCGCATCCGCTGTTCGTGTCGGTGCGCGGCAACCGGATGGCACCGGGCGTCGTGCGCGAGCGCGTAAAGCGCGCCGCGCTCGCCGCGGGCATCCCTGCGAACGTGCACCCGCACGTGCTGCGCCATTCGTTCGCGACGCACGTGTTGCAGTCGAGCGGCGACCTGCGCGCGGTGCAGGAACTGCTGGGCCACGCGAGCATTGCCGCGACGCAGATCTACACGTCGCTCGATTTCCAGCATCTCGCGAAGATTTACGACAGCGCGCATCCGCGCGCGAAGAAGCGCGACTGACGCGCATCCCGCATTCCCCGCCGCGCGCGGCGGCCGGCCACGGCCGGCAACGCCCGCGGCTCACCCGATCCGATCATGCAAACCGTCACACTCAAACCGTCCAAGGACAAATCGCTGCTGCGCCGGCATCCGTGGGTCTACGCGAATGCGATCGACCGCGTCGACGGCAAGCCCGCGCCCGGCGCGACCGTGGTCGTACGCGCGCACGACGGCCGCTTCCTCGCGCGCGGCGCGTACAGTCCGCAATCGCAGATCCGCGTGCGCGTGTGGAGTTTCGACGAGAACGAGCCGATCGACCACGCATTCTTCAAGCGCCGCGTGCAGCGCGCGGTCGCCCACCGGACGACGATGGTGTCGGGCACCGGCGCGGTGCGGCTCGTGTTCGGCGAAGCGGACGGGCTGCCGGGGTTGATCGTCGACTACTACGTCGCGGATACGGCGGAGCCGGGTGCGGCGCCGCGCGGCCAGCTCGTATGCCAGTTCATGGCCGCGGGCGTCGAAGCGTGGAAGGAGGCGATCGTCTCGGCCTTGACCGGCGCGACCGGCTGCCCGAACGTGTACGAACGCTCGGACGTGTCGATCCGCGACAAGGAAGGGCTCGAGCAGACGACCGGCGTGCTCGCCGGCGACGCACCGCCCGCGACGCTGATCGCGAACGAAAACGGCGTGCGTTATCACGTCGACGTGCCGAACGGCCACAAGACGGGCTTCTACGTCGACCAGCGCGACAACCGCGCGCTGGTCGCGCAATACGCTGACGGCCGCGACGTGCTCAACTGCTTCTGCTACACGGGCGGCTTCTCGCTCGCGGCGCTCAAGGGCGGCGCGAAACGCGTGGTGTCGATCGACTCGTCGGGCGATGCGCTCGCGCTCGCGCAACAGAACGTCGTCGCGAACGGCTTCGACGCCGACCGTGCAACCTGGCTCGACGCGGACGCGTTCAAGACGCTGCGCCGCCTCGTCGACGAAGGCGAGCGTTTCGATCTGATCGTGCTCGATCCGCCGAAGTTCGCGCCGACGCGCGACAGCGTCGACCGCGCAGCGCGCGCGTACAAGGACATCAACCTGAGCGGCTTCCGGCTGCTGCGCCCGGGCGGCCTGCTGTTCACGTACTCGTGCTCGGGCGCGATCGACATGGACCTGTTCCAGAAGATCGTCGCCGGCGCAGCCGCCGACGCGAAGGTCGACGCGCGGATTCTGAAGCGCCTCGGCGCGGGCGTCGACCATCCGCTGCTGGCGGCGTTCCCCGAAGGCGAATATCTGAAGGGTCTGCTGTTGCAAATCGTCTGACCGCCCCGATCTAGACGCACACCCGAGTCCGCCGGCGGCCATTGAAGCGCGCCGCGCGTGGCGGACCTCCGCTCGCCCCTGTCGTCCGGACGACGGGCGCGGGCTTGACAGGTATGTTTCAATGGATGGTTGTGCGCCCCGGCTCGCGAGCCGACGGCGCGACGCACACATCCTGGTTTTGACCCCGATTCACGAACCACAGGCGACCGACATGGCCACTCCCGTCACCATCCTCACCGGCTTCCTCGGCAGCGGCAAGACGACGCTGCTCAAGCGCATCCTGAACGAACAGCACGGCATGAAGATCGCCGTGATCGAGAACGAATTCGGCGAAGAGAACATCGACAACGAGATCCTCGTCCAGGACACGAACGAGCAGATCATCCAGATGAGCAACGGCTGCATCTGCTGCACGATCCGCGGCGACCTCGCGCGCGCCCTCGGCGATCTGGCCGCGAAGAAGCGCGAAGGCAAGCTCGACTTCGACCGCATCGTGATCGAAACGACCGGCCTCGCGAACCCGGGCCCCGTCGCGCAAACCTTCTTCATCGACAGCGAGATCGCGGACGACTTCCTGCTCGACGCGATCATCACGCTGGTCGACGCGAAGCACGCGAACGCGCAGCTTGACGAACACGAAGTGGTGCAGCGCCAGGTCGGCTTCGCCGATCGCCTGTTCATCACGAAGTCGGACCTGGTCGACGACCAGGCCGTCGCGGCACTCAAGCATCGCCTGATGCACATGAATCCGAAGGCGACGATCAGGGTCGTGAACTTCGGGGAAGCGGACATCAAGGAAATCTTCGACCTGCGCGGCTTCAATCTGAACGCGAAGCTCGAGATCGATCCGGACTTCCTCGCCGAGGACGACCACGCGCATCATCACCACGATCACGACCATGATCACGATCACGCGAATTGCGACCACGATCATGGTCAATGCGCGCACGATCACGAGCACGGCCATCATCACCATCATGCGCACCACGACGACAAGATCAAGTCGTTCGTGTACCGGAACGACCGCCCGTTCGATCCCAACAAGCTGGAAGACTTCCTCGGCGGGATTCTGCAGATCTACGGCGAACGGATGCTGCGCTACAAGGGCGTGCTTTACATGAAGGGCGTCGACCGCAAGGTCGTGTTCCAGGGCGTGCACCAGATGATGGGCAGCGACCTGGCAGCGAAATGGCTGCCGGCCGAAAAGAAGACCAACAAGATGGTGTTCATCGGCGTCGACCTGCCGCAGGATCTGATCACCGACGGCCTCGACGCCTGCCTCGCCTGAGCGTTCGGGGCCCCCGCGCATGCGGGAGCCGCGCGGCCGCCTTCGCCGGCGGCCGCCGACGGCGGCGCGGCGCCGTTTCCGGGCAGGGTTTCGCCGTCATCGCTTTTTCGCGATTTGCGCGTTATATTTTCTAGATATTGGCGCAGCCGACGGGGATCGACCCGATACGGCGCCCGCTTGCGATTCAGTTACAATACGTGCCCGCTGGAGTACGGCAATAACAGGCCCGGTTCTTGCTGAACCATTACCCGGGCATCGCAACCGCGCCGGATCGCCCATCCGCCACCCGGCCGCGGCCGATGCGATCTGCCGCGCAGCACCGGTTCGCCGCGCGCGCAAATCCGCGCCAGGCCTATCCTGGTATTTGAGAACCGGTTTTCCAGAGGCTTTCGGCCCCGCAGCGGCAAGTCGCAAGTGATTGCAAGTGCAGTTGCGGGTAATCCCAAAGTGCAGGCAATATCTACTGATTTGCCGCACATTGAAGAAGCAAGCAGATGACGAAGAAACTCTTGACCGAAGCCGAAATCCTGAAGATGAGCGACAAGGATTACATGAATGAGGATCAGCTCGCCTTCTTCAAAAATCGGCTCGAACAGTTGCAGGCGGACATCCTCAAGAATGCAGGCCAGACGACCGAGAACCTGCGCGAGACGGTGATCGTGCCCGATCCCGCCGATCGCGCGACGATCGAGGAAGAGCACGCGCTCGAGCTGCGCACGCGCGACCGCGAACGCAAGCTCCTCAAGAAGGTTCAGCAGTCGCTCGCCCGCATCGAGTCGGGCGACTACGGCTGGTGCGAGGAAACCGGCGAACCGATCGGCATCCCGCGCCTGCTCGCGCGTCCGACGGCCACGCTGTCGCTCGAGGCGCAGGAGCGCCGCGAGCTGCGCCAGAAGCTGTTCGGCGACTGATCGAGCGGCGTTCCGCCCCTACACGCTGCTTCCCGAAAGCGCGCGGCCTGCCGCGCGCTTTTTGTTTTTCCGGCGCCGGCTCCCGGCCCGCCGGCCGATTTGCATCCTCCTCTTGATATCCCGGCGCCCGCCCTAAAATGAAACGGACGCGCGCCGGGCCGCTTCCCGGCGCACTGCGGATTCACGCGGCGGCGCGTCGCGCCGCCCGACTCTTCCCCGTTTTTCTCAAGGAACGCAGATGGAGCAATTTCACGGCACGACCATCGTTTCGGTCCGGCGCGGCGACAAGGTCGCGCTCGGCGGCGACGGCCAGGTAACCCTCGGCAACATCGTCATGAAGGGTGGCGCGCGGAAAGTGCGGCGGATCTACAACAACCAGGTACTGGTCGGATTCGCGGGCGGCACCGCCGATGCGTTCTCGCTGCTCGATCGCTTCGAGGCGAAGCTCGAGAAGCACCAGGGCAACCTGACCCGCGCGGCCGTCGAGCTCGCGAAGGACTGGCGCACCGACCGGATGCTGCGCCGCCTCGAGGCGATGCTGATCACGGCCGATGCCACCACCACGCTCGTGATCACCGGCAACGGCGACGTGCTCGATCCGGAAGGCGGCATCTGCGCAATCGGCTCGGGCGGCGCGTACGCGCAGGCCGCGGCCCGCGCGCTCGCGGAGAATACCGAGCTGTCCCCGCGCGAGATCGTCGAGAAATCGCTCGAGATCGCCGGCGACATGTGCATCTACACGAACCACAACCGCATCATCGAAACGATCGAGTAAGGACCGCACCATGAGCACCATGACCCCTGCCGAGATCGTCTCGGAACTCGACAAGCACATCATCGGCCAGGCCAAGGCGAAGAAGGCGGTCGCGGTCGCGCTGCGCAACCGCTGGCGCCGCCAGCAGGTCGCCGACCCGCTGCGCCAGGAAATCACGCCGAAGAACATCCTGATGATCGGGCCGACGGGCGTCGGCAAGACCGAAATCGCGCGCCGCCTCGCGAAGCTCGCCGATGCGCCGTTCATCAAGATCGAAGCGACCAAGTTCACCGAAGTCGGCTACGTCGGCCGCGACGTCGACAGCATCGTGCGCGACCTGATCGAGATCTCGGTCAAGCAGACGCGCGAATCGGAGATGCGCAAGGTCCGCAGCAAGGCGACCGACCAGGCCGAAGACCGCATCCTCGACATCCTGCTGCCGCAACCGCGCGCGGTGGGCTTCGGCGGCAACGCCGAGCACGCGAACGACGACAACAACGCGACGCGCCAGACGTTCCGCAAGCGCCTGCGCGAAGGCCAGCTCGACGACAAGGAAGTCGAGCTCGACCTCGAGCAGCCGTCGGTCGGCATGGACATCATGGCGCCGCCGGGAATGGAGGAGATGACCGAGCAGATCCGCTCGATGTTCTCGAACCTCGGCAGCGGCAAGAAGCAGCGCCGCAAGGTGAAGATCAAGGAAGCGCTGAAGCTGCTGACCGACGAGGAAGCGGCGAAGATGCTGAACGAAGAGGAAGTGAAGACGAAGGCCGTGCAGAACGTCGAGCAGAACGGCATCGTGTTCCTCGACGAGATCGACAAGATCACGTCGCGCAACAACGAAGGCAGCGGCGGCGAAGTGTCGCGCCAGGGCGTGCAGCGCGATTTGCTGCCGCTCGTCGAGGGTACGACCGTCAACACGAAATACGGGATGGTGAAAACTGATCACATCCTGTTCATCGCGAGCGGCGCGTTCCACCTCGCGAAGCCGAGCGACCTGATTCCCGAACTGCAGGGCCGCTTCCCGATTCGCGTCGAGCTCGACTCGCTGTCGGTCAACGACTTCGAAGCGATCCTCGTCGCGACCGATGCGAGCCTCGTCAAGCAGTACCAGGCGCTGCTCGCCACCGAAGACGTGGAGCTCGAGTTCGCCGAAGACGGCATCCGCCGCCTCGCCGAGATCGCCTATGCGGTCAACGAGAAGACCGAGAACATCGGCGCGCGCCGCCTGTACACGGTGATCGAAAAGCTGCTGGAGGAAGTGTCGTTCTCGGCCGGCAACCACGCCGGCGAGCGCGTGACGATCGACGCGCAATACGTCGACCGGGCGCTCGGCGAAGTGTCGCAGGACGAAGACCTGTCGCGCTACGTGCTGTAACGCGCGCGGCGCCGGATCATGGACGGGCGGCCCCTTTGTCGGGGGCCGCCCGTTTTCGTTGGCGGGCGCGGCAGGCGCCGCGCCGCTTACTGGCGCACCGGCTTCTTCGCGAGCTTGCGCTGCAGCGTGCGGCGGTGCATGTTCAGGGCGCGCGCCGTGGCCGAGATGTTGTTGTTGTTCTCCGCGAGCACGCGCTGGATGTGCTCCCATTCGAGCCGGTCGACCGACAGCACGACCGGATTCTCGAGCGCCTCGTCGGCCTGGACTTCGCTCGCGTTGGTCTGCAGCGCGGCAAGGATCGACTCGACGTTCGCGGGCTTCGCGAGATAGTTGTCCGCGCCCTCCTTCACCGCCTGCACGGCGGTCGCGATGCTTGCGTAGCCGGTCAGCACCAGAATCCGCGCATCGGGTTGCAGGTCGCACAACGGCGCGATCAGGCTCAGTCCCGAATCCTCGCCGAGATGCAGGTCGACGGTAATGAACTGGAACTTGCCGCCTGCCGCGAGCCGCAGTGCCGCCTCCTTGTCGTGCGCCTGCTGGACCGCGTAGCCGCGGCGCTCGAGGCCGCGCGCGAGCGTGCCCGCGAACACCTCGTTGTCGTCGATCACCAGGAAATTGTTCTCGCTCATGTGGTTTCTCCGTCTACGTGTTGGTTGAGGCGGCCGGCGCCGTCATGCGCGCCACCGGCAGGCGCAGGACCGCGCGCGTGCCGCGGCCGGGCGCGGTCGCCACGCGGGTGTCCGGCGCTGCCGCCCGCTCGGCCGTGCGCTGCGCCGCTCCCGAAGCGGCGTGACCGTGTGCGCCGCCGCCGGTGCGTCCGTTGCCGGCGGCCGAGCGCGGCGCGACATCGGACAGTTCGATCTCGCCGCCCAAGCGCACGGCCGCGCTGAATGCAAGGTACAGGCCGACCCCGTGGCCGCCCTGCGTGCTGTCGACCGGCATCGCCCCGAGCGATTCGCGCAACGCGGCCGGAATGCCGGGGCCGTCGTCGCATACTTCGAATTCGATCTGGTCGCCCCCGCTCGCGCGCTCGCTGTGCGCGAGCTTCGCGGCCAGCGTCACGCGGTGCGGGCTTGCACGCGCGGCGTTGTCGAGCAGGATCGTCAGGATCTGGCCCGCCGCGACCGTGTCGTCGAGCGCGACGCCCGACGGGCGCGCGCCGAGCAGATCGAACTGCACGTGCGGATGCCGCAGCCGCCAGTGCTCGACGAACGTGTCGAGCCAGTCGTCCACCGGCTGGCGGCTGGCCGGCGCGCTCGCGCGGCTGCGCAGGCGCGCAAGCGCCGACGTGCAGAGCGTCATCTGCTCTTCCAGCACCTTCAGGTCGGCCTCGTAGCGCGCGAGGCCCGGATCGGCGCGGGCCGCGTCGCGCAGTTCTTCCGCGAGCATCGCGATCGTCGACAGCGGCGTGCCCATCTCGTGTGCGACCGTCGCAGCCTGCACGCCGAGCGCGACCGCCCGCTCGTCGCGCAGCAGATGCGCCTGCGCCTCGCCGAGCGCCGCATCGCGCTGGCGCAGCGCGTTCGACATGCGCGCGACGAACCACGCGATCAGCCCGACGCTGACCATGAAGTTCACCCACATCCCGGTGCGGTAGTAGTCGAACAGGTTTGCCGGGTTGTCCATGTTGAGCGGCACCGAATCGAAGCCGAGCGCCGCGTAGCACGCGACCGCGAACGCCGCGAGCCAGATCATCAGGTGCCACGGCAGCACGGCCGCCGCGATCGCGAGCGACGGCAGGTAAAGCGACACGAACGGATTGGTCGTGCCACCCGACAGGAACAGCAGCGCCGACAGCGCGCCGAGATCGACCCACAGCTGGCCGAGCAGCTCGAAATTGGTCTCGGGGCGCGCGCGCAGCACGCGCACCCAAGTCAGTGCATTGAAGACGATTTCGAGCGCGATGACCATCAGCATCGCCGGCAACGGCAGATGCACGCCGAAATAGGTCTGCACGACGCCGATCGTCACGAGCTGGCCGATGATCGCGAGATTGCGCAGCCAGAACAGATGACTGAGGTTGACGCGCCCGGTGGTGGTGATTCGTTGCATCCGAGCAGTTTACCCGTTTAGCGTCCGGCAACTCCACCGGGGGCCGGATCGCACCGGACGAACCGGCAACCGGGTGAGGCTGCGCCGCGGCGGGCGGCACGGATCTGCACCGTCAGCCGGCCGCGCCGGCCATGCGCCGTGCGAGCTCGTCGGCCAGGCATTCGGGGCAGCGGCAGCGCGCGCCGGCGGCCGGCGGCGCTTCGCCGGGCAGCGCCGGCATCGACGCGCACCAGCACTCGAACGGCTGCGTGCCGGCGCCGCAGTCGAAGCCGCGCCCGCAGTGCGGGCACCGCGCGCGGTGCGGGGTCGAACGGGCTTCGGCGGCGGAATCGGTCATGGCTCGGGCGGAAGCGGGCGTGGACATCGCCCTACGCGACTAGCATAGCGCGGCGCGCGGATTTTGCACGCCGGCCGTCCGGCCGATGGCTGCCGCGAACACGTGCCCCTGCGCACGGCGCGCGCTCCGCCCGCACCGTCGCAGCGACGCGCGGCGCCCGCGCGGGCGGGCCGCCGCGCAAGGCCCACGGCCGCCGGCACCCGCCTTCCGGCCGGCCCAAAAACCCGATGCTGCGCTGCGCCACTCCTGTACAATTCGCCCTGTTTCAACCGTTCCCAGCCAGAGCCGCCGCCATGTCCGAGCCCATCGACCTCTCGCAGATCGCCCCGACGCTGAAAGCAGAAATCCTCGCCGAGGCGCTGCCGTACATCCGCCGCTACCACGGCAAGACCGTGGTGATCAAATACGGCGGCAATGCGATGACGGAAGAGCGGCTCAAGCAGGGCTTCGCGCGCGACGTGATCCTGCTGAAACTCGTCGGCATCAATCCGGTGATCGTCCACGGCGGCGGTCCGCAAATCGATCACGCACTGAAGAAGATCGGCAAGGCCGGCACCTTCATCCAGGGCATGCGCGTGACCGACGAAGAGACGATGGAAGTCGTCGAATGGGTGCTGGGCGGCGAAGTGCAGCAGGACATCGTGATGCTGATCAACCATTTCGGCGGCCACGCGGTGGGCCTGACGGGCAAGGACGGCGGCCTGATTCACGCCCGCAAGCTGCTGATGCCGGACCGCGACAATCCGGGCCAGTACATCGACATCGGCCAGGTCGGCGAAGTCGAGGCGATCAACCCGGCGGTCGTGAAGGCGCTGCAGGACGATGCGTTCATTCCGGTGATCTCGCCGATCGGCTTCGGCGAAGATGGGCTGTCGTACAACATCAACGCAGATCTCGTCGCCGGCAAGCTCGCCACGGTGCTGAATGCCGAGAAGCTGCTGATGATGACCAACATCCCCGGCGTGATGGACAAGGACGGCAACCTGCTGACCGACCTGTCCGCACGCGAGATCGACGCGCTGTTCGAAGACGGCACGATCTCGGGCGGCATGCTGCCGAAGATCTCGTCGGCGCTCGACGCGGCAAAGAGCGGCGTGAAGTCGGTGCACATCGTCGACGGCCGCATCGAACATTCGGTGCTGCTCGAAATCCTGACCGAGCAGCCGTTCGGCACGATGATCCGCTCGCATTGAGCGCGCGCCGCCCGTCCTCGCGCACCGGCCTGTCGGCGTCATTGCGACGCCGGCGCATCTCCCGCAGCCGGCCGCGTGCCGGCGCGCCCGTCTGGCTGTTCGATCTCGACAACACGCTGCACCACGCATCGCACGCGATCTTTCCGGAGATCAACCGTGCGATGACGCAGTACATCATCGACGCGCTGCAGATCGAACGCGCCGAAGCCGACCGCCTGCGCACGGGCTACACGCAACGCTACGGTGCCGCGCTCCTCGGCCTCACGCGCCATCATCCGATCGATCCGCACGACTTCCTGCGGGTCGTCCACACGTTTCCCGATTTGCCGGCGATGCTGCGCGCCGAGCGCGGCCTCGCACGCATCGTCGCGGCGCTGCCGGGCCGCAAGTTCGTGCTGACCAATGCGCCGGAGAACTATGCGCGCGCGGTGCTGCGCGAGCTGCGCATCGAGCGGCTGTTCGAACGCGTGATCGCGATCGAGCACATGCGCGACCGCCGCACGTGGCGCGCGAAGCCCGATCACACGATGCTGCGCCGGACGCTGCGCGCCGCGCACGCGCGGCTCGCCGACGCGATCCTCGTCGAGGATACGCGCGGCCACCTGAAGCGCTACAAGCGCCTCGGCATCGGCACCGTATGGATCACCGGCCACCTGCCCGGCCATCTGCCGAACACCGGCCGGCCGCATTATGTCGACCAGCGCATTCGTTCGTTAAAATCGCTGCGACTGGGCACACGATCGGGGCGACAAAAATGCAGCCGACTTACCCGCAGGACCAAGCCGTAACGGAAAACCAGGCCACGCCGTCCCGCCCGCGCCCGAAGCCGGGCGAGCGGCGCGTGATGATCCTGCAGACGCTCGCGGCGATGCTCGAAGCGCCGAAGCCCGAGAAAATCACGACGGCCGCGCTCGCCGCACGGCTCGACGTGTCGGAAGCCGCGTTGTACCGGCATTTCTCCAGCAAGGCGAAGATGTACGAAGGGCTGATCGAGTTCATCGAGCAGGCGCTGTTCGGGCTCGTAAACCAGATCGTCGCAAAGGAGCCGAACGGCGTGCTGCAGGCGCGCACGATCGCGCTGACGATGCTCAATTTCGCCGCAAAGAATCCCGGGATGACGCGCGTGCTGACCGGCGAGGCGCTGGTCGGCGAGGACGAGCGGCTGGCCGAGCGCGTCGAGCAGATGCTCGAGCGGATCGAGGCGTCGCTCAGGCAATCGCTGCGGTTCGCGCGGCTCGAGGCCGGCGAGCGGGACGCACCGGCTGCGACCGCGCCGGCGGCGCTGCCCGCCGATTACGACCCGGCGGTGCGCGCAAGCCTCGTGGTCAGCTACGTGCTCGGTCGCTGGCACCGCTACGCGAAGAGCGGCTTCACAAAACCGCCGACCGAACATGCGGATGCGCAACTTCGCCTGATCCTGCAGTAGGCAGCGCGCGCGATCGCCGAGCACCTCTCCGCACGGTGCGCCGCCGGCGGGCGCGCTCCTCCGCCGACCAAGCGCCATCCGGCTTCGCATCGGCCGGATCCGCGCGTTCGTCAATTTCCGCTATACTCTGCCGACTTGCCGCCCGGTTGGCGGCAGGTCGGAAGCGCGCCGATTTGCTGACTCGATTGCGGGCGCGCGAACCGGCCGGGGCCTTGATGCGTCGTGCGTCGTTCCCCGGCGGTTCACTATAAATGCGGCTAAAGAGGTCGTCAGCCGCGCACCTTCGCCTCCGCGCATCGCCGACACCATTTAGCCGCCCAGTCATAAGGCGGAACGAATGGAATCGATCGGCATCGTCGCTCCACAGACCATGCACTTCGCCGAACCGCTGCGCTTGCAAAGCGGCAGCGTGATCGGCAACTATCAGCTCGTCGTCGAGACGTATGGCGAGCTCAACGCCGCGCGCTCGAACGCGGTGCTCGTCTGCCACGCGCTGAACGCGTCGCACCACGTCGCCGGCGTCTACGCAGACGATCCGCGCAGCACCGGCTGGTGGGACAACATGGTCGGCCCCGGCAAGCCGCTCGACACGAACCGCTTTTTCGTGATCGGCGTGAACAACCTCGGCTCGTGCTTCGGCTCGACCGGCCCGATGAGCATCGATCCGTCGACCGGCAAGCCGTACGGCGCGAAGTTCCCTGTGGTTACCGTCGAGGACTGGGTGCATGCGCAGGCGCGCGTCGCCGACGCGTTCGGCATCGAGCGCTTCGCCGCCGTGATGGGCGGCAGCCTCGGCGGGATGCAGGCGCTCGCGTGGAGCCTGATGTATCCGGAGCGTGTCGCGCACTGCATCGACATCGCATCGACGCCGAAGCTGTCCGCGCAGAACATCGCGTTCAACGAGGTCGCACGCTCGGCGATCCTGTCCGATCCCGACTTTCATGGCGGCGATTACTACGCGCACGGCGTGAAGCCGAAGCGCGGCTTGCGCGTCGCGCGGATGATCGGCCACATCACGTATCTGTCCGACGACGACATGGCCGAGAAATTCGGCCGCGCGCTGCGCCGCGCGGACGGCGCGCTCGATGCGTACAACTTCAGCTTCGACGTCGAGTTCGAGGTCGAATCGTACCTGCGCTACCAGGGCGACAAGTTCGCCGACTACTTCGACGCGAACACCTATCTGCTGATCACCCGCGCGCTCGACTATTTCGACCCGGCGAAGGCGTTCGACGGCAACCTGACGGCCGCGCTCGCGCACACGCAGGCGAAATACCTGATCGCGAGTTTCTCGACCGACTGGCGCTTCGCGCCGGCGCGCTCCCGCGAGATCGTGAAGGCGCTGCTCGACAACAAGCGCACGGTCAGCTACGCGGAAATCGACGCACCGCACGGCCACGACGCATTCCTGCTCGACGACGCGCGCTATCACAACCTGATCCGCGCCTATTACGAACGTATCGCCAGCGAGGTGGGCGCATGAACCAGCAAGCGCTGAATTCCCTGTCCGCACGCGCGGACTTCCGTGCCATTGCCCGCTGGGTCGAACCACGCGCGACCGTGCTCGACCTCGGCTGCGGCGACGGCTCGCTGCTGTCGCTGCTGATGGAAGAACTGGACGTGACCGGCTACGGAATCGAACTGAACGACGCCGGCGTGCTCGCGAGCGCGAAGAACGGCATCAACGTGATCCAGCAGAACCTCGAGGACGGCCTGCGGCTGTTCGAGGATCACAGCTTCGACTTCGCGATCCTGTCGCAAACGCTGCAGACGATCCACCAGACGGCCGCGATCCTGCGCGAAACCGCGCGCGTCGGGCGCGAGTGCATCGTGTCGTTCCCGAACTTCGGCTACTGGGCGCACCGGCTGTCGGTGCTGCGCGGCCGGATGCCGGTGTCGAAGTCGCTGCCTTACCAGTGGCACAACACGCCGAACGTCCGCGTGCTGACGATCAAGGATTTCGAGGCGCTCGCGCCGGAGGTCGGCGTGACGATTCTCGACCGCATCGTGCTGCACGAGGGGCAGCCGATTCGATGGGGAGCGAACTGGCGTGGTAGTCTTGCTGTCTACCGCGTCAAGCGCAGCTGAGCCGGGGGGCCGTTGACGGATGATCCGGTCCGCACGCGCGTGCGGACGCCCCGCCTGCGCCGTCCGCCACGCCTGCGCTGCCGCCGCAATCAGTCAACGCTACCCAGTTCCTGTCCATGTCGAAAACGCCACACGAGGCGCCCGCACTCACCGCTCACGAGGATCACCCCGGCTGGCGCGCCTATCTGAACACGCACATGCTGATCTGCGTGTTCCTGGGCTTCACGTCCGGGCTGCCGCTGTTCACGCTCGTCTATCTCGTGCAGGCATGGCTGCGCTCCGAGGGCGTGAACCTGAAGGAAATCGGCCTGTTTGCGCTGATCCAGTTCCCGTATACGTGGAAGTTCCTGTGGGCGCCGCTGATGGACCGCTACATCCCGCGCCTGCCCGGCTGGCGGCCGGGTCGCCGGCGCGGCTGGCTGCTGCTCACGCAGGTGCTGGTCGCCGGTGCGATCGCCGCGCTCGGCTTCGTGTCGCCGCGCGATTCGATCTGGACCGTCGCCGCGCTCACGACGCTCGTCGCGTTCTTCGGCGCGAGCGCCGACATCGTGATCGACGCGTATCGTCGTGAACTCCTGCGCGACACCGAGCAAGGCCTCGGCAACGCGGTGCACGTGAACGCGTACAAGCTCGCCGCGCTGATCCCCGGCTCGCTGGCGCTGATCCTGTCCGACCACATGCCGTGGGACGCCGTGTTCGCGATCACCGGCGCATTCATGCTGCCGGGCATTCTGATGACGCTCGTCGTGCGCGAGCCGGAAGTGGTCGGCGCGCCGCCGCGCAACCTGCGCGACGCCATCGTGCTGCCGTTCCGCGAATTCATCCAGCGCGACGGCTGGGCCGGCGCGCTCCTCGTCATCGCATTCATCTTCCTGTTCAAGATCGGCGACACGATGGCGACCACTTTGTCCACGTCGTTCTTCCTCGACATCGGCTTCAGCCGCACCGAGATCGGCATCGTCGCGAAAACCACCGCGCTCGTCGCGAGCGTCGCCGGGGGCATCATCGGCGGCGTGTGGCTCGTGAAGATCGGGATCGGGCGCGGGCTGTGGATTTTCGGCGCGCTGCAGATGGTGTCGACGCTGGGCTTCGCATGGCTCGCCCAGCTCGGTCCGGGCTCGCCGGTGCTCGCGTTGCTGTACGACTTCACGGTGTCGACGAGCCACGCGATCGCGGCGGCGCTGTCGGTGTTCGGCATTGCGGTCACGCCGCAATTCAGTCCAATGACGGTCGCGCTCGCGATCGTCTACGGCTTCGAAACGTTCACGACAGGGCTGACGATGGCCGCGTTCGTCGCATATATCGCGAGTACGACCGACCCGCGCTACACGGCCACGCAATTCGCGCTGTTCACGAGCCTCGCGTCGGTGCCGCGCACGCTCGCATCCGCCGCAAGCGGCTTCATCGTCGCGAAGATCGGCTGGTTCGACTACTTCATCGCATGCACCGCGCTCGCGATTCCCGGGATGCTGCTGCTGTTCAAGATCGCACCGTGGAATGGCGTCGCGCGCAATGGCGAGGCCAGCCGTGCGCAGTGATCGGCTGCTGCGGCTGACACGGGTGGCCGTCGCGCTCGGCGTCGGCATCGCATCGCTCGGCATCGCGGCGAGCGCACATGCGTCCGATCCGGGCGGAACAGCCGCTGGCTCCGCGCCGGCCACCGCGCCGCCGCCCACATCGCCTGCCGCCGTGCCGTCCGCGGCCGAAGCCGCGCAGCCGACGGGCGGGGCCGTGTCCGCCAAAGCGTATGCGCCTGCGTCGCAGCAGGTGCGCTACGGCAATGCGATCGCGTTCCGCACGCTGATCCCTTCGCCGCTGCTCGAACAGCTGACCGCGAGCGAATACGCGCAGATCGTGCAGACCGCCGCCGACGGCGATCGCCTGCTGCCCGCGAATCAGCCGCGCGTGAAGCGGCTGCGAACGATCGTGATGAAGCTCGCCCCGTATTCGGTGAAGTGGAACGATCGCGTGAAGAGCTGGGCGTGGGACGTGAACGCGATCCGCTCGCGCGACATCCGCGTCACCTGCCTGCCGGGCGGCAAGGTGCTCGTGTACGGCGGGCTGCTCGACCGCATTCGCCTGAACGACGACGAGCTCGGCGTGCTGCTCGCGCACGGCATCGCGCACGCGCTGCGCGAGCATGCACGCAGCAATCTGAGCGCGGCGTCGCAAACGTCGCTGCGCGCGGCCACGCTGCCGCCGCTGTTCGGCGTCGGCGATCCGCTGCCGCAGGCGCTGAACCTCGGCGCCCGCCTGCAGACCTTGCGTTACGACCCGACCGACGAAACCGAAGCCGACGTGATCGGCGGCGACATCGCCGCGCGCGCCGGCTTCGATCCGCGTGCGGCGATCACGCTGTGGGACAAACTCGCGGCGGCCACGCGCGCGAACAAGACGTCGGGCTTCATCTACACGCACCCGTACAGCGCGACGCGGCGACAGGATCTGCTGAACCGCCTGCCGGACCTGATGCCGCTCTACGCGAAGGCGATCGGCAAACGGGTCGATACGCTGGCCGACTACGCCGGCATCAGCGCGCAGCGGCGCAAGGTCGCGCGGCGCTGAGCGTCGGCGCCCGACACCGCGCTACGCGCCGACCGCCGAATCGGCCGGTCGCACGCCGCTTTCGCGCATCGCGCGCACTTCATCGCCGGGGCTGCGGCCGAACAGCCGCTTGAATTCGCGGCTGAATTGCGACGCGCTCGCATACCCGACCCGCGCGGCCGCCGCGCCCGCGCCGACACCGTCCTGCACCATCATCAGCCGCGCCTGGTGCAGGCGCGCGGCCTTTACGTACTGCATCGGCGACGTCGCCGTCACATGCTTGAACTGCGCATGGAACACCGCGACGCTCATCCCGGCCTCGCGCGCGAGCGTCTCGACGTCCAGGTCGGCCTTCAAGTCCGCATGGATGCGCCGCAGCGCCTTCGCGACGCGCCCGAAATGATGTTGCTGGACGAGCGCCGCACGAATCGCGTCGCCCTGCGCGCCGGTCAGCACGCGGTACGCGATCTCGCGCATGATCGCGGGGCCGAGCACGCGCGTGTCGTGCGGCGACGCGAGCGCTTCGAGCAGGCGCACCACCGCATCGGCGAGCGGTGCGTCGAGCGGCGTCGAATAGACGCCGTGCGGTTCGCTGACCGCGGCGCCGAGCGTCTCGTCGAGCAGGATCGCAAGCTCCGCGATCACCGCGAGATCGACGCGGATCGAGATCGCGAGAAACGGCTCCTCCGTGGTCGCGAAGGTTTCGCACTCGAACGGCAGCGGCACCGACAGCACCAGATACTGCTGCGCATCGTAGACGAACGAGCGATCGCCGAGATAGCCGAGCTTGCGGCCCTGACAAACGACGATGATGCTCGGCTCGTACAGCACCGGCATGCGCGGCACCGGACGGCTCACGCGAATGAAGCGCACCCCGTCGAGCGCCGCCAGCGTATCGCCGTCGTTCGGCGCGAGACGCGAATGCAGCTCGATCATGCGCCGCCGCACACGGTCGCCCGAGTCGTCGAAAAGGGGCTGGAAGCTCATCGGCGTCGTCCTATCCTGCAAGAGAATCAGGCTCGCAATGTAGCACCTTGAAAGCGTTTTGACGGGCGTTCGCGCGCAATTCGAGAGGAATAGGCAAATCTTCGAGATGTTCGTGTATTTCGCTGCGGCGGCTCGCTCCTTACGATGAGCACCTGTCTCGCCGCATCGCCACAAGATGCGGCGGCAGTCTGTTTCGCCGGATGTTTTCCCGGACAAGGAGCCCCCTGCATGAGCACAACCTACGCTTACGCGGCGACCGACGCACGCTCGCCGCTCGCCCCGTTCGAATTCCAGCGCCGCGCGCTGCGCGACCTCGACGTCCAGATCGACGTGCTGTACTGCGGCGTGTGTCACTCCGACCTGCATCAGGCCCGCAACGAATGGCGCAACACGATCTATCCGGTCGTGCCGGGCCATGAAATCGTCGGCCGCGTGACCGCGACCGGCCCGCAAGTGTCGCGCTTCAAGGTCGGCGAGTTGGTCGGCGTCGGCTGTCTCGTCGATTCGTGCCGGACCTGCGCGAGCTGCGCGGAAGGTCTCGAACAGTATTGCGAGAACGGCTTCGTCGGCACCTACAACGGCCAGGATCGCGTGACCGGCGACGTCACTTACGGCGGCTATTCGACGCAGCTCGTCGTCGACGAGGCGTTCGTGCTGCGCGTGCCCGACACGCTCGACCCGGCTGGCGCCGCGCCGCTGCTGTGCGCGGGGATCACGACCTATTCGCCGCTGCGCCAGTGGAACGCCGGGCCGGGCAAGAAGGTCGGGATCGTCGGCCTCGGCGGCCTTGGCCACATGGGTGTGAAGCTGGCGCGCGCGATGGGCGCGCACGTGGTGCTGTTCACCACGTCGCCGTCGAAGATCGAAGACGGAAAGCGGCTCGGCGCGCATGAAGTGGTGATCTCGAAGGACGAAGCGCAGATGAACGCGCACCTGAACAGCTTCGACTTCATTCTGAATACGGTCGCCGCGCAGCACGACCTGAATCCGTTCCTGCACCTGTTGAAGCGCGACGGCACGATGACGCTCGTCGGCGCACCGGAGCACGATCATCCGTCGCCGCAGGTGTTCAACCTGATCTTCAAGCGCCGCCGCCTGGCGGGCTCGCTGATCGGCGGGATCGCGGAAACGCAGGAAATGCTGGATTTCTGCGCGGAGCACGGCATTACGTCCGATATCGAGATGATCCCGATGCAGCAGATCAATGCCGCTTACGAACGGATGCTGAAGAGCGACGTGAAGTACCGGTTCGTGATCGACATGGCGTCGCTCAAGCAGTAACGCGGTAACGCAGCACGCGACGGAGCAGACGAAACGGGCCGCATGTTCGACATGCGGCCCGCTTTTTTTGCATCCGGCGGCTGGATTGCGGCGATAGCGGCGGTTACTTCTTGTAGTCGTAATCGACCGTCAGCGGCGCGTGATCGCTGAACTTGATGTCCTTGAAGATCGACGTGCTTTTCGCGGTGCCGGCAACGCCCGGCGTCGCGATCTGGTAATCGATCCGCCACCCGACGTTCTTCGCGTAAGCCTGACCGCGGTTGCTCCACCACGTGTACTGCTCGGGGCGCGGGTCGAGCGTGCGGAACACGTCGACATAGCCAACCTCGTCGAACAGCTGCGTGAGCCACGCGCGCTCTTCCGGCAGGCAGCCCGAGTTCTTCTGGTTGCTCTTCCAGTTCTTGATGTCGATTTCCTTGTGGACGATGTTCACGTCGCCGCACAGGATCACCTCGCGCTTTTTCTTCAGTTCGGCGAGGTGCGGCATGAACTCGTCCATGAAGCGGTACTTCGCCTGCTGGCGCTCTTCGCCGCTCGAGCCGGACGGCACGTACACCGACACGACCGACAGCTTGCCGTAGCGCGCCTCGACGTAGCGCCCCTCGGCGTCGAATTCGCTGCTGCCGAAACCGATGATCACGTCATCGGGCTCGTGGCGGCTGTACAGGCCGGCGCCGCTGTAACCCTTCTTCTCGGCGTGATGGAAATAGCTCTTGAAGCCGTGCGGCTCGACGAATTCGGCCGGCAAGTCGTCGGCCGACACCTTGATTTCCTGCACGCACACGCAATCGGCGTTCTGTTCGCCGAGCCATTCGAAGAAGCCTTTCTTCGCGGCCGAGCGGATGCCGTTCAGGTTGGCGGTAATCACTCGCATCATGTCGGGTTCCGTTGTTCAGTCCAGTTCGGTTCAGTTCAATTGAATGCAGCTTTGTTCGATGCGTGTCGCGGCATCGCGGCCTAGCCGATCTTCACGCCTTCGAGTTCCGGCTTCGGCGGCGGGAATTCGAGCTTCATGTCGGACATCGCGCGCAGCAGCAGCTCGGCAATCATCACGTTGCGGTGGGTTTTCGAATTCGCCGGGATCACGTACCACGGCGCATGCTCGGCCGACGTCGCGGCAAGCGCATCGCGATACGCCGATTGATATGCGTCCCAGTGCTTGCGCGCGTCGAGATCGGCGATGTCGAATTTCCAGTGCTTGGTCGGATCGTCGATGCGCGCCTGCAGCCGCTCGCGCTGCTCGTCCTTCGAGATATGCAGGAAGCACTTGACGATCGTCGTGCCGTTCTCCGCGAGCATCGTCTCGAAATCGCGGATCTGCCGGTAGCGGCGCTCGCATTCCTTGTCGTTGATCAGGCCGAGCACGCGCGGCACCAGCACGTCTTCATAGTGACTGCGGTTGAAGATCGCGAGCTCGCCCGCGGCCGGCACCTGCGCGTGCACCCGCCACAGGAAATCGTGCGCGGCCTCGATCGGCGTCGGCGCCTTGAACGGCACGATACGCAGGCCGAGCGGATCGACGTCGCGGAACACCGCACGCACGGTGCCGTCCTTGCCGCTCGTGTCCATCCCCTGCAGCACGAGCAGCATGCGTTTCTTCTGCTGCGTATGCAGACGCTCCTGCTGCACGTCGAGCTCCGTCGACACGGCGGTGAGCCGCTCGCGGTCGGCCTCCTTCGAGCCCGACGAGAACGGCTTCGCGCCCGGGTCGAACGCATCGAGCGTGAATGCGGCAGCTTCCTTCTCGCGCGTGCTGTACGGCACGCGGAAATCGTCGAGCGACGGTTGTTTCGCCATTCGTTCCTCCGTTGGACGGTGCGATGCACACGTCACACGATACCGCATGCACCAAAGCGACGGGCCGCCCCGAACAGCGTCGGCGGCGGCCCGTGCTCAGGCGCGGCTCAGGCGCGCCGCCATGGTCAGCCGAGCTTCTTCTTCAGCAGCTCGTTGACCTGCTGCGGGTTCGCCTTGCCCTTGGTGGCCTTCATCGCCTGGCCGATCAGCGCGTTGAACGCTTTTTCCTTGCCGGCGCGGAATTCCTCGACCGACTTCGCGTTCGCCGCGAGCACCTCGTCGATGATCGCTTCCAGCGCGCCGGTGTCGGAGATCTGCTTCAGCCCCTTCGCGTCGATGATGCGGTCGGCCGCGCCTTCGTCGGCCGCCTTCTCGTCCCAGATCGTCGCGAAGATTTCCTTCGCGATCTTGTTCGAGATCGTGCCGTCGGCGATGCGCTGCAGCACCAGCGCGAGCTGCGCGGCCGATACCGGGATCGCGTCGATCTCGATGCCGTCGCGGTTCAGCTGCGACGATACGTCGCCCATCAGCCAGTTCGCGGCGATCTTCGCATTCGCGGCGCCGGCCTTTGCGACGACCGCCTCGAAGTACGCGGCCATCGCCTTGCTCGACGTGAGCACGCCGGCGTCGTACGCGGACACGCCGTACTGCTCGGCGAAGCGCTGCTGCATCGCGGCCGGCAGTTCGGGCATCCCGGCCTGCACGCGCTCGATCCAGTCCTGGCCGATCACGAGCGGCATCAGGTCGGGATCGGGGAAGTAGCGGTAATCGTGCGCGTCTTCCTTGCTGCGCATCGACCGCGTCTCGCGCTTGTCCGGATCGTACAGGCGCGTTTCCTGCACGACTTCGCCGCCGTCCTCGATCAGTTCGATCTGGCGACGCACTTCGTAGTTGATCGCTTCCTCGAGGAAGCGGAACGAGTTCAGGTTCTTGATCTCGGCGCGCGTGCCGAACTTCTCCTGGCCGAGCGGCCGCACCGACACGTTCGCGTCGCAGCGGAACGAGCCTTCCTGCATGTTGCCGTCGCAGATGCCGAGCCACACGACGAGCGCATGCAGCGCCTTCGCGTACGCAACGGCCTCGGCCGCGCTGCGCATTTCCGGCTCGGTGACGATCTCGAGCAGCGGCGTGCCTGCGCGGTTCAGGTCGATCCCGGTCATCCCGGCGAAGTCTTCATGCAGCGACTTGCCCGCGTCTTCCTCGAGGTGCGCACGCGTCAGGTTGACGGTCTTCTCGTATGCGGCCTTGCCGGCCTTTTCGTTGGCGGGCACCTGGATCGTGATCCGGCCGCCCTGCACGACCGGGATCTCGTACTGGCTGATCTGATAACCCTTCGGCAGATCGGGGTAGAAATAATTCTTGCGCGCGAAGATGCTGCGCGGCGCGATGGTCGAGCCGATCGCGAGACCGAAGCGGATCGCCCGCTCGACCGCGCCGCGGTTCAGCACCGGCAGCACGCCCGGCAGCGCCAGGTCGACCGGGCACGCCTGCGTGTTCGGCTCGGCGCCGAACTGCGTCGACGCGCCGGAGAAAATCTTCGAGACGGTCGACAGTTGCGCGTGCGTCTCGAGGCCGATAACGACTTCCCACTGAGTAGCCATATGCTTACACCCCTGCCGGTACTTGCTTGTGCCAGTCGGTCGCGCGCTGGAACGCGTCGGCGACCTGCAGCATCCGGGCTTCGTTGAAATAGTTGCCGATGATCTGCAGACCGACCGGGCGCTTCGCGTTTGCGCCGGCGCCGAAGCCGCACGGCACGCTCATGCCGGGCAGGCCGGCGAGGCTCACCGACAGCGTGTAGATATCCGCGAGATACATCTGCACCGGATCGTCGCCCTTCGCGCCGAGATCCCATGCGACCGTCGGCGACGCCGGGCCCATGATCACGTCGCAGGACTTGAACGCTTCCTGGAAATCGTTCGCGATGATGCGGCGGATCTTCTGCGCCTGCAGGTAGTACGCGTCGTAATAGCCGTGCGACAGCACGTACGTGCCGACCAGGATCCGGCGCTTCACTTCGGGCCCGAAGCCTTCGGCGCGCGACTTCTTGTACATGTCGAGCAGGTCGCCGTACTGCGCTGCGCGGTGGCCGAAACGCACGCCGTCGAAACGCGACAGGTTCGACGACGCCTCGGCCGGCGCGATCACGTAGTACACCGGAATCGACAGCTGAGTCTTCGGCAGCGACACCGGCACGAGCGTTGCACCGAGCGCTTCGTATTGCTTCAGCGCCGCGTCGATCGTCGCGCGCACGTCGTCGGCAAGACCGTCGCCGAAATACTCGTTCGGCAAGCCGATGCGCAGCCCCGCGAGCGGCTTGCCCGCGTCGTTGCCGGCAGCCCACGGCTGGCCGAGATGGCGCGTGAAGTCTTCATCGTCGCGCTCGAGGCTCGTCGAGTCGCGCTCGTCGAAGCCCGCCATCGCGTTCAGCAACAGCGCGCAGTCGGACGCGCTCTGCGCCATCGGGCCGCCCTGGTCGAGCGACGACGCGAACGCGATCATCCCGTAGCGCGACACGCGGCCGTAGGTCGGCTTGATGCCCGTCACGCCCGCGAACGACGCGGGCTGGCGGATCGAGCCGCCGGTGTCGGTGCCGGTCGCGGCCGGCGCGAGGCGCGCGGCGACGGCCGCCGAGCTGCCGCCCGAGCTGCCGCCCGGCACCGCGTTCGTGTCCCACGGGTTCTTCACCGCGCCGAACGCGGAATTCTCGTTCGACGAGCCCATCGCGAACTCGTCCATGTTGGTCTTGCCGAGCGTGACCATGCCGGCTGCCTGCAGCCGGGCGACGACGGTCGCGTCGAACGGGCTCTCGTAGTTCGCGAGCATCTTCGAGCCGGCGGTCGAACGCCAGCCGCGCGTGACGAACACGTCCTTGTGCGCGATCGGCAGGCCGGTCAGCGGGCCGCCCGCGCCGCGCGCGAGTTCGGCGTCGGCGGCCTTCGCCTGCGCAAGGGTGAGGTCCGCGTCGACGTGGACGAACGCGTTCAGGTCGCGGGCCGCGTCGATCCGTTTCAGGTAGAGCTGCGCGAGCTCGACGGCCGAGCATTCCTTGGCGGCAAGCGCGGCGCGCAGTTCGGTCAGGCTTTTTGCGTGCATTGAGTGGTTTTCCTGGGAATTCTGGGTGGCGCGCGGCGCGGCGCCGGCGCGCTTGTCATCGAATGCTTACTCGATCACCTTCGGCACGAGATAGAGGCCGTCCTGGACGGCCGGCGCCGGACGCTGGTTGTCGTCGCGATTGACGACTTCGGTCACGGCGTCGTCGCGCATGCGTTGCGCGACTTCCTGGATCTGTTCGATCGGGTGGGCGAGCGGCGCGATGCCGGCGGTGTCGACCGCCTGCATCTGCTCGACGAGGCCGAAGAATTCATTGAGCTGGCCGAGCGTATGCTCGGCGTCGGCGTCGGCCATTTCGAGTCGCGCCAGGTGCGCGATGCGTTTCACATCGGTCAAGGTCAGGGCCATGCGATCACCGGAAAAACAAGACTGCGCAGCGCATCGAAAACTGCGCTGCGGCGGGGGTTGAAGGGTGCGATCCCACCCTCAAAAATCGGGGCCGAAGCGGCAAAAATACCGCCCGTTTCGATTCAAATACCGAGAAATTATAAGGTATCATTACGCGTTCGACCCAAACCCGGCAGCCTTTTCCCGCACCGTTTCGCCCTGTTCCGGCAAAGCCGTGCGTGCTTCGTGCGATCCCCGGTAGACATCACTCGCAGCTTCGTGCGCCGCGGCGGCCGCTTCCGCCACGTTTCCCGAGGCTGTTATTTTTTCCGCTGCCGCCCTCAGCGCTCGCTATGCAGGGCCGGCCCAGAGCGAAACAGGATTCTGAATGTTCGGTTTTTTGCGCAGCTACTTCTCCAACGATCTCGCGATCGACCTCGGCACCGCAAACACCCTGATCTACATGCGCGGCAAAGGCATCGTGCTGGATGAGCCGTCCGTCGTGTCGATTCGCCAGGAAGGCGGCCCCAACGGCAAGAAGACGATCCAGGCGGTCGGCAAGGAAGCCAAGCAGATGCTCGGCAAGGTGCCGGGCAACATCGAGGCGATCCGCCCGATGAAGGACGGCGTGATCGCCGACTTCACCGTCACCGAGCAGATGATCAAGCAGTTCATCAAGACGGCGCACGAGTCGCGGATGTTCTCGCCGTCGCCGCGCATCATCATCTGCGTGCCGTGCGGCTCGACGCAGGTCGAGCGCCGCGCGATCAAGGAAGCCGCGCACGGCGCGGGCGCATCGCAGGTCTACCTGATCGAGGAGCCGATGGCGGCCGCGATCGGCGCGGGCCTGCCGGTGTCGGAAGCCACCGGCTCGATGGTCGTCGACATCGGCGGCGGCACGACCGAAGTCGGCGTGATCTCGCTCGGCGGCATCGTCTATAAAGGCTCGGTGCGCGTCGGCGGCGACAAGTTCGACGAAGCGATCGTCAACTACATCCGCCGCAACTACGGGATGCTGATCGGCGAGCAAACCGCCGAGGCGATCAAGAAGGAAATCGGCTCCGCGTTCCCGGGCTCCGAAGTCAAGGAAATGGAAGTGAAGGGCCGCAACCTGTCGGAAGGCATTCCGCGCAGCTTCACGATCTCCAGCAACGAAATCCTCGAAGCGCTGACCGATCCGCTGAACCAGATCGTGTCGTCGGTGAAGATCGCGCTCGAGCAGACGCCCCCGGAACTCGGCGCGGACATCGCCGAGCGCGGGATGATGCTGACGGGCGGCGGCGCGCTGCTGCGCGACCTCGACCGCCTGCTCGCGGAAGAAACCGGCCTGCCGGTGCTCGTCGCCGAAGACCCGCTCACCTGCGTCGTACGCGGTTCGGGGATGGCGCTCGAGCGCATGGACAAGCTGGGCAGCATCTTCTCGTACGAGTGATCGCCTAAGCAGTCCAGTTTGATATGGCGCACCCGCGGCGTGGCCGGATCGCTCGTTCAGAACGAACCGCCACGCCGTTTGCGCGTCTGAGCATCATTTAACCGATCACCACGCGCCCGGCGCCGACCATGGAATACAGTCCGCCGCCCCTCTTCAAGCAAGGTCCGCCCGCGCTCGCGCGGCTCATCTTCTTCGTCGCCCTCGCCATCGCGCTTCTCGTATCGGACGCGCGCTTCAGCACGCTCGAAATCGTCCGCGGCGTGCTCGGCACCGTGCTGTATCCGCTGCAACGCGCGGCCCTCGTGCCGCGCGACCTGTTCATGGGTGCGGCCGACATCGCGGTTACCGGCGCGTCGCTGCGCCATGAGAACGACGCGCTGCGCAAGCGCAACCTGCAGCTGTCCACACAGGCCAACCAGGCCGCGGTGCTCGCGCAAGAGAACACGCATCTGCGCGCGGTGCTGGAGCTGCGCCAGCACATCGCGACACAATCGACGCCGGTCGAGATCCAGTACGACACGAGCGATCCGTTCACGCAGAAGATCGTGATCGGGCAAGGTTCGCAGCAAGGCATCCAGAACGGCGCACCGGTCGTCAGCGAGGACGGCGTGGTCGGCCAGGTCACGCGCGTGTTCCCGCTGCAGGCGGAGGTCACGCTGATCACCGACCGCGATCTCGCGATTCCCGTGCAGGTGCTGCGCACCGGGCTGCGCAGCGTGATCTACGGCACGCCGAAGGGCGATTCGCTCGATCTGCGGTTCGTGCCGACGAGTTCGGACCTCGTCGCGGGCGACGAGCTCGTCACGAGCGGCCTCGACGGCGTGTATCCGCCCGGGTTGCCGGTCGCGAAAGTCGTGCGCGTCGACAAGCTCGCCGATACCGCATTCGCACGCGTCACGTGCGCGCCGGTCGCCGCCGTGCGCGGCGCGCGCGAGATGCTCGTGCTGCATTACCAGAACGACGTCCCGCCGCGCCCGGCCGAGCCCGATCCGGCCGCCGACAAGAACGCGAAGGGCAAGAAGGGCGCCAAGGCCGCTGCTAAAGGTGACAAAGGCGAAAAGAGCGAAAAGGCCGACAAGGGCGACGATGCCGGCGCGAACGTGAAGCCTGCCGCCGCGGCCACGCCGGGTGCGAAACCCGCGCCGGCAGTGCCTGTCGCGCCCGCCAAGCCCGCTGCCGCGACCGCGAAGCCCGCGGCCGGGCAATCAGGAGCCCAGTGATGAACCGCCCGCAATACATCCTGCAGCCGGTCAATCCGTACTTCATCGTCTTCAGTCTCGCCGCCGCGTTCCTGCTGAACCTGATGCCGTGGGGCCGCCTGCCCGGCGTGCCCGACTTCGTCGCGCTCGTGCTGCTGTTCTGGAACATTCACCAGCCGCGCAAGGTCGGCATGGGCGTCGCGTTTGCGCTCGGCATCCTGATGGACGTGCATGACGCGGGGCTGCTCGGCGAGCATGCGCTCGCCTATACGCTGCTGTCGTACGGCGCGATCACGATCCATCGCCGCGTGCTGTGGATGCCGATCGGCGTGCAGGTGCTGTACGTGACGCCGCTGCTCGTCGGCGCGCAGCTGGTGCCGTTCGTGATCCGCCTCATGATGGGCGCCGCGTTTCCCGGTTGGCGCTATCTGGTGGACGGCTTCGTCGAGGCCGCGCTGTGGCCGATCGCGAGCCACCTGCTGCTGATGCCGCAACGCCGCCCGGTCGACCCGGACGATACGCGCCCCATCTGAGCACCGACCTTGAACACCCGCCGCCCTCACGCCCGCTGCGCGCCGCGCTTCCGGCGGCCCCTCGCCCGCGCGTGCGTCGCACGCATGCATGGGCCGGATCGACTGTAACCGCATGACCGAATTCAACGACACCCAACAGCAGCTCTCGAAGTTCCGCCTGCGCGTCGCGGCGGCGGGCGTGTTCGTGTTCGTGTGCTTCGGGCTGCTCGCAAGCCGCTTCTTCTACCTGCAGCTGATGCAGCACGGCAAGTACGCGCTGCAGGCTGAGGAAAACCGCATCTCGGTCGCGCCGATCGTGCCGAACCGCGGGATCATCACCGACCGCAACGGCGTGGTGCTCGCGAAGAACTACTCGGCGTACACGCTCGAGATCACGCCGTCGAAGCTCAACGACACGCTCGACAACACGATCGACAAGCTGGCCGAGATCATCCCGATCGACGCACGCGACCGCCGCCGCTTCAAGAAGCTGCAGGAAGACTCGAAGAACTTCGAGAGCCTGCCGATCCGCACGCGCCTCACCGATGCGGAGGTCGCGCGCTTCACCGCGCAGCGCTTCCGCTTCCCCGGCGTCGACGTGCGCGCGCGGCTTTTCCGCCAGTACCCGCTCGGCATGACGGCCGCGCACGTGATCGGCTACATCGGCCGGATCTCGAAGCGCGATCAGGATCGCATCGACGCAATGAGCGACGACAACGACAGCGATCAGGAACATTACGATCCGCGCCGCGACGCGAACAACTACAAGGGCACCGACTACATCGGCAAGATCGGCGTCGAACAGAGCTACGAAACCGAGCTGCACGGCCTCACGGGCTTCGAGGAAGTCGAGGTGACGGCCGGCGGCCGGCCGGTGCGCACGCTGTCGCGCACGCAGGCGACACCCGGCAACAACCTCGTGCTGTCGCTCGACATCGGGCTGCAACAAGTCGCCGAGCAGGCATTCGCCGGCAAGCGCGGCGCGCTGGTCGCCATCGAGCCGAAGACGGGCGACGTGCTCGCGTTCGTGTCGTCGCCGAGCTTCGACCCGAACTCGTTCGTCGACGGCATCGACCAGCAGACCTGGGACGAACTGAACAACTCGCCCGACAAGCCGCTCCTGAACCGCCCGCTGCACGGCACCTACCCGCCCGGCTCGACGTACAAGCCGTTCATGGCGCTGGCCGGCCTGACGCTCGGCAAGCGCTCGCCCGGCTGGGGCTTCCAGGACCCCGGCTATTTCACGTTCGGCGGCCATACGTTCCGTAACGACGTGCGCTCCGGCCAGGGCTGGGTCGACATGAACAAGGCGATCATGGTGTCGAACGACACCTATTTCTACATGCTCGCACGCGACCTCGGCGTGAACGCGATCGCGAACTTCATGAAGCCGTTCGGGTTCGGCCAGATCACGGGCATCGACATCCAGGGCGAGGCGCGCGGGATCCTGCCGTCGACCGACTGGAAGAAGAAGGCCTTCAAGAAGGCCGCGCAGCAGAAGTGGTTCGACGGCGAGACGATCAGCCTCGGGATCGGCCAGGGCTACAACTCGTTCACGATCCTGCAGCTCGCGCACGCCACCGCGACGCTCGCGAACAACGGCGTCGTGATGAAACCCCACCTCGTGAAGGAAGTCGAGGATCCGATCACGCGCGCGCGCCATTTGACGGTGCCGAAGGAAAGCGATGTGATCCCGCTGAAGCAGGCCGACATCGACGTCGTGAAGCGCGGGATGGAAAACGTGATCGAAAACCCGTCCGGCACCGCGTACAAGGTGTTCCGCGGCACGCCGTATCTCGCGGCCGGCAAGACCGGTACCGCACAGGTTTTCTCGCTGCAGGGCTCGAACTACAAGGGCCACCTGCTCGCCGAACACCTGCGCGACCACGCGCTGTTCATCGCATACGCGCCGGTCGACCATCCGCAGATTGCGCTCGCGCTGGTCGTCGAGAACGGCGGCTGGGGCGCGCAGGCCGCGGGCCCGATCGCACGGCGCGTGCTCGACTACTACCTCGTCGAGCGCCAGAACCCCAAGAACGAGGCCGCGGCGGTGGCCGCCGCCGCGTCCGCAACCGAACCTGTTAGCGCACCGGTGATCGGCGATGCGGTGAAACCCGCCGTCGTCGCGGCCGGCTTCACCGCGCTGCCGCAGCCGGTCGTACCGACCGCCGCGAGCGCGGCGGACGCCGCTTCGGTTGCTGCCGCCGCTTCGGCCGCTTCGGCCGCTTCGGCAGCCGAAGCATCAAGCGCGGCGCAGCCCGCCGAAGCGGGCGCCGCGACGCCGCGCGCCGCGAGCCTGCCGCCGATCCGGCGCCCGCACCGGCCGCGCCGGCCCGCGAGTGACGCGCAGCCGCTCGCCGCCGCACCGCGCGACGACAACTCCCGTGCCAACGCCGCCGCGAAAGCGGCGAACGCCGGCACCGCTCATTAACGGAGAAAGGCATGCAATTCGACAAGCGCGCCTGGCTCGACAAGATCAAGCAGATGTTTGCGGGCTTCGACCGCCCGCTCGCCCTCATCGTGTTCCTGCTGCTGTGCGTCGGCATCGTCACGCTGTACAGCGCGAGCATCGACATGCCCGGCCGTGTCGAGGACCAGTTGCGCAACATCCTGCTGACGTTCGTGCTGATGTGGGTGATCGCCAACATTCCGCCGACGACGCTGATGCGCTTCGCGGTCCCGCTCTATACGTTCGGGGTTGCGTTGCTGGTCGCGGTCGCGCTGTTCGGGATGACCAAGAAGGGCGCGAAGCGCTGGCTGAACGTCGGCGTCGTGATCCAGCCGTCGGAAATCCTCAAGATCGCGACGCCGCTGATGCTCGCGTGGTACTACCAACGCCGCGAAGGCGGACTGCGCTGGTACGACTTCGTCGCCGCATTCGGGATCCTGCTGGTGCCGGTCGGCCTGATCGCGAAGCAGCCCGACCTCGGCACCGGCCTGCTCGTGTTCGCGGCCGGCTTCTTCGTGATCTA
This sequence comes from Burkholderia sp. AU19243, assembly GCF_018148075.1. Taxonomy (NCBI): domain Bacteria; kingdom Pseudomonadati; phylum Pseudomonadota; class Betaproteobacteria; order Burkholderiales; family Burkholderiaceae; genus Burkholderia; species Burkholderia sp. AU19243. The sequence goes on from NZ_JAGSTV010000003.1 coordinate 522,361, forward strand.
CCTCGCCGGCCTGTCGTTCAAGCTCATCGTGCCGGTGCTCGTCGCCGGCGTGATCGCGATCGGCTCGATCGCCGTGTTCGAGGAACGCATTTGCCAGCCCGAAGTGCAATGGCCGCTGATGCACGACTATCAGAAGCACCGCGTGTGCACGCTGCTCGATCCGACGTCCGACCCGCTCGGCAAGGGCTTCCACACGATCCAGGCCGTGATCGCGATCGGCTCGGGCGGCGCGCTCGGCAAGGGCTACCTGAAAGGCACGCAAGCCCACCTCGAATTCATTCCGGAGAAGCATACCGACTTCATCTTCGCGGTGTTCTCGGAGGAATGGGGGCTCGCCGGCGGCCTCGTACTGCTGACGCTGTACATGGCGCTGATCGCGCGCGGGCTCTACATCGCCGCACAGGGCGCGACGCTGTTCGGCCGGCTGCTAGCCGGTTCGCTCACGCTGGCGTTCTTCGTCTACGCGTTCGTGAACATCGGGATGGTGAGCGGCGTTTTGCCGGTGGTCGGCGTGCCGCTCCCGTTCATGAGCTACGGCGGCACCGCGCTCGCGACGCTCGGCGTCGCGATCGGGATGATCATGAGCGTCGGGCGACAGCGGCGGCTGATGAAGAGCTGACGGCGCCCCACAGCGCGCGGTCGCACCGCATTCGCTGTGACGGCCGTCGGGTGCCGTGATCCGGATCGCTCACTGCGGCGTCGCGCGCGGGCTACCCGGGTCGGCTCCGGCGCCCGACGCCGGCTCCTGCGCCTTAAGCCGCGCACTCAGCTCCTTGAATTTCAAACCGGCGGCCTCGTCGCCGTGCGCGGCTGCAGCGGCGTAATACGCGCGCGCGATGTTCAGATTCTGCGTGACGCCGTCGCCGCCGCGCTCGTAGAACGAAGCCGTCACGTACTGCGCGGTCGGCTCGCCTGCGTCGGCCGCCTGCTTGTACCACACGAACGCCTGCCGGTTATCGCGCGGCGTGCCGCGTCCGTCGAGGAACTGGTTCGCGAGCGACAGCTCGGCCTGCACGTGCCCCTGCTTCGCCGCGCGCAGGAACCAGCGGTGCGCTTCGGCCGGATTGCGCGCGACGAACTCGCCGTCGTCGAACATCCGCCCGTACACATACTGCGCGTGCGACATGTTCGCGTCGGCGGCCCGTTTCAGCCAGCGCAGCCCTTCGTCCACGTTCGCGGTCACGCCAACGCCGGTGAGCAGCATCATCGCGTAGTTGAACTGCGCGAGCCGGTCGCCTCGTTCGGCCGCATCGTGGAACTGCACCAGCGCCGCGCGATAGTCGCCGGCGTTGTAATCGGCGACCGCCGACTGCGTCTCGTGCGCCGGGTCAGGCTTCGTGTGCGGCGCATTCTGCGCCCATGCGGCCGCGCAGACGGCCAAAAGCCCGAGCGTCGCGCCGATCCGCCCGCGTGCGTCGATCGCGCGCTGCGCGCGCCCATTGCCCGTATCGCCACCGCCGTTCATGACCGTGCCTCCTGCAGCGCCTGCCGTGTCGCGCGCAGCAGCCAGGTCACGTCGGCAGACAGCGTAATCATCCGGTAGCCTGCCTCGCGATATTGCCGCGCGCTCGCCGTATCGCTCGCGAAGATGCCGACCGCGACGCCGGCGTGCTTGCCTGCCGCGAGCACGCGCGCCATCGCGGCTTCGACGTCCGGGTGACGGCTGTCGCCGAGATGCCCGAGGCTCGCCGCCAAATCGGCCGGGCCGACGAACAGGCAGTCGATGCCCGGCGTCGCGGCGATCCGCTCGACTTCGTCGATCCCGCGCGCCGATTCGATCTGCACGATCACCGCGACCTGCGCGTTCGCGGTCTGCAGGTACTCGCGGCGCATGCCGTATGCGGCCGCCCGTACCATCCCGGCGACGCCGCGCAGCCCGTCCGGCGAATCCGGCGACGGAAAGCGCGTGAGCCGCACCGCGTGCGCGGCCTCGTCGGACGTCTCGACGCAAGGGAACATCAGCGTGCGCGCGCCGGCGTCGAGCGCGCGCTTCACAAGCCACGGCTCGCGCCCCGGCACGCGGACGACGGGCTCGCTCGGCAGATGCGCGGCGGCCAGCGCGCGCAGCTGCGATGCGACGTCGCGACTGTCGTTCGGCGCGTGCTCCATGTCGATGCAGAGCCAGTCGTAGCCGGCGTGCGCGAGCGCTTCCGCGACCGAATCGCATCCGAGCGACAGCCACAGGCCATACAGCGGCTCGTCGCCGTCGCGCAGACGCTGCTTGAGGGAATTGGTGAGCGTGCTCATCGATACGGGCTCCTGGACGGAACGGCAATCGAACGGGACAAGCAACGGACGGAAGCGGCAAAGCGTCGTGCGGCGCAGCACGGAACCGGACCGCCCCCTAGAACGTTAGTCGGCGCCTGGCGGCCGATCTGACGGCGGGACAGCGTGATCGCGCGCGGGGCGCGCGCTCCGGCGCCATGCGACGATCATAGCGCGGCGACAGGCGGATGTGGGATCAGGCGGGAAGCGGCGGCGGGCGGGACCGCACGGCGCGGCGGGAGGGCAGCGCGCGGGCCGGCGCGGCTGCCGCGAATGGAAGATCAGCGGCCCGGTTGACGCTCGACGTCGGCCCAGCAGTTCGGCGTTTCGTACAGGCGCACACGCTCGAGCCGCAGATTCACGCCGTAATGCGCGTCGTACACGTTCGCGAGGATGTCGAACGCGATCGCCGCGAGGTTCTCGACGGTCGGGATCCGGTCGAGCACGACGGTCTTGTGGTCGGCCATCTGCTCGAGGAACGAGCGCACGACCTCGTCGCGCGCATAGACCAGGAACGCGTGATCCCACTTGTTGACGAGGTGCTCGACCGCGAGCGCCTTCACGTCGGCGAAATCCATCACCATGCCGCGATCGGGCGCCCCCTCGGTATCGACGAGATCGCCGCGCAGCGTGATTTCGAGCACGTAGCGATGGCCGTGCAGGTTCCTGCACTGGCTGCGGTGATCGGGAATGCGGTGGCCCGCGTCGAATTCGAGTTTTCGGGTAATCAGCACGATGTCAAAAGCCGTGGCTCAGGGAATGTTCAGATATTTGTGGGTCTGCATCGACAGCCGCCACTGCGGATGCCGCTTGCACCAGTCGATCGCGAGCTTCGTGTTAATGTCGCGCGACGGGCCGTCCATCGGCTGCACGAGAAAATACTCGAAATCGAGCTTCGCGTAGTCGGCAAGCCGCTGGTTGTCCTGCGGAATCACGACCTTCAGTTCGTTGCCTTTCGTGACGACGAGCGGCGCGTCGGCCTTCGGGCTCACGCAGATCCAGTCGATCGTGTCGAGCACCGGCAGCGACCCGTTGGTCTCGATCGCGATCTCGAAACCGGCCGCGTGCAGCGCGTCGACGAGCGGCTGGTCGAGCTGCAGCATCGGTTCGCCGCCCGTGCAGACGACGAAACGGTGCGCTTCGCCGTCCGGCCACTGCGCGGCGATCGTCGCCACCAGCGCTTCGGCGTCCTTGAACTTGCCGCCGTTCTCGCCGTCGGTGCCGACGAAGTCGGTATCGCAGAAGCGGCACACGGCGTCCGCACGATCCTCTTCGCGGCCCGACCACAGATTGCAGCCGGCGAACCGGCAGAACACGGCCGGCCGGCCCGCGTTCGCGCCCTCGCCCTGCAACGTGTAGAAAATTTCCTTGACCGCGTAAGTCATCGTGCTTCGTCCGGCTCGCGCCGCTCGTTGTCGATCAGAATTCGTTGTTCATCCGGCGCCGCCCGCGCATCCGCGTCACAGCGGCGCTTCGGTCACGCGCTCGCCCTTCAGGTAAGCCTCGTAGCCGCGCTTGCGCAACTTGCACGCCGGGCATTCGCCGCAGCCGAAGCCCCAGTCGTGCAGTTCCGCGCGCTCGCCCACGTAGCACGTGTGCGTCTCGACGCGGATCAGTTCGACGAGCGCCGCGCCGCCGAGCTGTTCCGCGAGCTGCCAGGTCTGCGCCTTGTCGAGCCACATCAGCGGCGTCTCGAGCACGACGCGCGTGTCCATCCCGAGGTTCAGCGCGACCTGCAGCGCCTTCATCGTGTCGTCACGGCAGTCGGGATAGCCGGAGAAGTCGGTCTCGCACATCCCGCCGACCAGCACCCGCAACCCGCGGCGATACGCAATCGCGGCCGCGATCGTCATGAACAGCAGGTTGCGGCCCGGCACGAAGGTGTTCGGCAAGCCGTTCGCCGCGGTCTCGATCTCGATCGTGCGCGTCATTGCGGTATCGCTGATTGCGCCGAGCACTGACAGGTCGATCATGTGATCGTCGCCGAGGCGATCGGCCCATGCGGGAAACTGGCGCTTGAGCGCCTCGCGCACGCCTTCGCGACATTCGAGCTCGACGCGGTGCCGTTGGCCGTAATCGAAGCCGAGCGTCTCGACCGTCTGGTAGCGTTCGAGGGCCCACGCCACGCACGTGGCCGAGTCCTGCCCGCCGGAAAACAACACGAGCGCGCCGTCTTTAGCGTCTGTCCGAATCACCGTGATACTCCGTGAATGTGTAGGCTCGCGTCGCGCTGCGCGCCGGGGCCGGCTGCCGCCGGGCGGCCCGACGCGTGCCGGCCTGCGCCGGCTCGACCAGTATAGGCAGCGTGACCGGCCGCGGACGCGGCGTCGCGCTTATACCGCCCATCGCGCGGCATCGTTGCCGCGCGTCACGGCAGCACCAGCGGGCAGCCAGCCGTGCCGCCTCAAGCAATGCGCTAAGTCATTGAGCGGGCACGGATTTTATCATGCCCCGCCGAATGCTGCCGGGCACGTCGCCACTGACGCGCGATACCCACCACAAACGAAAAACCCCAAGAACCTTCCGATTCTTGGGGTTTTAAATGCTGGTGGCCTGGGACGGAATCGAACCATCGACACGCGGATTTTCAATCCGCTGCTCTACCAACTGAGCTACCGGGCCAACGAAGAAGGAAATTATATCGAGCCCTCAGTCCTTGTGCAAGTGTTTTCGCGAAATATTTTTAAGCGGCGCCTTCCGACGGCTTCTTGCCGAGCTCGACGCCCAGTTGCTTGAGCTTGCGATACAGGTGCGTGCGTTCCAGGCCAGTCTTTTCCGCGACGCGGGTCATGCTGCCGTTCTCGCGCGCGAGGTGATATTCGAAGTACGCGCGCTCGAACGCGTCGCGTGCTTCGCGCAACGGGATGTCGAACGGAATCGCGGCCGTCTGGCCTGCAAGGCCGAGCGCCGCGGCCATGTCGTCGCCGAGCGTCGGCAACGCCGCCGCGGACGCAACCGCCACCGGTCCGGACACCTGGCCGCCGCCGGCCTTCGCCGCCGCGTTGACCGACACCGGCGCCGCGCCGCGCGCGAGGCCGTGCTCGACCGACTTCAACAGCTTCTGCAGCGCGATCGGCTTCTCGAGGAAATCGAGGGCGCCGATCTTCGTCGCTTCGACCGCCGTGTCGATCGTTGCGTGCCCGGACATCATGATCACGGGCATCGTCAACAGCCCCTGCGCCGCCCATTCCTTGAGCAGCGTGACGCCGTCGGTATCGGGCATCCAGATATCGAGCAGCACGAGATCGGGCGCCTGATTCAGCCGGTATTCCCGCGCGGCCTGCGCGTTCTCCGCCGCCTCCACGACATGTCCTTCATCGCTGAGGATCTCCGAGAGCAATTCCCGGATGCCCATTTCATCATCTACCACCAGGATGGTTGCCATTTACGCTGCCTTTGTCTGCACACTTGCTTTTGTCTTGGCGGGCGCCGCCCCGCCCTGCGCGCCATGATCGGCGCCTGGCGTATCGCTCGCCATCTGCAGGAACAGGATCGACACCTGCGCACCCTCGACGGTCTCGCCGTGCATGCGATTGCGCAGATCGATCCGCGCGCCGTGCTCGTCGACGATTTTCTTGACCGTGGCCAACCCGAGCCCCGTGCCCTTCGCCTTCGTCGTCACATAAGGCTCGAACGCACGGGTCAGGATGCGTGCCGGAAAACCGGGCCCGTTGTCGGACACGGTAAGACGTACCGCGACGCGCGTTTTACCCTCGGCGTCGGGATCGCCATATTCTACTGTCTTGGTTTCGATCAACACACGCGGATGCGCGACGTCCGCGACCGAGTCCTGCGCGTTCTGCAGCAGGTTGTGTATCACCTGGCGCAGCTGCGTCGCATCCCCGCGAATCACCGGTAGCGACGGCGCGAGCTCGGCGACGATCGCGCTCTTGCCTTCGCCGACACCATACAGCCCGAGCACCTCGCTCGCCAGTTCGTTCAGCTGCAGGTTCGCGAGCACCGCCGGCGGCGTGCGCGCGTATTCGCGGAAGTCGTCGACCATCCGCTTCATCGCGGCCACCTGGTTCACGATCATCGTCGCGCCGCGCTTGAGCACATCGGCATCGTGCGGCTCGAGCTTGTCCGACAGCTTCATCTGCAGCCGCTCGGCCGACAGCTGGATCGGCGTCAGCGGATTCTTGATCTCGTGCGCGAGCCGCCGCGCGACCTCGCCCCACGCAACCGAACGCTGCGCGGAAATCACGTCGGAGATGTCGTCGAACACGACCACGTAGCCGGACGTTTGCGGATCGTCGGCCTCGCCTTCCACCGTCGATACGAGGCGCGTGCCGCGCACGAGCAGCGTCAGCGGATCGCTTTCGCCTGGCACTTCGATCGCGAACTGCTGCTGCCAGTGGCCGCGATCGCCGCTGCCGCCGTCGGACGCCGCTTCGCGATCGGCGAACGCCTTGCGCACCATCGCGCCGAACTCGGCGACGACGCCGATCCGGTCGAGCGCCGTGCCGATCATCGAACCGAACGGCTGCCGGAAGATGCGTTCGGCGCCGCGGTTGGCCGTGGTCAGCCGGAACTGGCGGTCGAGTACGAACACGCCGGCAGTCAGATTCGCGAGGATGCTCTCGAGATACGTCTTCGAGTGTTCGAGCGCGATCCGGTTCTTCTCGACCGCGAGCCGCGCCTCGGACAGCTGGCGCGTCATCGCGTTGAACGACTGCGTGAGGAAGCCGAGCTCGTCGCGCGACTTGATCTCGCGCTTCGGCGTGTAGTCGCCTTCCGTGATCTCCTTCGTGCCCTGCGCGAGCAGAAACAGCGGCCGTGCAAGCTGCTGGCCGAGCGCGAGCGCGAGCATCATCGCGATGAACGTCGCGAGGAACAGCGCGAGCGTCAGCGTGCCGATGTACATCTTGCGCAGGCCCGTGCGGCCGAGCGATTTTTCCTGATACTCGCGATACGCGCGCTGCACGGCATCCGCGTTGTGCGCGAGCGTCGGCGGCACCGGCTGCGTGAGCTGCAGGAACCGCTCGGCCGGCTGCAGCAGCGATGTCGTCGCGTCCGGAATCGGCCGCACGACGCGCAGCCGCAGCGCGCCCTTCGCGCCGTGCGCGCGCGGATCGCCGTCGACTTCGCCCTCGATCGCCGCGTATGCGCCGTGTTCGCGCGCCTGACTCAGCATCAGCGGCGTCGGCAGGTCGTCCGGAATCAGCGCGGCGAAATTGCCCGACGCCTGCGCAACGATGTGCAGATCCGGCGCGGCGCCCGAGCCGCCGCGGCTCGGCTCGACGATCGTCGCGTCCTGCACGCCGAACTGGTCGCGCAGGCGCAGCAGCGTGAGCGTCGTACCGTTCGTGTTCGCATCGACGCTCGCGAGCTGGTCGGACATCAGCCGCGCCTTCGTCTGCAGGTCGGACAGCGACGCGTCGAGCATCCCGCGGCCGAGATTCAGGCCGGCCGTCAGCGCGGTCTCGACGTTCACGTCGAACCACGACTCGATACTGCGCGACACGAACTGGTACGACACGATATAGATGATCCCGCCCGGCACCACGCCGACGAGCGCGAAGAACACCGCGAGCTTCGCGAGCAGCCGCGTGCCGAACTTGCCCTTCCTCAGCCGCACGACGATCATCCCGATCAGCCCGAGCACCACCAGCAGGAACACGAGCGCGACGATGATGTTCATCGCGTACAGCCACGAGTAGTAGCGGTCGAAAAACTCGGTGTTCGCGCTCGCGGCCGCGAGCAGCACGAGCAGCAGCAGCGCCGTGATCGCGACGGTCGACACGATCACGCGTATGAGCAGGCTCTTCCCGCTGGCCGCGCGGCGCACTTTATTTAGCACGTTCGGTCACCGTGAAGTTGAAGCGTTTCCAGTCGGACCCGAGCGTCCAGTCGCGGTTGTTGACCGCGTCGACCTGGAACGGCTTCGGCATCAGCGCCGTATCGAGCTGCATCCGCACCGACGCCGTGTAGGTTTCGCCGGCACGCACCTGGTTGCGGTCGATCACGTGCCACGACGTGATGTGCCGCACGACCGCGAGCGCATCCTTCAACGACGGGAAGCCGAGCTGCAGCCCGCCCGTCGACACGCGGTACTCGCGCGTGAGCGGCTGGAACGACAGGCGGATCGTCTGTGACACCGACACGGGCTGCTCGTCGAACCAGTACCAGCGCGCGCGGCTCAGTTCGAAGTCCGTCGTGAAGTAAAGCGGGATGCCCTTGTTGACGGCATCCTCGAGGCTCGGGTTCAGTTCGAACTCGAATCGGGCATCGAGGCTCCAGCCGCTTCCGTCAGCCTGCAGCGACGCGCGCTGCACGGCGATCGATTCGGCGCGCGCGGGCCGAACGACGGCCACGCACAGCGCCAACGCGACCAGCAGGACGGCCGCGAACCGAAGTGGAAAAAGGTGTTTGATCGTCACCGTTTCTGAAACCGCGCGTAGAAGAATCCGTCGTGATCGGTGTTCTGGTCGAGTGCGCCGGCCCCCCCGCCGTGCGCGCCGCCCGGCAGCAGTTGGCCGGGCGCGTCCAATCGTACCGCATCTTCACAGGCCGCTTCAAACCAGCGGGCCTGCAATTCGCCCTCCTCGGGGAAGATCGAACATGTCACATAGAGCAGCTCGCCGCCCGGTTTCAAGAGCGGCCACAGCGCGGTCAGGATGCGGCGCTGTTCCGCGACGAGCGCCGCGATGTCGGCTTCGCGGCGCAGCCAGCGAATGTCGGGATGGCGGCGTACGATGCCCGACGCCGAGCACGGCACGTCGGCCAGGATCCGGTCGAACGGACGGCCGTCGTGCCACGCGTGCGGCGCGCCCGCGTCGCCGACTCGCACGTCGGCGGTGAGCGACAGGCGCGAGAGATTCTCGCCGATACGCGCCGCGCGCGATGCGTCGCTTTCGAGCGCAACGACTTCCGCATCGGCGAGTTCCAGGATGTGACCGGTCTTGCCGCCAGGCGCCGCGCACGCATCGAGCACGCGCATGCCGTCGCGCGCACCGAGCCATTCGGCCGCGCATTGCGCGCCGGCGTCCTGCACCGACACGATGCCGTCGGCGAAGCCCGGAATGCGTTCGACCGGCATCGCCGATGCGAGCCGCACCGCGTGGCGGCCGATCGCCGTCGCGTCGATCCCGCTCGCGCGCAGCGTGTCGAGATACGCGTCGACACTCGCGCGGCGTGCGTTCACGCGCAGGGTCAGCGGGCCCTGGCGCTCGCCTGCAGCGAGAATCGCGCGCCATGCATCGGGCCATGCGCGCTTCACCGCATCGATCCACCACGGGCGGTAGTTCCAGCGCGCGACCGGATCGTCCTGCATCGCGGCGACGAGCGTGTCGCGCTCGCGCTGAAAACGCCGCAGCACCGCGTTGACGAGCCCCTTCGCGAACGCGTGCTCGCGCCGCGCGCCGATCACGGTCACGGCCTGGTCGACGATCGTGAATGCGGGATACGCGGCCGCGTCCTCCGGATCGAGCAGCAGCGCGAGCGCACCGGCGAGTACCGCATGCACGTGTGCAGGCGGCGCCTTGCTGACGAGTCGGCCGATCAGCCAGTCCGCACTGCCGAGCCGACGCATCGTCCGGTACGCGACGTCCTGCGTCGCGCCGCGCGCCAGCGCCTGCGCGCCGGCCGGCATCTGCGCGAACACCGCCGCCAACGCCGCCGGCAGCGCGGTGCCGCGCCGAACCGCGTCGACTGCCTGCGCGGCCGAGTCGAGCGCGAAGCCCAGCGAATCGGGCGCGAGGTGCAGCGCGGACAGACGCGCGGGGCGACCGGAGGAAGACTGAGCGGAGGAGCGGGTTCGTGTCATCGGAACAAAATCGGCAATCGGGCGCCGCGAGCGGCGGGAATCGCGCTGCCGCGTGGCCGTCGCGATTCCAAACCGCGCATTGTAGCGTGAGGCCAATACGGCCCCTTTACGAGACGCGCAAATGAAACACCCCGCAGCGCGAGGCATGCGGGGTGACGTGCGGCTGCGTGCGCAACGGGGCGCGGCTCAGTCGAACCGGCCGGTGCGTGCCATTTCCATCAGTCGCGCGATGCGCTCCTCGGTGGCAGGGTGCGTGGAGAACAGGTTCTGCAGCCCACCGCCGTGCAGCGGGTTCATGATCATCATCTGCGCGGTGGCCGGATGCGCTTCGGCCGCCTGGAACGGAATGCCAGCCGCATAGCGATGGATCTTGTCGAGCGCGGTGGCGAGCGACTGCGGATCGCCGGAGATCTGCGCGCCGCCGCGGTCGGCCTCGAACTCGCGCGCCCGCGAGATCGCCATCTGGATCAGCGCGCCGGCAATCGGCGCGAGCAGCGCGACTGCAATGCCGGCGATCGGATTGGCCGGCCGGCCGTTTTCGTCGCGGCCGCCAAAGAACATCGCGAAGTTCGCCAGCGCCGAGATCGCGCCCGCCATCGTCGCTGTGATCGTCGAGATCAGAATGTCGCGATGCTTTACGTGCGCGAGTTCGTGCGCCATCACGCCGCGCATCTCGCGTTCGGACAGCACGCGCAGGATGCCCGTCGTCGCGGCGACCGCGGCGTGCTCGGGGTTGCGGCCGGTCGCGAACGCGTTCGGCGCATCCTCGTTGATCAGGTAGACGCGCGGCATCGGCAGGTTCGCGCGCGTGGCGAGCTCGCGCACCATCCGATAGAACTGCGGCGCCGTGTTCTCGTCGACTTCCTGCGCGTTGTACATGCGCAGCACCATCTTGTCGGAGAACCAGTACGAGAAGAAATTCATGCCGAGGGCGAACAGCAGCGCGATCGTCATGCCGCGCGAGCCGCCGATCATGCCGCCGATCACGATGAACAGGGCCGTGATCGCGGCCATCAGCATCGCCGTTTTGACCCAATTGAACATACCCACTCCTTATCCGTCAGGTGACCCGCCGCACATCATGGGTGCGGCGGAAAATTGTAAGCGATTTGTTAGATAAGGTCTTGCCGGAAAAATTCAATTTCAGCGCTGCGTCGCCGCGAGCCGCAGCCCCAGGCCCACGAATGCGCTGCCGACCGTGCGGTCGAGCCACTTCTTGACGCCCGGCTTGCCGGAAAAACGTTGCGTGACGGTGCCCGCGACCCACGCGACGATACAGGACCAGATGGTGCTCATGACGACGAATACCGAACCGAGCGCCAGAAACGCCAACGCCTTGTGCGGGCTGTCGGCCGACACGAATTGCGGGAAGAACGACACGAAGAACAGCACGACCTTCGGGTTCAGCACGTTGGTCCAGAAACCCTGCATGAACAACTGGCGCAGCGGCTTCGCGACTGCGGGCTGCCCTGCCGGCGCTCCCGCCGGCGCGCCTGCCTGCTTCGAGAAGATCATCCGCACGCCGAGGTAGATCAGGTATGCGGCACCGACCAGCTTGATCACCGTGAACGCGGCAGCCGATGCGGCGAGCAGCGCGGTCAGCCCGAACGCGCATGCGAGCGCGTGCACGCAGCAGCCGGCCGAGATGCCAAGCCCGGACATCAGGCCCGCGCTGCGACCCTGCGCGACGCTGCGGCCGACGATGTATGCGGTGTCGGGACCAGGCGTGACGTTCAACAGGAAAACCGCGAGCACGAAAAAGCCGAAATGGGTGATGCCGAGCATGGGAACCTCAAAACCGGAAAGCGCAGTGAAATTCTACGCGCGCCTGTCGCAGCGCGCGACTCGGCCATCCGGCCGATTGCACGCGGATGGGATGTCGTGTCGAATGTCGCTCAGCCCGCGTCGGGCAACGCGAAGCATTGGCCCGCGGCGAGCGGTGAGCCGGCCAGGAATTCGCGCGCCGGAAGCCGCTTGCCGCCCGGCTTCTGCAACTGCGTGACGCGCAGCGCACCGCTGCCGCACGCGACGACCACACCGTCCGGCGCGGCTTCCACGATCGTGCCGGGCGCCGCGTCGCCACGCGCCGCCACAGGCTCGGCCGCCCACAGCTTGATCGCCGCGCCGTCGAGCGTCGCGACGCCGCCCGGGAACGGGTCGAACGCACGCACCTGGCGCGCGAGCACGTCGGCCGGCTTGCGCCAGTCGAGCGCCGCTTCGTGCTTGCCGATCTTTTCCGCATAGGTCACGCCGTCAGCCGGCTGCGGGGTGGCGGCCAGCGCGCCATCGCGCTCGAGCCGCACGAGCGCGTCGACGATCAGCCGCGCACCGGCGGCGGCGAGCCGATCGTGCAGCGTCGCCGTCGTGTCGTCCGGCCCGATCGCAACGCGCGCTTCGTCGATCATCGCGCCGGTGTCGAGGCCGACGTCCATCTGCATGAGCGTGACGCCCGTTTCGGCGTCACCGGCCTCGATCGCGCGGTGAATCGGCGCGGCGCCGCGCCAGCGCGGCAGCAGCGATGCGTGGATATTGATGCAGCCGGCGCGCGGAGTGTCGAGCACTTCCTGCGGGAGCAGCAAGCCGTACGCGGCTACCACCATCACGTCGTGCGGGGTCGTGCGCAGCAGCTCGATCGCGTCCGCCGCCTCTTGCGGGTACTTGCCCGCGCGCCGCAGCGACGGCGGTTGCGCGACGGGCATTCCGTGCTCGACGGCATAGCGCTTCACCGCGCTCGCCTGCAGCTTCATTCCGCGCCCGGCCGGGCGGTCGGGCTGGGTGAGTACGAGCGGCACCGGGAAGCCGGCCTCGTGGATCGCGGCGAGTGCGGCCGCGGCGAATTCCGGCGTGCCGGCAAAAATCACGCGCAACGTATGGGTCATGACAGCGTTCGGGAGGACTGGGCGAGCACGCGTCACATCGCGCGTTCGAGTTTCTTCATCTTCGTCTTGATGCGCGTCTGCTTCAGCGGCGACAGGTATTCGACGAACACGCGCCCCATCAGGTGATCCATCTCGTGCTGCACGCACACCGCGAGCAAACCTTCGCAGTCGAGCTCGAAGGTTTCGCCGTGCTCGTTGAGTGCGCGCACGCGCACGTGATCCGGGCGCTCGACTTCGTCGTAGATTCCCGGCACCGACAGGCAGCCTTCCTCGTAGACCTGCTTCGCGTCGCTCGACCAGATGATCTCCGGGTTGATGAACGCGCGCAGCTCGTTCTTCTCTTCGGACACGTCGATCACGATCACGCGCTCGTGCACGTCGACCTGCGTTGCCGCGAGGCCGATGCCCGGCGCCGCGTACATGGTTTCGGCCATATCGGCGACGAGCTTGCGGATCCGGTCGTCGACCTTGTCGACGGGCTTGGCGACCTTGTGCAGCCGCTTGTCGGGGTAATGAAGAATGTTCAGCAAAGCCATGGTGTTCGGTAATCGGTGGAGCGGCGTGCCGCATCGGCCATCCGGCCGGCTGGCGCCACTGCCGGGATGCAATGAAGATGAGGCGGACGCGCGGCATATCAATGCCGCAGGTCATGCCTCATGCAATTGGCCGAACGCCCGTGCGCGCGGCCCTGTCGAGTATTTCGGATGATGAAAATTTTATCATGGCGCCACGCGCTGCGCTGGCGGTCGCATTGGAGGGCAGCCTCATGTCGCCGCAAGCGCTGACGCCCGCCGCGCTGCGCGCGTGGCTACAGCTCGCGCATGCAACGGGCCTCTCGCCCGCGGTGTTGCGGGCACTGCTCGATGCTTTCGGCTCGCCGGCGGCGCTGCTGCGCGCGCCGGATGACGCAATCGCGGCGGTGACCAGCGTGGCGGCCGCACGGGCGGTGCGCGCCAGCGAGCGCGACGACCTCGACGAGAGCACCGACGCCGCGCTCGCGTGGCTCGAACTGCCGGGCAATGCGATCGTCACGCTCGGCGATCCCGCATACCCGCCGCGGCTGCGCGATCTGCACGATCCGCCGCCGCTGCTATATGTAAAAGGCAGGGTCGAGCTGCTGCATGCGCGCGGCATGGCGGTGGTCGGCAGCCGGCATGCGACGCCGCAGGGGCTCGCCGACGCGACGCACTTCGCGCGTGCACTGTCCGATGCCGGGTTGGCGATCGTCTCCGGCCTCGCGCTTGGCATCGACGCCGCCGCGCACCGTGGCGGGCTTGACGGCCGCGCCGGCACGATCGCGGTCATCGCAACCGGCACCGATCTCGTCTATCCGGCAAGGCACCGGTCGCTGGCGCATGAGATCGCCGCCCGCGGCGCGATTGTGTCGGAATGGCCGCTCGGCACGCCGGCGCGCGCATCGCATTTTCCGCAGCGCAACCGGCTGATCGCCGCGCTGGCGCTCGGTGCGCTGGTCGTCGAAGCTGCGCCTCGCTCCGGCTCGCTGATCACCGCACGGCTCGCGAACGAGCTCGGCCGCGACGTATTCGCGATGCCCGGTTCGATCCACGCGCCGCTCGCGCAGGGTTGCCACGCGCTGATTCGCGACGGCGCGAAGCTCACCGTGACACCGTTCGACGTGCTGGAGGAATACGGGCTGCGCGACCCGGCGGAGGTTCCGACCGGCGCTGCGGCGACGCCGCGTTCGCGCCCCGATAGCGACGATGCTGCGGGCTGCGCCTGCCGACAGTCGGGGGAGTCCGGCGCGACCGCGAGTGACGCGGCACCGTCCGGCGCAGCCACGGAGGCCGCGGTGCCCGGCGCAACCGGCGCGATCGCTGCCGCTCCGGCCGATGATCCGGCCGAGCAAGCCGTGCTCGCTGCGTTGGGATACGGCCCCGTCACATACGAATGGCTGGCCGAGCACAGCGGCCTGTCCGACGAGCCGCTGCACCGTGCGCTGCTTGCGCTCGAACTGGCCGGCCGCGTCGCGAGCGTGCCCGGCGGCCGTTTCGCGCGGCTTGACGCGGCCCCCACCCCGGCCCCGGCCGGCGTGCTACATTCCCCCGCATAGGAGCGGCTGTGCCGCCGAAGATATCCAAGGAATTCCATGCCCGCGCTGAATCTCGACACCGACGCCGATCGGATCGCCGAGCGCCTCGCCGATCCCGACACGCTGCTGGTCGCCTGCCTGTGCGCCGACTGGTGCGGCACCTGCCGCGACTACCGTGCGGCCTTCGACCAACTCGCCGACGCGCATCCCGATGCATGCTTTGCGTGGATCGACATCGAGACCCATGCCGACCGGCTCGACGACCTCGACGTCGAGAATTTCCCGACGATTCTGATCGAGGACGCGAACACCGCGCGCTTCTTCGGCACAGTGCTGCCGCACGCGGCGATCGTCGAGCGGATGCTGGCCGACCTAAGCGCGGTGCCCGGTGCACCGCACGCACCGAAATTGCGCAACATCCTGAACGTCGAGGCTTGAACGGCGCGGATGTCCGGCCGGGGTCGGATGGAATCGAGAGGCCGCCGCAGCAGCCGCGCTTGCCGCCGTTGCAGCCCCCCTCTATGATGAGCCGCTTTTTACACGCCGAGCCGTCGCCGCCGCCGCGTGTGCTATAAAGCCGTCGTAAAAGGGACCCACGCCGGCGAACCCGGTCTACCAACACACATCTGTCATGTCCAAAGCACTGATCATTGCGGAAAAGCCTTCTGTCGCGAACGACATCGCGCGCGCTTTGGGCGGCTTTACCAAGCATGACGAATACTTCGAGAGCGACGAATTCGTCCTGTCGTCCGCGGTCGGCCACCTGCTCGAAATCGCCGCCCCGGAAGAGTACGAGGTCAAGCGCGGGAAGTGGAGCTTCGCTCATCTGCCCGTCATCCCCCCGCATTTCGACCTGAACCCGATCGCAAAAAGCGAGTCGCGCCTGAAGGTGCTCACCAAGCTGATGAAGCGCAAGGACGTCGATCGCCTGATCAACGCATGTGACGCGGGGCGCGAGGGCGAGCTGATTTTCCGCCTGATCGTGCAGCACGCGAAGGCGAAGCAGCCCGTCCAGCGCCTGTGGCTGCAATCGATGACGCCGCAGGCAATCCGCGACGGTTTCGCGCATCTGCGCAGCGACGCGGACATGCAGCCGCTCGCCGACGCAGCGCGCTGCCGCTCCGAGGCCGACTGGCTCGTCGGCATCAACGGCACGCGTGCGATGACGGCGTTCAACAGCAAGGGCGGCGGCTTCTTCCTCACGACCGTCGGCCGGGTGCAGACGCCAACGCTGTCGATCGTCGTCGAACGTGAAGAAAAAATTCGCCGTTTCGTCCCGCGCGACTATTGGGAAGTGAAGGCGGAGTTCGCGTGCGCCGGCGGCTTCTACGAAGGCAAGTGGTTCGACCCGAAATTCAAGCGCGACGAATTCGACCCGGAAAAGCGCGATTCGCGGCTCTGGAGCTTGCCGGCCGCGGAAACGATCGTTGCCGCCTGCCGCGACCAGATCGGCACGGTGTCCGAGGAATCGAAGCCGTCGACCCAACTGTCGCCGCTGCTGTTCGACCTGACAAGCTTGCAGCGCGAGGCGAACAGCCGTTTCGGCTTCTCCGCGAAGAACACGCTCGGTCTCGCACAGGCGCTGTATGAAAAGCACAAGGTACTGACCTACCCGCGTACCGATGCGCGCGCGCTGCCCGAAGACTACCTGTCGACGGTGCAGTCGACGCTCGAGATGCTCAAGGAGAGCCACAATTACCTGCCGCATGCGAAGCAGGTGCTCGACAAAGGCTGGGTGAAGCCGAACAAGCGGATCTTCGACAATTCGAAGATCAGCGATCACTTTGCAATCATCCCGACGCTGCAGGCGCCGAAGTCGCTCTCCGAGCCGGAGCAAAAGCTGTACGACATGGTCGTCAAGCGCTTCCTCGCGGTGTTCTTTCCGGCCGCCGAATTCCGCGTCACGACCCGCATCACCGAGGTTGCCGGCCATCACTTCAAGACGGAAGGCAAGGTCCTGGTCGAGCCGGGCTGGCTGCAGGTGTACGGCCGCGACGCCGAGGGCGCCGACGCGAACCTGGTACCGGTGCAGAAGGACGAGAAGGTGAAGACGGACGAGATCGCGGCCGTCGCGCTCGTGACGAAGCCGCCCGCACGCTACTCGGAAGCGACGCTGCTGTCCGCGATGGAAGGCGCGGGCAAGCTCGTCGAGGACGACGAGCTGCGCGAGGCGATGGCCGCGAAGGGCCTCGGCACGCCGGCGACGCGCGCAGCGATCATCGAAGGCCTGCTCGGCGAGAAGTATCTCGTGCGCGAAGGCCGCGAGCTGATTCCGACCGCGAAGGCGTTCCAGCTGATGACGCTGCTGCGCGGGCTCGGCGTGAAGGAACTGACCGCGCCCGAGCTCACCGGCGAATGGGAATACAAGCTGTCGCAGATGGAGCGCGGCAACCTCGGCCGCGATGCATTCATGCAGGAAATCGCCCGCATGACGCAGCAGATCGTCAAGCGCGCGAAGGAATACGACTCCGACACGATTCCCGGCGATTACGCGACGCTCGAGACGCCGTGCCCGAACTGCGGCGGCCAGGTGAAGGAAAACTATCGCCGCTTCGCGTGCACGAAATGCGATTTCTCGATCTCGAAGATTCCGGGCAGCCGGCAGTTCGAAATCGCGGAAGTCGAGGAACTGCTGCGGGAGAAGACGATCGGGCCGCTGTCCGGTTTCCGCAGCAAGATGGGGCGGCCGTTCTCGGCGATCCTGAAGCTGTCGTTCGACGATGAAACGAAGAACTACAAGCTCGAGTTCGACTTCGGCCAGGATCAGGGCGGCGACGAAGGCGAAGCGCCCGACTTCTCCGCGCAAGAGCCGGTCGGCGCGTGCCCGAAGTGCAAGGGCCGCGTGTTCGAACACGGCATGAGCTACGTGTGCGAGCACTCGGTCGCGAATCCGAAAACCTGCGACTTCCGTTCGGGCAAGGTGATCCTGCAGCAGGAAATCACGCGCGAACAGATGGCGAAGCTGCTGGCGGACGGCCGCACCGATCTGCTGCCGAACTTCAAGTCGTCACGCACCGGCCGCAACTTCAAGGCGTTCCTCGTGAAGCAGCCGGACGGCAAGATCGGTTTCGAGTTCGAGAAGAAGGAACCGAAGGCCGCCGCGGCGAAGAAGACGGCAAAATCGGCGACGAAGGACGCCGAAACCGTGACGGAAGGTGCCGAAGAGAAACCGGCACCGGCGCGCAAGACCGCCGCCCGCAAGACGACGGCACGCAAGACGGGCTCGTGACGACGTAGCAGCCAAGGCGCCCCGGCGCGTCGCATGCCGGTCGCGCTGGCGACAAAAAAACGCGGATCGATTGCTCGATCCGCGTTTTTTTATTGGCGCCGACGCAGCGCCAGTGTGCGCTAACCGCGCGTGCTGTTACAGCGGCGACGGCGCCGCCACCCGCGCGCGTGGTGCACGTGCGAGACGCGGTTGCAGGTTCGGGCCTGTCGATTCGACCGGATCCGCACGCATTTCGACGCCCACCGGCGCCGGCCCCGCACCCTGCGCGGCCCACTGCTCGCCCATCGTCGCGTCCGTCGAATGGCTGAAGTGTTCGACGAGATGGTCGATGAACGTGCGCACCTTCGCGGGCAGATGGCGCCGGCTCGGGTATGCGATGTTGATTTCGACCTGCGGCAGCCGGAAATCCGGGAGCAGCCGCACCAGCGCACCGCGCGCGATGTCGCTGCCGATCAGGTAGCTCGGCAGAATCGCGACGCCCATCCCGAGCAGCGCGAACTGGCGCAGCATCGCGGTGTTGTTCGCGACGATCACGTTGGTCGGGCGCACGCGAACTTCGCCGTCCGGGCCCGTGAACACGCGCTCGTCGCCCCAGTATTCGGTCGGCAGGCTCAGGGCCGGGTGCTCGGCGAGCTGTTCCGGGTGGGTCGGCACACCATGCTTTTCGAGGTAGCTCGGGGTCGCGCACACGGTCATGCAGCCGGTGGTCAGCCGTCGCGTGACGATGCTCGCGCTGCGCATCTGGCGCGTGACGACGATCCCGACGTCGAAACCTTCCTCGACGAGATCGACCTGGCGGTCGACCAGCGTCAGGTCTGGCACCACTTTCGGGAAATTCTCCGTGTACGACTGCAGGACGGGAGCAAGGTTATGCAGGCCGAACACGACCGGCGCGACGATGCGCAACGTGCCGACCGGCTCGTGATTGCGCGCGACGACCATCTGCTCGACATCCTCGAGCTCATCGAGAATCTGGCGCGCCCGCTCCAGATAGACCTGGCCCGACTCCGTCAGCGAAAGGCTGCGCGTGGTGCGGTTCAGCAACCGCGTGCCCAGCCGGCCTTCCAGATCGGCGACATGACGCGTCGCGACCGCGTTGGAAATATCCATTGCACTCGCGGCCCGCGCGAAACTGCCGAGATCCGCAACCTTGACGAACACGCGCATCGACTGCAAATGATCCATAAACGACTCCTGCCGCTGTTACAACTTCAAAAAGTTGAAGCAAATGCGTAATTCTCCTACGACAGCGGAAATGATGCAGAGTTGCTCAACAACACGGTCGTTCGCGATAAAAATAGTCAAAAATCCTCACCGATCGCGAACGGATGATCCAATTATTCTGATTGGAGCAACAATTGGGTGAACCTCAGCCTCGAAGCGGCCGAATCAGAAAGGACATGTTTGATGCGACACAGCAGCGCACCCCCGCGCGCGGTACGGGGGCGCCGCGGCGTCAGGCCTGCGCCGATTGCGGCGGAGCGTAACAACCTGTTAAAAAGGTCCCACGAAGGCCGCGGAAGTAGCATCATGTCGGCCCCGGCCCGGCGGCACGGGCGCGCAATGTGCGCCGCCGCCGGTGCCGCTTTCAACGCGCGACTCCCGCTGACCATGAAAATTGCCATTCTCGACGACTACCAGGACGCCGTCCGCAAGCTGAACTGCTTCGAGATGCTCGCCGAGCACGACGTGAAGGTCTTCAACAACACGGTGCGCGGCCTGGGGCAACTCGCGAGCCGTCTGGCGGAAGTCGAGGCGCTCGTGCTGATCCGCGAGCGCACGCCGATTTCGTCGCAACTGCTCGCGAAGCTGCCGAACCTGCGCATGATCAGCCAGACCGGCCGCATCTCGAGCCACATCGACCTCGAGGCCTGTACCGACCGCGGCATCGCGGTACTCGAAGGTACGGGTTCGCCGGTCGCGCCGGCCGAATTGACGTGGGCGCTCGTAATGGCAGCGCAGCGCCGGATTCCGCAATACGTCGCGAACCTGAAGCAGGGTGCGTGGCAGCAGTCGGGCCTGAAGACCTCGGCGCTGCCGCCGAACTTCGGTCTCGGCCAGGTGCTGCGCGGCCAGACGCTAGGCATCTGGGGCTACGGCAAGATCGGGCGGCTGGTTGCCGGCTACGGCAAGGCATTCGGGATGAACGTGATGATCTGGGGCCGCGAGCATTCGCTCGAGGCCGCACGCGCCGACGGCTACATGGCCGCCGAGAGCCGCGACGCGCTGTTCGAGCAGAGCGACGTGCTGTCGCTGCACCTGCGCCTGCACGACGACACGCGCGGAATCGTCAAGCAGGAAGACCTGATGCGGATGAAGCCGACGTCGCTGCTCGTCAACACGAGCCGCGCGGAGCTGCTCGAGGAGAACGCGCTCGTCAACGCGCTGTCGCACAACCGTCCTGGGATGGTCGCGATCGACGTGTTCGAAAGCGAGCCGATCCTGCAGGGCTACAGCCTGCTGCGGATGGAAAACGTGATTTGCACGCCGCACATCGGCTACGTCGAGCGCGAGAGCTACGAGCTCTATTTCAGCGCGGCATTCAAGAACATCCTCGCGTTCGACCAGGGGGACCTGTCGAGCGTCGTCAATCCGGAAGCGCTGACGCCGCGTCGTGTGCGCTGATCGCTGACCGCTGACCGCTGACAGGGCGGCCGCGCTCGCTGCGCGGCCGTACTTCCCGCGCCTGCTCTTCAGGCGACCGCGCGGCCGCCCGTCATCGCGGCGACACGCGTGAGGAAATGCTCGCCGTCGCGCCGCCCGAGGTCGTACGCATGCTGCATCTGCGACGGACTCGTGTAATCCCAGCTCGAAATCGGCACCTTGCTCGACGGCTGTACGTAGAGCCGCCGCTGGTCGCCATGCGCGACCGTGAACATCTGTGGACGCGGATACAGCCGCGTGACGAGCACCAGCACGTCGCCGGGCGACGGATCGAGCGCGCCGACC
This sequence comes from Burkholderia sp. AU19243, assembly GCF_018148075.1. Lineage (NCBI taxonomy): Bacteria > Pseudomonadati > Pseudomonadota > Betaproteobacteria > Burkholderiales > Burkholderiaceae > Burkholderia > Burkholderia sp. AU19243. The sequence continues at coordinate 543,498 of NZ_JAGSTV010000003.1, forward strand.
GGCACGTTGTCGACCATCCCGCCGTCGAGCACCGGCCGGCCGCCGCGCCGCAGCACCGGGGTGAACGGTGGCGTGCAGGACGACTGCAGGATCAGGTCGGCGAGTTCGTCGACGTTCGCGCAGGCCTGCGCGCGCACGAACTCCGGCCGAAAGCCGAGCGTGCGCCCGAGCGTCGGGTGCAGCGTCTTGCGCAGGTACTTTTCGATGTTGTACGCGACGAGGCCCGCGGCGACCGCGCTGCGCGCACCGAGCCAGCGCGGCACGTGCGATACGCCGATACGGATCTCCGGCGCATCCGCGAGCCGCGCGAACGGCTCGCCGTAGATGTCGAGCAATGCCTGGCGGTAGATCCGGTAATGCGGAAACACCGGCTCGCGCCCGAACAGGTTGCGCCAGTACGCGTTCTTGCGGTTGTGGCGCAGCGCTTCCTCGTAGTAGCGCATCACCCACGCAGCGTCGCGCGTATACAGCATGCATGCAGTCGCCGCGCCGGCCGAGATGCCGGCGATCACGCGCGGGCGCAAGCCGAGCGCCGGTTGCGCGACGTCCCAGAAGCCGGCCTGCCACCAGCAACGATTGCCGCCGCCCGCGAAGACGATCTGGTCGAACATCGCGCCGCTCAGCTGACGAGCGCGTACGTCGACGTCGCGTGCACGGCCATTTTGCCGTCCTCGTCGAACAATTCGACTTCGCCGAACACGAGATTGCGACCCATCCGCAGCACGCGCGCGGTGACGAGCACGTCGCCCTTGCGCACCGGGCGCATGAAGTTGGTGTTCAGCGACACGGTCGTCATCGGCCGGAATTCGCCGAGCGCGACCGAGATCGCGACAACCATCGCGGTGTCGGCTGCGGCCGTGAACACCTGGCCGCAGATGATGCCGCCCGAATGACGGAATTCGCCGGAAAACGGCAGGCGCATCGTGACGCTGTCGTCGCCGATCGATACGGGGACCAGACCCAGCGAGCGGACCCACGGGGCCAGCAGGCGATCCAGCAATTCGCGGACTGCGTTTTCGTCCATCTTCGAATGCCCTGAAAGCGTTGCGCGACCGCCGCGCAACAGTTGGTCGTCATCATACCGGGAGCGGGCCAACTGCGATCGCTCGTTATCCCGCCGGCGGCGGCACATGCCGCGACAAAATATTTTGACGGAATTTGCAGAAAAGGCTTGCCAAGGCCGAAATACCCGTGCATAATCTTTCTTCTGTTGGGGGCGTTAGCTCAGTTGGTAGAGCAGCGGACTCTTAATCCGTAGGTCGAGTGTTCGAGTCACTCACGCCCCACCAGGAATTTCGAAGGCCGGTCAGCGCAAGCTGACCGGCCTTTTTCATTTCCGCCGCGTCCCCGCCCTCTGCCCGCACCACGGTAGCCCGTCAGTTCAATCCCTCGCGCGCGCACTTTCCGCTAGAATCGTCCGATAAATATCACACGACCGACACGTGATCGCCGCATCGCGAGCCGGCACTGAGAGAGCATGGGACGTCATACATGGAATCATGTGAGCGAGACGCGACCATTGAGAGGGCATGGTCACGCCGACAGCGGCGCGCACGTCACGCCGCGCCACCCACCCGATCGCATCCGGATTCATCGCACCACGCGCGCAGCGGATCCGCCCATGCTGCGTAAGGACGCACTCGTCGCCTTTGCGCTCGGCATTGCGCTGCTCGTCGTCGCAGTTGGGCTCGCCGTCATCGGAACCGCCGCTTCGGGCAACCTCATCCGCGCACCGGGCACGGTCGTGCGCATCGTGCAGGACAGCGACGCGATGCGCGCGTACCGCCCGATCGTTGCTTACCTCGGGAACGATGGCCGGCGCCGTGAAGTCGTCGGCAATACTGCATCGCTGGTTCCGGCTTACGACATCGGCGAAAGCGTCGACGTACTGATCGATCCCGATCATCCGAACCGTCCTGCGCTGGTCGACGATTTCGCACAACGCTGGCTTCCCGTAGCGGTGCCGGCGCTGCTCGCGGTCGCGTCGCTCGCGATCGGCAGCCTGCTGTACGTGAGCGAGCGGCGCAGTCGTCACGGCAGCGCGCCATCGGCCGCGCCTACCGGCAACATGGCACCGCGCCGCTGGAACATCGCGGTTGCGCTGATTCCGATCGCGATCGGCACCGGCTTGCTGGCCGGTGCCGGCGCAGCCGGCCTGCGCGAATGGCAGATCGCCCGTCAATACGCGCACTCGACAGGTCACGTCGTCGAGATCGCGGAAACCCCACGCTCGCCCCACACCTCCGCGTCGCTTTATTCGGCGATTGTCGCGTTCACGACCGACAGCGGCCGCACGATCCGTTTCACGCAAGGGTCGGCGTCGTCGCGCCCCACGCTGTACGAAGGCGAGATCGTGAACGTGCTGTACGACCCCGTCACACCGGAGCGCGCCGTCATCGACCAGTTCTGGGAGCGCTGGGGGCTCACCGCGATCCTGTTCGCGATCGGCGCGCCGCTCCTCGTCGCCGGACTGTTCGTCGCCGGCGCGCTGTGGCCCGAGAATCGACCGCACGAACTCCCCGAATGATGCACGTGGTGTGCCGCTTGCCCGTCATCGCTCCCTGAACGCTTCGGCCTTCGCGCGGTTCCCGCACGTGCGCATGTCGCACCAGCGCCGTCCGACGCCGCGACCGCGATCCACGAAAAACCACGTGCAGCGGCCGCACTGCCGAATGCGCGCGAAATCGTCGCTGCGCAGCAGCTGCTCGAATCCGAGCGCGGCCGCATCGATCCAGCGCGACGCCGCGCGCGCATCGGGCCGCCACGCAAAGCGGCCATCGATCGCGTCGAACGTGCTGCGTCCGATCGCATCGCGAATCGCCATCGAAAGCCGATCGGCCGCGCGCGCACCGGCGCTGCCGCCGCCGGCCGTCAGGTGCGCAAGCGCCGCATGCGCATCCTCGCGAAAGCGACGCAATTCGACCAGTTCGTTTGCGCCGTCCTGTCGTGGACGACGCAGAAACCGCGTGAGGTCGGCCTGCCCCAGCAATCCCGACTTCCCGGCCCACGCACGCACGGCCTGCCAGTCGACGAGCTTCTCGTCGTCGCGCGTCTTCCCCGTATCGGCGACCGTGTTCAGGAAGTCCAGCGCCGGATGGCCGCCAATGAAATCCGCCGCGCCCCAGCTGTGTGCCGGCCGCGCAGACTCGCGTCGAGTAACCATTTATTCGATCCAATAGGTTTCATGTCCGGGCAAACCGGCGTAACCTGTTAACGACCAAAACAGGTTATCACGGAGGCAGCGATGCTGGAGCTAGCCAACCGCTTCATTTTCGAAGGTCACCGGATCGCATGGGGCACGCTCGGTGAAGGGCCGCCGCTCGTGCTCGTGCACGGCACGCCGTTTTCGTCGCAGGTGTGGCGGCGGATCGCGCCGTGGCTCGCCCGGCGCCATCGCGTGTTCTTCTACGACCTGCTTGGCTATGGCCAGTCCGACATGCCCGACGCGGATGTATCGCTCGGCCGGCAGAACGCGCTGTTCGGCGCGCTGCTCGCCGAATGGAAGCTGTCGCGCCCGCGCGTGCTTGCGCACGACTACGGCGGCGCGACGGTGCTGCGCGCGCATTTCCTCGACGGCGTCGCGTATTCCGACCTGACGCTCGTGAACCCGGTCGCGATCGCGCCGCAAGGCTCGCCGTTCGTGCGGCACGTCGCGCAGCACGAAGCCGCGTTCGCCGGCTTGCCGGCCTATGCGCATCACGCGCTGGTGTCGGCCTATATCGGTAACGCGGTCGCACGGCCGTTGGGCGACGACGTGCTGTCGATCTACCGTTCCCCGTGGCTTACACCGAGCGGTCAGGCGGCGTTCTACCGCCAGATCGCGCAAATGCGCCAGCGCTACATCGAAGAAGCCGAGGCCCGCTATGCGTCGCCGGATTTTCCGGTGCGCATCGTGTGGGGCGACGAAGATGCGTGGATTCCGCTCGAACAGGGGCAGGCACTTGCCGACCGGATCGCCGGCGGCAAGCTGATCCGTGTGCCGCGTGCGGGACACCTCGTTCAGGAAGATGCGCCGGAAGCGATCGTCGCCGCGGTGCTCGACGCGCACGCGCCACGTTAATCGGCGGCGACTCCGTGCAGCGTCGCGCGTCAGCACGGCGGTACGCGCTGTCACCACGATCACCGCGATCGACGGATACATGTACTAGCTGAAGGCGCGCCGCCAGCGTCCGGCGAGCGACGCATCCTTGCGTGCGTGCTCGCGGCACGCCCTGCAAGGCGACTCGCCGACGGCGCACGCCATCGCGCTGCCGTACCCGCGCGGACCGGCTGCCGCATTCAACGCGCCTACTTCGGCAGCGCCGGGATCATCCACGTCAGCACGTGCTGTTGCAGGAACACGAGCACGCCGAGCAGCAGCGTGAGGATCACGCTGTGCCAGAAGGTGCGCGCGAACACGACGCCTTCCTGCCCCTTCAGGTCGGTCGTCGACACGCCGGTCGCGATGTTCTGCGGCGAGATCATCTTCCCCATCACGCCGCCCGACGAGTTCGTCGCGGCCATCAGCACCGGATCGAGGCCGAGCTGCCGCGCGGCGACGACCTGCAGGTTGCCGAACAATGCGTTGCCGGAGGTATCGCTGCCGGACAGGAACACCGCGATCCAGCCGAGCGACGCCGACACGAGCGGGAACAGCGCGCCGGTCGACGCGACGCCGGTACCGAGCGTATAGCTGATGCCCGAGTAATTCAGCAGGTAAGCGAGTCCGACGATCATCATCACGGTGACGATCGCGATCCACGTCTGCCGCCACGTCTTGACTACACATTCGAAGAACGCGCCGATGCCGGTGCGCGTGAGCACGGCCGTGATGATCGCCGACACGAGGATCGCGGTGCCGGTGCCGAGCGGCTGGAAGTCCCAGATTGCCGCATACGGCTTGTGATACAGCGACACGAACACCGCGTTGTGCAGCCCCGGCCACTTGATCTTCACGTCGCCGATCGCCGCGATGTTCGCGTGCACCCAGACGATCACGACCACCGACACGACGAGCCAGGGCAGCCAGCCGCCAAAGCCGGCGCGTGCGGCGCCGGCGGTCGCGGGCACACTGCGCGCGAGCGCGTACTGCGGGTCGGGATGCGGCTTCCACAACTGCAGGAAGCCGATCGTGACGATCAGCGAACTCAGCGACGAGAACACGTCGGTGAGCTGGTAGCCGAGGAAGTTCGACGTGACGAATTGCGCGATCGCGAAGCTGCCGCCGGACACCAGCAGCGCGGGCCACAGCTTCGCGATCGAGCGCAGGCCGCCGTACGCGCCGACCACGTAGAACGGCAGCAGCAGCGCGAAGAACGGCAGTTGCCGGCCGACCATCGCGCCGAGCGTCGCGGGCGGCAGCGACGTGACCGCGCCGAGCACGGTGATCGGCACGCCGAGCGCACCGAACGCGACCGGGGCGGTGTTGAACAGCAGCGTGTACGTGAGCGCGTCGAGCGCGGGGAAGCCGAGCGCGATCAACAGCGCGCTGGTGATTGCAACCGGCGTGCCGAAGCCCGAGATCCCTTCGAGCAGGCAGCCGAACGAGAACGCGACGACGAGCAGCACGAGGCGGCGATCGTCGGGCAAATGGTCGAGCATCCACTGCCGGAATTGGTCGAAGCGGCCCGACTTCACCGCGATGTTGTACAGCAGCAACGCGTTGAACACGATCCACATCACCGGCACGACCGCGAGCGCCATGCCGGCGCCGACCGCGTTGAACGCGAGGCCGGCCGGCATACCCCACGCGCCGATCGCGACCGCGAGCCCGGCAACCAGGCCGGCGAGCGACGCCTGCCACGCTGGCCGTCGCAGCACGCCGAGCGCGATCAGCGCGACCGCGATCGGAATCACCGCGACAAGAAATGACAGGAACAGCGAGTTGGCGACGGGCGTCAACGGCTGCGCGAACAGGATGCCGGGCGGCATGGCTGCGGTGGGATTCATCGTGTGTCGTGTCTCCGATCCAGGTCCGAATGTGCGTTCCACGGCCGCGACGCTGGTCCGACGCTTGCGCGTGCAACCATGCCCGCAGCGCCGACCGAGCGGTCGCTTAAACGAGGTTAGGAGGCGTGTCGCGCTTGTACAAGGAGGGCAAGCCCGATGCGCGCAGTGCCGATACACGGCGTTCGCCGCACGATGGACGCAGGCTGGCGGCCAGCGGGCGCGCGTGTCAGGAAAGGCACAGGCGCAATGTTGCGCAGCGGGCAAAGGAGCCTGACGGCACGCGGGGTATTTCGTTTGGCGTCCGAAGCCTAGACTCGCTGCATCGATTCCGGTGGCGCCGATGCGCTGGCGGAGCCGGAATCATCACGGAGCCAACACGATGAAAACCATGAAACCGGCAGCGTGCGCGTTGCTGCTGATCGGCTCGGCCGTCACCGCGCAAGCCGAGGCCGCGTCGACGCTGACGCGTGCGGAAGTCCGCCACGAACTCGCGGAGCTACAGGCCGCCGGCTACCGGGCGAACCTGGCGAGCGGTCCCGACTTCCCGGAGAACATGCAACGGATCATGCAGCGCGCCGCGCAGGCGCGCGGCGATGCGGCCGGCTACGGCAGCGCAGGCGATGCGAAGATGGAATCGGGGAAGCCGGCACTGCCGCACGCGATCGATCGCGACACGTACGCGCATCACTGAAGCGCGCCCGCAGCCGGCAAGCCCGCCGCGCGACGCGCAGGGGCGATCACACGCTGAAGCGGTTCAGCGTATAGGCGCGATAGGCCGCGACGAATGCGTCGAACGATCCTGCCTCCTTCGCTTCGAGCTCGGCCTGCTCGGCCAGCGACTTCGCCGCGAGCGCCTGCTCGGCGCGCATCGTCTCCGCCGACGGCGGGTTCGCACGGAAGTGCGCGGCATGCGCTTCACTGTGCGCCCGCGCAAACGCGAGGAACGACTGGCCGTTCTCGCGCATCGTGCGCAGCACGCGCGCCGACGGCGTACGCTCGGGATCGGCGAGCTTCTCGCGCTGCGCGGCAATCGCGCGTGCATGCTCGTCGCCGCCGCGAATCTCGTCGAGCCGGCGCCCGACGGTTTCGATATCGGTCATCAGGTCGTCGGCCCATGCCTGAAGCGTGACCGGCTGGCCATCGCGCATCAGCGTGAGGCCCGGCTTGCGGCCCTCCATCGTCACGCTGCCGAAGTTCGCATTCGCTTCCTTGTACCCGTCGCAGTCGAGCGCGGGGCTCTCGTCGAGCGCGCATGCAAGCAGGAACGCATCGATGAAGCGCGCGGTCTCGAGTGCGATGCCGGTCGGCTCGAACGGATCGATGTCGAGGCAGCGCACTTCGATGTACTGGACGCCGCGCGACGCGAGCGCATGCAGCGGACGCTCGCCCGAATACGTGATGCGCTTCGGCCGGATCGTCGAGTAGAACTCGTTCTCGATCTGCAGCACGTTCGTGTTGATCTGGATCCACTCGCCGTCGCGATGCGTGCCGATCGCCTCGTACGGCGGATACGGCTCGCTCACCGCCTTCGACAACGCGTCGAGATAGCCCGGCAGCGTGTTGTAGTCGACCTGCAGCGCCGCTTGCGCGGTCGTGTTCGAGTAACCGAGGTCGCTCATCCGCAGGCTCGTCGCATACGGCAGGTACAGCGTATCGGCATCGAACGCGTCGAGCTTGTGCGGTTTGCCGCGCAGGAATTTCGTATCGAGCGCCGGCGATGCGCCGAACAGGTACATCAACAGCCAGCTGCGGCGGCGGAAGTTGCGGATCTGCGCGAGATAGCGTTCCGATTGATAGTCGACGAGCGTGGCCGTCGAGCCCTCTTCCGCGTGCAGGCGCCGCCACACTTCCTCGTGCAGCGAATAGTTGTAGTGGATCCCGGCGATGCACTGCATCGTGCGGCCGTAGCGATACGCCAGGCCGCGCCGGTACACCGTCTTCAGGCGGCCGATGTTCGACGTGCCGTAGTCCGCGATCGGGATTTCGTCGTCGGCCGGCAGCAGGCCCGGCATCGAGTCGTTCCACAGCATCTCGTCGCCGAGCGACGCGTACACGTAGCGATGCAGATCGTCGAGGCGTTCGAGCGTGATCGAAGCGTCGGCTTCGGCCGGCGTGATCAGTTCGATCAGCGCTTCGGAATAGTCGGTCGTCAACGACGGATGCGTGAGTGCCGAACCGAGCGCGCGCGGATGCGGCGTAAACGCGATCATCCCGTCGCGCGTCACGCGCAGGCTTTCCTTTTCGATGCCGCGCAGGCCGTCGGGCAGATGCTGCCGCGTCGGGCCCGAGCTCAGCGCTTCGAGACGATTCAGCAGCAGTTCGGACTGGCGGTGAGTCATGGTGTTCGACATGGAGACGCAAGTGCGTGACGGCCGCGCGCAAAACGCCGCGCGCGGCCGGCTGGATTATTGGTCGCTTCGTTGGTAGCGGGCACTTTAACATCTCGCCGAAACGCGCGCTTGAGGTGGCTCCGCACCGCGCGCGCCGGCCGCGGCGGGCCGCCGGGCGGCCTGCCGAGCGGATCGATGGCGGCGATCGCCGCGTGCGCAGCCGGCGACGGTCGGCCACGACGGACGCGCGATGCGCGTGCATTCGTCGGAAGGAACATCGACGACTGGCGGCGCTGCGCACGCAGGTGCAACCCGCGCCCCGTCAGCCGCGAACCGCGCGCGCCAGCCGGATGGGAACGGCTGCCGACGTCGAACCCGGCCGATCGCGATCACGCGTTGCAACCGTGAGGACCACCGACCGATCGCCGCCGCACGGAGCGGCCGACGGCGTACGTGGCGACCGCGCGGTTGCCGTGCCGGCGGCCGCTGCAGGCGTCATCCGCCGCGCGCGCCGCCGGCCCGGTCCGCGACGTCGTTCCACAGATGCAGCGCGGCGTACGCGCGCCACGGCCGCCAGCCGTCGGTGCGGCGCTTCTGGCTCGCGAGGCGGTCGAGCGACGGATCGCGCGCGGCGATCGACTGCATCAGCACGAGGTCCGACGCCGGCCATGCGTCGGGGTCGCGCCACGCGCGCATCGCGATGTATTCGACGGTCCACGGGCCGATGCCGGGCAGGTCGAGCCACGCGCGGCGCAGCGTGTCGAGATCGGCGTGCGCGGGGTCGAGCGGCACGTGGCCGGCCGCGACCGCACGCGCCATGCCCGTCAGCGCCGCGGCCCGCTTGCCGGGCATCCCGATCTTCTCCAGATCGCATGCGGCGAGCGCGTCCGGCGCCGGAAAGCGCCATGCGGGCGCGCCGTCCGGCGCCGGCATCCGGTCATCGTGCATGACGCGCTCGCCGGCCCGCTGGACGAGCCGGCCGACGATCGTCGTCGCGGCCTTCACGCTCACCTGCTGACCGACGATCGCGCGCACCGCGAGTTCGAACCCCGACCATGCGCCCGGCACGCGCAGCCCCGGCGCGGCCGCCACGAGCGGCGCGAACCACGGATCGCGCGCAAGGCCGCCGCCGATCGCGGCCGGGTCGGCGCCGAGGTCGAACATCGACGCGACGCGGTGCGCGAACGCGTCGTCGACGTGGCGTGCGGCCGCCCCGTCGATCGTTGCGATCAGCGCATGCCGGCGCGGATGCTTCGTGACCGTGAGCCGGCCCGCGTCGCCATGCAGATCGATGATCCGGCGATACGCGCCGTCCACGACCTGCTCGACACCCGGAATCGCCCGCCCGCTGAAAAAGCGCAACACGCGTGCCCAGTCGTACGGCGCCTTGAAGCGCAGTTCCATCTGCGCGGACGGCGGCACCTGGCCGCCCTCCGCGATCGACGCAATCGTGGTTGTTTCGATGCTCAAACTGCGTCGCCCTCCGCAACGGCTTCGGTTTCATCGTCGCGCAGATGACGCGCCTCGGACGCGAGCAGCGTCGCCTTGCGCCGCACGCCCCAGCGGTAGCCGGCAAGCGCGCCGCCCTTCTGCACGACCCGATGGCAAGGGATCGCGAGCGCGACCGGGTTCGACGCGCACGCCGATGCGACGGCCCGCACCGCGTGCGGCGAGCCGAGCGCCGCGGCGATCTCCGAATAGCTGCGCGTTTCGCCGTACGGGATGCGCGTCAGCGCTTCCCACACGCGCTGCTGGAATGCGGTCGGGGCGATGTCGAGCGGCAGGTCGAACGCGTGCCGCGTGCCGTCCAGGTAAGCGCGGATCTGCGCGATGAAAGGCGCGAGCCGCGACGGCGATTCGACGCGCTCGGCGCGCGCGAACGCATCGTTCAGCTCGGCGACGAGCGACGCCGGTTCGTCGCCGAACGCGATCCGGCAGATGCCCTGTTCGGTTGCGGCGACGAGCACCGTGCCGAGCGGAGTCGACGCGGTCGCAAAGTCGATCCGCAATCCCGCGCCCTGCCGGCGGAATGCGGACGGCGCCATCCCGAGCTCGCGCGGCACCGACGCATAAAGCCGCGACGGCGAGTTGAAGCCCGCGTCGGCGGCCGCGCGGGTCACCGGCTGTCCGCTCTGCAGCGCATCGCGCAGTAGGGCGCCGCGCTGCGCGGCCTGGTACTGCCGCGGCGACACGCCGACCACCCGCTTGAACAGCCGTTGCAGATGGAACGGACTCACGTGCACCGCGTCGCTCAGCTGCTGCAGCGTAAGCCGCTCCGGATGCGCGTCCAGCACCGCGCACGCGCGCTCGACGATCTCGAGCTCGCGCGGCAGCCCTTCGGGCTGGCAGCGCTTGCACGGGCGGAAGCCGGCTGCGCGCGCGTGGGCCGGATTGGCAAAGAATGAGACGTGCTCGCGCCGCGGCAGCCGCGACGCGCAGCTCGGGCGGCAGAACACACCGGTGGTGCGCACCGCATAGAAGAACGCGCCGTCCGCATGCGGATCGCGGGTGGTCACGGCGCCCCAGCGGGCATCGTCGGTCGGGTAGGCGGTTTTCATCTGTACCTCGCACACTCTAGTGTAGATGGTGCCTACTCTAGACACCGGCATGCACCGTCGCGCGCCGGATCTTGCTCTGTCATTCGCGAAGGAAAAAACGGGGCCACATAAAACCCGGTCGATCGGTCGAAAAACGGTACGCTCGCTGCTTCGGCGTGTTTATCGTCATCATCACGTCATCGTTTTGTTGCACTGCAGCTGCGACAAATCGCCGTCCTGACGATTTTTTACACTCGGAATATTGCAACGCACCATCGCCGTGTGTATAGTTGGAACTGTCTCCTCCATGTCTCCTCCTGATATGGATTAAGCCCGTTCCGCTCTGCGTGAACGGGCTTTTTTTCGTCCGTCTCCCGCGTCACCGGCCGACGCGCGTCGCCGGTGCGGTCTACACTCGGTGCACGCCCACCGCGAACGGAGTGCCAGCCCATGAAACCGACCATCCGCGCGATCGATCACGTCGTGCTGCGCGTGACCGACATGGCTGCGATGACGCGCTTTTACTGCGACGCCGTCGGCTGCCACGTGGAGAAGGAACAGCCGGACCTCGGCCTCGTCCAGTTGCGCGCAGGCGACGCGCTGATCGATTTGCTGGCGGTCGGCGGCCCGATCGACCGCCCCGACAGCGGGCCGCCCGGCACCGGCCGCAATCTCGACCATTTGTGCCTGCGCGCCGAGCCGTTCGACGTCGACGCGCTGACCCGGCATTTCGCCGCGCATGGCGCGCGCCCCGCCGCGCCGGCCGAGCGCTACGGCGCCGGCGGCTATGGCCCGTCGATCTATCTGTTCGATCCCGAGGGAAACATGCTGGAGTTCAAGGGGCCGCCTGCGCCGCCCGGCTGAGCGCCGCCCGTCACGCGTCGGCGCGCGGCTTCAGCACCGTCCATTCGACCGCGACCGGATCGTGGTCGGCGCTCGAGATCCACGCAGCGCCATCCTGTACCGTGCACTGCAGGCGCATCGTGCGCTCGGCCAGACGGCCGAGCGCGGCCGCGACGCCGTCGGCCAGCGACAGCACCTGCACGTTGCGCAGCCGCTCCACCTTGCTGCGCACGCCTTGCCACCAGATATCCGAAGTCTTGCCGCCGTACGCGATCACCGTGACCTGGCCCGCGCGTCCGGCGGCCTTCGAGATACGCCGTTCGTCGGGCTGCCCGGCCTCGATCCACACGTCGATCGCGCCCGTCAGGTCTTTCTGCCACAAATCCGGTTCGTCGACGTCCGACAGCCCCTTGCAGAATTCGAGACGCTCGTGCGCGAACAGCGCGAACGCGACGATACGTACCATCATCCGGTCGTCGGTTTCCGACGGATGACGAGCGACCGTCAACGTGTGATCGGCGTAATAGTGCCGATCCATGTCGGCGATTTGCAGCTCGGCTTTGTAGATCGTGGATTTCAGCGCCATGCGTATACGGCCCGGGCGGGCATTCGGTTCGGTCGGGCCGTGATGATACCGAATGCGCGCCGCCCGGCGCGTGCGGGGCGCTCCACAGCGCTACGGCCCGGCGTCAGCCGGGCCGTATTCAGGCCGCGCTGCCGGCGTGCGGCGCCGGCGCGCGGATGCGAGAGGCGTGCGCGTTACTGCTTGACGAAGCGCGAATCGGTCCAGAGACCCTGCTGGTCGCTGTTGTCGGCGCTGACGAACTGGACGTCGCCCTGATCGACCGACACCACGCGGAAGCGCTGGCCTTCCGGCACCGACAGGCAACGGAAGTCGTCGAAATACTGCTGCTTCGCCTGCGACTTGCCGTCACGCTCGTGGCTCAGTACGGAGTCCAAATTGTCTTTCGACAGGCAGCCCCATGCGTTCTTCGTCAGCTGGATTTCCTGCTTCGGCTTCACGGCCGCATCACCGCCTGCCTGAGCGATCGACACCGCGCAAAATGCACCGACAAGGGCAAAAAGGACACCGGTTCGCTTCATCATGTTCTGTCTCCATGCTTGCGGGCGCCAGGCTGGGTTAGCTATGTGTTTAAAGGTGATCGTGAACCCGCGTTTTTCACTTTAGAAGACCGGCAAGCAATATCAAGCACATTTGTTGTGCTATCGCAATAGCGGCGAATTGTCGCACCCCGCACGCGGCGCGTTTTTCCGATGCGACGCCGGCCGAGCGCGCGCCGGAATTGAACGGAACGAATCGCGCCGCCGTGCGTCGCTCGTTACCGGACAAGGCTTTCAGCGAAGTTACGGAACGAGCGGTGAACGGTTTGGATAATTCACTTCAATATCGAGATGCTTTTGATGCATCGCACATAAAGTCATCCAAAAACGATATGAATTTACCGCAGCGCGGCAACGGAATTACCTGATACAAGAAAAATGCCAGGTATAAGCGCGTTCGTATTTACCCGCATTTCCGGCAGGACGTCGAACGCTGCAGCGGCGCGGCCGTGCAGCGCGTTTACCCGCGGTTTTTACCTGGCGTGGGTCAAGCGGATTCTGCGCGCTTGAAATAATCGCGCTGGAAGATGCACATCCGATAAGCGTTGTGATACGCGCCGTTTCCGAAAAATTCTTCCTTCAATTCGGCCTCGTGCTGGAATCCGCATTTCTCGTACACGTGGATCGCTGCCGCATTCGACGTATCGACGATCAGATACAGCTTGCGCATGTTCAGGACCTTGAACGCGTATTCGATCGCGAGACGCGTCGCCTGACCCGCGTAGCCGCGCCCCTGGCATTGCGGCGCGATGATGATCTGGAATTCGCCGCGGCGGTGGATGTAGTCGAGCTCGATCAGTTCGACGAGACCGACGAGTTGGTCCTGCGCATCGACCGCGACGAAGCGGCGCTCGCGCTGGTCATGCACGTGCCGGTCATACAGTTGCGACAGCTCGGAGAAGGTTTCGTACGGCTCCTCGAACCAGTAGCGCATGATTTTTGCGTCGTTGTTCAACTCGTGGACGAAGCGCAGGTCCTGGCGCTCCAGCGGCCGCAATGCAAGCGTATGCGTATCGTTCTGGAGTTGCATGTTCGTGTCCTTTTTCTGTCGTTTTCGAGGCCCGCGTGTGCACCGCGGATGCGTCGCAAGAAGTTTGAACGCGGGCGGAGTTCAGAGCCTAGAATGGGAGCAAGGGTTCCCGCCACCGCAAGGAGGCTATCGTGATCGAGCAAGTGATACTCGGCATCTTCCTCGTACTGCCACTCGTGATCGTGGCCGCACTGTTCTCCGACGAACTGTGGCAGGAACATCGGCGGCAGCATCCGCGCGACGAAAACGCCCCGCATATCGACTGGAAGCATCCGTGGCGTCGGGTCCGGCGCGGCCATTGACGGAGCCGACCACCGTACCCGCGACCCGCGCACGGACGTGCCGCCGCGCGCTGCCACCGCCTTCCGCTCCGAACCGATTCCCGCTCAACCAGCGAGACGCCGACGTGAACGACAAACCTATCCTCCCTGCCCACGATGTCCCCGGCGAAGCGATCGACCTGCAGATCGCCGACGTGCTTGCTGCGGTCCGCTATCCGGCGAACAAGGATGCGATCGTCGACGCCGCGCGCGACGCCGGCGCGAGCAACGAAGTGCTGTCGATGCTCGACGGCCTGCCGGAACAGGACTACGCGGACGTCGACGCCGTCACGCGCTGGGTTGCCGGCAACTTCGGTCCTGGTCTGAGCATTTGAGCGACATTCGATAACAGGATAGGATCGGGCCGCACGGTCGCGTGGCGGCCGGATGCATGCTGCCCGGCGCCAAGACCGGGCGTTTCCGCACGAGAGCGTCGGGGGAATCGATGGAAGGCATCCTGATCCAGCACACGACGCGCCGTCAGCTGTGGTTCGGCGCGCTGACGGCGCTCGTCATCGTGCTCGCCCTCGGCATCGCCGTGCCGCACGCGAACGTGGCGCTGCCGGCCGTCGAACCGTTCATGCCGATGTGCGCGCTGACCGTGTTCACCACCGCGAGCATCGCGGCGTTCTTCCTCGGCGCGCAGTTCACCGTCACGCGCCAGCCCGTGCTTGGTGCACTCGGCGGCGCTTATGCGTTCACGGCGCTCGCCGTGGCGCTGCAGTTGCTCACCTTTCCCGGCGTGTTCGCGCCGCACGGCCTGCTTGGCGCGCGGCCGCAGAGCGCCGCGTGGATGTGGGTGTTCTGGCATGCCGGCTTTCCGTGCTTCGTGATGGCCGCGCTGTTCGCGCGCGAACGGCTCACGCGGGCACCCGTCAGTGCTGCGCAAACGCGCTGGTGGGCGATCGTGCTGGTCGGCGGCCCGGCTGCCGCGGCGGCGCTGCTGTGCGTGTTTGCGCTGAACGTTGCGTTGCCACCCGCGTTCCATCCGCCGGCCGATGCGGCCATGCTGCCCGTCAACGGGATTGCGCTCGTCGTGTGGATTCTCAATGCGCTTGCGCTGGTGGCGGTGCTGGCCGCGGGCCGGCTGCGCACGACGCTCGATTTGTGGCTCGCGATCGCGGTGCTTGCGTGTCTCACCGACACGACACTGAACGTGCTCACCACCAACCGCTTCACGGTCGGCTGGTATCTGGCGCGCGTGTTCAGCATGTTCACGCCGGGGGTGCTGGTGTGCGTGCTTGCGTGGGAAGTGACGAAGCTGTATCGGCAGTTGTTCGACGCGCATGCGATGCTGGTGCGTTCTTCCGCGCGCGACGGGCTGACCGGCGCGTTCAACCGGAGTCACTTCAACGATCACTTTCACACGCTGTTCCTGCAGGCGCGGCGTCAGGGCGAGCCGCTGTCGCTGCTGATGGTCGACGTCGACCACTTCAAGGCCTACAACGACGCGTTCGGTCACGTAAAGGGCGATGCGTGCCTGATCGCGGTCGCGAGTGCGCTGGCCGGTGCGGTGCGACGGCCTGCGGACATCGTCGCGCGCTATGGCGGCGAGGAGTTTGCGATCGTGCTGCCGAACACCGGCGCGCGCGGCGCGCGCGTCGTCGCCGAAGAAGTGCGCGACGCCGTGTTGCGGCTCGATCTCGCGATGCCTTCATCGCCGGCGGGCCGCGTGAGCGTCAGCGTCGGCTGCGCGACGGTGTCGGCCGATGAACTGTCGACGCCCGATGCGCTGATCGAAGCCGCCGATGCCGCGCTGTATCGCGCGAAGGGTGCGGGACGCAACTGCATCGTCGCGGCCTGAAAACATCTGCGCATTGCCGAGTTGTTACGGTCATTGTGACCGGAATAATCCGCCGTTACGGATTACCGCGCAGCGAAACGATCGCTTACAGCCGGTGCGGATCGCGCTCGCTATGCTGGGTTCCATATTGAACCCCGAGCAGGTGAACGCGATGAAGAAAACCCTTTTGCTGATTGCCGGCGTGGCCGTGTTGCTGAGCGGCTGTATCGTGGTGCCGGATGGGGGCGGGTATTACGGTGACGGGTATTACCATCATCATCGGCATTGGGATTGATGCCGCGACATCCGGTTCCAGTCACACGGAGGCTGCTGACGCGCGCGGAACGATACCGCAGAACGCCGAAAATGAAGGAGAGATTCACCGCGGCGATGGCCAAGGGCGGCCCATCGGCATATGCGACGGCGGATCGTTTCGCTTCGTACAAGACATCGCCAGCGGGAACGCCGACGCTCATTTCCCGATACAAAACCTGCTGAAAATCACCCCGAGCAGATCGTCGGAAGTAAACTCGCCGGTAATCGCATTGAATTGCTCCTGCGCGAGCCGCAATTCCTCCGCGAACAAATCGAGCGACTGTGCGCGTTGCTCCGCATGATCGGCCGCTTGCGCGAGATGATCCTGGGCCGCGCGCAGCGCGATCAAGTGCCGCTCGCGCGCGAGATAAACGCCCTCCGCCCCCGCCTGCCATCCCGCGATTCGCAACAGTTCCGCACGCAGCATGTCGATCCCGTCGCCGCGCTTCGCCGACAGATGCACTTCCGTCAGATCACCTTCGGCCGCCGGATGCTCGACGCAAGCCGGCACGCCGGTCAGATCCGTCTTGTTCAGCACGCGCACCACCGGCACGCCGCCGGGAAACCGCGCCGCGATCGCCTCGTCGTCCGCCGTCATTCCGGTGCGCGAATCGAGCAGATGCAGCACGACGTCCGCGCGCTCGATCTCGCTCCACGTGCGCGCAATCCCGATCCGCTCCACTTCGTCCTCCGTCTCGCGCAGGCCGGCCGTGTCGATGATGTGCAGCGGAATCCCTTCGACCTGGATCGTCTGCGCGACCTTGTCGCGCGTCGTCCCCGCGATCGGCGTGACGATCGCCAGCTCCGCGCCGGCGAGCGCATTCAGCAGCGACGACTTGCCTACGTTCGGCTGCCCCGCCAGCACCACCGACAGCCCTTCGCGCAGCAGCGCACCTTGCCGCGCATCGCCAAGCACATGCGCGAGTTGCTCGCGAATCGTCGCGAGCTTGCCGCGCGCATCGGCCGCTTCCAGGAAGTCGATCTCTTCTTCGGGGAAATCGAGCGTCGCCTCGACCAGCATCCGCAACGTGATCACGTCCTCGACGAGCGCATGGATCTGCCGCGAGAACGCGCCGTCCAGCGAGCGGCCTGCCGAGCGCGCCGCCGCCTCGGTGCTCGCCTCGATCAGGTCGGCCACCGCCTCGGCCTGCGCGAGGTCGAGCTTGTCGTTAAGAAACGCACGCCGCGTGAACTCGCCCGGCTCCGCAAGCCGCAACCCGAAGCCGCGCCCCGCATCCAGGCAGCGCTGCAGCAGCAACTGCATCACGATCGGCCCGCCATGCCCCTGCAGTTCCAGCACGTGCTCGCCGGTATACGAATGCGGCGCAGGGAAATACAGCGCGATCCCGCGGTCGAGCGGGGCGCCGTGCTCATCAAGAAACGGCACGTAGCTCGCATGACGCGGCGCGAGCCGCTGCCCGCACAACGCGTCGATCAGCGGCTGTGCGGCCGCCTCGCCGCCGCGCCCGAACGACACGCGCACGACGCCGATGCCACCCCGGCCGGCAGCGGTGGCAATGGCGACGATCGGATCGGAATCGGTAGCGAGCATGGGAATCGGATGGGTCGGGTGGTCAGTCGATGAATGGTGCGCCCGCACAACACCGCGGGCATCGGAACGCCGGCATTGTAGCGCGCCGGCCTGAACGCGGCCGGTCACTCCGTCAGTTTCGAACTCGCCCGAATTTATCCCGGCGGAGCTAAGTCGAGTATCACGCGAGGGCGAGCCGATCGCGTCTATTTCGGACGTGTACGCCCGTCGGAACGGGCCGACGCAGGGGCCGCGATTTCATCTCATGCCTGCAGCCCGCTTGGGATTCGTCCGAATGAGATATCTTTCGCCTATACGGTTGTCTGATACGCCGCGGTGGAATTGCACAATCACCCCCATGCCGACACCCGAAGAAAAAGCGGCGTTCTCCGAACGCCTGAAATTCGCCTTGCGGCGCAGCCCGGAGAAGGTCACCGGCGCGACGGAACTCGCGAACCGGTTCAATCTGCGTCACCGCGGCGAGCACCCGGTTTCGCCGCAAACCGCGCACAAATGGCTGACGGGCCGCACGATTCCGACGCCGGACAAACTCGAAACGCTCGCGAGCTGGTTGCGCGTCGAACTGCACTGGTTGCACTACGGGCCGTCGCCGAGCGTGATCGAGCATCCGACGCCGCAACCGCTTCCGCGCGACGAGCGCTATCCGCCCACCCCCGAGACGATCGAACTCGCGTCGAAGATCGAGGCGCTGCCGCCGCATCAACGCTACCTCGTGCAGGAGCTGATCGAACAGTTCTACCACGTCGAACCGAAAATCGAAGCGAAGAAGGCCTGACGGCCGCGGTCGAACGGACGCACGAACGCCGTCGTCGCCCCGGTGCCGGCCACCGGAAACAAAAAAGCCGCATGGATTGCACCATGCGGCTTTTTTGCGTGCATCGCGGGCGGCTCCCGCCCGCGTGCGTGCGCATCAGGCAGGCTTCTTGACGCCGCCGAGCTTGCGCGTGATGTAGTACTGCTGCGCGATCGACAGCACGTTGTTCACAACGTAGTACAGCACGAGACCGGCCGGGAAGAAGAAGAACATCACCGAGAATGCGATCGGCATGAACTTCATCATCTTTGCCTGAACCGGGTCCGGCGGCGTCGGGTTCAGACTCGTCTGCACGAACATCGACACGGCCATCAGCACCGGCAGGATGAAGAACGGATCGCGCTGCGACAGGTCGTGAATCCACAGAATCCACGGCGCGCCGCGCATTTCGACCGACGCCAGCAGCACCCAGTACAGCGAGATGAACACCGGGATCTGGATCACGACCGGCAGGCAGCCGCCGAACGGATTGACCTTCTCGGTCTTGTACAACTCCATCAGCGCGGCGTTCATCTTCTGCGGATCGCTCTTGAAGCGTTCGCGCAGCGCCTGCATGCGCGGCGTGATTTCCTTCATGCGCGCCATCGACTTGTAGCTTGCCGCCGACAGCGGGAAGAACACGGCCTTGATCAGCACCGTCAGCAACACGATCGCCCAGCCCCAGTTGCCGACCACGCCGTGGATCTTCTCGAGCAGCCAGAACAGCGGCTTTGCGATGATCGTCACCCAGCCGTAGTCCTTCACGAGCTCCAGGCCCGGCGCGATGCCTTCGAGCATGCGCTCTTCTTCCGGACCCGCGAACAGGCGCGCCTGAACGTCGGCCGACTGCCCCGGCGCGATCGCGGCCACCGGCTGCTTCACGCCGACGCGGTACAGCGTCGGATCGATCTTTTCAGCGTAGATGTCGCGCTTTGCGCCCTGTTGCGGAATCCACGCCGACGCGAAGTAGTGCTGCACCATCGCGACCCAGCCGTTATCGGCGGAGTTCACGAAGTCGGCCTTGTTCTTGTCGAGGTCGCTGAAGTTGATCTTCTGGAAGTGCTTCGCGTCGGTGTAGACCGCCGGCCCGAGGAACGTATGCGAGAACATCGGCGTTTCGACGGCCGTGTTGTCGCGCACCAGCTCCATGTAGACCGTCGGCGTGACCGGTGCGGTGCCGACATTGTCGATCTTGGTGTCGACGCCGATCACGTAGCTGCCGCGCGTGAACGTGTAGGTCTTGATCACCTTCACGCCGCCCTTCACCGGCGATTCGAACGACAGCTTCAGCGTGTTCTGGTCGCCCGTCAGCGACGTCGGGCCCGCATTGACCTGCGTGTAGACGTCGTTGTGGTTCGGGAAGTCGCCGCCGAGCAGGCCCGTGCGCGCGAGATACGTATGGCCGGCCGTGTGGTCGAACAGCGTGATGTACAGATCCGGCTGCTTGCCGTCACCCTGCTTCTTCAGCGTCAGCTTCGCGAGCGTGCCGCCGCGCGTGTCGATTTCGCCGTCATACACGTCGGTCGAGAACTTCACGAGCTGCGCCTGCGCGGCCGGTGCCGTCGTCGACGGTGCGGCGCCCGCCGCGGCGGCCGGTGCGTCACCGGCGGTCGTCGTCGCGCCCGTGCCCGATGCGCCGCCGGCAGCGGCCGGAGCCGTATGCGTGGCGCTCGGGAAGAACATCGACGGGCGTCCATGGTCGCGCTGCCAGTTGTCGTACAGCATGACAGCTGACATGAAGAAGATCACCCATAGGACGGTGCGTTTGATATCCATGCGTTGTCTCAGAGTCGATGGGACCGCGCGTCGGCTTCGCCGCGAGCGCGAGTGTCGGAGTTGGGCGGCGGGACGAGGTCGACGCCGCCCGCGGAAAACGGGTGGCATCGGCACACGCGCCTGACGGCGAGATACGTGCCGCGCGCGGCGCCATGATACTGGATTGCCTCGCGCGCGTAATCCGAACAGGAAGGATAAAAACGGCACCGGTTGCCGAGCATCGGGCTCACGGCAACCTTGTAGAAGCGCAGCAACGCGATCAATACCGTTTCCATACCTTGGGCGGCGCCGTTCGACGCCGCGTCAAAACCGGCCGGGCGGGCGCGCACGCCGCACCACGGACGGATGCGTCACTCGGACGCGGGCTTCGACGCACGGCGCGCGATCTCCCGGGCCGCCCTGTCGAGCAGCTCGCGAATTTCCGCCGCGCACATCGCCGCGAGCGGGGCGGAGGCCGCGCTCGGCAGCGCCTTCTTGTCGAAGCGCGTGTGCTGCCGCAGCAGCAGGTCGTAACCGGCGAATTCGGCGCGGCGCAGGCGAAACGCGTCGCGCGCCAGCCGCTTCACGAGGTTACGGGTTACCGCTCGCGGCGCATACTTCTTTCCGACGACGAGCCCCAAACGGGCAGGCTGGCCGGTCGGCTTGCCGTAGATCACGAAGTGCGCGGAGCGCCGCCAGGGGCGCAAACGAAAAACGGATGAAAATTCATCCGTTTTCAGAAGTCGCGCAGCTTTCGGGAAGGCGGCTTTCGTCTGTGACGGATTCGCACCCGGCTCGACGGCACCTTCCGCAGAACTGCGGACGGCGGACACAGCGCGCAACCTGCCTTAGATGGCGAGGCGCTTGCGGCCCTTCGCGCGGCGAGCGTTGATGACCTTGCGGCCACCTGCCGTCTTCATGCGGACACGGAAGCCATGGGTGCGCTTGCGGCGCGTCACGGACGGTTGGTAAGTACGTTTCATGATGTTCTCACTTGTTCGAGAATGTCGAAATTCAGGGGACCGCGTGCCCTTAACCGGAGGCATTCGGGCGAACGCAATCGCCGGGAATACAGGATTGGTTTTCGCGGAACCCGCTATTTAAACCGTTTTTCTCTTGACGGTCAATACTTTACGAGTCGTCCGCCTGTGCCGGCCCGCACCGATCCGGCCCCGCGACCCACAACCCGGGCCTGTGGATAAGTCGCGCTGTGGCCGCGTTTGGCGGTAGAATCTCGCCTTATCTCCAAGAATCCCGCACGCCGCTTCGGCATGCGCCTGCCTTTCCCACACTGTGACGCAGGCGTCCGAGGCACGCTCGCACGACCGCTTCGGGCCTTGTGGCGCAACCGCGACAAGGGCGCCGGCGAGCCGCGCTGTGCATGCAAAAAACGACAGCTACTTGATGAACGATTTCTGGCAACACTGTTCCGCACTGCTGGAGCGCGAGCTGACGCCCCAGCAGTACGTGACGTGGATCAAACCCTTGGCCCCGGTGGCCTTCGATGCGTCGGCGAACACGCTGTCGATCGCCGCGCCGAACCGCTTCAAGCTGGACTGGGTCAAGAGCCAGTTTTCGGGCCGGATCTCCGATCTGGCCCGGGAATTCTGGAACACGCCGATCGAAGTCCAGTTCGTTCTCGATCCGAAGGCCGGCATGCGCAGCGCGCCGGCGGGCGCCGCACCGGCCGCTCCGCGCGCGCCGCTCGCGCCGAGCGGCCCCGCTGCGACGGTCGCCGCGATCGCCGCCAACCTGACCGCGAACGCATCGGCTGCGCCGAGCGCGCCGGCCGACGTGCCGATGACGCCGTCGGCGGCTGCCGCGCACCACCTGAACGCCGACGACGCCGACATCGACCTGCCGAGCCTGCCCGCGCACGAAGCCGCGGCCGGCCGCCGCACATGGCGGCCGGGTCCGGGCGCCGCACCCGCGAACGGCGGCGAAGCCGATTCGATGTATGAACGCTCGAAGCTGAACCCGGTGCTCACGTTCGACAACTTCGTGACCGGTAAAGCCAACCAGCTCGCGCGCGCCGCCGCGATCCAGGTCGCGGACAACCCCGGCATCTCGTACAACCCGCTGTTCCTGTATGGCGGCGTCGGCCTCGGCAAGACTCACCTGATCCACGCGATCGGCAACCAGCTGCTGCTGGACAAGGCCGGCGCGCGGATCCGCTACATCCACGCGGAGCAATACGTGTCCGACGTGGTGAAGGCGTACCAGCGCAAGGCGTTCGACGATTTCAAGCGCTACTACCATTCGCTCGACCTGCTGCTGATCGACGATATCCAGTTCTTCTCCGGCAAGTCGCGCACGCAAGAGGAATTCTTCTACGCGTTCGAGGCGCTCGTCGCGAACAAGGCGCAGGTGATCATCACCAGCGACACGTATCCGAAGGAAATCTCGGGCATCGACGATCGCCTGATCTCGCGCTTCGACTCGGGCCTCACCGTTGCGATCGAGCCGCCCGAGCTGGAAATGCGCGTCGCGATCCTGATGCGCAAGGCGCAGTCGGAAGGCGTGAACCTGTCCGAAGACGTCGCGTTCTTCGTCGCGAAGCACCTGCGCTCGAACGTGCGCGAGCTCGAAGGCGCGCTGCGCAAGATCCTCGCGTATTCGAAGTTCCACGGCCGCGAGATCTCGATCGAGCTGACCAAGGAAGCGCTGAAGGACTTGCTGACCGTGCAGAACCGGCAGATTTCGGTCGAGAACATCCAGAAGACCGTCGCCGACTTCTACAACATCAAGGTCGCCGACATGTATTCGAAGAAGCGCCCCGCGAACATCGCGCGGCCGCGGCAGATTGCGATGTATCTGGCGAAGGAACTCACGCAGAAGAGCCTGCCGGAAATCGGCGAGCTGTTCGGCGGGCGCGATCACACGACCGTGCTGCACGCGGTGCGCAAGATCGCCGACGAGCGCAGCAAGGACGCGCAGCTGAACCACGAACTGCACGTGCTGGAACAGACGCTGAAGGGGTGAGCGCGCGCACCGCGCTTGATAATTCGGCCTCCGCCCCAATTTAAGGGGGGCGGTTCGGTTTTGAGGCACAATACAGGTTTGACCGCCCCGGCGGCGGCGGGCCAAGAGCCCGGCCGGCGGGGCGCTGCGAGGCTGCTGCGCTGCAGGCCGTTACTCAACGAAGGAACTCTATGCAACTGGTCAAGACCGAACGAGACACACTCCTCAGGCCGCTGCAAACGGTCAGCGGCATCGTCGAACGCCGCCATACGTTGCCGATCCTCGCCAACCTGCTGATCACCAAGAACGGCCCGGACGTTTCTTTCCTGTCGACCGACCTGGAGCTGCAGATCACCACGCGCGCCGATTTCGGCGTCGGCGGCGACCAGGTGGCCACCACCGTCGCGGCCCGCAAGCTGCTCGACATCCTGCGCGCGATGCCCGACGGGCAGGTCACGCTGTCGCTCGCGGACAAGCGCCTCACCGTCCAGTCCGGCAAGAGCCGCTTCGCACTGCAGACGCTCGCCGCCGACGAGTTCCCGACCGTCGCGCAGGCGAAGGATTTCGGCGCGAGCCTGACCGTCCCGCAGAAGTCGTTCCGCCAGCTGCTTGGCATGGTGCACTTCGCGATGGCGCAGCAGGACATCCGCTATTACCTGAACGGGATGCTGCTCGTCGTCGACGGCGACCAGCTGATGGCCGTGGCCACCGACGGCCACCGCCTCGCGTTCTCGTCGATGAAGCTCGAAGGCGGCACGTTCGGCCGCCAGGAAGTGATCGTGCCGCGCAAGACGATTCTCGAGTTGCAGCGCCTGCTCGAAGATATCGACGACACCGTCACGATCGACATCGCGCAGACCCAGGCGAAGTTCACGTTCGGCGGCGTCGAGCTCGTGTCGAAGCTGGTCGAGGGCAAGTTCCCCGACTTCCAGCGCGTGATCCCGAAGGCGCACAAGAACACGTTCGAGATCGGCCGTGAAGAGCTGCAGCGCTCGCTGCAGCGCGCGGCGATCCTGACCTCGGACAAGTTCAAGGGCGTGCGCTGCATCGTCGCGCCGGGCCAGCTGAAGATCATGTCGACCAACGCCGATCAGGAAGAGGCGCAGGAAGAACTCGAAATCGCGTACCAGGGCGATACCGTCGATATCGGCTTCAACGTCACGTATCTGCTCGACGTGCTCGCAAACCTGAAGGTCGACACCGTGCAGGTGAGCCTCGGCGATGCCAGCTCGAGCGCGCTGATCACCGTGCCCGAGAACGACGAATTCAAGTATGTCGTGATGCCGATGCGCATCTGACGCGCTCGACATCGCGACACACACCAGGGGGCGGCAAGCCCCTTTGGCGTTTTTATGGCGAACTGACAACCCGTCCCTTTGGTGCGTTTTCGGCGCCTGGGGCGGGCCAGGAAACTGGAGCGGCCCGGCGATTTCTCTCGCTGAAACGCACCGCGCCGCCACGAGAGTGGCCTCGCAGAACCGGAAGATATCCATGAGTGAACAGCACAATTCGCAACCCGATAACAGCAGCTACGGCGCCTCGTCGATCCAGATCCTCGAAGGTCTGGAAGCGGTGCGCAAGCGCCCCGGGATGTACATCGGCGACACGTCGGACGGCACCGGTCTGCACCACCTCGTGTTCGAGGTGCTCGACAACTCGATCGACGAAGCGCTGGCCGGGTACTGCAACGACATCCACGTGACGATTCACGCCGACAACTCGATTTCCGTGACCGACAACGGCCGCGGGATTCCGACCGACGTGAAGATGAACGACAAGCACGAGCCGAAGCGCAGCGCCGCCGAGATCGTGATGACCGAGCTGCACGCCGGCGGCAAGTTCGACCAGAACAGCTACAAGGTGTCCGGCGGCCTGCACGGCGTGGGCGTGTCGTGCGTGAACGCGCTGTCGAGCTGGCTGCGCCTCACCGTGCGCCGCAACGGCAAGAAGCATTTCATGGAGTTCCATCGCGGCATCGCGCAGGATCGCGTGCTCGAGCAGGTGGATGGTGTCGAAGTGTCGCCGATGCTGATCACCGGCGACACCGAGAACCGCGGCACCGAAGTGCACTTCATGGCCGATCCGACCATTTTCGGCACGGTCGAGTATCACTACGACATCCTCGCGAAGCGGATGCGCGAGCTTTCGTTCCTGAACAACGGCGTGCGGATTCGTCTCACGGACCTGCGCTCGGGCAAGGAAGACGATTTCGCGTTCGCCGGCGGGGTGAAGGGCTTCGTCGAGTTCATCAACAAGACGAAGACCAACCTGCATCCGACCATCTTCCACGTGAATGGCGAGAAGGATGGCGTGGGCGTCGAAGTCGCGATGCAGTGGAACGACAGCTACAACGAAAACGTGCTGTGCTTCACGAACAACATTCCGCAGCGGGATGGCGGCACGCACTTGACCGGCCTGCGGGCGGCGATGACGCGCGTGATCAACAAGTACATCGCAGACAACGAGATCGCGAAGAAGGCGAAGGTCGAAACGACCGGCGATGATATGCGCGAAGGTTTGTCGTGCGTGCTCTCCGTGAAGGTGCCGGAGCCGAAGTTCAGCTCGCAAACGAAGGACAAGCTGGTTTCTTCCGAGGTTCGTGCGCCGGTTGAGGAAGTCGTCGCGAAGGCGCTGGAAGAGTTCCTGCTCGAGACGCCGAACGACGCGAAGATCATCTGCGGGAAGATCGTTGAAGCGGCTCGTGCACGTGACGCTGCGCGGAAGGCGCGTGAGATGACGCGACGCAAGGGCGTGCTCGATGGCGTCGGCCTGCCGGGCAAGCTCGCGGATTGCCAGGAGAAAGATCCGGCGAAGTGCGAAATCTACATCGTCGAGGGTGACTCGGCAGGCGGCTCGGCAAAGCAAGGGCGCGATCGGAAGTTCCAGGCAATCTTGCCGCTGCGCGGCAAGGTGCTGAACGTCGAGAAGGCGCGCTACGACAAGCTGCTGTCGTCGGAACAGATCGTCACGCTCGTGACCGCGCTCGGCTGCGGCATCGGCAAGGACGATTACAACCTCGACAAGCTCCGCTATCACCGCATCATCATCATGACCGACGCGGACGTCGACGGTGCGCATATCCGGACGCTGCTGCTCACGTTCTTCTATCGGCAAATGCCGGAGATGGTCGAGCGCGGGTATGTTTATATCGCGCAGCCGCCGCTTTACAAGATCAAAGCCGGGAAGGATGAGCGGTATTTGAAGGATGACGCGGAGCTCAACGCGCATATGCTGCGCTTGGCGTTGCAAGGATCGGAGCTGGTGCCTGGCGAGAATGCGGCCGCGATTTCGGGCGATGCGCTTGGGGAACTGGCACGGTCGTATCTGCTGTCGCAAAGCGTCATCGAACGGTTGAGCCGGTTGTATGACCCGGCAGCGCTCGAGGCGATCATGGATGGTGTGGCGATCGATCTGTCGAACGAGGAATCGACGGAGGCTTCGGCCAAGGCTCTTCACGCTGCTTTGCACGACGAGGCGCTGAAGAACGAAGTGCGTGTCGTGCCTTCGTATGATCCAGTGCGAGAGCTGCGGTCGCTGCGGGTTGAGCGAGCGCATCACGGGAACGTGCGCGTTTCGGTCATCGATGAAGAGTTCCAGCATACGGCGGATTATCAGCAGCTGGTGACTACCGCGAAGACGTTTGAAGGGCTGATTCAGGCTGGGGCGGTGATCAAGCGTGGTGAGCGCAGCATGGCTGTGAGCGACTTCAAGAGTGCGATGAAGTGGCTGCTAGCGGATGCGGAACGGAACGTTTCGAAGCAACGCTATAAGGGGCTTGGGGAGATGAACCCCGAGCAGCTCTGGGAGACGACGATGGATCCGACCGTGCGGCGTCTGCTGCGCGTGCAGATCGAGGATGCTATTGCTGCGGATGGCATCTTTACTACCCTCATGGGGGATGAGGTCGAGCCGCGTAGGGCGTTTATTGAGTCGAATGCGTTGCGGGCGGGGAATATTGATGTCTAACGCATTGTAGATACGTAGGGCGCCAGAGTAAGTGCGACTGGCGCCACAGTTTTGCGACTGAGCGACGGAGTTGGTGCGACTGGCCTACATCGGACCACCTACGCCAGACACACCAACGATCGCCTCGGTGCTGAAAAAATAGGCATACGCCGAGAATGAATCCAAGCGGGATGCGCAACTTGTGAGACCAAGCCCGCTAAATACTTGCTTCGGACTCGATCCGAGCAAGATCCACAAGGAAAGGCGCGCTGCCCGAGCGTAACGAGCGAAGCCGTCGGGACGTTCCGACGGCTTCGTGCTCGCTAGGCAAGGTGGCCGCCACTCCGCCCGGACAAACGTTCCGCAAGCCTAGCTAGGGTGGAGAACGTGGATCGATAACAACTTTTGTAGAGCGCCACGGTAGCACGATGGCAGAGAGCCAGATCGAGGGGGCGATCGCCACCTGCAACCCGTTGCGAATGTTCGGTGATCGCGGGCAGATGCTCGCATTCGGGGGCTGAATGTTTAGAGAACTACAAAATCTTCATCATGCGTTGAGCGCTTATATCGAAGCGACTTACCACATTTCACATCCCAGCCTTGTTGACCTACGGCGCATCATTCTTGACCAGCGGGGTACGATCTCCCAACGGGCGTATCTCGAAAGCACCCCCCTTTACCAGGGAAGGCGGAAGTTTGCTGAATTAGCAATTCCGCAGCAGGCCAGAGACTTTCTGAGCTATCTCGGCACCCTTGAGGGTGGAAGGCTCGCTTTTGATCCGCCCTATCCACATCAGGCCGACGCGCTTGAGATCATCGCTGATTCGGTCGGCCGATGCCTATTGGCGACCACTGGCACGGGATCGGGCAAAACGGAAACCTTTCTTCTGCCGATTCTCATGAAATTGGCGAACGAAGCCGCGAGCAAACCGGAGCAGTTTGCTAAGCGCGCCGTTCGTTCGATCATTCTGTATCCCATGAACGCGCTGGTAAATGACCAGTTGGGGCGTCTCCGTAAACTCTTCGGAGCACAGACGGTACGCACCTGGTTCACGGAACGTGCGGGGCGGCCAGCAAAGTTCGCCCGATACACGGGCCGCTCCCTTTATCCGGGACAAAGAACAGAGGAGCGTAACAAGCAGCGCTTAAAGAGTCTCAATTTCTATCGTGATCTCGAACGAGAGGCACAAACCGATGAAACTGTTGAGGCGCAGATCCAGGCGCTGCGATCGCTAGGCCGCTGGCCAGCCAAACCTAGTCATGAAGACGCCGAGAATGGCATGACGGCATGGCTCGGCAGCGGCAAACCGTGGCTTGGTCCCGATCAGAAATTTCAGCGCGCAATCGAGCGCCCTGAGGACGCAGAACTCTTACTGCGTCATGAGGTCCAGGATCAGCCGCCCGATCTGCTGATCACAAACTATTCGATGCTCGAGTACATGCTCTTGAGGCCGATCGAGCGCCCCATCTTCGAACACACTAAGGCATTCTTCGAAGCGCATCCAGAAGAGAGACTACTTTTTGTACTCGACGAAGCGCATCTTTATCGCGGAGCGAGTGGCACTGAAGTGGCGCTCCTAATTCGGCGGCTGCGCAATAGACTTGGGCTATCTCCAGATCGTCTGCAAGTTATTGCAACTAGCGCCTCATTTTCTGATGGAGATGCGGCACGGCATTTCATTGCTGGCCTAGTCGGTCGTGAGGCCAACAAAATTGAGGTGCTACGAGGCAGCAAACATGCCCGACATCCATCTGGCCCCGGTGACTCGACGCTTGCCTCCGTACTCGCAGCGTGCCAGGTAAAACAACTCAAGGATGTTGACGCCGCTCAGCGGATCAAAGCCCTTCATCCCCTGCTAACGTTCCGACACGACGTGCTTGTCGAACAGCAATTTGCTCTCACATCATCCACGTCGAAAGTTGCAACCGTGAATCTCCGTGGCGTCGACGCCACGCTTTGCCCCGTCGAGGAAATCGTTTCTGTTCCCCCTCATGGTAAGGCTGAAACCTCGACCTCATTTCTGGTGATCACCGAAATTGCAGCCATTGATGGTATCAGCGTTGGGCAATCAGTAGACAAACCTGACCTGACAATCAAAGACGGCCAGCAATTGGTCATCCGCGACGGCTTACAGCGCGCGGTCCACGCGGCACTAAAGGATCTTCCCGTTGTCGGGAGGCTGGTAAACTTAACCGGTGGCGCGGTTTCTGAGGAAGATAAAGTTACCACCCAGCCACTCGCACCGATCGCGATCGATGAGATCGCTGCACTTCTCTTCGAAGATGAGATTTCGCCCGATATCCGTACAAAGGCGACGGACGTCCTGCTCGAACTCTCGTCCTACGCAAAAGCAGAACCGGACGGCCCACCCTTGCTTGCCGCACGTGTGCATGCCTTTTTCCGCGGCCTTCCCGGCCTTTGGGGGTGTGCCCACAGTGCTTGCGCAAAATTGCCTATGGATTTACAACCGGGCCCTACCGGTATGCTCTATCCGCAATCAAGGCGAGAATGCGGATGCGGTGCCCGTGTTTTCGAAGTCCACACCTGCCGTGATTGTGGGGTTGCCTATTTTCAGGCCTTTGCCCTCAACCCTAGCCAGCCAGATTTTTTGTGGGCCGAGGACGTCGGCAGTCTCGAGGATGTTGATGGAATTGTCCGTCCAGTGCAGATTTTGTTGGAGGACCCAGGCTTCAACGCGGACAGATATTGCACAACCGCCTTCCTCGACCCATTAACTGGGCGGATTGGCTCGCAATCTCAAAATGCTCGTGAAATATGGCTTCCGCGTCCGGCGAAAGATGTGGAACCAGGGCATTTTGAGAAGTGCCCTCACTGCGAGGGTAATGGTTCGCAGATCATGAATCACCAAACCAAGGGTGATGAACCGTTCCAGGAACTGATCAGCGTTCAACTTCTGGACCAACCCGCGCGTCCGGAAGCCACTTCGCCACTGAAGGGACGCAAATCGCTTATCTTTTCTGACGGCCGCCAAGCGGCTTCTCGGTTGTCAGGAAAACTTAAGGACTTCTCTCTCCAAGACAGCATTCGACCTCTTCTTCTCGCCGGCCTGAAGATGCTCGAAAAGCGTTTCGGTGAATCCGTCGCGCTTGGCAATGCCTATCCCGCGATCCTGTACGCATGCTCTCAGTTCGACGTGAACTTCCGACTGCCAGGATCCGAGCACGAAGAGTTCGCTCGCGATCTCCGCAAGGTGCGCACCTTCGCCAAGGAAGATGGCGATTTTGCAGAGTTTCGGGATTTGGCCGCGACCCTCAACAAGACTCATGTGAAATCCGTCCGTGCGCCGCTCGCTCGTGTGCTTGCCAACCGGCACACTGGGTTGCTGCCGCTCGCCCTGGCTGCTCCTCAAGCGCTCCTGACCGACAATCAGGTTAAGCGTCTCAATACTTTGGCTGTCCCTCCCGCCGGCGAAGGGACCGACGAAGAAAAACGTCGTGCGCTGCTCGATCTATGGATCACTTTGTCACTTGCAGACGGAGCTGTCTTGGTAGAGGGCACGCCCAGCGAATGGATCGATTCACGTGAAGGGCCGCAACTCAAAAGGAGCAGCGGTCGCTACACCAAAGTGTTCGAGAAGCTCTTTGGTGCAAAGTGGCACCGCACACAATTCGGCGCGAATGCGCAGTCCGATGCAAGTTGGATCGACTTTCTAACTAGCACCTTTGCGCAGAACCATAATGCGCAAGGGTTCTTCATAAATGCCGCCAAGGTTCGATTGCGCCCCGAGCAGGAGGTCACATGGCGTCGCTGCGGCCATTGCACACTGGCACAACCCGAAAATCGGCTGACGGGTATAACGTGCGTCCAATGCGGAAAGGAAACCAATCCGCTCGATCCGCGCAAAGACACGGTTTTCCGCACCCGAAAGTATCTCTATCGCAAACTCGTTGAACGGTTTGAGGCGGAGAACAATCAAGGATATGTGCCCTATCCCTTCGTCGCCGAGGAACACACAGCACAGCTGAACGATGCAGGTCAGGACCAGGCTTTCTCTCGAGCTGAATGGTACGAGTTGCGCTTTCAAGATCTCGATGTCCCGGGACCTCGTGGTGAGCGTGCAGGTGCGGTCGATGTACTAAGTTGCACCACGACAATGGAGGTCGGCATCGACATCGGCAGCCTCACGGCTGTTGCGTTGCGCAACGTACCTCCGGGACGGGCCAATTATCAACAGCGAGCCGGTCGCGCAGGACGTCGCGGCTCTTCGCTTTCGACCGTGCTGACGTTTGCTGGGTCGGACAGCCACGACCAGCGTTTTTTTGCGAATCCTCAGGCAATGGTCGGAGGCCCAGTCCCTGATCCGGTTCTCAATCTCGACAATCGTGAGATTGTGC
Source organism: Burkholderia sp. AU19243 (assembly GCF_018148075.1). Taxonomy (NCBI): domain Bacteria; kingdom Pseudomonadati; phylum Pseudomonadota; class Betaproteobacteria; order Burkholderiales; family Burkholderiaceae; genus Burkholderia; species Burkholderia sp. AU19243. The sequence goes on from NZ_JAGSTV010000003.1 coordinate 575,068, forward strand.
GACGACATGCCTTCGCACTCATGCTGTCGCTCTTCCAGCAAGAACGCATCGAAATGCCGATCGCTGGCGGCGACGTGCAGGCCTCAAACATATTCGAGTCCCTTGGCAAACTCTCTGAATTTCGCCGTCCCGACCCCGATGGCTTTACGTTCGCCGGTCTGAAAGGCTGGCTCGCGACCAACACCAAAGTCGTAGACGCCGCCCTTCGTGACGTTATCCCACGAGAGGCAATCGAAGGGGACTCTGAACACTTCTTCTCGGCCTTGCCGCAAGAACTTTTGCAAGCGCTTGAGGCGGTAGGCGCCGGGGAGAATGAAGTTTCGCTCACGCCAGCGGACACCGTTGTGGCAACCGAAGAAGGGCCGGCGTTCGACTTCGGCTTCGAGGATTATGGAGGCGACGAGGATTTGTTCGAGACGCCGCCCAATGACACACCGGCCGAGGAAGCGCGCGAAAACGCGGATGCAAATCCAGAAGCTCCCTTAAAACCTCAGAACCTCCTCGATCGACTTTTCGCGAAGGCAATACTGCCCCGCTACGCCTTTCCGACCGACGTAGTTTCCTTCACTGTGTTCGATTCATCCAGCACGCGCTATCGTGCCGAGATCGCTTATTCGCCACAAGCTGGCTTAACCCAAGCGCTTAGCCAATATGCGCCTGGACGAGAAGTCTGGGTCGACGGTCAAAAATTCCGCTCGATGGCGATCTATTCTGGATTTCAAAAGGACCGCATCAACGCCTATCGAGCCCAGAGGCTCTACTATGAATGCGGTCGCTGCGGCTACGCGAAGCTCGAAGACCCCGACGACAATCATCGTCGCGGAGACACAGAGGATTGCCCAGCTTGCAAGAAGAAGGCAGGTATGGGACCTGCAGAGCGCTGGGTTGTCCCGGTTGGATTTGCTCATCCCTATGATGAACGGTTCGAACTAGCTGGTGACGAAACACCTCTTTTGACGCGTCCTACGCGCGCTAAACTAAGTGCACCTCATTTCGAGTTGCATCAGGAATTGGGGGAACTCAAGCGCCCAGATGGCAGCGGCTTTGGTGCCTGGGCCTCTAAGCAAACATTGATGGTGACGAACCTTGGTGTTCGCAAAGCAGGAAGTCCGGAGACCGGTTTCCTCTACTGTCCCGCATGTGGAAGAACGGAACCGACCGGCTGGGCCGAGGGCCAGCTAACAAAGCCGCACCGGCGACCTTATCCGAACCATGGCAAACAGCCTGAACTGTGCGACGGTCGCGGAAGAGCCATCGTTCTCGGTCATGAGTTCCTGACCGACATCGCGCTATTTTCATTCCGTTTGTCGCCAGAGCTTCATGTGCCCGCCGGTTCGACCGTTGGCCGCATCGTGCTGACGACGATTGCCGAAGCGTTGAGTATTGCAGCAGCTGGACTGCTGGACGTTGACGCGGCTGATATTGGGGGCGGTCATCGCGCTGCCCTCAACGAGGGCGGTGCGCGCGGTAGCGAGGTCGAGGTATTCCTCTACGACACGGCACCCGGCGGTGCAGGCTTTGTTCGAACAGCGGCGCGTGATCCAGAAGCATTGCTTTCACGAGCGTTAGACCTTTTGGAACGATGCGAGTGCTCATCGTCCTGCTACGCTTGCTTGCGCTCACACAAGAACCGCTGGGATCACGCTGATCTTGACCGGCATCTCGGCGCGACGTTCCTTCGCCACATTCTCTATGGCGAGCGACCGTGGGTTCCAGAGCCTGTAGAAGATCGACTCCTGGATATCCTTCAAACTGATTTGATTGATGCCGGCGAAGAAGTTGAGCGCGGTCCGGATGGCGCGCTGAGCTTGCCGATGCATGGCGGGCGCACGTTGGTCATCAGTCACCCTCTCATCCGCGAGCAACCGGGATCACAACGGGCTTTCGCGCGGGGTCGCAAAGCGACCGACCGCTATCTCGACCAGTTGCTCGTGGACCGCGCACTACCAGTTGCTGTCTTGCGAGCGCTTGATGCAGCCTCGGCCGGCGAACGTGAAGATACACCCTTTACTCTTGCAGACACCGGCGTACCGGTTTATCGAGCGTTGGCTGATCTCAGTGGATCGGGTCCGGACCTGCCGCCGACTACTCTGTTCGCCGACGTTCCAGACGCGCCAAAGAACAGTTTCATCGTCCGGCTCGATATCGAAACGATGGAAAACACGAAGCTCGGAGAGGCGCGCCCATTTACCAAAGGGACGTGGCACATGTTCAGTCGTGTAGAAGAGCGAAGTCAAACGCCGATGTTGATCCGGAGGACTGATGGTAAGGCATTTCAAGCATCCGGCAGTGATGTAACGTTCGGCTTGGTAGGCGCGAGTATCAAAGAGAGCGGTATTGACCGATACCGCGTCCGATACGCCTCCTTGCAGCCGACAGCGCGTGCCGAGCAGATCAACAGCGACGCGGTAGAGTTTCTCGGCGCGTTTCACCGGAAAATGGGTGACTGACTATGGCGATCATGATCCCCGACGTGACGGCTGACCAAATCGCTCACGGTTCAGAACGAGATGTCTATCTCGCGCTGCGCGATCAACTTCCTGATACGTACCGCGTTGTCCATTCTCTCCCGTGGCTCCGCCCTGAGCGCGATTCAATCGACGCGCCGTTACGCGAGGGCGAAGCGGATTTCGTCATCTTTCATCCCGACTATGGTCTGCTCGTTCTCGAGGTGAAGGGAGGCGAGGAGATGTTCGCTCGCGGTCATCAATGGTTCCGCAAGCTTGCCAAAGGCGAACGCAAAATCACCAATCCATTCGATCAGGCACGGCGTAACATGCATGCGCTGACCGACGCCGTGGAGGAGCGCACAGGCGGGCGAATCACCACGAGTAAATTTGTCTACGGGTATGCAGTGGTCTTTCCGCACGGGCGTGCCACCGGTGTCCTGCCACTCGATGTCGCTGATCAAATCCTCATCGACGTTGACCGCATGTATGAACTCGAGCGAATGATCGAGAAAGCCTTCACGGCCTTTCCGCGAAAAGTCTGCAAACTTGAGCGGGCCGAGTTCATCGAGATGCTCGACGTGCTGTTGCCGCGCTTCCAGATCATGCGCCCACTCTCGCCGCAGATCGAAGCCGGTCGCGAGAAATTGCTCGAATTGACCGACAACCAGGCGCTCGCTTTTCGGGGCCTGTTCGCAAACCGACAATTGCTGGTTGAAGGTGTGGCCGGCTCAGGTAAGACGCTGCTGGCGATCGAGCGCGCTTTGGCGTTCGCACGCCAGGGAATTCGATGTCTGTTCGTCTGCTACAACAGAGAACTTGCTCAATGGCTGCGCGAGCAACTCGCTGCGGATCCGAGTCGGGCTGAAATCGCCGGGCTCGTTGACGTGTACCACTTCCACTCGCTTGCTTCTGAACTGGCGAGGAAGGCAGGGTTGCCCTTCGACGTTCCCACAGACCAGGCCGCAGCACGTCAGTTCTGGGAGGAGGATGCTGTCTCGATTCTCGAGGCCGCTGTCGCAAGCGTCTTTGCAATAGATGAACCGCGCTACGGCGCACTCGTCGTCGATGAGGCTCAAGACTTTGCCGAACTTTGGTGGTACGCACTGTTTCCTCTCATTAAAGGCGGCGAGAGTGGAGCGACCTATGTCTTTATGGATCTCGCTCAGAGCCTTCGGGCTAACGCAAGTCCACCGCCATTCGAGTTTCCAGCCCGCTATACACTCAACATCAACTGCCGGAATACCAGGCGAATTGCTAGGCTAAGCGCTAATCTCGTGCCTCTTGAAACATTGTCTCCGACGGGGGCCCCCGTCGGAGTCGATGTGCGTATGCTTCGCGCGACTGCGTCGACTCAGCAAACAGGCCTCGTGGCAAACGAACTACGCCGAGTGCTCGATGACGAGAAGTTGGCACCACGTCAGATTGTTCTTATCGGCCCGGCTTCTAAAGAGCGTGGAAGCCTTAAAGGCTTGAACGAGGTTAGCGGCACACGCATCGTTACGTCAGCAGCGGACTGGCGAGTTGGGAAGGGTGTACTGTGCACGACCGCGCGTTCCTTTAAGGGGCTAGAGGCCGATGTCGTCATCGTTTACGATCTGGCCACGCTCAGTTCAGGCTTTACATCTGCCGACCTCTATGTTGCGTGCAGCCGGGCTCGTCATGTTCTGATACTTGTTACTCACGATGAGAGAATTAGATCGATCATCGAAAGAGCTGAAGCAGCGAGTCGAATCGATGCTTGAGGCTCTCGACCAGAATACGCTGCGCCAGAGGCTAGGCTTTGAAACTGGCTGCGGGGGCGCGCCAACTGTGGGCTCGGTAGCCGAAGCAGTACGCACGTGTATCCATTCTTGGCGCTCCCCAGCGCGAGCACGTGTCACTGAATATATACATCGGCAGTTGATCGCCACTGGATTCGAAGAAGGTCAGGTCCGCGATTGTGTCGCCGATGTCATCGATGCTCTGATTGATATCGGCGATGTCACGGTTGCGCGTCTCGACGGCAGGACCAGTCTCGTACTGTCACGCCCGATATGGGTCAACATTGGTGACGCAGCATATGTTGCGCTGGGAAACACTGCGAAAGAATCAATGATCGCACATGACTATGGTCTATATGCTCGATTGGCTTCGACCGTACCCGCCACCGTGACTCCAGTGCACTTTTCCGACTGGCTCGGACCGGCAGCCTTTCACTCGCACATAGTGCGCCGAGTAGGTAGCCAAGCAGGAGGGACAATCAGCGAATTCTGGGATGTCTTGAAGACCGTACTGCGGTACAAAGGAAATCCGATCGATCCTACCCAATTGCGGGCTGTGGTCGCTTCGCCACATGCGACTGGCTTCTTCGGCCGCCCCAACGCCGACGGTGTTTCCGGGCGTTGGGTGGCGTCGGTTCCGAACGGAACGTGGTGTGGTGTTCGCCCCGGCCGCAATCCTAATGAGTGGCACCCCGTAGTGGCTTGTGTAGACGGATGTGACGCGCACGCCTTAGATCTTTATGATTGGGACGAGTGGAACTGGGCGCTTTTGGCGCGCGGAGTCGCGCTAGGGGCGCCTGAGCGCTCAACCTGGCAGAACGGAGTCCTCGCATTTGAATATCCTATCCCAGCTCAATTCATTCGGGCACTCCGTCTGCTTGGCGTGCCGGGACGCCAAGCCTGGACATGGCAGGTGAGCGAAAAAGCCAACCATTGTTTTGATGAGTGGTGCCGTGCCGAGATTTAAGTGCTCATTCGACCGTCAGCATTACCAATTTATATTCACGATATAAAGGCGTACTCAGCGCATGCATCAAGTTGTCGATGCGGGCAAGGCGGACATCACGCGCATATATTGCCATGTCTCGCGCATTGCGAATCGATCGAAAGCGACTACGTGCAAATCCCTGCTCGCTGGTCTCTAGACCGAGAGAGACTGCGTCATCGAACTGGGCCTGTCTCCAACAGATGAGATCATTCGCCTCTGTATCGATCAGATAGCGTCGGCTCTCGATTCTTTCTTGGAGATCGACGCACTCGCCAAGTGAACGCCGATGACGGTCAGAATACTCTTGTCGTAGCAATCTGATGCCGGCGCTCTGGGCGCCTTTGAGCTCGGGGGCTGGCCCAATCTTTTGTCCCTTGGCTAGGATCTGGTCCTTACCTTTCGCCGTAGGGCACCACGGCGTTAAAAGTGCGTCTGCAACGGCCGCATCGACAAGACTCCAGTTGCCATTGACGTACTGGGCTGCAAGCACATCCAAGCGCGCTGTGAGTATACTGTTGAGCCAGAAGCGGTCGGCGCGTAGGTCTTCCTCCATCTGCTGGATCGCGTCGAGCAACGGTTTCTGCTCCTGACGCGTCCGCGCCTCCTGAAATCGTTGGAAGACATGTGACTGGTCGAGTTCAGATAGATGAACTTCTCCGGGTACCCAACTGAGAATCGCGACCAAGTAGACGCCGCGTCCACAATCATTCGCGAGCAAATGTCCCTCGGGAACGTGCACCTCGAGGTACGCCGGCGCTGCCTTGCCGATTTCCGCCCATTCCCGGACCAGAGCGTCGTGGATCGGATTTCCATGATCCAGGAAGTTGAGAGGGGTTACGGGATTGTCGTCAACATAAACCGTGGTCACTGGCGGCGACTCGAGTGCGCGTCTGCTGTCGAGATAAGCGTAACGCTGGCCGACGCTTGGCTCGAGGCCGGGAAGCAAGAAGCGCGGCTCGATCGGCCCTATTGAATAACTCGACCGGAAATAGTGTAACAACCGGAATCTGCGCGACGACTTGTCTTTATCCTCACCTTTCCAGAGACGCAGACCATCCGCTCGTCTAATAAGACGCATCCAGCCTCGAAGTGCCGCTTCGATTCGTACGATCGCCCGACGAGCATCCGAGTGCTCGAGCATTGGGCCAATCGCTCCGACCCGATCGAAATAATCCGCAAGCGCGCGCGTTTGCTCCGGTCGCCACGGTAATGCCGCCGACAATGGCGTGTCTAGGGCGTCGCTGCGATCGTTCGCCATGGCCCGCGCTTCCTCTGACAGCGCACGCCAATTGACGCTATGCGGCGCGAGAGCTGCATCAACAATATGTTGACTAACGACATTGATTTCGTCGCCATCGAGGCGAATGCTGCGCTCGAAGATCGCAAAGTCGTCCAGTATCGAAACGACCCGTTCGTCCACCTGCCCACGTTGGTAGATGGCGCAAATATCGATTGATCGCTCGCCAGACTGATTCTCGAGCGCCGTGCTTCCCAGGCGATCGAGGCGACCGATCCATTGTTCGACTGCAACCGGTGACCAGGGGATGCTGAAGAAGATCAGTTTGCGAGCATGCTGGAGATTGAGTCCGACTTGCGCCAAGTCGGCCGCGACTAACAACTGATCGTCACCATCAACAAAGCCGCCGAGGCTCTCGTCATATTCATCAAACAGATCCACGAGATCGGGAGTGGCCGCAGCGTCGCGGTTGCGCTTGACGGCAATGGATAGTGGTCGTCGGTGCCCACGTGATCCAATCTCAGGCAGGAATTGCGGGATCATACGCTCGAGGTAGTCAACCGTCGGATTGTCCTCGGCAACTACTAGAACCGCCTCTTCGGGATCTACATTCCAAATCTCGACGAGCAAGTCGATCAACGCCTCAAGACGACTGTCGCCGTTCGCAAGGTCAAGATGCTTGGTTGCTACATTTAGAAAGCCCTGAGGATCGCGCTGATCACGACCTCTCAGGACGTTGATGCGTTCGCTAAGCGCACGTGGTGAGCGCAGGGCAACTTGCCCGAGCCGGGCGAGGTCCGTTGATACCTCGCCACGGACCGCATGCCCAATGAATTTCCAAACCTGTTCCTGGCGCACGACTTCATCGCTGGTCGGTTCTACCCCGATACGGTGCAGCACGCGTTGAGGCAGCAGATCGGGATAATCGCGTCGCCGCGTGTGAGTGACCCGGCGAAGTACACTGTGAGTCGACGCGAGCGTCGCACAACTGACCCCTTCCGGCGGAGGAAGGAGACCTATGGCGGCCCATTGCTCGCGCGCTCCGGTGTTAAGTAGCGTCGCTATTGCTGCCTCTCGGTTCCGCAGAATCGCGTCCGGCGCGTCCGACGTGCGCGCGGCCAATGCCATGCGACTGGGCTCGAGAATAGTGAGCAACTGTCGAAATGCTTGGGCGTCCTCGAGCTTTGGCGTTGCAGATAGTAGCAACAACTGCCGAAATTCTCCCGCAACATCAGCGATGCGCTGACGGGCATCGCTCTGCAGCCGTTGGATCTCGTCGACGATCAACAGGTCATACAGGTTTGGGTCGATCTCGGTAAGCGAGCGCAACTGCTCATAATAGGCGAGTCGAACATGTCTACCGGTCTCATCCTGATGCGGCGCGTAGTCGAGTGGAGTGAAGTGGCCGCGTGACTGACACTCGAGTAACCACTGCGGAGCCAAATTTTCGGGCACCAGTATGAGCGCACGGTGCCTGGGATTCTGAATCCTGAGCGCGTTCAGAACCATCAAGGTTTGCACCGTCTTTCCAAGGCCAACCTCATCGGCAATTAGATGGCGAATACGGCTGTCGGTAAGTACTCGCTGAACGTTGGCGATTTGATGCGGATACGGCACTGCCGCAACGCCAGTCGCCCCGCCAAGGCCAGCGATCTCGCGTTCAACCGTGCGACGGAGCGCTTGGACGCCCAGGCATAAATCGACAAAGGGATCGCTCATTTGCATTTTCGACTCCCACCTACCATCCTTAACGCGGCATATCGGATCGCTCGCGCGGAGAACCGGTCGGCTAGCAGTCTTTCTGTCGCTGATTCCCATGAAAGGCGTGCAGCCACGGCCGGCTTGGCCAAGAGCCAGTAAGCCGCCTCAACCAACTCCCGGTTCCAATTGCGTACATGATGCGTCGGCACGTATTGCGTGATCCAATCGTGCATAAGATCGATGACGTTGTCAGGAAGCATAGTCTCGAAGTCAGCCGAACTCAGCGTGTCTCCGGCTCCAAGCGGCCGCAGCAATCCGACAAGGTCGGTGAGTGCCACTTCTGACGATGCTATGCACCGCGCGCGATCCCAGTTGTCACTCACCTCGCCAACATCGATATCTGCGTCCGGGTCGAACGGGCAGTTTTCACCGAGAGATTTGAGTGTGTCGTATAAGATGGAATAAGCATCATTGAATAGATCATCAAAGGCGATGCCAAAATCTTGATCGACGGGTTCGCATCCAGCTTGAAGCAACATTCGTAGGCCACGCGCATCGATTAAGCGAAGAAGGATGCGATGGAGAAGAACCTGCTGCGCTTGAGGCAGGTCGATATCGGCATAGCCGACTTGAAGGTTTGCACAGGCCTTCAAGAAGGCTGGCCCGAAAGACGTCTCGCGGCGTGTTGCCAACGCCGCCTCACGGTCAGCCCATTCGGTCCCGCACAACTGCTGTATCAACCACCGGTCAAGTTGCTCAACAACTCGACCACGACGAAACTGCGTAACTGGATGGTCGACACTTGCGGCAGACCAGGAGATCAAAGCTTCGACAACACTGCGTGCGTCTGCGGCGTCACCACGCCCCCCCTCGAATTGACGAAGCAACCGGGTCGGTACCCTCGCAATTTCGGCGTCGTTCGCACGCCATATCTTCCGCCCGAAACAAAGCCCACCTGCCAACAGCGGAGCCCCATTCCCAGCGCGATAGAGAACGATATCTGAACTGTTATCTCGCTCGGCTACCTGCGCCACCTCAAGTGGTTTTTGTGACGATGCCATAAACAGGCTCATCTCGCCCGTCTCGTTAAAGGCGGTCAGTTTGCCGGCAGCATCGCGCTCCCAAGCAAATGGCGCTGCCACGTATTCGAACCGAAAACTTTCATCGATCAACCCGTGGACAAGGACGCGAAGCTCAGCGGTTCTCGAGCGCAGAAGGCGCTCAAGCGCCTCCTGTGTGAGAAGTGCGTCCCATATGGGATCATCGCCGTTGAGGCGACAAGGCGTATCAGGCAAAATTTGACGGATTCGAGCGAATTCGCGACCGTCGCACATCAACCGAAACTCTATTTCTGCTTCTTGAAGTGGCACCTCACTTTCGAAGCGCAGCGTGACCTGCCGGTCTGCGAGGTCCCCGATCGTTCCGGTTCCGGTGTCGATTTCGACGCTGAGCAGATCGGCATCATCATCCTCTTCGATAACTTCAAACGCTGTCGAATCTCCTGCGCCGTAATGAAGTTCGTACATGCCTAACTGATGCGCTACGAAGCCAGCGAGAACGCTGTTGATGCCGGTGAGATGCGAATGACCTCCGTCAGGTGCAACCAAGCGCACATCGCATGCAGATCCAACCGCTGTTACTTCGAAAGCGACATATCCCCCCTTTCGGAATCGTCGCGTCGGTCGATGCTGCTCCACCTCTGGATTACCGAGCCAGGTGAGCCGTGCAGATTGACGCACGAAGTAACCAAGTTGCGACAACCAAACGGCACCGTCCGGCTGACGGACATCAATCCGATAGGCTCGCAAATCCGCCACGCGGCCCAAGGACTCTGCCGATGCCGGAAGTTGTTCTTGGGCGACAAGAACAATGTAGCGCTCGTTGTCATTGACTTTCCTAGATGATCGCTGAAGGGCGTTGCCATCGGCAGCGAAATCTGAAAATAGAATCGGTGTGACGGTATCGACGCGAAGACTACCGAGAAAATCTCTCGCCTCTTGGGACAGTGGAAGGTTGGCAGCCCCCGCTATCAGAGCAACTTCCGCCGGCGGTAAAGTCGCGACGGTTAGCCACAGAGGATAATCCGAGAAAATGTTCCGACTAGGAACTGGCCGACCTTGCCCCCATAGAAGCGCGCGCCATCTGATCGCATCGAGGGCAGCCCGGGCCGCATCGCGTGCTACTGGCGCCAATTGAGGGATCTTAAGGCCGACCGAGAGTCCCCGGTCTGTCGACTGTAGGACAAGTGTGGCAAAACGAGTCTCGGCGACGGCAGGAGTTGCCCGACTACGCCGTGCCGGCTGAGCTCCAAGCGCTTTCTGACGCCTTCGGGAATCGCGCAGCGCCGTGCTCGCAATCTCGTCCGCGCCCAGATCGGCTGCAATCCGGACCAACGCCGAATTTGCGATCGCATGTTGGTGGCCGGGATCTAAAAGTTGGCGTACCACCGCCGCCGCAGTTTGCTGATCCTCAAGCCAAGCGATCAAACGAACGCAGCCCGCAAAGTGAGCGCGACTGCGGATGGGGGCGATCAGTGTAGCGTCGCTACCACTGACATCCAGGTGTACCCTCACGTCCCGCAGCACGCGTGCGAGCGATCGGTGAAGTTCAATGGGTAAAATAGCGTGAAGTACGGGCCAGGCGATGTGGCAAAACGCGCGATTCCAGGGTGTATCGGTAGGTGTAGCGAGCCCGATGCGGCCAGCTGTCCGGCGAAACAAGTTCGACAGTGCCGAGCGAGTCGCAACGGAGATTTCTCCGAGTCGTTCAGCAAAAATTGGCCAGAAGTCAGTACCAGTGCCGCGATAGGTATAGCCAATCTCGGTCACCGCGATGAGCAGTGGCAAGGGGTGGAGTCCCCACCAAGATCCTTCAATTGGATGATGGCACAGACCAATTCGCGTCGAACGTAGCATTGCCTCCAGGTCGGCGCCGGACAGGCCATGCTCTAGCAAATAAAGAGGAGCACCGCCGCGCGCGGCGCGCAGCCCATCAAAACGTGCCGTCAGCGACGCATGCAGATCCTCGATTTCAATATCGCTCCCGATACCGCCCCCTCACGCTTTAATTATTTGATGCGACGATCATGTTTTTGTCACCATGGCAGTTGCCTCGTATTTTCTGCCGGACGATCTGTCAAGCAGCGGACAACGCTGTTACTTTAACGACTACGCACGTTAGATACAACGGTGCACCTGGAGCAGCCCCCTGAAACGCCGGACACAGTCACCCACTTACAATAACGGGTAGGCATAGGACTGTGTTTTTGACTAACACTAGGCAGGAAGTGATGGAAGTGTTGACGGGCCCGGAGCGTCGGCGG